>JBEHZB010000011.1:0-152540 GCA_048497855.1 Bacteroidota bacterium | reverse complement strand
CCAATATATCCCGGATTCGATCATCACTGCAGTTAATCATGAAAAAGAAAAATTTAAAAGCAACAGCATCAACCTGAATTACCGGTATCAATTTGATAGTCTTGGAAGAGAATTATCTATGGACATGGATTATATACGATACACAACAATAAGCGACCAGTTATTTAAAAATGAAAGCTTTAATGCCGATAATACGCCAAAAACAAAAGATGATCTTATTGGCTCATTGCCTTCGGCACTTGATATTTATTCCTACAAAGCTGATTATACACACCCATTGAAAAAATCAGCAAAAATAGAAGCCGGTATAAAAACGAGCTATATCACTACAGATAATATCGCTCAATATTTTACCACTATAAATAACAGTACTAACCCGGATTATGACAAGAGCAATCATTTTATTTACAAAGAAAACATCAATGCGGCTTATTTAAATTTCAGCAAAGAAATAAAAAGGTTCTCCCTGCAATTGGGCCTACGTGCCGAAAACACTATCTCCAAAGGCCATCAGTTGGGCAATATCATGAAGCCTGATTCTTCTTTTAAAAAGAATTACACCAATCTTTTTCCAACAGTATTTTTATCTTATAAATTGGATAGCGCAGGAAATAACCAACTTAATTTTTCTTACAGCAAACGAATAGACAGGCCATATTATGCCGATCTTAATCCGTTTATTTCTCCTTTGGATAAATTCACTTATTATGCAGGCAATCCTTTTTTAAATCCGCAATTCACACAACATTTTGAACTTTCGCATGCTTATAAAAGTTTCCTGAACACTTCTGTTTTTTACGACCACATAACAGATGAGATGGATGAAACGATAGAATTAAGCGGCAATACTTTCATCAGCCGTACTGGAAATATCGGTAAAAAAGATGTTGCCGGATTTTCGATAGATGCTACTGTTAAACCCGTAAAATGGTTGACGATGCTGCCTTATGTGCAATATGTGTACCTGCATACACAAAGCAAAATATATACTGAGGAAGTTAATACTAAGAGTGATTTCTGGACTGTCAATCTCACTAATCAAATCAATTTTACAAAAGGATGGAGCATGGAGATACTTGAACGGTATCGCTCAAGAATATTGGATGGGCAATTTAATGTTGTTGCTACAGGGCAGGTAAATATCAGTGCTCAGAAAAAGATCTTAAAAGATAAAGGCTCTTTAAAGATCAACTTTATTGATATTTTTCGTAACAGAAATAATTCAGGAGAAATTAACAGCCTGAAAGGCGGCGCAGGCTACTATCATAATCTTGGTGATTTTCGTGCTGTGGTATTTGCATTCACCTATCGCTTTAGCAAGGGTGCCAAAAATAATCAGCAGGCTCGTAAATCAGGCGCAGAAAGCGAACAGAACAGGGTGAAGGAATAAGATAAAAGTTAGTGATCAATAAACCGGCCTTCTGCTAATAAAAACAGGAGGCCGCTTTGTTTATAGAAATACACCCGAAAGCTGGTTGTTTCTTTTAAAAGTATTTACTTTTAGTAAAAATTCATATTGCTGAAAACGGTTTTCATCATACGGCATGCAAAAAGCGATCAAAGTTTTTTTGGTAATGACTTTGAACGTCCGTTAAATGAACGTGGTAAAAATGATGCACCGATGATGGCAAAACGTTTAAAACATAAGCAGCCGCTTATTGATGCTTTTATATCGAGCCCCGCCAAAAGAGCAAAAAAAACCGCCGAGTTCTTTGCAAAAGAATATGGTAAAGATGAAAACGATATCCTTTTTATTTCTGCATTGTATCATGCTCCTGCTCCCGTGTTTTACGAAGTGATCAGTACAATGCCGGATGATCTTGCCACTATTGCTGTATTTGCACACAACCCGGGCATCACCAATTTTATAAACAGCCTGGCAGAAGATACAAGCATTGATAATATGCCTACCTGTGGCATCTTTTCCGTTAGGGCCGATATCGCCAACTGGAAAGAATTTGCCAAAGCAAAAAAAGAATTTGTGTTCTTTGATTATCCTAAACTATAACTGTACTATAATTTTTTTTCAAAAAACACCGCTGTGTCTTGTGGATTGAAATAATAAGGCGGTATCTCATAAAAACCATTTTGCCGGTACAGGTTCATTGCAGGTGTCATTGTATTTAATGTGTCCAGCCGGATAAGTTTATAATTACAGTCCTTTGCCAATTGCAAGGCATTTAATAATAATTGTTTTCCTATTCCTTTATGCTGCTGCGATGATTGTACGTACATGCGTTTCAGCTCAGCTGTCTCATTATCAATTCTGCGCACGGCTACGCAGGCTACATACTTATTTTCTTCTTTGCAAAGAATGATACCACCATCATTAGGGTTATACATTTCTTTCAACTCTTTCAGTTCTTCTTCAAAATGCTGAAAGCTAAGATCTATAGAAAGCCATTGCGCATATTCCATAAATAATTTTGCGGCGGCTGCGTACTCTTCTTCACTATGTGCTATACTATATTCAGGCATTCTTTACAGGTTTATTGGCAAGATATACGCCGGTGAAGATCAGCAATGCTGCCATGATCTTATACAGGGATAAATTTTCGTTCAATACCAGTTTGGCTATCAATGCTGCAAATACAGGCTGTGTGTAGATATAAAAGCCTGCTACAGAAGCGCCGAGTTCTTTTATTCCGTATATGTTAAACAGGTATGCTAAAAATGTACCCCCCACAACAATCAGTATCATAGTAGTGATATCAACTGCAGTAAAAGTTTGCCATTGTATCTCCCGGAATTCGGTCCAGCCAAATGGCAGCACCATAAAAAACCCCAGGGTAAATATCCAGCGTATCACTACTATTGGGTTATATTTCAGCATCAACGGCTTTACCAGTATAAAATAAAAAGTATAAGAAACCGCATTGATCAATATCAGCACATCGCCCCACAATACATCGTTGCCATTGCCAGACCGTTCTTTACCTAATATTAATACTGCGGCACCGCCAATACCTAATGCAAGACCGATAAGTTTTATTGCACTCAGCCGTTCTCTTAATAACCAGGCGGCAATGAAAACAATAAGGATCGGCGTGGTAAGCATCAGCAGCGAAGCATGAATGGAATAGGTTAATGACAGACCCTTTAAAAAAAGTAACTGGTTAATTGCAATGCCGGTGATGGCACATAAAATAAAGCGTTTGATATCCTGTTTTTCGATAGTTATTTTCACCGGCTTAAAAAGAAACAGTAACCAGAACAGGAGCATACTTACACCAACCCTTACTACATTGATACCAAAAGGCTTGGCCAGGTTTGTATTGGTAAAATGTTTTACTGCACTAAGATTTATAGCGAAAAAAAGATTGGTAAAAAGAAGGGCTAAATGTGCAGTTGTCCGTTTGTTCAAGTATCAGTAATTGAATTCGCAAAATTAAGAGAGGCGTTCGATTTTACCATTACTATTAAATCAACAATCATTTATTCGAAATTATTCGTGCCTATTCGTGTAATTCGTGGCAAAAAAAAGCCGCGATGCAGACGCATCCCGGCTATTATTTACTAACCCATCCCTCCGCAACACGTTGCATTTTGCGCCGCATGCTTTGGAATGATATCTTTTAGCTGGCTACTTTCAACTGTTAACCCTTTTAAGCAGCCTGCATTTCTTTTATCTTTTCCCTGATCTTGTTTTCGATCTCATTCGATAATTCAGGATTATCCAGCATTAACTGTTTCACCGCTTCTCTTCCCTGGCCAAGTTTATCATTATTATAACTGAACCAGCTTCCGCTTTTTTGAATGATCCCCAGTTCAACTCCCATATCGATCACTTCGCCCGATTTGGAAATACCCTGACCGAATATGATATCAAACTCTGCCTGGCGGAATGGCGGCGCTACTTTATTCTTCACCACTTTTACTTTTACATGGTTACCCACTGCTTCATCGCCATCTTTGATCTGTGTCATACGGCGGATATCCAAACGTACTGAAGCATAGAACTTCAAGGCATTACCGCCTGTAGTGGTTTCGGGGTTGCCAAACATAACACCGATCTTTTCCCTTAACTGGTTAATGAAAATACAAACGGTATTTGTTTTATTAATAGTAGCAGTAAGTTTCCTCAATGCCTGGCTCATCAACCTTGCCTGCAGGCCCATTTTGCTGTCGCCCATTTCGCCTTCCAGTTCTCCTTTTGGCACCAATGCCGCTACTGAATCTATTACTACCACATCCAATGCACCGGAAAGGATAAGCCTGTCGGCAATTTCCAGCGCCTGTTCGCCATAATCAGGCTGGGAGATCAGTAAGTTATCTATATCTACGCCTAATTTTTGTGCATAAACGCTGTCAAAAGCATGCTCGGCATCTATAAAGGCACACATGCCGCCTTTTTTCTGCGCTTCGGCTATCACATGAATAGCCAGTGTTGTTTTACCTGAACTTTCAGGCCCGTATATTTCAACCACCCTGCCCCTGGGTAAACCTCCAATACCTAATGCCACATCCAACCCTATCGACCCTGTAGAAATAACTTCCTGTTCTATACTCCCCTTCTCATTCATCATCATTACCGATCCTTTGCCGAAATCCTTGTCGATCTTGTCCATCGTTAATTTCAGCGCCTTTAATTTTTCTGCGTTACTCATGTCTTTGTTTTTTTAAGTGATGTATCTGGTTTTGCGTGTAAATGTAATTTGTGAACCAAAGATATAGGTTTTATTTTATCAACACTAATTATTTTAGTATTTTTTGATAATTTTTTTAGCGGTGGAAAAGAAAGCTGCAAGGTATTAGCTACAAGACGCAAGCTGTAACCCAAAAAAGTAAAAGCTCTCCTTATTACTTGTGGCTTGCAGCTTGTGTCTTGTAACTTGGCTTTTTGCAAAAAAAAGCCCGTCCAGAAGACTAAGGACGGGGTGTTGTTCAAGCATGAGAAAAATCTACTAAGGTGTTTGCCTTAGGTTTTCAGACCGGGCCGGGTGTAAAAACGGGCTTTTTAATTAAAGCTTATACGGAATTAATTAGTTTTTTTATACAGATCAGTACAAAGAGACGCTAGTTTTTTGACCTGTGCAATACCACGAAGTGGTAATTTTTTGGGGCGAAAAGCCCATATTTGACCTTTTTACAGCATTTTTGCATAAAATATTATAATATGAAACGTTTGATCTTCAGCGTCGCCCTGTTATTATCCTTATCTGCAGGCGCACAAATAAAGCCCGCTGCCAAAAATGTAAACTACGGCGCCAAAACCACTGCCGCCAATGCTGTAGAAGTGAATATCCTGGAAGAGAAGCTGGAAACCACGCCAAAATTTACCGGCAAGGTAAAAGGTACGGTAACCGCAGTATGTGAGAAAAAAGGCTGCTGGATGAAACTGGCGCAAACCGATGGTGATGGTATTATGATCCGTTTTAAAGATTATAAATTCTTTATGCCACAAAATATAGTAGGTAAAGAAGTGGTACTGGACGGCAGCGCAGAAATGACCGTTACTTCTGTTGAAATGCTGAAGCATTATGCCGAAGATGCCGGTAAAAGCAAGGAAGAAATTGCGAAGATAACAGACCCTAAAAAGGAAATTGAGTTTACCGCCAAAGGTGTATTGGTACTCAATTAATGATATTTATACAAAAAGAAAAAGCCGCAGTATTGCGGCTTTTTTAATATCCTTTATTTAGCGTTATAAGGAAATTTTTTAGATGCATTGCGCATCAGTGCATTTACCAGCCTGCCGGGGTCACTGCCTATTGAACCCGATGCATTGTAATCGTATTTCCAGACCAGGTCGCCCTTTGCACCCTCATTAATATAAATAGATGTCTCTACATCATTGGTTGTTCCCCACGAGCCGAACAATACACCGATGGCTACAGCAGCACCTTCGCTCATTGGTTTAGTCATGTTGGCCCTGGTGGTTATTACTGCATCTACACCCAATATCCTGGCGATCTCATCCTTCGTTTTATTCTTTATGTTATCATAAGTAATACCCGCCTGCGAAAGCAGGGCATTGGTACGGCTTATATCCTGGAAACTGACCGTATATTTGAATTTGCCGCTTCTTTTTAAGAACCAGGAATACATTTTATCCTGGATACTTTCCCCGATCTTTTGCTGCATTTCCAAAAGCTGTTCACGGGTTATCTTTTTCATTTCATTTGGCCTTAGCTGGATAAAAACATCGGCTGGCAAAAGGGCCACTACCTTATGGCTGGCTGTTTTGGATTCAAAATCTTCTGTTTTGTAGATCTTGGGGCCGCAGGCCTGCAGTAAAAGAGCAAGCACGGCAGTTAACGTGAAAAATCGTTTCATGGCTTATTTGTTTTAGGAACGCAAAGTAAAAGAAAGGTCTTCTATACCTACATGCTGTATGTTGTAATAAAATCTTAAAACTTATGCCTGCTCATTAAAATGTAAAAACCCGCCATCATTATCCCATCTCAGTTCCATTCATCTGCACCGTTAGTCAGTTAATATAAATACGCTGCGAACGGGTTCGTTTTTTAATGATTTTCGTTGAAAGTATAGTCATGAAACCTTTTTTAATACTGATGATCGCTATGTGCTTTTATACTGTTGCAAAAGCACAGGACAGTCGCGGAAAGATAACTGTTACCATTACCAACCAGCAACAGGCGCCTGTTGAAAACGCTACTGTTGAACTGCGCAGTGCCAAAGATTCTTCACTTGTAAAAACCTCGCTTACCGATAAGGCTGGCCTGGCAGAATTTGATAAGGTGCGCTTTGGAGAATACTTTATTGCTGTAAGTATGGTGAATTACAGATCTCAAAATTCATCTTTTCATTTAAATGAAAATCAGCCCATACTTCAGTTGCCAAAGATATCACTAGCAGCAGGTGGCAATGAATTAACTGCGGTTACTGTTACGGGCCGTAAACCATTTATTCAAAAACTATCCGACCGTATTGTGGTAAATGTAGAGAACAGTATCGTTAGCTCCGGCAGTTCGGCGATGGATGTAATGGAACGTTCTCCCGGTATCACTATCGATCAAAATGATGTGATCAGCCTGCGTGGCCGCTCCGGTGTTATTATTATGATAGATGGAAAACCGTCGCCGATGACAGGAGCCGATCTTGCTAATTACCTGAAAGGTTTGCCTTCTTCTGCTATTGAGCGTATCGATATCATTACCAATCCCTCTTCTAAATATGATGCTTCAGGAAATTCGGGTATCATCGACATCCGCATGAAGAAAGACCAGCGCATGGGTATTAATGGTACGTTCACTACAGGTTATGGACAAGGTGTTTATCCTAAAGCAAACATCGGCTCTACTTTCAATTATCGTAATAAGAAAGTGAATATTTTCGGCAATTATAATTATGCTTATCGTATTGGCTTAAATCATTTGCTGCTCGACAGGAATTTTTATGAGAACGGCGCTTACAACGGCGGAGACCTTAAGGATAATTATTCCAAATCGCCGGTAAGTTCCAATACTGCACGGCTGGGAATGGATTTCTTCCCTTCTAAAAAAAGCATTATCGGTTTTGTGGTAAATGGAAATTTCAATCATTATACCCGCAAGAATGATAACAGCTCTATTGTTATTGATCCGGCAAAACAACCGACAAGTACATTCAGTTCGTATGCTACCAACAACGATCATGCAAACAATTTTGTAGCCAACATCAATTTCAAACATACTTTCGACAGCACCGGAAAAGAGTTAACTGCTGATGCAGATTATGGTGTGTATGATTCTAAATCGCTTACCGTAAACTCCACCCGCTACTACAACCTGGATGGCACCAGCCTGCAACCCGATTATACGTTGGATGGCGACCAGAACGGCAAGCTTACTTTAAAGACCGCTAAAGTTGATTATGTAAATCCAATGAGCAAAGGCGCCAAATGGGAAGCAGGGTTTAAAACAAGTTTTGTATCGGCAGATAATGATGCTAAATTTTATGATGTAAGCAGCGGCACGCCGCAAAATGATGTGAACAAGACCAATCATTTTTTATACAAAGAAAATAATAACGCTGCTTATATCAATTTCAGTAAAGAGTTTAAAAAGTTTGATATACAGCTGGGGCTTCGCGGCGAGCAAACCAATATCAATACCAAACAGGAGATCGGCAATGTAACATTCGATTCCAGTTATTTCCAGCTCTTCCCCAGCGCATTTTTTAATTATAAAATAAAAGAAGACAAAACGATCGGCTTATCTATCAGCCGCCGTATAGACAGGCCGGGCTATTCACAACTAAATCCGTTTTTATTTTTGATAGATGTAACTACCTATGCCACCGGCAGCCCGGGTTTATTGCCACAGCTTACCTGGTCGTATGAATTGAGTTATACTGTAAAGAATCTTAATTTTTCTGTCAATTACAGTCATACTACCAAACCGCAAAATATTACACTGGCCCGTTTTAAAACCGTATTCCCCAACATTCCTTCTGCAGATAATGTTACCGTGCAGATACCGATCAACCTAACCTCATCTGATTATATCGGCGCTACCGTTGCATTGCCGGTACGCATCAACAAATGGTGGAACATGATCAACAATGCAGACATCTACTACCAAAAATTCAACGGCGATTTCAGCGGCACTGTATTGAACAGCGGTAAGCCTACAGCCGATATCAGGACCAACAATACCTTCACTTTTAAAAAAGGCTGGACAGCAGAACTGAATGCCAGCCTGAATACCGGGGAACAGTATGGCTTTATGGTACTTGATCCGCAATGGGGATTATCTACCGGTGTACAAAAAACCATTTTGAAAAATAAAGGCACACTACGTTTCAACATCACCGATATCTTCTGGACCAATTTGCCGAAGGCGGTGATCACCTATACCAATTATGTAGAGAAATGGCATGCCTACCGGGAGTCGAGGGTTGCTAATCTAACGTTCAGCTATCGATTTGGTAATAATAAAGTGCAGGCTGCAAGAAGAAGAACTACGGCTTCGGAAGAAGAGAGGCAGAGGGCGCAGTAAAAGCCCCCTCTATCTCCCCACCAGCTGGCGGAGAGGGTAGGAGGGGCTTTACATAACAGTCCTGCCCGTTGATCTGCTCTTTTACAAAGCCATTTACCTTTAAAAAGTGTTCGTGGCTCTTATTGAATACGGTTTTATAAACAAGGCGCTGTATTCCTTTCGAAATAAGAAACCCTTTTTCTTTTTCAAAGATGTAAGTGCCGTTCTTAAAGTCGCGGTATTTTTTAGAAGTAAAATTGATGATCACTTCGGCAGTACCATCAGCGTTAATCTTAGCACTGAAGATATTGGCGATCACCAGGTCTCGCAGTATCATAAAATTAAGGTTGCCTTCGGTTTGTTCAGGAGTAAAGCCGGGGAAATAAGTTTCGATGTCGGCCTGGTAAAAAGAAACGAATTTTTGAAACAGCTGTTCATCGCTTTTAAATTCTACCAGGTCAAAAGCTTCATTTTGCCGGTATATTTTAATAAGGTAGATAAAGTTGATAACAAACAGGATGGTATTGGTAAGCAACACAGGAAAAGCATGCAGCAGGATACCGTAGATGATAAAAAAGATACAGCCAAATGTATTGAGCCAGCGGAAACGCAGGCTGTTGGTAACTACCAGGCTGATGGCCAGTAACAGGGAAGCGGCATATCCAAAATAAGGAGCTAGTTGCTGCATGATAAAGTTTATGCAATGTTACAGATTTGGGCCTCAATAAATTCCGGAGTTTTTTGTTTTTGTTCTCTTATACTTTAAATCCAAAGGGCTGGCTTTTTAGCCGGCCTTTTCTATTTGTGAATTCCTTTCAGCAGCTGTAAATGCGGCTGAAGATTGCTGAGTGTTGTTTTATGCAGGAACTGCTTGAGGTGTTTGTAAAAATGGCTGTGGTCGTAGTAGCCATACACCGAATAATGAAACGTTCCTGGTGTAGTAGCCAAATGATGGGCGGCTTTTCGTGCCCGCATTATCTGCAGGGCTTTTTTACTGCTGATGCCGGTAGCGGTTTCAAAATAGCGCTGCAAGGTACGGGTGCTGATATGGTACTTAGCCGCCAGTTCTTCAATCTGCAGGTCAAAAGCATTATTACGGCTGCAATGATCCAGTATTTCCTTAACGATCTGTACAGGCCGCCATGAGCCGGAATGCTTGTTTACTATTTTTTGAAAATGATCATTTAGTAATTGTATCCGGCCGTCAAAAGAGGCAGCTTTTTTCAGGTCTTCCACCACAACTGTGTCAATTAAGTAACTAAGTGGGAAAATATATCCACGGTATTCCGCAAAGTTTATCTTCTTCTCAAAGATGACCGGGGATATCTTGAACTTGATTCCAAACAACTTGTTCCCAGGCTGGTGGTAGCATTCTATAGCCTTGTGACGGGGTAAAAAGCCATCCGATCTCATCTGGAATTTCTGCTCATCTACCTGCATAACGAAGGGGGTGCCCAGGTTAATTAAGTAGGTGTAACCGATGTTGGGAAAAAGCGCATCCGAAAAGCCTTTAGGATAGTCTTCCCACAGGTGCTCGAATTTTGTTTCCCAAAAAAAATCGATGAAATCTTCCAGTGCAGGCACTGGCTTTACCCGGTGGTAATTGTTCTCAAAATGATCGATATGGAAGAATTCGATGTGCTGCATGGCGGCTATACTTGCTATAAAGATAAAGCCGGCATATAAAGCCGGCTTTAATTTTATTTAAGTGGTTCAATAGCGTGTGCGGGCAGCGGTTTTTACATTACCAGCTGTTTTTCAGCAATCATTTTCCTCAGGTTGATAAGGCCATAGCGCATACGACCCAAAACAGTGTTGATGCTGCACTTGCTCAAAACAGCAATGTCCTTGAAGTTAAGATTGGCGTAATGGCGCAGTATGATCACCTCACGCTGTTCTTCGGGAAGCAGGTCCAGCATCTGCCTTACTCTTTCATGGCGTTGCTGCTGTACCATTCGGTAGTCGGCAGAAGGACTTGAAAAAGACAGATCATTCAGAATATCGCGGTCATCATCTGATGTCCTGATAACAGGCGCTGTCTTTGTTTTCCTGAAATGATCCATACACATGTTGTGTGCAATACGCATCAGCCAGGAAACAAATTTTCCTTCTTCCTCGTACTTGTTATTATTAAGTGTATTGATCACTTTAATAAACATTTCCTGGAAGATCTCCTCGGCCGTGTAACGGTCTCTTACGAGTAAATTGATGGCGGTAAAAACTTTGCTTTTGTAGCGGTTGATAACTGTTTCGAGAGCTCTTTGGTTGCCTTGCATGTAAGCACGGATAAGCTGCTCATCTGTGGGTAGAATTGTGTTTGACATAGGATTATTTGTTTTTAAGGGATACATTTGATTTTAACAATACAAAGATATCCTGTGTTACCTTAATAATTGTAGTTTGTGCGGCTAATATTTTGTAGTATTAGTTCTATAGGCTCAAAAAACACCGCCCTTACTGGCATCATCATTGGTAAATAAGCCATCATCAATTTTTAAACCAATTTTGTGAGAAAATTAAGATTTTTTTGATCGTGCCATAATTCAACAGCTTTGAAAATCATTTCCCTGTTTACAAAAGTGCATCCCCTCATTACAAAAGGGCACGCCCCCGGCATGAAGGGCATGCTCTGACCGGAAAAGGGAAGCCTCTTACCAATAAAAAGGAATCCCTGGTAGGGAAAGGGCAGTCCCTCCAGCCGAAGGGCGCCCCCTCGAAGGGCAAGGGGAAACCCCGGAAAAAAAAGGGCATGCCCTGCCGGAAAAAAGGGACGCCCTGGCGGAAAGAGGGCAGTTCGTTGGCGATTTTTTTAACCGGAACCCGCCTGTAGGTGGGTTATTACATGCAAATTCCTATGGGGTTCCTATAGGGTTCAGGCCTCTCCAGCGGCCCGCCCCTTAGCGCCCCTCTGCGCCTTCGCGGTGAAAAAATGCGTCAGCATTTCCCCGCTGTGCTAATCCTTATAATCAGTGGCTAAAAAATCTGCGTTCCGTTTTTTATCTACATATCATTGATCGCCCCGCGGATGAGATCCGCTTCAAAGCCTTTTTGCAGAAGATAATCCTGTATCTTTTTCTTCTTCGTAAAAATATTCTTCTCGCTTTTCAGCGTTTTTAATTTATCCTCAAAAAGTTTGTAAAAGGTTTTTTGATAGCTGGCACTATCAATAGCAGCCAATGCTTTTTTTATGGAGTAGTCGCTTACCTGTTTTTGTTTCAGTTCGTATTTTATCTTCACTTTGCCCCAATGCTTCATGCGGAATTTGCCACCGGCAAACTGTAATGCAAAACGCTCTTCGTTGAGATAATTTTCTTCTATCAATTTAGAGAGCAGCTCATCTACTTCTTTTTTATTTAACCCAAAGCCATACAGTTTATCTTTCACTTCGCTGTGGCAGCGTTCCTGGTAAGCGCAATAATGTTTTATTTTTTGAAAAGCCTGGTCAGGAGTATATTTTTTTTGTGGCAACATCCTTGCAAAAGTAGCAGAATAGCTGCAAGACACAAGCTGCAAGGATGCTCGTAGTCTTCAATAATCCTTGCAGCTTGTGTCTTGTAACTTCCTTACACCTGTGTTTTCAATGTATCTTTCAATCCGTGTATAGGTTTCTCTTTTACTTTTTCTTTATTGGTTGATGTAGGCACTACATAAAAAATTATCGGTTCGCTTCTTGCCTCGCCATTGCCATCGGTTTGAATTATCGGGTTGCCCAGTGCATCAAGTGTTTGTATCGTCCAGATAAAGGTTGCTTTGCCGCTGCCTAAATTATCTTCACTGGTATTAATATTCTTTGCAGCGGGATCGCCGGTAGAGTTTCCTTTTGTTAAGCCGCCCTTCCCTGTGCCAACGCCCGCTTCGCTTGTATTGATGTTCTTTGCAGCAGGGTCGCCCAATTGCGGCCTCCAGATATATTGTGTAGCGCCTCTCACGGTTGCATCCAGCAACGGCTGATTTGCTCTCAATGCCTGCACAGGCGTTTGATTTTCCAACACTTCAAATACCTGTATATGATAGGTTACCGCTTCCCTTTGTTGCGGCACCACGGGTGTCCATCGGAAAACGATGGCTGTTTGCGCTGCTTTTGCATCCAGCTTTTCTTCATCATAAGGCTTCATCAGTATGGGCAGTTGCAATGTTGCCAGGTAAAAGTTCTTGCATTGCTGATCCGATGCCGGTGCATAATCAACTGGTCTTACCAATTGTACGCATAAGGTATAATTATCGCTGGGCAGCTTGCCGGTCTTATCTAATGAACTTCTGTATTTACCGGTAAAGATCATATTCTCCAATGGCATTACATCATTGGCTGTAAGTATAGTGGTTGTGTTGGGAAAAGTAAATGCTTTTGCTTTTGCAAGATCAACGGTACCGATGACTGTTCCATCCGTTGTTTTAATTTCTGTTTTGATCTTTACTTCCTGTGCAGCGCTTCCCTGCGAACTGACGATCAATGTAAGCACATCCCTGCGGTTGCCCCATTCGCTTAATGTTGCCGGCGGCGTGCTGCTCATTACCAGGTTGATTTTAAACTGCGCCATTGCTGTTACAACAACCAGGTTAACTGCTATCAGTAAAATTATTTTTTTCATACTTTATTATTTTATGCTGTTAAACAGCGGCTATCATTTTTTTAACTTCGGTTCAAACTTATATTGAAGACCGGTGCGTATGGTGCTTTCCAAGTAGTTGGCGCCATTAGGTGTTATCTCGTTGCCATATTTAAAATAATTGGTGGTGAGATAATTATTCCAGGTTAGCTTTTTATTCAGCTTCACATCTACATTACAACTGGCAATAAGATTATTATTACTGCTGAAGCTGTTGAGCTTACCAATAGTATATTGCAGCTGTCCACGCAATCTTATTTTCTTTTTTGCAACCGGCATGCCCAATGATGAACTGATGGTTGTCAGCATCGTTTTTGCACCGGGTACATTGTTGTAAAAATAAAGTACGCTGAAATCAGGGTTCAGGTCTTTTTCAAAATAAACAGGAACGTAGGTCAGCAAGGCCATGTGTGTATTGTTAGATGTGGTGGCACCGGTTATTACATCACGCTCATCGTATTTACTGTAGTTGTACGTTAAGCTTAACAGGTGGCTCATTTTTGCATTGCTCCAGGTAAAAGTAGGGTTGATACCCATATCATTGCTTACATTTTTTATGCCGTAAGGATTGATACCGCTGTTGGATTGAAAGCCGAAATTATTATACGTTACATTCACACTCCAGTGATCGTTGAATTGTGTGAACCAGTTAAGGTTGCCAATGAATTGCTTTGCTTTCAACGCTGTATTGTTCACATTATTTATCCGCTGCCCGATACTGGCCACTACATTCATTTTATTTTTCCAGGCTACAAACCTTGTATTAACTGTGTAATCAAGCCGGTCGGGCTGCAGGTAAGGATAGCCTGTTGTTTGAAAACCGGCGCCAAGATATTTTGTCATCAGGCCGATATCGAATTTTGCGGAGCGCTTGCCTATGGCGGCCTGCCCGGCATAATCCCTTACAGTAGAAGTGTGTGCATCTATAAATGGTTTAAATGATTTTACCATTGGCGATAACGGCGTGGTAAGATCTTTGGTGAATATGGATTGTGCCCCTTCCAGTTTTACGTACCAGCCTTTTTTAAAATATACATCCGATACCAGGCTGAATACAAAACCTTCTTCTGGTTTTATAGTTGCCGGTGGCGGCGATGAAGAAGAGACCACATCCTTTCCTTTGGCAAAATTGAATGCTAAATTATATTTTCCTTCTTTTTCTTTTCCAAACTGAAACATCCAGTTAGTACGTTTATAAGCGCCTGTTACCGGCGGTATGCCTGCAAAGAAATTGATGCCCTGTTGTGAAATGCCGGTAAAGAATTTAATGCGATAGGTTTTTGGCCGCAGGTCGAAGCCTGCACCGAATACACCGATATCGCCGGTAGAAAGATCGGAGTACTTTAAATATTGCGTACCCAATTGCAGCTCGGCCCATTTATATTTCGGGTTAATGCCAAAATTATTCATCGGGTTGGTAAGGAACTGCCCGAGACTTTGTTTGGTAATGCCCGAATACGGACCGGCATAATTAGTGGGCACCGCTGCAAAATTAAAATTGAACGGTATGCTGAAATTCTTACTGAACGTCATCGTTGGTGTAAAATTAAAGCGTACCTGGTTCCAGGGGCGGCGGGGTAAATAGCCCATCCATCCATCAGGGTTACGATTGAGGCCATAACCTTCGTAACTGATACCCATCGTGCCGCTGATGCTGAACTTTACAGGCGCTTCCTGGGCAAATGACTGTATGCAAACCAACAGCAATACCGCTACTATGATCTTTTGTTTTTGCATGGTAAAACAGGTTTGGGTTTTATTTCTTTTTAATTACAAAATCAAAACAGGCTATTACTTCGCACTCTTTACACTGATCATCACGGAACGTAAATTTCACACAGATCTTTCCTTTCAGTTCACAGCAATCTATCGTTGGCGGCAATGGCAGTAAAAAGTTCATGCCCACCGATGTATTGTTAGGGATGTTGAAGTTGGCGCCGTTGTTCCATATTATTTCTCTCGGGTTTTGATAAGCGCCGGGGCCCGTTCCTGCAAAGGAGGGCACCATCGTTCCTCCGTACATCGTGATCTTTGGCGATACCACACCAATGTTGGTAGCAGATGCAACACTTGCCCAGGTAAATGGCAGGTTGATGCATTTCATACAATCGGTATTGAAATTATCGGTGATGGTATAGCTCATCACGTTTGCCCGTACCTCAGTAATGTTTGCGGTATTCAATCCATTGATGACAAAATTGTTGTTGACTGATGTTGCATTGCCAACGTTACTGTACGACGGATCTTTTGGCGCAACCGAAATACTGTAAGGGCAGCAGCTGGAATCGCATTCTACCTTAAAGACAATTTTACAGGTATTGCATAGCACACCGCCGCAATATCCCGAAAGCGTTAAGGTGTACACACCACCGATAGCGGGTGTAAAAGTGAATGGTACCGGGCCGTTACTGGTACCCATCGGGCCGGTAAGATTATACTGCACACTGCCGGGGCAATTTTCCTGTGCACAGATATAGCTGGCGTTAATGATGTACGATGTTCTGCATTTTATCGTGTATTCTTTATCGCAGTTCAGTTTAATGCCTGCATTTCCACCAATACCGATATTGGCTTTTACATCTACGCCTTCATGACCTTGTTGCTGCTGCGCCAGGGTTATATCTCCCCAATGGCTGCCTTTGCAACAATCCGTATTGCAGTCCTTTATTATTTTTATAGAGCAGCTGTCGCATAATGTTGTGCCGCAATAAGCATAGATAGTTAAGTAGTACGAGCCGTTAGGTAAATTAGCCGGTATGGTAATGCTGTTGTTTGCCGGGCCAACAACTACCGTATTGTTATTGGCATCATATAAATTGTATACCACGTTGGATGTACAGGTTTTGTCTGCACAAACAAATGTTCCGCTAACAGTAAATGCTGTATTGCAATCATCTCCTTTTATGGTATATGTTTTACCGCAACTGATCTTTTGTGTTTTGCCAGTCTTTTCATTCTTCCAGTTCGGTCCGTCTTTCCAGTAACTTCCTTTACAGCAATCTACATCACATATTACTTTAAAGGTTATTACACAGCTGTCGCATTTTTTATCGCCGCACCAGCCATACAATGTAAGTGTATAGGTACCACTTTGTGTTGGCGTAAAAGTATAAGCCAATGTTCCAGTAACCGGCATTCCTGTTGGTGGCTGCAGGGAGAAGGTAACTTTGCTGTTGCAGGCAGTATCCTTACAAAAGTAACTGGCATTGATGGTGTAAGGCTGGTTACAATTCAACGTATAATTCTCTTTGCATTTTAAGAAGATCGGCGCAGGGATATTTGCCATTGCAGCTGTAGGAACTTTTTCTCCCTGCGTTAATTTTATCTCACCCCAATGGCTTTCTTTACAATCGCAATCGCCGCAATGTTTTATGAACAGGTTGAATACATTAGATGTATCAGGACAGCCGTTGATGGTTACAATAATAGAAATATTATGCAATCCTAATTGCGGCACCAGCGTAGCTGTATTCAATGTATTGCAAAGCGGTGGCTGCGGTGAAAGCGGAACGCCGTTATCTAACCAAACAATATTATATACAGCACAGGCATTCTGCCCTACAGCCAGTGGCAATGGCGCTACAATATTTATCGGTGCATTATCGCAGATAGTATCGCAGCAGGAAGGAAATAGGCTGAGATCAGGTTTTGCATTTACCGTTACTGTATTGGAAGTAGCGGCACAGCCGGTATTGCGGTCAACTACAATTACATTGTAAGAGCCGGGCATAAATGCATTGATGCTGCTTGTTGTTGCCGAATTGCTCCACAGGTAAGTATAGCCAGCCGGTGGCGCTGTTGCAGGTACGGGCACAGCCTGCAAGGTATTGGTATTTCCTGCGCATAATGGCCCGCCTGGTGCAGTAATGCTTACCGTTGGGCTGTTGGTGGCATAGATACAAAGCGTATCATAAGCCTTACAGCCATTGGCATCGGTAACTTCTAAATATACCTGGTAATTACCCGGTGCATTGATGGTAACGTTAGTACCTGATGCATTGTTAGGACTGAACGTAACATTAGGCGGATTATTAGATGACCATAAATAAACAGGAAGGCTTACATCTGCATTAGACAGGTAAACAGTACCTGTGCCCCCTGCCAGGCAAATGGTGGATCTGCCTTTGATCTTCGCTATTGGTTTTGGATACAGTTTTACCACCACGGTATCAGTAGTGATCTTACAATTACATGCTGCTCCGGTACCGGTAAGTACCGCATAATAATTTCCGTATGTTGAAACTGTCAGCGGTCCGGGGCCTGTTGGTCCGCCTACCGGCGTATTACCATTATACCATTGAAAAGAATAGCTGGCCAATGTAGGGCACATGGTATTGCCGTTAGCGTTTATTGTTGGTGTTAGTGCTACTGTTGAGCCGGGGCAAATGGTTACCGGGTTGGGTGATAAGGTTACTATCGGCCTTGGCTGAATAGTTACGGTAGCTGTATTTGTTTTAACACATCCTTCGGGTGTAGTGGTTTTAAGCGTTACGGTAAATGTTCCTGTTGTAGTATAGATGTGTTCAGGATTTTGCAGGTAAGAGAAACTGCCATCACCAAACTGCCAGTAGTACTGTGCCATACCGTTTGCAGTGCAGGCAAAGTTTACCGGCGAGCCGAAGCAGGATGGGTTAGGCAAGATATTTATCGGGGCAGTAGGTATAACAACAATTACCTGTGTTGTTGCGGTTGAGGTACATCCTGCAAGGGTAACACTTAAAGTAACGGTAAATGTTCCTGCTGCTGTTGGCGTGATCACCTGGCTGGTTTGTCCTACACCATTGGTAATAGTGCCGGTGTATGCTCCGGAGTATGTCCAGTTATAAGATGCGCCACTGCTGTTTGGATAATAGCTTGAAGCATCTGTCATGGTGAGCTTACCTGTATTGCAATCATACGATGCAGTAACATGCGCCACTACCGGTATGGTTACATCATGGCAGGCAGTAACACAACAGGTATCGTTAGTTGCTGCAGGCGGCGGTGATGGTCTGTATAATTTTCTTGTGATGCAGGCATGATACAATCCTGCTGCTGCATATTGATGTGTAGCATTCAATGACGGGCCGGTATCGCTTGTGCCATCACCATAACAATAGGTAACAGGCAGGGTGCCGGTTTGCCAGCCAGGAGGCAAAGTAAATGTGCCGGTAAAATTGGTAGGGTTGCAGCCGCTGTGTGTAAAATCAATGGCATTGGCAGGTAGGCTGCTGCAGGCTGCTGTTGCACAGCAGATGTTTATATCCTGCGGAATGCGTATGATATTTGATGTGTCTTTACAGCCGTTGGGGTCAGTAATGATCTCATAATAATTGCCTAATAATGTTGCTGTAAAGTTTCCGCAAACATTCGATATCATGGTGTAAGGTCCGCCGCCTGGTGGCTGGTACATCCATTTACAATTGGTTGGGGAAGGTATATTGGTGGTTTGTGTAAGCAGTACGCTTATGTTTGCAGGATTGCAGGAAGCAACGCTGCATGGCGGTATGATCTTTACCCAATATGGATTAGGCGGAATGACTATTGTTTTTGTTTGTGCACAACTGCCCAATGCACCAGGATTTACTGTTACGGTATAAGTGCCGGGCGCATTGATGGTTATGCTTGCGCCGGTTTGCCCTGTTGACCATAAATTGGTTGGTGCCCCAGGGCTTGAAGTAAGTGTAATACCAGGGTTGAAACAACTGCCGCTAACCGATATTGTTGGAAAAACAGGCAGGATAACCTGGATAGGCAGTGTAGCCGTTCCTGCACAATTGGTAACTGTGATAGAGGCCAGGTTGGTAGGATTGCCGTGCCATAACACCTGTATAGCACCCGAGCCTTGGCCGCTTATTATTGTACCAAGATTGCTTGGATTACCCAGGCCATCAACTATGGCCCAGGTGTAATAAATACCGGGGATATAATTACTGATGGTATAATTCTCTGTCTGATCGATACAAGGTTTCACAACCAGTCCGGTACTGAAAGTTGGTGGCTGCGGTTTTTTAACTATTGCTGTAGCGGTGCTTTGCGAACATGCCAGGTCGTACGCACATTTTTGAGAAGCGGTAACCGTTACACCTGCACCGGGTATCGAACTGAATTGAATTATTGCCGTATCTAATTGTGCACCGGTATTGGCGATCATGGTTGCACCGGCAGGCAGCGGCGTCCAGCTGATCGGTGTAGCAGTAACGTTGGATGTGGCTACAAATTTAACCGGTGTGCCGGGACATGCAATTGCGGTAGAAGGTGTTATCGTTAATATTGGTTTAGGCGCTACCACAATTGTTGCCGAATCGGAAACATTGCAGAATAAAGCTGGCGATGCTGTTGCAAGAAGCGTATAAGTGCCTTGTGCGGTAAAACTTACTACAGTATTAAATCCTGTTGGTGGTGCAACAGTGGCGCCTAGTGGCGATACTGACCAGTTGGCATTTCCATTGGCATTAAAGTTTGCTACACATCCAACGCATGTTTGCAATGGCCCTCCGGCGATCTTAAACCTGTCTTTTATAGTAATGTTAAGCGAAGTACGGCCGCTGCAACCTGTTTTAAGCGGGTTTTGATACGTACAGGAAACAGAGCCTGTACCGGGCGTATTCCATATCACAGTAACAGAAGAGGTATTGATGCTTGGCCCGAAGATAGTTCCGCCGGTTACGGTCCAGTTGTAAAATGCACCGGGCATCGCAGGTAAGGAATAGGTTTGCGTGGTACCGGTGCAAACAGTTGGGTTGTTGGGCGAGATAGGAATATTATTGACCAGCACCGGTACATTCAAAACAGCAGTATCGCTGCAACCTGCGCCGCAACCGGGTTGTACCAATGTGATCCTGGTTGGATAAGGGCCTGTCCATTTTACTTTGATACAGGATGTTCCTAAGCCTGAAATAATCGTGCCTCCGCTAACAGACCAGTTATATGGCGTACATATTTTTGATGCACAATATTCGGAAGTATCACCAACACATAAACATTGTGTGATACATCCTTTGGGAACAATAGATAACGGGTTGCCAGCAATAACATGCACCGTATCCCTGAATATCGTTACACAACCACAACAAGGTTTGCCATTTCCTCCTGCAGGATTGCCTGTTCCGTTATGATCGCCGCAAGGTTCGGTAGCATTGGAAACATACAAGGTAACTACGTAATTACCTGCAGCGCCATAAGTATGTACGGGGTTATTTATATTATCAAAGCTGCCATCGCCAAAATCCCAGTACACGCTGGCGCCGCCAATAGAGGTATTGGTAAAATATATTGGTGTTCCTGCACAGGAATAATCTTTAGTGAAGGTGAAAGAGGGCTTTGGTGCTTCTCTTAAACATATCTTTTCGGTAAGTGTTTTTTTACAGCTGCCATCGGCGCTGGTAATAGTTACCGTTACTGTTCCGCTGTTTCCACCACCCCAGGTGATATCTATCGGGTTGCCGGTAGCTGGGGATGATGGGGATACTGCCCCGCTGATCGTCCAGGTATACGTAAAACCAGGCAGGTTGGGCGTTACTAAAAAACTATTGGTGCTGTACCGGCACATGCTGGATGTGTACTCTCCTGCACCGTTTGCTGTAGCGCAGGAACCATTGGCCAGGCACTCCCGGTCTCTTTTGAATTGCAGTTCAAACTCGGGGCAGCAGGCCTGCGCTTTTGCATCTTCTGTAAAAAATGCTGCAAGCAATATTAATAAGCTAAAAAATTTTTTCATCGTAGTTAGTTTTGTAATTAGTGGTTATCTGGGTTTGCGTTTCCTTTTTCACAACCTTCTTTCTTTTTTTCGTAGCACACCAGTTTATTACAGGTAGTACAATCGGTAAATTCTATTTTATAGCGTATGCACCATTTGAACAATGCGCTGCAACACGGCACCATTGGCGGCGTGGTGATGCTGATATTCAAATTGGGCTGCGGTCCGTTCCATTGCTGGCTGTTGGTGCCATTGATAAAATGGCCGTAGGTGGCTGCATCTTTATTACAAGGGATGCACAGGTCATTTTCGGGAACCATTTCAAAATATACCAGTTCTGCTTTTATGGTTTTTATTGTTTTAACAGGATTGGTAGTAACGCTGATAGATTGATTGAATGAGATAAGAGCATTAGCTATTGTTATTGATGGTGCAGGCGCTTTCAATGAAAAATGTTTTTCATCGCAGGCATCGCATTTACATGGCGGCAGGTCGATATCCAGCTCTGCACCCGGCTGGCATACGATCGGCCCCGGGTCCTTATCATCTCCCTGCAAACCCAACTTGATGGCATTTTGCCCAACGGGCACCGTTACATCTACGCAATAATTTACTGTTGTAGACGGACCCGTATTTTGTACCTGCAAAGCAGGGGTAACATTTGATACGGTATATGTTGGACTGTAAGAAGGGTGATAAGCAGCAAAGCCGCTTCCGGGGTTGGCATAGGTTAATGCATAGACAGGGCTCACATAAGTTGCAGAAACACAGATCTTGTATTTATTGTTGCCATCCACACCCGGCAGACATTCTATCGATACCAATTTAAGCGTCAGGTTAACATCACAATTGTTGGCAGCAAATGCAGTTGGCTCACTTGTTCCGTTATTACTTCCTACCGGTTTTCCTTCTCTTGTTACTGCCTGTACATTCCAGATGAAATCGCAGAGATAAGGTGGCTTGCAGGGACCGGTCAATATTCCTGAAACAGAAAGCTCTGTTGCGTCTGTTACATCTTTTTCAAAAACAGGTTTGTTGGATTGTATGGCCTGTGTACCACTTTGTCCCTGCATCAATTGCCAAACCCTTAATTTATAAATAACAGGCGCACTTGGTTTTGGTGAAACAGCCAGCCATTTAAACGTTACCGATTTGGTAAGATCACCGAGGTTGAATTTTTTATTATTCTCCGGGAAAACATTTTTCGGCGGTGCAATATCATCTGATTGCTTCACTTTAAATGTCCAGGGTTCGCTGTTGCCATTGTTCCTTCCCATTGGTTTACCATCACGGTTAACTGCCTGTATGCCCCAGATAAAATCGCAGAGATAAGGCGGCTTGCATGGGCCGGTCAATATGTTTGTAACGGTAGCCTGTGTTATTTCCTTCACTTCTTTTTCAATTATCGGCTGGTTCGATTTCATAGCAGCAGTGCCGTTTTGGCCCTGCATCAGCTGCCATACCCGTAAGCGGTAAGTTACCGGTTCTTTTGGTTTAGGCACCAATGGTGTCCAGCGAAAAATTACCGGCCGCTGCAATTCCGCTTCTGTGTATTCTTTACCGTCATCCGGTGTTATTAATGTTGGGGGAGAGTAGTCGATATCCTTTGGTGTTTCTACCGTAAAGTCTTTACACACTTCGTTGCTGATAGCCACCCTGTCTATATTGAAGAACTGTGCGCATATGCTGTAGCTGCCATCTTTAAGGTCGTGGCAATTGGTAAGGCCACCGGTTAATTCACCGGCAGAAAAAGTGCGTGTAGTAAAATTATCTACAGTGATACCGGAGGATACATTGCTGCCGCAGATAACAGAGCCCCCGCTTTTTATCTGCACTACCAGGCGAACGCCTTCCAGCCTGGCATTGGGGGCTTTTTGTGCAACCAGCAATAATGCACCGGGAGTAGTTGTCCAGCTGTCGATCTTTGATGGCAACTGGTTCTTCACCGTAAAGTTGCTGATCTTGATCTGCTGTATCTGGCTGAATGCTGCGTTACCGATAAAAGCGGATAACAAAAGCAGTAGTTTTAGTTTCTTCATAAATCAATATTTGTAGTGAACTATACCGGCATTCGTAAACGAACACCATCTTCACGATACAAAAATGTTTAGAAGAAATTGCAGTTTTGGCCAAAATGTATAAGCGTAGCCAATAATTGTATAAGCGCAAAAAGAGAAGCGTGCACTTATTTAGGTGTATCCCAGGTAAAGAAATCTATGTTCACCGAAGGATCGCACAGGTATATCTTTATCGTATAATCCATCCGGTCATTCTTGAATGCATTCTTTAAACCGCTCAGCATCACAATGAAGCGAAGCTTTTTTAACCCTGGTACAAACTGCTTATAGTTATTGTACAAGCTCCATTGAGCGATCCAGTTCACGGGGCTTTTGCTTACCGGATCTTTAGCCGTGGAGGCCAGTATAAAATCATTGCCGCCATTAGCATTAACAGCAGCTTTTATAGCATCGTACAAAGCAAAAAAAGTATTGCTGGCCTTGTTACTGTCCCCGGTGATCTTTATAAAGGATTCGAAGTACCAGTTGTTGTTCTCTTTTTTTCTTTTCACTGCTACTCTTTCAAAGCCGGGCATTTTAAGATTGCTGGAGTAATATACCTGGCCGATATAATCAACAGAATCTTTGCCGGCAAATACCTGCAGGTTGTTGAAATTATTGATCAGCTTTTTAAAAGCAGGCCAGTTCAATGCTGCTTTATAGTCCGGTTTCAGATCGATCAGCCAATCAGCTTCATCAGCAGCGGGTGTTGTTGAAGCGGGTGCAGCTGTTTCATCTTTGATCACCGGGTACACCGGTAAAGTGCCAGGCAATTTTTTATACGAAATAGAAACCGGTTTATCCTGTTCAAAGAATATAGTGATGGCCCAATCTTTTGTTTGATAATCGGAGAAACCCATAGAAGTGCTGGTTAAAACAGGCGCTCCAATTTTTTTGCTGAAATCGGCGGGGCTCATACTCCAGGATAATCCTAACGGCAACATCCTTTCGTAGTGGCCATAACGTTTGGTAGTAGAGCCATACCTCAGCTTGCCGTTTTCCAGTTCCACTTCTGTTATAATGTTATTGTCGCGGTTGATGTAGATCGTAAAATCTTCGTCCCAGGCATCGGTATAAAATGTTTCCTGTTTTTTCAGGTCCTGGAAAAGCGGGTCTGCTACCGGCTTTCCTATAAGATCAAGCAGGCGGTTACCTTCTATTGTCTGGCCAAAAGAGATATTGCTGATGAAAAGAAGCGCTATACTGAAGAGGAACGATCTCATGCTGCTTATTATTTTGAAATACAAAATACAATTCGCCGTACCATTATGCAATACCGCTGATTGGGTATTTTAAACTTTGCGCTTTATCCATTTTTCGAAACGGGAAAGAAAATCATCTTTTCTTCGGGATGCTACCGGGAGTTCTTTTCCATTCTCCAATATCACATCGCCACCGCTGCCCTTTATATATTCCCTGATGTAAGATAGATTGATGATATATTTATCGTGTATGCGGGTGAAATCGCTGTCGGGCAACAATTTTTCATATTCTCCTAATTGGCGTGATACTAAAATATTCTTTCCGTCGTGCAGAAAAAAGCTGGTGTAGTTGCCGTTGCTTTCGCAGTACATGATATCCGCCAGTTTTACAAACACTAACCCATTAGTAGTTGAAAGCGGTATCTTTTGCGCCTGCGTTTGTTTGTTGGTCGATTCGATAAGAGAGAACAGGTTCCTGCTGAATGACTTTTCCTGTATACGTTCTGCCGCTGCATTTACCGCGGCCATTAATTTTTCTGTATTGATGGGTTTGGTAAGATAGCCTATGGCATGATGCTCAAATGCTTCTATGGCATAGTGGCTGTATGCCGTTACAAAGATCACTTCAAAATTGACCGGCTCCAGTTGTTTAAGTATCTCAAAGCCATTCAGGTGCGGCATTTCAATATCAAGGAACAATAACTGTGGCTGCAGTTCTTTTATCAACACCAATCCTTTTATGGCTTCGCTTTCGGCGGCCATCACCTGCACCTGCGGACAATGCACAGCCAGCATTTTCTGCAGCAGTTGCGCATTCCGGGATTCATCATCCAGTATGATACAGTTCAGGTTTATCATCCGGGTTCTATTAAGGTTTAAGCGATAAAGGTATCTTTAAAATTATAGTTGTTCCTGTTGCAATTCCATTTTCCTTTTTATCGATGATATCCTGTTCTATATGATATAGTTCCGCTCTTCTTTTTGATAACTGCATACCGCGGCTTTGATATTCTGTATGCATTTCATTTCTCAGTTCTGTCGCCCTGTTCCTGCCAACACCATTATCATCAATAGTGCATATCAACTGATCGTTGAGCCGGTTTATTAATATGCCTATCTGCCCTTTTTTATTTTGCAGATGGCGTATACCATGACGGATAGCATTCTCTACATAAGGCTGCAGCAGCATAGCCGGTACATAGGTATTCTTTTTATCCACGCCATCTTCTACCTGTACAAAATAATCAAACTTATCGTCAAAACGTAGTTTTTCCAGTTGCAGGTAATTATCCAGGTAGCTGATCTCATCTTCCAGTGAAATAATGGAAGAAGAAGAATTGTCTAATGTGCTGCGCAGCAATTCAGAAAAACGGTCCAGGTATTTATCGGCCTGGTCAAAATCCTTATCGTAAATAAATCCTTTGATAGAATTGAGGCAGTTAAAAACAAAATGCGGGTTTATCTGCGCTTTCAACGCCTGCATTTCCAGCTCTGATAATTTTTTTTCGGTAACAACTTTCTCTACTACAGCCTGTTGCTTTTGCTTATTTCGTCTTTGCAGGATCTGGATACACAGGATAAATACAGCCACACCTATTACTGACCAGAATATACTGCTTTTCCAAAACGGTGTTTTAATATAAATATTGATAGATGCTTCCTGCGATGAAGGGGTGCCATCCCGCTTTATAGCTCTTATTTTAATATTGCTTTGCCCTGATGCAAGCCTGCGCAGTTCCAGCACATTTCGCTCAAGGCGCAACCAGTGGCCGTCGTTTATATTGTATTGAAATACCGGGTAATAACCGGTAAGATCAACGGCAGAGAATTCTATCGTAACATCATTCTTATCATAAGGAAGATCGTAGGATGGCGCAACGATTGTGTCTTTGGCATCAACTGTTACCCTTGTAATAAAAGTAGTGATATCTGCCACCGGCAATTTCATTGTTGCGGGCAAAAAACTTATACCGCCATTGGTGGCCAGGTAAACCGTATCATTATGAATAAATATATCGTTAACCTGTTCTCCGCTCAACCCATCGGCTGTACCAAAAGCTGTATTAGTAATAGTAAACTCTTTATCCTTCATTACATACCGCAACCGGTTCAACCCTTTATTGGTACCCAGCCATACTTCGCCGGCTTTGTTGCAGTAAAGTGCTTTGCAGGTATTGCCTGGTATGATATCTCCAAGGGCAATTGCTTTTACCAGCTGTTTATCTTTTAAAATAAATAACGAATCTGATCCCGGACCGATGAACATAAATCCATCAGGCGTATTGCACATGGTGTTGATCTTATACGTTAGCCCTTTTTGCTGTTTTCCAAAATAATATAAGGAAGTTCCTTCCCAGCGATACAACCCATCGCTTGAACCTATATAAACATGGCCATCATTATCTGCCGCCAGGCTAACCACACGCTTTATTATACTGTCAATGGGCCTGATATCTGTTGCATTTACTTTATAGGCAACAGCATGGTTACCCAATACCAGTGTACTGTCATTGAGCAACAAAGCTGCCTTGGTAGATTTGTTTTGGGTGCCGGCAAAAGTTTTTAAGATCTGGTTTCCTGCTTTATTAAAAAGATAAGAACCTGTTTGCGTAGCTACATATATCCCGTTCTTAAGGCTTACTATCTTTCGTACCCAGGCATCGGAACTAACGGCAGTGATCAACGCTGTTTTATGCAGGTCATATACACCATCATAAGTGTATATCTCCCCTTTATTATTTCCGGCAATGAACATATTGCCCGACCGGGCAACAGCATTGAAGCTTTGCTGTAAAGCCGGCAATGCAGTAAAAGAAGAAATCCTTTTTTGCTGTACTTTGATCAGTCCCGATTCTCTTGTAGAAAGCCAGCTGTTGCCGTAATTATCCTGCAGCACATTGCGCACATTGGATCCTGACCCCCCGGGTATGCTTTCGCTCAGCTCCAGTGTTTCGGCATTAAGCAGGTAGGTAATGTCGTTAATAGAAGTTATGGTGAGCTGCTTACCGGTATAGCCCAATATGCGTATCTCAAAGGGATAAGTTTTTACTTTAAGGATTTCTGTTTCGCCGCTCTCATCCACTTTTACTTTTGTTATGGTATTCTTTTGCCCGATGTATAAAATATTGTTTACTCTTTCGCACCAGGTACTTGTTGCTGTATTTATCGGTTTGCCCTGCACCATTTTTCCGTTAACGATATAGCGGAATGCATCGCCGCATACAAGCAACAGCTTATCTTCATTTACTTCATATATCTTTATCGGCGTTGCCATTTTAACATGAAAAAAATCTTTGTACACTTTAGTTACGCCGTTTTTATAAATAAAGATATCGTAGTGGTTATTGGTAAATGCAAACCCTCCTTCCAGCAATACATTGGCTGCATTGGTATTGCCTGCATCTATCTTTTTCAACTGGGGGTCGGTGCTGCTGTTCTCGAACCGGTCTTTTAAAAGATTGTAATAAGAAGGCGTTTTACCAAAAGGCACTGCCCAAACCACGCCGCTGCTGTCCATCATCAGGTCTACGATCTCATTATCAGGCAATCCCTGCGCAGTAGTATAGGTCTTGAATATTTTTCCATCAAAGCGGCTGAGGCCGATATCTGTTGCTATCCATAAAAAACCTCTTTTATCAAGCAACGTGCGGTAAATACTGTTGCTGGGCAAGCCGTCTTTAGTAGTATAGGTAATGGTTTGCGTGGTTTGAGAAAAGCAGTTATCAATGCACAACAGCAGGCAACAGGTAATGATGATATATAGAAAGTTTTGGCGCACTGTTCATAAATATAAAGGTAAAATCAGATTATATGTATGCCATCTTAAAAATTCACAACGTAATAAATATTTCTGCCCAACCCTGGGGAAGCAATGTTCCCTGCTAAACAAAAAAGCCGCACCCTTTCGGGATACGGCCTTATATCAACGCAACATTTAAGTTATTAAAACGAATATCTCAATCCTGCCTGCATCTGGTAGCGGGAGCTGAACAGGTCGACAGAATATGGTAAACCAGGGTTGGACCATGTATAAGCAGGGTATAAACCCGGAGCGGTTGGTGCTGTTACTTTCAACCCTGTAGATGCCAT
Organism: Bacteroidota bacterium; assembly: GCA_048497855.1. Classification (GTDB taxonomy): domain Bacteria; phylum Bacteroidota; class Bacteroidia; order Chitinophagales; family Chitinophagaceae; genus Ferruginibacter. The sequence continues at coordinate 123,986 of JBEHZB010000011.1, read as the reverse complement.
AGAGTTGAAGGTGTTTGGTGAAAAATACACATGGCCCCATTTGCTGCTGAGCAGGTTGGTAAGGTTCACAATATCATACGTGAAGGTGATAGTGTGTGTCCTGTTGGCAGACTTGATGTTAAAGTCTTGCGTAAACCTGAAATCGAGTTGTGTATTCCATGGTGTGCGGCCGCCATTACGTTCTGTAAAATTTCCGCGGCGTGTACGCAGGTATTTGTCTGCTTCTACATAAGTATCAAAAGCAGCTGCCTGTGCAGGGTTTGCAAAGAACTTAGGCAGATCGGCTGTGGTGGGTATGTACACCAGGCTTTGCGATTGGCCGGTTCCATCGTAGGTGGTATTAACCAATCCATAAGAGAATGGCAGGCCCGAAGCAGAACTGAAGAACAAAGAGAAGTTGGAAACGAACTTGTTGTTATGTTTCCAGTCAACCCTGTAGCTGGCAGTAGAAACAAACCTGTGGCGGATATCGAAATTAGAGAATGCCAGCCCCGGATTGTTAGGACTAAGCGCCTGGTTGAGCTGCCAGTTAGATTCCATGGAGTTGCGGATACCATTGGTTATATCTTTTGCATACCCATAGGTGTAAGCGAAGCTTAAATTTAAACCAAAATCAAAAGCCTTGCTTACCTGGCCGGTCAGGCTGTAGCGGTAACCATCCCTGGTATTGCTAAGCAGGTAGGCATTGGTATACAGGGAATTGATCTTTGCACCGGAATAGATCGGTTGCTGGTGCCTGGTATCGTACACATAATAAGTAGGGTTATCTACATAGTTGATCTGCTGAAATTTAAGATCGTAGATCACTTTGGTATAAATGCCTTCTAAAGAAAATTTCCATTTGTTGGCGGTAGAATAATCTACTGCAAGGCTGCTGCGCCATGCCTGCGGCATTTTAAAATTATTATCAATGATATCTACCTGCGTAGCGCCGGTTGCATCATTAACATTCCTGCCCTGGTTCTTTACAAAATTGGCTTCGCCGATATTGCTGCTGAGTGCATCTTTTATAGGGTCCGATCCCGGTGCGTATGGTGCGGTAGAGCGCTGGTCGAATGCGCCGAATGTAACACCATTATTGTAATAAGCATAACCTAGCCATGCAAAAGGAATACGGCCGGTGAAGATACCTGTACCTCCCCTCACTACCAGGCGCTGGTTGCCATATGCGTCGTAGCTAAAGCCTATACGTGGCGAAACCTGCAACTGGCCAAGGAAATCATTTTTAATATCCTTTGGCAAAGTATACGTATAGGTAGTTCCGTAATTAGGATCAACAGGAGCCGATGTTGTTTTTGTGCTAAGCGGTTGCTTGTTTGGCATATCAGCTTTATCAACCCTTAATCCTGGTGTTAATTTCAGCTTACCCAGGCGTATCTCATCCTGTGCGTATAAGCTGTACAGGTTGATCTTGAATTGCGCCGGCGGGTTATCCATGATATAATCACGGGTGTTGTTGGTATAGTTGTAATTGGTTCTTACACGGTTGGGTTTATTGTTAAGGAAATCGCTTACGCTGCTGTAGGCAACGCGGCCATTCCATGAATTCACAAAGCCGTAAGTAATGTTGTACAATTCATTGTGTGTACCGAAGGTGAACGTGTTCTTGCCTTTTACCCAGGTAAAGTTGTCGGTAAATTCAAATGTTTTTTGTTTCATGTTGAATATACTTCCTTCCCTGTCGGTACCCAGGAAAATGGTTCCGCCATTAGAAGATATTTCCACCTGTGGTAAAGAAGGATCAGAAGTTGGATCCCTGTAATCGTGTATGCTTGAGAAGCCGAGTACAAGGCTGTTGGATAAGGTATTGGTGAAATTTGATTTTAATTCAGCAACCGTAGAGGTCTGGTTATTTACCTGGCGGAAATCGATATCGCCAAAGCGGAAATTCTGCTGGTCCCTTTCCAGGTTGGTAGCTTCAGAAGTAATGGTATTATTTCTCAGCGATAACCTGTTCTTGCTGTTGATGACCCAATCTATACGGTTGAAGAATTTGTTGGAGTTGGAATAGATAGAAGTATTGCCATATGCGCCTGCGCCATTGGCGATGCCATATTTATTATGCATCACCGAGTCGATAGAATAAGCCTGTGCCGCTGTGATAATCGGGTTATCGGCAGCGCCTGCGGCCAATATCACAGGGTCAACCCTTCTTGTTAATTCTTCATTGGTAAAGAAGAATAATTTATTTTTTACGATCGGCAAACCAAGACGGAAGCCGGTTTGGTAATCGTGAAAATCTGACGGCAATTTGCTTTTATCGCCAGCATTATTTGGGCCCACAAGAAATGCTGCCCTTCCGTAACCATATACAGAACCGTGTATCTCGTTGCTGCCGCTTCTTGTTACGGCATTGATACTGCCACCCAGAAAGTTGCCTATTTTAACATCATAGGGGGTAAGATATACCTGCACATCCTGTATGGCATCGATAGAAACTGGATTGGTACGGGTGCTGCTGCCCGGTTGTCCTGAAGCGTTAGTTTGCCCGCCCAATGAAGGGCTAAAACCGATAGCGTCATTATTGATAGCGCCATCAATAGTAACATTGTTGTACCTGAAATTGGTACCGGCAAAAGAGTTGTTATTGCTTTGCGGCGTTACCTTGGTAATATCCTGCAGGCTCCTGCTAAGTGATGGGATCATTTTTATCTGCGCCTGGCCTACCTGTACATTGGCGCCCGACTTGCCGCGGTTCTTACCGGATACAGTAACGGCAGAAAGCGTATTGGTGCTTTCGTTGAGCTGCTGGTCGAGCGTGTTCATACCAAGGATTAGGCTATAGCCTCTTTTTTCTTCAGTAGCAAAACCTACATAGGAAATAGTAATGGTGTATGGTCCGCCCGGCTGCAGGTTACCAATGTAATACAGCCCTTTGCTGTTGCTTGAAGAGGAGCTTACAAACCCTGTAGGCTCGTGCTTTACAGAAATAGTAGCACCAGATAAAGGCTGACCACCCTTCCTTTTAATTATCCCGCTGATGGAGGCTACTGTTTCCTGTGCATGCAGGTTGCCACAGATAAGCCACCCGGTTAGTACCAGAACAGCAGTTAATAATGATCGTAGTTTAGGCATAAAATGAAATTGTTTTTGTGATTTATAATTAACAGTTTTTAAAAATGATTATTTGCCATATTTCATGCGGCACAGGCGCAGCTTCACCCGTGCAATGCGCTGCCTTTTTTTATATTCATCAGCAAGAAAGCGCAGCTTTTCAGATATCTTATTCGATTCGGTGAAGAGCTGGTTAAGCATACTGAGTTCATCCTGTAGTTCGGTGATTGAAACTGTGGCATCCAGTTGTGTTATATCCTTGTTCTCGATCTTTTTTATCAATGAATCGATACGGGATATAAATGTATCATGCTGATACCCGGTAACGAGGGTCATAATTTTTTTATATTAATAAATTACAATACCGCAGAGTTCCACGAGGGGAACGTAAGCGTGTTTACTACGAAATTTAAATTGTCGCAGTTAAAAGATCAGGAGGGGTATAAAGAGCGTGAGTGTAATCTTCGAAATGAAATATGGTATTCTTTAGAGTGTAAGGGCGTTCTATTGATGGTTGAAAGCTAGGGTTGATCCTGAACTCATTTTTAGGTTCTACGTAAAAGAACACACAGGAATAGCCGCTGGCAAGTTTATGATTATCGTGCTGATGATCGTCGTTATTGGATTCGGCAACCAGGTGATCGTTATCAAAAATCTTTTCCAGGATAAATTCCGAGATGGAATCTACATCATCATAATTTTCAACAACAGAGATCGGGGAAGACGCAGTAGCAAAATCGATATCGATGCTCACATCAAGTATCCGAACGGCCAGTAAAAGAATTACAAACCTTGAAAGATAATATTTGACTTTTGCTTTCAATTCAACGGCAAAAGTATCAGCGCTGCCGTGTTGAAATTGTTACGCTAACATTACCAAATTGTTATGAAAGGGGATGAAGAATCAAATTATAAATACCTATAAAACAAAACACCACAATCAGTTGTGGTGTTTGTTCTTAACCTTAAAAATTATAACATTCGTTACTCTTAATCCTCTACACACACATAGAGCCTGCAGTCTTCCCTGCAAGCTGCTACAGCAGCAGCACCGCCACCAACTACAGAACAATAGTGGTAACATTCAGACAGGCATGGAGTAACGCCGCCTTTGATCTTTTTCATTTCGTCTTTTGTTAGTTTTTTCATTTTCAAAATTTAAAGTTTGCGGATACAGCAGTTGCAACCTGCACCTGTTAATTGTTTATCCGGGTGCAACTATACCTGTGCCGTGCACTGCACAGATCCCGGATTATTTTAAACCGTTTGCGGTATTAAATAAAAGCGAACCCAAAACATTGACGGCAGAAAAGGAAATGAGCAGGAAAATAGAGATGTAATTGTTTTCATTGGTCAGCGAATCGGTACGGTAGTTAAATTTATATATTAAAATTTAATTTTAGATAAAAAGCTGTGTTATTTTTTATTTGTACCTGTTATTATTATACAATCTTAGTAGTACTGCTCAGTGTAAGGATAATAGAATTTCTCAACTCTTTTCATTCTCGAAGATTTGTGGTAAAATAAAGTGGAATTCTGTGAAAGGACAAAAAATATAACTATTGTAGCTGATTAACCTTTTTTAACATAGGTATCAAAAGATATAAACCATGAATCCGTATCTTAACCCTCAATAGACCTGCCTTAATAATATTGTAATTATGAAAAAAATACCTCTCTTCCTGTTTTGTCTTTCAATGTCATTTCATAGCTTTTCTCAACCTAATAATGACACGGCCTGGAAAAAAGAATACCGTGAAAGTTTTGCAAAGATTAACGACCTGGTACATACAAAGCTGGAAGTACAGTTTGATTATAGTAAATCCTGGCTGTTAGGAAAGGTATCGCTAACAATAAAGCCACATTTTTATTCAACAGATTCATTGTTACTTGATGCAAAGCAAATGGATATAACTAAAGTGGCTTTGATAAATAATAACAAACAGCGGTCATTAAAATATACTTATGATGGGTGGCGGCTACATGTACAATTAGACAAAGTTTATAAAGCTGGGGAAGCCTATACTGTTTATATAGAGTACACGGCAAAACCCGATGAAGCGAAGGTTGCTGCCGATGGATATAAAGGCCTTTATTTTATCAACCCGAAAGGAACAATAAAAGATAAACCAGTGCAGATATGGACGGATGGGGAAATGGAGTTTACCTCTTACTGGTGTCCTGTTATAGATAAGCCTAACCAGAAAACCACCAGCGAAATAATTATGACCGTGCCGGCAAAATATGTTACTGTCAGCAACGGAAAATTAATAAGCCAACACAATAATAGTAACGGTACCCGTACTGACCATTGGAAAATGGATCTCCCACTTGCGCCCTATCTTTTCTTTATGGCAGTGGGAGATTTTGCAATAGTGAAAGATGAATACAAAGGAAAAGAAGTCAATTACTATGTAGAAAAAGAATATGCTTCTACTGCACGAAAGATATTTGGCTTAACACCGGCCATGATTGGTTTTTTTGAAAAGATTACGGGAGTACCCTATCCGTGGGTGAAATATTCGCAAATAGCTTTACGGGATTTTACAAGCACGGCCATGGAAAATACTTCTATAACGGCACATGCTGCTGCTGCCCAGCAAGATGAGAGAGAGCTGAAAGATGGTAATGGGTGGGAAAATAATATTGCGCATGAATTATTTCACCAATGGTTTGGTGACTATGTGACCTGCGAAAGCTGGAGCAACCTGTCACTCAATGAATCTTTTGCTTCTTATGGCCAATACTTATGGAAAGAACACCAATATGGCGCAGATGCAGCAGCAGAAGAAAATTATAACCAGCTAAGGAGCTATCTCAATAATAATAGCAATGAACAAAAAGATCTGATCCGTTTTTATTATGCAAATCAACAGGATATGTTTGATGAAGTGAGTTATGAAAAAGGAAGTGTGGTTTTGAATATGCTGCGACATTATATCGGTGACAGCGCTTTTTTTAAAGGAATGCATTTATACCTTGAAACAAACAAATTCAAAAACGCAGAGGTCCATCAGTTAAGGCTGGCGATGGAAGAAGTGACGGGTAAAGATCTCAATTGGTTCTTTGATCAATGGTATTTTTCTTATGGCCATCCAAAAGTAACGATCGATTATAACTATAACGATGCTGCCGGAAAAGTGATGATTGTTATTTCGCAAACGCAGGGAGCTGATCATCTTTTTAAAATACCTTTAAGCATAGATATTTATAATGGTGCCGTAAAACAACGTCATGAAGTGTGGCTGAATAATGAAAAGGATACTTTTTATTTTAATTATACCTCACGGCCCGATCTGGTGAATGTTGATGCTGATAAATTTATCTTATGGCAAAAGAAAGATAATAAAACGCTTGAAAATTTTATTTATCAATACAGCTACGGTAGAAATTACGTTGATCGTTGTGAGGCAATAGCTGCATGCGCCAGTCATCCCGAAAATACGGTTGCAATGGATCTTTTAAAAGGTGCCTTAAAAGATAAGTACGGAGGATTGCGGCAATATGCTGTTCAGCTGTTGAATATGAAATCTGATACTATTAAACAAGCGGTAGAACCGATATTGGTTGACCTGGCAAAAAATGATAACAATTCGCAAGTGCGGTTGTTATCTATCCGGCAGTTGAAAAATTATCCCGGCCATAATAAAGATCTGGCTGTTGCTTTAGTGAACGATTCTTCTTATTTAATTGCAGGCGAAGCGTTGAGCCTTTTGGGTGTACAGGATAGTGCAATGGCTTATGCAGAAGCTAAACGGCTGGCAAAGTTTAAGGCAAAAAGTATATTGGCTGATGTGATCTTTACAACACTGGCGAAAGCAGGCCTGGAAAATGATTTTGATCTGACCGTTGCAAAATATATGGAACTTCCATTTAGATTAAGGACCACCAGGAACTTTGCCGCTTACCTCATGAAAATCCAAAGTACAGAAAAATTTAAAAAAGGAATTGATGCAATTATATATATACGTGATACAGCGCCATCTTTTGTTGAAACAATTAACAAAGAAATATTGGGAGGAATAATGACAAAAAAAGAAGCTGCCGGTTCACAGGAAGAAGTAGATTATATAAAAAGCAAATTATAAACACCATCACATACAGCTGAAAAATTGCCTTTTGTTTACTAAACATAAAGATTGCCGGCAATAAAAAAGACCACTTTTCAGTGATCTTTTTACTGTGGTGTGGGCCGGGATTGAACCGGCGACACATGGATTTTCAGTCCATTGCTCTACCAACTGAGCTACCGCACCATTCCGAGGTAATATTTAATATTGTGTATTGAATATTTATCGGGGGGCAAAAATAAGGGATTATCCTTAAAAAAGCGCAGGAAAACGGAAATTATCAATACTGATAGATATGCCTGCCAGGCTAGTTCCCATACACACACAGGAACTTGATACGCATCAGTTTCAATTGTTCCCAGCTGAAATTACTGTCGGATAACTCTTCCTGTGCTACCTGCAGGGAGGAAGTTTCGCAGCTTTTAAAATAATCCAGGATCTCTTCCTGCTCATATTCGTCCACCATTTCATCAATGGCATAATCGAGGTTAAGTTTGGTGCCGCTGGCAACGATGGTCTCCATTTCTTCCAGCAATTCATCAATACGCAGGTCCCTGTTCTTGGCAATGGTTTCCAGCCCCATCTTCTTATCTACATTCTGGATGATGAATATCTTGTTGTTATTCCTGTTCACCACGCTTTTCATCACAAAATCATCCGGGCGAACAATATCATTCTCTTCTACATATTTGGTGATCACATCCAGGAAAGGCTTGCCATAACGCATGGCCTTGCCTTTACTTACGCCGCTTATCTTTTCCAGTTCGGTCATTGAGGTTGGATACATCGTAGCCATATCTTCCAGGCTGGTCTCTAAAAAAATAACAAATGGTGGAAGGTTCTTTTCTTTAGCTACTTTTTTGCGCAGCTCCTTCAGCATTTCTACCAGCTTTTCATCAGCAGCGCCGGAAGCTGCAGCAGCCTGTTCGCTTTCTTCATCATCTGCATTGGCATCTTCAAATAAATTGTTCAGCACAATTTTGAACGAGGTTGGTTTTTTCAAAAATGCCAAACCCTGTTTGGTGAATTTCAGCAAACCATATTCTTCAATATCTTTTGCAATAAGGCCGGCCAGCAACATCTGGCGTATAAGACTGTTCCAGTAATGCGATTCGTGATCGTTGCCGCTGGCAAAAACATCCAGCGCATCATGACGGTACATTTTTACCTGCGGAGTAGCTTTACCAGCCAATATCAACAATACATATTCAACAGGAAAACGTTCTTCCAATGCCTTGATGATCTTTAATACAACAACAGCGCTGTCCTTTGCTTCTATCTTTTCTTTCGGGTTAAGACAGTTATCGCACTGACCGCAACTCTTTTTATCATCATAGGCTTCTCCGAAATAATGCAATAATATTTTACGGCGGCACACGCTGCTTTCTGCATACGAAACCGTTTCATTGATAAGCTGTGCACCTACTTCACGTTCGCTTAAAGGTTTATCCCGCATTAAATGTTCCAGCTTGGCCACATCTTTATGAGAATAATACAGGATGCATTTCCCTTCCAGTCCATCCCTGCCGCCACGGCCGGTTTCCTGGTAATAATTTTCTATTGATTTAGGAATGTTATAATGAATAACAAAACGCACATCGGGCTTATCTATACCCATCCCAAATGCAATGGTGGCAACAATTACATCCACATCTTCATTTAAGAACTGGTCCTGTCTTTCTGCTCTTAATTTACTGTCGAGCCCTGCATGATAAGCAACGGACTTGATACCATTTGCCACCAGCATCTTTGCCAGCTCTTCCGTTGTTTTACGGTTAAGCGTATAAATGATACCGCTTTTATTTTTATGCTGCTGTATAAAGCGAACAATGCTTTTATTGGTTTGCTCTAAATTTATTTTAGGCTGTATCTCGTAATATAAATTGGGCCGGTTAAAAGAAGAAACAAATATTTTCGGGTTACGCAATCCCAGGTTCTTTACAATATCGCTTTGTACTTTTGGGGTAGCAGTAGCCGTTAGTGCTATCACAGGAATGGTTTCATCTATCATATCCATCATCTCTCTCAGTCTCCTGTATTCTGGCCTGAAATCATGGCCCCATTCCGAGATACAATGTGCCTCATCTACTGCAAAGAAAGATATTTTCAACTCTTTGAAAAATGTGATATTCTCTTCCTTGGTCATTGTTTCCGGCGCTACATACAACATCTTTGTTTTGCCCGAGGTAAGATCATCTCTAACTATTTTTTGCTGACCCTTATTTAAGGTACTGTTTAAAAAATGTGCCACGTTGTCTTTACTGCTGTAGCTGCGAACAAGATCTACCTGGTTCTTCATCAATGCAATAAGCGGCGAAACGATTATCGCAACACCATCGCTGATGATAGCCGGTAATTGATAACATAAGCTTTTGCCACCGCCTGTCGGCATGATCACAAAAGTATCATTACCGGCAAGCAGGCTTTGTATGATCTCTTCCTGCGGGCCCTTAAAGCCATCAAAGCCAAATTGATCCTGCAGCTGTGCCGAAAGATCGGTTGGCGGAACTTTGAATGAAACATTTTTTACTGAAGAAAGCGGTTTGGAAGAAGCTGCTTTGGTTGCTGATGCTTTTATTTTTGCTTTTGCTGTAGCCATGACTATTTTTCTAACGCACTGGTTTTTTTAATGCAACACATGCTTTGGTTATTAAGATTTTTTAAAGGGGCAGCGAAGTTAACTCAATCTAAGTGCAAAAGCAAACCTCACAAGCAGTTTAACCCCTGTTTTAACGATGCTTTTAGGACATTTAAGATAATCAAAAAAAACCAGATTGCAAGCACTTCATCAAAAAGTGCCGCTTTGCATTATGCCTGATTTAAAGTAGGTTTGCGGCACAAAAATGAACAATCAAACGATCATACCGGTTGCCATACGAACCATTGAAATGGAAGCCGCAGCTGTCAGCGGATTAAAAGAATTCATTGATGCAGGCTTTGTAAAAGCAGTGGAGCAGATTGCTGCCGGCAAAGGCAGGCTGGTAGTAAGCGGTATTGGTAAAAGTGCTGTAATAGCGCAAAAGATAGTAGCTACGCTCAACAGTACCGGAACGGCAGCGCTTTTTATGCATGCTGCCGATGCTATCCACGGCGATCTTGGCATGATACAGCCCGATGATATCGTACTGGTGATCAGCAAAAGCGGTGACAGCCCCGAGATAAAAGTACTGGCACCGTTGATAAAGAACTTCGGCAATACACTCATCGGTATGGTAGGCAATATTCAATCGTATTTAGCACAGCATAGTGATATTGTGCTGAATACAACTGTAACGCAGGAAGCATGTCCGCACAACCTTGCACCAACCACCAGTACCACAGCACAAATGGTAATGGGCGATGCACTGGCCATTTGCCTGATGGAATTGAAAGGCTTCAACAGCGAAGACTTTGCAAAGTATCACCCCGGCGGAACGCTGGGTAAAAAACTTTATTTAAGAGTGGGCGATCTTGCAAAGCAAAATGAAAAACCCAAAGTATTGCCGCAGGCAACCATAAAAGAAGTAATTGTGGAGATGACGAACAAACGGTTGGGAACCACTGTTGTAGTAAATGAAGATAATACAGTAGCAGGCATTATTACTGATGGAGATCTGAGGCGCATGCTGGAAAAAACAAGTTCCATTGATACGCTTGCTGCCAAAGATATTATGACTGCAGGTCCTAAAATGATCAACGCTTCAGCACTTGCAGTAGAGGCATTGGAAATAATGCGGTCAGAAAATATCAGTCAGCTGGTAGTATTGGAAAATAACCACTATGGCGGCATCATACATTTGCACGACCTGGTGAAAGAGGGAATAATATAAACATATCTACAGCAAGCAATTTATGCAGGGTTTTGTAACCTTTGTGATGTGAGAACGTTAATAAAACAGCAATGAGTAAAAATCAATACGTAGCGATAATGGCCGGCGGTATCGGCAGCAGGTTCTGGCCAATGAGCCGCACCGATTTTCCTAAACAGTTCCTCGATATTTTAAACACCGGCCGCACGCTGATACAGGCAACGTACGACCGCTTTGCAAAATTCATTCCCACAGAAAATATCTATGTGGTAACATTCGAGCATTATAAAGATATCGTGGCTAAGCAATTACCCGAATTGAACCCGGATAATATACTCTGTGAACCATCAAGAAAAAATACGGCGCCCTGCATTGCTTATATCTCTTATAAATTATACCAGTTAAATCCCAACGCCAATCTTATTTGTGCACCGGCCGATCACCTGGTAACAGATGATGAAGCGTTTAAAAAAGTATGTACCGATGCGTTGCATTTTACTGCTCACATAAAAGGATTGGTAACACTTGGGATAAAGCCAACACATCCTAATACCGGCTATGGGTATATTCAATACGAACAGCAATCAGTAAGCGAGAATGTATATAAGGTAAAAACCTTTACCGAAAAACCGGATAAAGAGCTGGCCAGAACATTTATAGCCAGCGGCGATTTTTTATGGAACGCCGGCATATTTGTATGGCAGGTAAAAAATATCATCAAGGCATTTGAAAAGCATTTGCCCGAAATGCATGAAGTATTTGATGCAGAAAAAAGCAACTTCAACACAAAAAAAGAAAAGGAAGCTATAGAAAGAATTTATCCGCAATGCATCAATATTTCTATTGATTATGGTGTGATGGAAAAAGCGGATAATGTTTATATCATCCCGTCATCATTCGGCTGGAGCGATTTGGGAACATGGTCGAGTACATACGAGAACCTGGAGAAAGATTATTTAGGCAATGCAGTAGCCGGAAACAATGTTATTGTTATCGACGGCACACAGAATATGATACATGCCGACAATAAAAAACTAGTATTGTTACAAGGCGTTGATGATTTCATTATTGTAGATACCAAAGATGTATTGCTCATCTGCAAAAAAGATAAGGAACAGGAGATAAAAGAATATGTAGCAGAAGTGAAGCGGAATAAAGGAGATAAGTTTTTGTAAAAGCCCGGCATTTGTAGAATTAAACCGCAGAGGCAGAGAGACACGGAGAAACAAACTCAGCGCCTCTCTGCCTCTGCGGTTAAAAAAACCAAATAACTTGCAACCACACATCCAAAGCAAACTTCCCAACATTGGCACCACCATCTTCACTACCATGAGTGTGCTGGCCAATGAGCATAAAGCCATTAACCTGGGCCAGGGTTTTCCTGATTTTCCCATGAATGAAGAATTGACAGCATTGGTAAACCAGGCCATGAAGAACGGCAACAACCAGTATGTGCACATGAACGGATTGCCTTTATTACGAGAACGCCTGGCAGAAAAAGTAACCTCGCTTTATACTAACAATATCAACCCCGAAACCGAAATAACGGTAACACCCGGCGGAACCTATGCAATTTATACAGCGCTCACCACTATACTTCAGCCGGGTGATGAAGTAATTGCTTTTGAACCGGCCTATGATAGTTATATCCCTAACATAGAGATCAATGGCGGCATACCGATATTGCTACCATTGGTATATCCCGATTATAAAATTGATTGGGAACTGGTAAAACAAAAAATTACCGGTAAAACAAAATGCATCATGCTCAATACACCACACAACCCAACCGGCAGTGTGTTAAGCGCTGATGACATTGAGCAGTTAAGAAACATCGTAAAAGATACCGGCATATTCATCTTAAGTGATGAAGTGTATGAACATTTGATCTTTGATGGAAAGCAGCACGAAAGCATGTTGCGTTATTCCGACCTGTACGAAAGGAGTTTCGTATGTTTTTCGTTCGGTAAAGTATATCATTGTACCGGCTGGAAGATGGGCTATTGCATTGCGCCCCCCGCACTAACCAAAGAGTTTAGAAAAGTGCACCAGTTCAATTGCTTTTCCTGCAACAGCCCGATGCAGTTTGCTTTGGCAGAGTTTATCCTGAAAAAAGAAAATTATTTACAGCTTGGCGCTTTTCTTCAACAAAAGAAAGATCATTTTCAGCAACTGATGCAGCAAACCAGATTCAAAGCATTGCCATCATACGGCAGCTATTTTCAATTGTACAGTTATGCTGGTATCAGTGATACAAATGAAAAGGATTTTGCCATACACATCACCAAAGAATATGGCGTAGCTACTATACCCACATCCGCGTTTTATAAAGACGGCACAGATAACAAAGTGCTGAGGTTTTGCTTTGCTAAAAAAGAAAGCACGCTGGAAGATGCGGTAAACAGGTTGATAAAATTATGATTACACTAATTGAAACGAATTACACAAATTGTTTTTAATTAGTGTAATCAGCTCTAATTCGTGTAATGGCTAAAGTTTCTCATACAGCGCTCTTAACTTTTCCCTGGTTATTTTAGTTTCCCAATCTTTACCTATAGCATTTTCCCACAAAGGTTTCATGCCAAGCGATACATCGATCATCTTATCGAATTGCTCATCGGATAAACCGGCACAGATATTTTTCGGTATATCGATATTGTTCTTCGCTACCATGTATTTAAATTCTTTCACTCCTTCAGGATAATATTCTTCCAGGTGATCGAATACAATGCAATTGCCGATACCATGCTTGGTACCCAGTAAATAACTCAACCCATAACTAACGGCATGGGCTACCCCAACCTGCGAATAAGCAATGCTCATACCTCCTGCATAAGAAGCCATCATCAGTTTATCATCGCTGTCGGCATCCCAGCCATCTTTATTCACATATACTTCGCGGCAAAGCTGCAAGGCTTTTTCACCATAACTTTTACTGAATTCATTTAAATAAGTACCAGTTAAGCTTTCGATGCAGTGGATATAACAATCCATGCCCGTATAAAAGCGCTGGTTGGCAGGAGCATCAGCCGTTAATTCAGGATCAAGAACGATCTGGTCGAAAGGGGTAAAATCAGAATTCATGCCCAGCTTTCTTGTGGGCCCTGTCAGTACCGTTGTGCGGCTTACTTCAGCGCCTGTTCCACTTAAAGTAGGGATGCCCACTTTATAAACGCCCGGTTGTTTTACCAAATCCCAGCCCTGGTAATCGGCCGAAGAACCCGGATTAGTCATCATCAATCCAACCGCTTTGGCAAGATCCATGGCTGAGCCGCCGCCGATACCAATAACCCCGCTCACTGTTCCAAATTCATCTTTCAGCTGATTGGCCAAACTATCTACATAAGTAGTTTTAGGTTCGTAGGTAACATCTACAAAAATGATCTTGTCTTTTCCCTTTGCAGGAACACGTTTGGCCAAAGCTTTGCCTTCAAAAAAATGATCTACCAAAAAAATCATTGGCGCATCGCCTTTCCTGTTGGGTTGTAATATTTCATCTAACTGGTTAAAGGAACCACGGCCATAAATGACGTAGCCTACCATTTTAAAATTGCGAAATGCCATATAATAAGTTTAATTGTTTAACAGGTATATTGTTAAATGGTTTTACAAAGAACAGTAAAACAATTTAACTATTCAACAATTTAGTCGCCCTCTCCAGGTCCTCCGGTGTGTCTATTTCTACTCCCATATATTCGGTAACCACCATTTTTAAAGGAATGCCGTTTTCGAGATAGCGCAGGCATTCAATTTTTTCTGCTGATTCCAAAGGTGTCATCGGCCAGTGAGTAAAATTCATAAGCGCCTGTTTGCGAAAAGCATATACGCCAATATGTTCGTAATAGACAGGAGATACATTCTTATCCCGGTGATAAGGTATAGGGCTGCGGCTGAATAATAAAGAATTCATGTTTGTATCAACGGCAACTTTTACATAATTGGGATCATGGATGAATTGCTCTTCTTTAAATACCTGCATCAAAGAAGCAACCTGTACCTTTTCATCATCAAAAACCTGCAGCAGTTTTTGCAACGGCTCTTTTTGTACAAAAGGCTCATCGCCCTGAACGTTTACTACAATTTCCACGTCCATATCAGCAACGGCTTCTGCAATACGGTCACTACCGCTTTCATGCTCACGGATACTCATTTTGGCGCTGCCGCCATGATCGGTTATTTCCCGGTAAATAATATCGCTGTCGGTAACAACGATCACTTCATCAAATAAACCCGTAGCAATAGTATTATCATAAGTATGACGGATCACTGTTTTATCTCCTAATACCTGCATCAGCTTTGCCGGAAAACGCGTTGCGGCATAGCGTGCCGGTATCATTGCAATTTTTTTCATCTTCGTTATTTCAATAGAAAGCAAAAATACTACACTCCGGAACTCCAGCTTATAACAACCTGGTTGTTTAATAAAAATAACTGCAATTCCGTAAGGGCGCCTTCGGTAGAGTTGATAACGATCCTGTTGACCACGCCTGTACTTTCGGACCACATCTCTTTTTCAACGGTGATCGTTTTTTCTCCGCCACCCTTTTTTATGGTATTGTTCTTTGAAGGCAGGGGATCTTTTTCGCTGATAAGATCAGGAAATTCGCCCACGATACGTAAAAGCAAAAATGCCTGTTCAACTGAAAGGTCGGGTATGATATAAACAGCAGCAGCTTCTTCGTAGCCATTGTTCTCGTGCCACTCCATGCCGTTTTTATACAGTTGTTTTTTTAACGTGCCGCCTTCACCCGCAGTTTCGGCATTGCCTTTTTTTATTACAACGGGGCTGCCGGCTGGTGAAGACAGCTGCGCAAAATATTCCTTCATACTTTTTGTACCGGCTTTTGGAGGGGCCATGGGCAATAAATAGGAGCTTACCACATATCCTGTTTTATTGTTGTACTGCACTTTCCACCACCAACCATTGAAGCCTTCTGTAACAATAGCTATCGCCTGCATGGTATCGGTAAGCGCAGTTACTTTAGCGCCGTAAGGTATCTTTTCCAATATCGCTGCCGAAGCATTGGGCTTTTCCCGCATGCTGATACCCGTTTTGGCAGCTGCATAATAAACATAGGTATTGTTTTGGGCAAAAGCAGAAACAGAAAATAAAAACAAGATAACAGCAAGTACGTTTTTCATACCACAATGTTTAATAAGTAGAAGGCAGTTCGGTAAAAACATTTTTACAATTTCCGCAGCGGTATAATTTTATATAGGTAGATGTTTGGCCGTATGCCAGCTGGTTCTTTAATTTTCCCCAGAAGCCTGAAGGATTATTTACTTTTTCATCTACTTGTAAAGAGAGCGATTGACAATGTGAACAGGGGATGGTGCTCACATACTCTGCCTCTGCCTGTTTGATTACTTCTATTGCTCTTTCAAATTGTACATCTGCAACCATCAGCTTAATTCCTCCTACAGCATTGCTCAGTAAGGGATCCAGCGTTACCACATTCTCATCATTCAGGTGGCAATTAATATTGTTCTCTTCCAGTAACCCAAGTGTCATGTTTGCCGAGACATAATTATCGAAAGCGGAGATCTGTTTAAAGTTCATTGCAGGGAATGGTTAAATTGCTATATGGTTTTATTGTTGTGGTCCATGGTCTATGGTCCATAGTCCATGGACGAGCATCATCTTCCGAAATCATCACCATAGTCTTCTGCATACTTTTCATATTTTTTAATAAGCGTGATATTTTTCTTTTCAATATCGGTAAGGTCTTTCTTTATATCAACAGTATTGGGAATGTACCAATCCTTATTTTCAAATTGCTGGCGCAATGCTTTTTTTTGAAAGCAATATCCATGGCGGGCAAAAATTTCATTACGCATCATTTCCAGTTCGGGCTTCATTAAGTTCTCTACGTCATCTTCTTTAAGCAAGCGCTTTGAAGCCTGCGGATAATCGCCCACATCCTGTAAATACCTGAATTCGCGGCGTTGCAAAGAGTAAGACTTTTCTTTTAAAGTGGCGGTTGGTGCATTGGGCTTCCAGGAGCCGGTAACAGTATTAGGTTGTTTGCTGTCTATCGTAAAATCAAAAGCGCCATCGTATTTATCATCACCCGGCTCTTTAGCATTGATACTATAAATACCATTGGTAAATTTAACAATTCCTGTAAAGGGCCTGTCGTTACCACCAACAATGCTGCGGCCAGAAACGCTGTCGGCAGTGGCTTTGGTGATGAGCAGTGTGATCTTATTATCACCAAAATCGCCAACATAAGAGCCCAGGATATTTACAGCAGCAGCTACGGGATTGCCGGTACTATTTTCTTTATCCGTATTTTTATCTGCTGTATTACCTGTGGAGTTACTGCAACTGTTAAATGTAATAATGAACAGTAGGCAGAGCGCTGGTAAGTATTTCATTTGTCATTGTTTTTTGTAAAATACAATTTTGAACCCAACAGGCAAAAACATATTCCACGTATTTCTGCTTACGGCGCTGGCCTTTTTTTCTTTCCTCATGCTGCGGATAATATGGGCGTATATGCCTATGAGGACCGACATTGCTTTTCTTCAGCTGAAGCAGCAATATATACATATCACAGAATGGCGGGTTGCTTTTTTTGTGCACGTATTCAGCAGTATGCTGGTACTGGTGGCAGGCTTTAGCCAGTTCTCTAAAAAATTACTGAAGCAAAGGCCAAAACTTCATCGCACACTGGGCTATGTTTATGTGCTCGATATTTTAATGGTAACAGGGCCGGCCGGTTTGTTGATGAGCTTTTATGCCAATGGCGGGTTGTCATCACGCATTGCGTTCGTTTTGCTTTCTGTGTTATGGGTAGCTTTTACAGCCATTGCATTATATAGGGCGATCAAAAAAGATTTTGTGGCACACCGTATTTATATGATACGCAGTTTTGCATTAACGCTTTCTGCTGTTTCGTTACGCATATGGAAAGTGGTAATTGCCTACAGTACTGATATAGCGCCGATGGATCGCTACCGCATCATTGCCTGGCTGGGCTGGACGCTGAACCTGCTGATAGCAGAATGGATCATCTATAAATATATAAAACGGCGCAGGCAAAGCCGCTATTCGTTAAGCAGCCGGTGAACCTTTCCTAAAAAATGATCCACATCAAATGGCTTGGCCAGGAAATCATCGGCGCCTGCTTCGCGGCAACTTTTCTCTGCATCGGGGTGTGCCGACATCATGATAACGGTAATATCTTTCTGTTCGTCATTTGTTTTTAACTGCCTGCAAATATCTCTTCCATCATTTCCCGATAAAAGCATATCCATCAATATAAGGCGTGGTTCAATTGCCTCAAATACCGATGGCAGCTTATCTATAACAGAAACCTGCTGTACCTTATAGCCGGCAAACTTAAGGATTGCGCCAACCATTATGCAGATATCCTGATCGTCGTCAATAACCAGGACATCAATACTTTCTTTTGCCATAATTATATAGTTTTATTTACCGGTAAAGAGAAATAAAATACTGCACCGTTTTCCTTCTCGCTTTCCACCCATATTTTTCCATTGTGCAATGATAAGATTTCATTTACTATAAAAAGCCCGATTCCAAAACCGGGAAATGTTTTTTCATCTTTTCCTGCGGCACGAAAGAAGCGTTCAAATATCTTTTTGTGATCTTCCGGCGCAATGCCTATACCAAAATCTTTTACCGAAATAATTACTTCATCGTTTTGCTGTTTTACATCAACAATGATCTTATCTGCCCTCGGCGAATATTTAATGGCATTGGTAAAAAGATTGCTGAGCACCTGCGATATACGGTCCTTATCAGCAAAGATCGCAGGATCGTCGTGCTGGTTGATGATAACAGAATGTGTAGTTTGTGCAGCATCAATATCCCTGGCTGTTTCGTTGATCACTTCGCTTACGTGAAATGCTTCTTTAGATAACTGAAGGCTGCCGGTCTCGATCTTTGTTACATCCAGCAGGTCTGTGATCAGCTTGGTCAGTTTTAATATCTGCCTGTCGATAGTGACCAGGGAGCCAGATAAAAAAGTATCGCTGCCGGCGCCGTGAGTTTTCAATAACAACTGCACATACCCCTTTACGGTAGTTATAGGTGTTTTCAACTCGTGGCTTGCCATCTTTATAAAATCATCTTTCTGCTGCTCGTGCCTTTTTATTTCGTCGATATCGGTACTGGTGCCTACCCACATCTGAATTTTTCCCCTGCTGTCTTTTTGAGGGATGGCCCGGCTTAGCTGCCAGCGGTATTCCCCATCATAGCGGCGAAAACGGTGTTCGAATAAGAACGGTTCCCCGGAGGCTATGGCCTCCATCCATTTTCTTATATTCTCTTCGCGGTCATCGGGATGTATGATCTGCAGCCATCCTCCTGTTTCCAGTTGCTCGGGAGACAGGCCTGAGAAATCATATACCGACTTATTGAAGTAATTAAGAACACCAGAGGTATCGCTTGTCCAGATATGCTGCGGCATTGAATCGGCAAGCAGCCGGAATTTTGTTTCGCTGTCCCGCAAACTTTTTTCATATAATTTCTGGCTGGTGATATCAGCTATGGTGCCCATCATTTTTACAGGTTCGCCGGAAAGATTATAAAATACTTTTCCCCTGGCTTTAACCCAGCGCAAGATGCCTGTTTTATCAATAATGATCCGCATTTCTGAATCCAGCTTCCCTGTTTTATAGGCTTTTGCTATCGCTTCATTACGGATCTCCTGGTCGTCGGGATGTATCTTTTTCAATATCTCCGCGTGTGTTGGTCTTTCAGTTTCATCAAACCCTAATATTTCCAGGTAGCGTTTAGAGTACATGGCCTGCCGGGTGTCCAGGTCAAGCTCCCATGTTCCCAACTCTGCCGCTTCAATAGCAATATTCATCCTGAGCTTGCTGTCTTCCAGTATATTCATGGAGTTCCTTTCTTCGGTAATATCTATCATAGTGCCGATCATCCTGAGGGGTGTGCCGGTATCACTAAATATTACTTTTCCCTGGGTTCGTATCCAGCTGATATTATTGTCTGGCTTTAAAATGCGGGCTTCATAATAATACGCACCTGTTAGCATCGCCTCATCAAAGGCTTTTTCAACAATAGCTGTTCTGTCTTCGGCAATGATCTGTTCACGCATTTCAGCATGCGAAAAGATCTTCGATGGTTCATGACCGAATATTTCGGCCAGCCGGGGAGAATAGATGATGGCTTTTGTTTGCAGATTAAGATCCCAGGTGGCCAGCCTTGTTCCTTCTGTAGCCAGGCGCAGGCGCACTTCGCTTTCCTGCAGTCTTTGTTCGGATATCTTTTGATCGGTAACATCACGGGCTATTTTTGAAGCGCCGAGTATTTTGCCCGAGGCATCTTTGATAGGCGAGATAGTTATTGAAACATCGATCAGCTTTCCGTCTTTTCGTATTCGTTTTGTTTCAAAATGTTCTACCCGTTCGCCTTTTTTTAACCGGTTCAGTATGTCCACTTCTTCTTGTACCCGGTCGGGCGGTAAAAGCTTAAGGATCGACTGGCCTATCATTTCATCGGCAGTATAACCAAATGTTCTTTCGGCAGCGTTGTTCCAGCTGGTTATAATACCCTGCAGCGTTTTACTTACAATGGCATCTTCAGACGACTGAACGATCGCAGCCTTCATGGCAGATTCTTCTTCCGATCTTTTGTTATCCGTAATATCCAGCACTGTTCCTATAAACCGCTCAGCCTGTTTATTGATATTGAAGTAAACTCTTCCCTGTGCCCTTA
Source organism: Bacteroidota bacterium (assembly GCA_048497855.1). Taxonomy (GTDB): domain Bacteria; phylum Bacteroidota; class Bacteroidia; order Chitinophagales; family Chitinophagaceae; genus Ferruginibacter. The sequence goes on along the minus strand of JBEHZB010000011.1, from coordinate 103,365 downwards.
TCCATCTTGGGCTTTTATCGGTAAACCGAAGGATGCGGTAAACGATATCATAAGTACCAGTACCGGAAGGATCTATCGCTTTTTGTATTTCGGCCAAAGCAAACTCCCTGTCATCAGGATGAATATGCGCTGCAAAAAAATCGAAATCTATTTTAACCCCCGGAGGAACAGCATAAATATCACAGCATTCTTTGGACCAGGTAAGCTCTCCTGTTACCGGACTATAATCCCAGGTGCCAAGCTTTGTTACATCAATAGCCATTGACAACCGGCTTTCGCTTTCTTCTATCTTCTTTCTTGCTTCGGCCTGTATGGTTACTTCTGTTACAATCACCATTACACCCGAAATACTTCCATCATCTTCTTTTAGCGGTTGATAGGTAAAATTGAAAAATCCTTTTTCTTCGCGGCCATGGCGGTTAATAGGAACCTCTAGCTCATTTCCATGATACGGTATGCCTGTTTTTAACACATTCTTCAACAGTTTTCCAACACTACTTTTTACTTCGGGTAAAGAATCAAATAAAGGATGGTCAACAAAATCTTCTCTTTTTCTGTCGATAAGCTGCAGATAAGAATCATTAGCCAGTTCCACTATAAATTTTTCACCTTTTAAAATAGCAATACCAACAGGCGCCTGCAATAAGCTATTGCGAAAACGGCTTTCCGCTTCTTCCAGCTTTTTTAATGTAGCTATATTTTTTGTTGTTTCATTGCAGGTAACAAAAATACCGGCATTGTTCCCCGATTCATCTTTTACCGGGCTGTAACTAAAGGTCCAGTAAACATCTTCAATTTTGCCGTTACGGTAAATGGGTATAAGGCGGTCTTCGAACCAAACCGCTTCCCCGGTTTTAGTTACTTTATCTATTAATGGCTTTATGGTATCCCATATTTCCGGCCAGGCATCTTCGCCACGCATTCCTAAAATGGAAGGGTGTTTGCCGTTGTTGCCCAGGCTAGGTCGGTAAGCATCATTATAAAAGCAGATCAGTTCCTTTCCCCAAAAAAGGAACATCGGAAATTTTGAATTCAATAAAAGGCTCAATGTGGTCTTAAGGCTTTGTGGCCAGGAAGAAGGTTCTCCTAAAATGGTCTTGCTCCAGTCAAATGCCCTGGTGAGTTTGCCCATTTCTCCTCCGCCGGCAAGAAAACGATCGTTATTTTGTAAAGTAGAGCCGGCCATTGATCAGAATAGTATTAGGTTTTTTAGGAAAAGCATGATCATCGCTAAAAATATAGAAAAGCAGTGATTTTTTAAAACAGTTAATTGTGTGTAAGGAATCCACAAAAGACCTGCCAAAAAAAATCTCTCCGTTTTGGGGAGAGATATATCGTAAATAACTAAGTGATAAAGCTCAATACTATAACCGCCATTTTTTAAGCGGGGAATATTGTGGAATTAATTGTTCAGCATCAAAGGCATTACCAGCATCAGCAATTCTTCCCCTTCTTCCTGCTCTGTTGGTTTTATTATACCGGCTTTAGTTGGGGTGCTCAATTCCATATTGATATCGCTGGTATCGGCACCGCCCAGCATTTCAATTAAAAATTTAGCATTGAAAGCGATCTGCAGGTCTTCGCCATCATACTGGCAAGCCATGCGTTCGTTACCTTCAAAGCTGAAATCCACATCCTGTGCAGCCAACTGCAGTTCGCTGCCGCTGATACTTAAGGCTACCTGGTTGGTGCTTTTATTACTGAAAACACTTACCCTGCGCAATGCGTTTTGAAAATCACTTTTATTTACCGTCATCTTATACGGGTTATCTACCGGTATCACTACTTTATAATCCGGGAAACGGGCATCTATCAACCGGCACACCAGTTCTGTACCTCCGTGTACCACAAATAAATGATTGCTGTTGTAAGATATTTTAAGTTCATCTTCATTATCAGGTAAAGCGCCTTTCAACAGGTTCAATGGTTTTTTAGGCACAATGAACGAATCCTTTTTAGGGCAGCTTACATCGTTGCGGGTGTAGCGTACCAGGCGGTGGGCATCGGTAGCCACAAAGGTTATCCCTTTTTTATCCAGCTCAAAGAAAACGCCTGTCATGGCGGGGCGCAGATCATCATTACTTACAGCAAATATGGCTTTGTTGATAGCGGTTACCAAAGCAGAAGAGCTCATGGTAAACGAGTTGGCATCATCCGCAGCCGGTTCTTTTGGAAAATTATCAGGATTTTCGCCCATTACTTTATACTTACCGTTGTCGCTGGTTATTTCTACACTAAAGTTCTTATCTATATTAAATGTAAGCGGTTGTTCTGCAATGTTCTTTAATGAATCCATCAATATCTTGGCGGGGATACAAACCTTTCCGCTGTCTTTTGCTTCGATATCAAGATGCACTTTCATTACCGTTTCCAGGTCGGTAGCCACTACGGTCAGCTTGTTCTTTTCAATTTCAAACAAAAAATCTTCCAGTATCGGCAGCACTGTATTTGCGTTGATCACGCCGCTGATCTGTTGTAGTTGTTTCAATAAAGCCGATGACGAAACGATGAATTTCATAATTTTCTCTTTAGTTGGCAAATATATATAATTAAGAGGGAAAAGAAGAAGGGCATCCGGCCCCCTCTATCTTCTCACGAAAGGAGAAGAGGCCCCACCTATCCTCCCCACGGGGGAGGGAAAAGCACGAGACCATGTTTTATGATTAAAGAAAATAAAAAGCGTTTTGCAACTCTTATTTAATCTTCTTCTTCGATCTATAATTTCAATCTTCCCCTTTTCCTCCCCCTATGGGGGAGATAGAGGGGGCCTTTTCTTCCATGGGGGAGGATAGGTGGGGCCGTGGCTTTTTTCCTTATCTTAGTTTCCTTAATTTTTATTCATGTTTGATAAATTGTTTGGCAGGAGCAAAAAAACAATTGCAAGGCCCGCTATAAATTTTGGTCGATACAGCGACAATAACAAGACCGTAGAAAAGACTGCCCGCTGGACAGATGCCGATAACCTTTTCAGGGAAAAGAAATACCAGGAAAGCATTGATGCCTTTTTTGATTACCTGCGGGATGATGCGGCCGATAACGTTATCTTAAAACGTAATGGCCAGGAGTTCAGTTTCCAGATATACCAGGGATCGAAAATAGTACGGGGCAACGGTAATGCAGAACATATGCAGGCCGAAGTTTCGTTAGCCAAAATGCCCATGCCTTCTGTACCGGTGATGCGCCGCCTGCTGGAGCAGAATTTCTCTTTATACTACAGCCGTTATTCATTGGACGGCGAAAGATTGTGCATGCGTTTTGACAGCGATATTGATACCGCCAATCCCAATAAATTATATTATGCACTGAAGGAACTGGCAACAAGGGCAGATAAACAGGATGACCTGCTGGTGCAGGATTTTTCTTCTTTACAAAGCCTGGATACGGACCATATACAACCGCTACCGGATGCCGAGAAAGAGATCAAATATGTGTATGTGCAGAAATGGATAGGAGAAACATTACAGTATATACAAACGCTGGATGCCGATAAATTCAGCGGCGGCATCGCTTATTTATTATTAACACTGGTGTTCAGGATAGATTATTTGATATGCCCCGAAGGCAGCCTGCAGGCTGAACTGGAAAAGATACCGGGTATTTATTTTGCTAAAGACGAAAGATCTTCCGGCGAAAAAAATAACCTGATGATAGAAGCGTTTCAAAAATTTCAAACAAGGCCGAAAGAAGATTTCCTGAAGAATCTTTTTCGCAGCAAAAGCAGTTTTGCAATAGTAGCGCCGCAAAATCATAAAAGTGTTGCCGATGCCATCTATGGTGCCAACAACAATATGGTGTGGTATCGGGATAATAACTATCCCCTTATGGCGCAGCAGATATGTGAGTATGGGATTTCTTTTGCCCAATACTCGTATAGCCTGCCTAAACCGGTTTCCGAATTATTTCAATTGTTCATGCAGGTAAATTACCCGGATTATTTTACTGCGTTGGGATTTGGCGAAAAATATTATGATGCAGCCGGCAATAAATTCGACAGCGCTGAAATTATTGAAGCTGTAGAAGCCATTATTAACAACTGGAAAAAGAAGTATCCCAAACTGGAGTTTAAAACACAAAATTTAAAGTTTGATAATCTTACCAATTTTAATTTTACTTATACCAACGAAATAGAGTTCTTAAACTTTGATGCCAAGTAAAACAGTAATCGTTTTTGTAAATAAATACAGCAAATGCCAACACAAGATATAATAGAGAAATACCAGGATGCGATAATACAGATAGCCACACAAACCGGTACCGGAACAGGGTTTTACGTAAAAGAGTTTGATGTGATCGTTACCAACAATCACGTTGTGGATAATATGGCAGAAGTAACCATACAGGGAAAAACGTTTCCCAAATCATTAAGTCGTGTATGGTACACCGATAGAAAGCACGACCTTGCTTTTTTGCAGCCTCCACCGGCAGGTCACCTGGCCGATGTGCACTTGGGCAGGTACGAAGAAATGAAAGACGGCGATGATGTGGTTGCTATTGGCCACCCGTATGGATTGAATTATACAGCAACACAAGGTGTAATAAGTAAAGTGGACAGGATAAGGGATGGCTTGAAATTCATCCAGATAGATGCAGCCATCAATCCCGGCAACAGTGGCGGACCGTTGGTGAATGACCGTGGCGAGATCATTGGTGTAAATTCATTCATCATCAAAGGTGGTGATAATTTGGGTTTTGCATTGCCGGTAAATTATTTGCGTACTGCGCTGTTATTATATCAACCCAATCGTGGTAACCCGGGAACAAGATGTTTTTCCTGCGACTTTTTGGTAACGCCTGCTAATATTGATTCGGGTAAATACTGCCCAAGCTGCGGCGCAGAAGTAAAGCTGCCCGAAATGCCTGAGAAAGAAGCAGAACCGGTTGGCGTTGCAAAGACCATTGAAGGAATCTTAAAAGATCTTGGCAAGGATATAAAGCTGGCACGCAATGGGGTGAATAATTGGGAAGTAGAAGAAGGAAGTGCAAAGATCAAGATCGCTTATAATCCTGATAATTATTTTATTGCCGGCGATGCATACCTGTGCCAGATGCCTCAGGATGGAACAAAGATCAAACCGCTGTACCAGTTTTTGCTGGAAGAGAATTATAAACTGCCCGGGCTTGTATTAAGTTGCAGCGGACAGAATATCGTACTGAGTTGCATCCTTTATGATCTTGATCTGACACAGGAAAACGGCAAAGAACAATTTGAAAAATTATTTAAAAAAGCAGACGAATACGATGATATACTTAAAAAAGATTTTGGTTGTATAGACAGGTTGGTGGAGCAATAAAAAAAGCAGGAAATTGTGACAAACCTTGTCTCACCTCCCCACCAATGAAAAATAAAACGTCGCCCCCTCACCTGGTTCCGCTTCTGCCCACACCCTTCCACCATGCCTGGTGATGATACGTTGCACCGTAGCCAGTCCCACACCCGTGCCTTCAAACTCGCTGGCAGCATGCAGGCGCTGAAACACGCCAAATAATTTATCGGCGTATTTCATATCAAAGCCGGCGCCGTTATCTTTTACAAAGTATATGGTCTCGTTATCGTTGGTCTCAGCGCCGATATGCACTTGTGCCTTTTCTTTTTGCCCGGTATATTTTACAGCATTGCCGATAAGGTTGGCCCATACCTGTTGCAGCATGGTGGGGTCACCCTGTGCAGGTGGTAGTTGATCTATGGTAAAGTCTATCGTTCGTTTCTTTTCCTGCTCCTGCAGTTGTGCCACTACCTGCTGCACCATATCATTCATATCAACAGTTAAATGATCAGGCTCTTTTTTATCCGTTCTAAAAAAGCGCAGCATATCATTGATCAGCGTATTCATGCGGCCGGTACTGTCCATTAGTTTTTGCGCCAGCAAATGGCCCTCCTCATCCAGGCGGCTGCCATTGCTTTCCAGTAAAAAACCGGTATAGCTGCTGATGGCACGCAATGGTGCCCGCAGGTCGTGCGATACAGAATAAGAAAATGCTTCCAGCTCTTTATTAATCTGTTCCAGTTGCAGGGTACGTTCTTTTACACGCTGCTCCAGTTCGGCATATACATTTACATTTTCCATGGTTACCGCTGTAATATCAGCCAGCGATTGCAGCAGCCATATCTCCGATTCTGAAGGCTGGCGCTGCGTAGCCCAGTAATTACCTATGGCACCAATAGGATCTACAGTGCGTATGGGCACCATCACCAGGCTTTTTACAAATGTAGGCTTGTAGGCATCGGCGGGTATGCGGTTATCGCCATAAATATCTTCTATCACAGCTGGCTTACGGTTAAGCATAGCCCAGCCACTTATACAAACTTCCATCGGAAAGCGGCTGCCTTTCCATAACGGCATGATAGCATCTTCATCAGCATAATAACATTTATCATTTTCACGCAGTACAAAAGTCGCACCATCTGCCCCGGTAAGCTGGCGTGCAGCCGTGCGTACGATCTTCATGACCCTATCCATATCTCTTGCCAGGGAAAGTTGCTGCACAGTACTAACCAGTAACTGGATGCTTTCTATAGTTATATTTTTCATGCGGGGAACAGTTGTTGGTCCATAGTCCACGGAATATGGTCTATTCAACTATAAATTTATTTATTTTTAAGCTAATGGATTCTTCTTTTGATAAATCTCATTACTTGCAGGCCCACCAAAAGCCTTTTATAATAATTTTTTTTAAAGTATTTTATAATTGTTATTTTAGATAACAAATTATAATGAGCTAACCCTTATGCCTACTACTCAGCAAAAGATTGCAATCTTTTTCTCTTCTCCCAATGATATTAAAATTGAAAGGGAGTGGTTTCAGGAAGTCATTAGCCTAATAAACAGGGGAAGAGGAAAATCAGAAGATTATATCCTGGAGCAAATACATTATACACAAATGCCAAGCGATATTGGTTCAGGAAGCCCGCAGAAAGTGATCAATAATATTTTATCAGACAGGTATGATATATATTTCGGGGTGATGGCGCATCGATTTGGAACACCAACCGAATCTGGCGAAACTGGTACAGAAAGTGAATTTAATAATGCATTGAACAGCAACAGGGTAAACAAAAAACCCTTGATCTCCTTTTTCTTTAAAGCAACTCCGCCGGAGTTTTCCAATACTCAAGATGAAGAAAGCTATATTCAAATGGGTGCTGTAGTAAAATTTAAAAAAAGAGTTTCGACCTTAGGTCTTATTACCGAATATAAAACTGAGGAAGAATTTAAACTAAAGTGTGAGAGTTCCCTATATAGTCACATAGATAATATTTTAAACAACAACTCTGGCATTTCATTAATCAATACTAACGACAATCATTATAACCATTTAAAGAAACATTATTTAAATGGAAATTTAGTTGAAGAAAAAGAAGGCGAATTAAAATTTCCTCCTTACCTGATTGGAGAAGCGGGAATGGAGATCGTTAATCATTTAAAGTATTCGGGTTTTCTTACTTACTATGCAAAAGAAAAAGATTTTTGGGCTAAAGGAGAAGCCAATACTAACCAATACCTGGAGAAGATCAGGGAAAAAGCAAGAGAAGGAAAACAAATAACCAGGATCTATATACTGAAAAATTTAAAAGTTTTAGATCAATCACCATTTATACAATCTTTAAAAAAAGATATCGATTCTTCTATTACCACAAAAATCATTTTACAGACAGATGTAAAGGAAACTCACGACTTTGGTCTCTGGGATTGTTTTGATGCTTCTGGAAACGTTAGAATTAATGACGGAATAGCTTGTTTTGTAGAGCTTGGGGTAGGCGGCTTTGCAAATTCATGCCGGTTTTCATGTACCACTAAAAATATAGAAAGAGGCATTATTTTAAAAAGTGATTTACTGGCAAATCCAAAACTAAGAGATGCGGCACCTATAGTAAATGAATTTATACAAGAAAAGAATAAAAAGATCATACCTAATTCGATACTTCATGATGCTGTTTTGGAAATGGAAGATATTGCTAAAGAACAATGTGAAGGAAGTTATCTGCCCGACAGCAGTGACAATAATTGCAAATGGTACCATAGCTCATGGCAATATTTAAGATTATTAGGCATGGTATCTACACCGGAATGGCATCATGATTTTTTTAGTACGCAGCTTTCTGATGCAGTAAAAAATAAAGAAAGTGACATCAGAATATTAATTAGCGGGCTTGCTGACTTTGGAATGCTTGCATATATAGTCAATGCCTGTTTAAAACACCCAGATAAGCGAAGTATTCATATAATGGACCGCTGCAAAACCCCTTTATTAATGTCGCATTGGTATCAAAAAAAAATCGAGTATCCTGGAATAATTAAAACTTTTCAATGCGATGCCAGGGAAACTGATATCAGGGATAATCATTATGATGTGATCGTAACAGATGCCTTTCTAACGAGGTTTAATGCTGCAGACAGAAAAAAAGTATTATCAGAATGGAACAGAATGCTAAACCCTGATGGAATAGTGATAACAACCATTCGTAAACGAATTGATGGAGGAAATATAGTAAAGGCTTCTGCTATTGAAAAGGAAAATTTTGGAAAAAAGGCAAAAGAAAAAATGGCTGCCTGGAAAAATGAGCATATATATAATAGTTTGCTTGAAAAGGAATTAACGGAAGAAAAAATTGAAGAATACGCCATTGATTATGCTGAAAATATGACAACTAATAAAATTGGCGATAAAGCCGCTATTAAAAAAGAGTTTGAAGAAAATAATCTTAACATTATTACTTGTGAAGAAATAGAAACTCCGGGAGAGTATGGTAAAACAATTTATTTTCAGATCGTGGCACAAAAAAAATTAATTTCTCCTGATTTTGTACTTACTCTTTCTTCATAGAATTAATAACAGGCTATGGCAATTAAAATTGGCATCACCGGTCATCGTACACTTGAAGACCCCGTTATGGTCAAAAGGCAAATAGCTGAAGCTATAGATAAGATATTACTGGAAAACAATACTGATTCTTTTGAAGCCTATACCTGTATCGCAACAGGGAGTGATACTATTTTTGCACAGGTGGCTTCCGAAAAAGAAGGAACACTAAAGATCATCATGCCTTTTGCTCTTGAAGAATACCGGAAAGATTTTTTAATAGAAAATGACGGAGATATTGCTGTTTTTAACGAACTGAGCAAAAAAAATACCCCGATAATTGTTACCGACATAATCCCAAAAAATAAAGATACCAAGGATGATGGTTACCTGGTCGCCGGAAAATATGTAGTTGACAATAGCGATGTCCTTATTGCTGTTTGGGATGGAGAAAAGGCCGCCGGAAAAGGGGGTACAACAGAAATAGTTAATTATGCCAAAGCGAATGGTAAATGCTGGTTGCATATCAAAGCTTACCGCAGTGATATTTCAAGGATATTTATAAAAAAAGATAAACAGGCTAAAAAATTCAAATTAATATATGAGTGGCTCTGGAAAATATGTCTTTTCTTTAGTTTGCTAGCAGCATTGGTACTGGCTGTTTCTATCAGTTTTCCTAAAGAAGAAAATGAATACCGGATGGCCGCTGCCGAAATAATTTGTGTTATGTTCACCTTACTCATCATTTTAAGTCTTAAACTATTTAATATAAAAAAAAAGAGGATACAGTTCAGGCGGGAAGCAGAGCGGTTAAGGATATTAGAAAAATTTCACAAAGCTAATCTACAAACCAAAGCTCTAGATAGCTTTAAAGGTATTGATAATGATGTTGTGGAAATTGAAACAAAGTATGCTGTTCCTTCTCCTCCATCAATAAGTTTCAGAAAAAGCCAAATGAATTTACTCGAACTGGTAGATGAGCAGATAATCTATCATAGCAATGGCAGGCCGGAATTAAACAGTAGAATATTCCGGTTTTTCGAAAAGGTACAACCATGGTTACTTTTTCTTTTTACTGTTGCCGTAGTCCTGCATTATTTAAGTATTCCCAATCAGGTCTTGCATATAAGCTGGTTACCTAACTGGCCCGGCCTTTTATTAAGCTTATCTATCCCGCCTGTATATGCGGCTATTGAAGGTTATATTTTCTTTAAAGAATATCATAAGATCTTTATTGATTCGGGTAAATTAAAATCCTTTTTTACTTCTGTAAAATTACAAATAGAGGCAATACCGGCAGACACAAAAATTTCGGATGCTTTTAGTATTCTGAATGAATATGGCTTTGAAATTATGAAACAGATGGACGAAGAAAATAAAGAATGGGTAACTCTTATGGAAATAAAAGGCCCTCCCGGCCCTTCTTGATATTATAATAAAAGTGGAAAACGTGGTTCAACATTTGATGACCTACTTTACACATGGCCCTCTATTCTAACATAACTATTCCCGAAGCCACCCAAATTCAAAACGAATTGCGGGCAAGGCTGGATATTGCTGAGCGTGAACTTACTATAACAACAATTGGCGGGGCAGATATTTCCCTTAACCTGTACAGTACCACCATTTATGCCGGTATTATTTTGCTATCCTTCCCGCAGCTGAGGCCGGTTGCTTATTCATTAATAAAAGCTGAAACCAAATTTCCTTCCTCCGGAACGGTACACGATTTTGCATATCTTCTACCAACAAAATGTTCCTATGGAACAATAAGCATTTAATTGTTTTATGAGAAATGGGTTATTTGTTGGTAAACCAATTGGCCAATGGAGCCATTCAACCATTTGTTTAAATGGGCTAATTGCCGATAAAAACAATTAACCAATATATCCATTTAGCTATTCACCTCCTTTGGCTCGCTGTTTGTTTTACTAACTATATGCTAAAGAAACGATTCTGGAAAGGTGCAGCCACGGTTAGCCTGGAAATGCTGTTTGCAATGTCTGCTTTTACAGCCGGGCTTACGTTATTGGTATTTGCCATAAGGCCATGGGTTCGGCAGTATAAAAATGTAGATCTTAAAATACTGGATGATCTTAAGGATCACACCAGCGAAGGAATGAATAAGTTCATGCTGGCTGTTACCTTTCTTGGTAAACATCCTTTTTTAATTCCTGCTAATCTTCTCCTGATCGCTTTTTTTCTTTTGATACCAAAACGCAGGTCGTGGTTCTCTATACGGGTTGCGGCCATTGGGTTAAGCAGCCTGGCATTTACGTTTGCGCTTAAATACCTGTTCATGCGCAAGCGACCCGAAGGACCATTGCTTTTTGAAGCAGAAGGCTATAGTTTTCCCAGTGGTCATGCTGTAATGAGCGTTACTTTTTATGGATTGCTGATCTATATCATCAGCCAAACGGTTGAAAACAAACCACTGCGCTGGTCCATCAATTCCCTTTTGGTAATGCTGATATTGCTCATCGCTTTCAGCAGGGTGTACCTTAGGGTGCATTATGCCAGTGATGTTATTGTTGGCCTTATCGTAGGGTTAACCTGGCTGCTCATTTCTTTATATGTGCTAAAGCGTATCGAAGAGTTCAATAAACATGTTCCGCCTTTGCATTCTCCTTAAGATTGCTTGCTGTTCTTCAACGGCTGCAATAAATATTCCAGCCCGTTTATCTTTATTTCATAGATAGTTCCCAGCAATATGCCCAGCTTTCCTTTAGGAAATCCCTTGCGTTGAAACCATTCTAAATAAGATACCGGCAGGTTGCACAATAAAGTGCCTTTATACTTTCCAAAAGGCATTTCCATTGTTACCAGTTGCAATAACAATGCGCTATCGGGTTGAGGTGATTCTGCTGACATAAAAATCTATTGCTTTTCAGGACTGTCGCCTGTTTTGCGGTTATTCACATTATAACGCATTTAATCCACTTATTCTATATTATTCGTTAATTATCTTTTTTATTATACATTGCTTTTATACATTTACTTAATACAAAGATCATATTGCTATGACTGTTGTATAAGGAACTTACTTTTTACACCCATTTCATTCTAAAACTACATGGCGCCCATCACCATTACCGCTTCGGAAAAGATCGTTATAAGCCAGCATGGCTTTGCTGCTATCCTTCAAAATGCTGCAACAGATCAAAAATCGTTACATGCTACCGTTAGTTTTGCAGCTGGCGATCTTGTCAGCAAATTTAAAGCAGGCATCACACAATCGTATGCAACTTATTTAACCGTGCAAACCGGCGTGGATACACATATTACACTGATGCCCGAGTTCCTGCAATATATCAATCACAGCTGCGAGCCTAATGTTTTCTTTAATACAGATACTATGGAGCTGGTAGCCTTAAAAGATATTTTGCCTGGAGATGAATTTACTTTTTTCTATCCTTCTACCGAATGGGAAATGGCTCAGCCTTTTGTATGCAGCTGCGGCACCAAAGATTGTTTGCAGCTTATCAACGGCGCATCTAACCTTACTATACAAACTTTAAGCAAGTATAAATTAACTGATTTTATAAAACAGCAGGTAAAACAAAAATTATCCCTGTAACGTTTACGTATGTCGCCATCTAACCCCTTTTTATCGGCAGTTCCTTTGCACCAGCTTTATGTATGGGTGCTCGCCCCTCACCTGGAAAGCAAGGATGCCAATATTGATTATTACTACGATTTTTCTCAAAGCATTGCTGAATACACCAAAACATTCAATGAACTGGATGTTGACTGGAAATGGCAACCGGTTACTATTAATAATTACGCAAAGATCATTGATACCATTGTTAAAGAAAGCGAAGCAAGCAATAAGATGCATATTGTATTCAACCTTTGCGATGGCGATGAGGTGAATGGCACACCGGGAATATCTGTTGTAAAACTCCTGGAAGAAAAAGGATTGCTGTACACCGGTTCTGATGAATATTTTTACGATATCACTACTTCCAAGATACCAATGAAGAAGGCGTTTGACAATGCCCATGTACCAACAGCGCCCTGGGAAGCCATAACAACAAAAGAACAGCAGGTAGATGATATATTGGATAAACTGGGCTCGCCGGTAATTGTTAAGCCTTCTGTTTCGGGTGGCAGCATGGGGGTTGGTGTACGCAATGTAGTAAACACTACAGAAGCATTGAAAGAGCAAGTGCAGCAAATGTTTGACGGCTACCGCGGCTGGCAGCTTACCAGCGACGGTATTATTGCAGAGTCATTCATCACCGGGCCGGAATACACAGTACTCATTGTTGGCTCTTACGACAAACCCGGCAAGGCAAAGATCTATGAACCGGTAGAAAGAGTATTTCATCCTTCTTTACCCGATAAAGAAAAATTCTTAAGCTTCGACAGGCTTTGGGAAATTTATGAAGAAGAACAACCGATGCCTAATGACGGCAATTTTTATGAATACGCATTGGCAGATAAAACATTGGCCGAGGATATAAAAAGAATAAGCTGGGATGCATTTGTTGCTACAAAAGGAAAAGGATACACCAGGGTTGATATCAGGATGGATAGTACAACAGGAAAACTGTATGTGCTGGAAATAAATGCACAATGTGGTTTAAGCGAAGACGAGGATTATACATCCATCGGCGCTATCTTGCGGTTAAGCGGCAAAACTTTTACCCAGTTGGTTGTTGCTATTATTAATGATGCATATCAAAGAAAGAAGATAGCTGCTAAAGCGCTGAAGCGCAAAGGTTCGCTGGGTTCTTAAAAACAGGTTTGTAATAAATGACACCACTCAGCACAGATCAGAAAAATTCGAACAGGCGGTTAAAGGTTTGCGTTCTTCAACCCGATTATTCCACTTCCGATGTTGATTATCAAAATTATGATCCGCCAAGGGATATCAGTCATTTAATGCCCGAAGCCGATTTTGATCATATCTTACTCAATAAACTTACTACTTACAAGCAATTAAAAGAACTTAAGAAAAAGAAGTACGATGTATTTGTGAATCTGTGCGAAGGTTACTTAGAATGGTCGGTACCGTCTATTGATGTGATCTATACATTGGAATTACTGGAACTTCCTTTTACCGGCCCTACTACTTTATTATACGATCCTCCAAAACAATTAATGAAATATGTGGCTTATACCGAAGGTATCGGCACACCGGCTTATGCATTGATACATGATGAGGATGATATAGAAAGAGACTGCAGGCATTTAAAATATCCCCTGTTTGTAAAGCCTGCAAAGGCCGGTGATAGCCTGGGGGTAGATGAAAAAAGCCTGGTACATAATCTCAATGAGCTAAAAGAAAAAGTGCGTTCCATCATTGATGAATATGGCCCGTTGCTGGTAGAAGAATATATCAGTGGAAGGGAGTTTACCGTAATGCTTGCCGCCAATGCAGATGATGACAGAAATGTAACCGTATTTAAACCGGTAGAGTACATATTTCCCGAAGGAAATAAATTTAAGACCTACGCTTTAAAAACATCCGAACTTCATCCCGATGCCAATATTCCTTGTGATGATCCGGAGCTGGAGAAAAATTTAAAAGAAGCGGCGGCGCAAATATTCCGCAGCTTCGGCGGCGTCGGTTATGCAAGGCTCGATTTCAGGGTAAATGAGAAGAACGAAATCTTTTTCTTAGAGATCAATTTTACCTGCTCTGTTTTTTATAAAGATGGTTACGAAGGCAGCGCCGATTATATCCTGAAACACGATGGTTTTGGCCAGGCCAGCTTTCTGCGGCATATTATCAAGGAGGGTATAGCCCGCCACCGGCGCAAGCAGAAAAAGTATGTGATGAAGGGCAATTCTATTGCCGGTTACGGCATTTATGCCAGCCAGGATATTTTTTCTAAAGAGCTGATATTCAAAGGAGAAGAGATGAACCAGCGCATTGTTACCCGGCGCTATGTAGAGGAAAACTGGAATGTTAAGGAAAAAGAAATTTTTAGAAAATACGCTTATCCCATCAGTAATGAAGTATTTTTGCTGTGGGACGATAACCCGGCCGGCTGGGCTCCGCAAAATCACAGTTGCGAACCAAATACCACCTACGAAGGGCTTAATGTAATTGCCCTCAGGGATATAAAAAAAGGTGAAGAATTAACCCTCAACTATGCCTCCTTCCTGGATGAGCACATGGAGCCTTTCAAATGCCAATGCGGATCTCCCAAATGTTGTGGCCTTGTTACCGGCATTACTAACAACTCGGTAACGGCAAGAGAAGAAGCGAAAAGTACACGTTAAACTAACCCAACGTATTTCGGTCTTAACCACCACACCCCATTAAATTCTGCTTTGCGGTAGTTACCGTAATTATATTATTATACACGAAACTGTAGAGGAGAACGCTATGTCACGTTTTGAGATATTGAAAAGGCTGATGAAAAAACACCGGAGCCAGCTGGTGCTTACGTATATTTTATTTTCGCTGGAAATGCTGGGCAATTTATTGCGCCCGTTCTTTTTGGGTATTGCGGTAAATGACCTGATCAAAGGAAGCTATCATGGCCTTATCGTACTTTGTGTTGTTCATATTGCCTGGCTTATCATTGGCACCATCCGGCACATGTACGATACCCGTACCTATTCTTCTATCTATACTTCGCTGGTAACACAATTCCTTTCCCGCCGTTTCGGAAAAGCCGAAGTGAGCAAGCTCAGCGCACACTCTACTTTGGCAAAAGAGTTTGTTGATTTTTTAGAGTATGACCTGGTATATGTTATTGAAGCAGTATATAATTTATTAGGCTCCTTAATATTATTGATGTTTTACGATATGGCTGTGGTAGGCGTTTGCCTTACTATATTATTGCCTGTGGTTTGCTTCAGCTATTTCTACGGTAAAAAAATGCGGCGGTTGAATAAGCTGAAGAATGATGAGCTGGAAAAACAGGTAGATATTATTTCTACCGGCAACAATCATCTTATCCGCCAGCACTACAGCAACCTGCGCCAATGGCAGATACGCATTTCGGATAAAGATGCCTGGAACTTTGGCATTATGGAAATAATGGTGATGCTGGTTATCGGCGCTTCGCTGCTGGTTACCAAATCAACTACTAACCAGGCTATTTTAGCCGGCAGCCTGATCGGTATTTACAATTACATTTTAAAATTCGTTTCGGGGCTGGATACGATCCCTTATACTGTACAGCGCCTCACTTCTTTAACAGATATCACAAGAAGGATCGAATTGCAGGTGGATGATTTTCCCGATGATAACAGCGGCAATAAAAAACGTATGCCTGTTAAACTGAGAAGAATAAAATCGGTGGCGTAATAACGTTATCTATTCTTCATTTCTTTTTACAATCAAATACCAATCATTTTCCAGGGATAGATAGCCATATTCGTAACAAAAATGATACACTTTACCATTTTGTGTAGTATAGGTATGGGTAAGATATTTAAACTGGAACCCCAATCCTAAAAGTTTATTGCGGTTTATCTTTTTAGATGTTTCACCTTCGGGAAGTAATTCTTCCAGTATTCTCCGGTTCTTTCGCAATGCATTATTAATATTCCTGATCAGGTTATTGCTCTCTGCCTTTAATTGATTGTTGTAGGCATTCCTGCAGTAATCATCGCAAAATTTTTTATCGGTACGTCCTTTTACCGGTTTATTGCAGGCAGCGCAAAGTTTTTCTTGTATGGATGCTATCATCAGGTATTAGTAATTGTTAGTTCGAAAATAAATCTTTTTTTATGTACAACCGTTTACAAACGGTTACATCCACAAGCAAATGACTAAATCCCGACTAAGGGTTTTAAAGCATCTCATCTTTGCATTGTCAATACGGTATTATTTGCCGGATGATTGAGATAACAAAATTTAAAATCCGTTTTTCTGTTAAATAAAAAAGCAGGAAAACACAAATCAAAAAGTATGTACACAATAAGGAACAGGGTTCAACTGATCGGTAACCTGGGTAATGCACCGGAAGTAAAAACAATGGAAACCGGTAAAAAGATGGCAAGATTTAGTGTAGCTACCAATGAACATTACCGTAATGCCAACGGTGAAAAAGTAACCGAAACAACCTGGCACAATGTAGTGGCCTGGGGAAAGGTAGCAGAGATCGTTGAAAAGTATTTGACCAAAGGAAGCGAAGTTGCTTTAGAAGGAAAATTACTTAACCGCAGCTATACGGATAAAGAAGGAGTGAAGAAATATATTACAGAGGTGGAAGTAAGTGAACTATTGCTGTTGGGAGGAAAGGAGGGCGCCACTAAATAAAATTTAGCCACAGATTAATGGATTATCACAGATATTAACATGAATTATTTTTTATTTGAGAAAGAGACTTTTACAATTATCGGGTTGTGTATGAATGTCCACAGGATATTAGGCCATGGCTTTAGTGAAATAGTGTATAAAGATGCCATGACGCATGAAGCCAAACTCAGAGGAATAACTATAGAAAGAGAAAAACGCTTCAGCATTGAATATAAAGGCATTATCCTTCCTCATTTATTTTATGCTGATTTTGTATTCTTTAATAACATAATTGTTGAGGTTAAGGCAGCAGGAGGTATCAATAATGAAGCAATTGCTCAAACTTTAAACTATTTAAAAGCATCTGATCTCAAAGTAGGATTGCTGATTAACTTTGGCCGTAAATCTTTGGAATATCGGCGATTGATCTTTTAATAATCTTAATTTGTGATAATCCGTTAAATCTGTGGCAAATAACATGGTAACTATAGAACGTAACGAAATATTTGACCTGGCTTATCGCTTTGTTACAGAAACAAGCGAAAATATTTTTCTCACCGGTAAAGCCGGTACAGGAAAAACTACTTTTCTGAAATACTTAAAAGATAATTGCGCCAAGAACATAATCGTTGCTGCGCCAACGGGTGTGGCAGCTATTAATGCAGGCGGTGTTACGTTACACAGTTTATTTCAATTGCCGTTTCATCCTTTTTTACCTGTTAAAAACAGCAGGGATGAATTGCTGGCCAAGATCCGCTACAACAAACAACGTCAGCAATTGCTTCGCAAAATGGAGTTGTTAGTAATAGATGAGATAAGCATGGTACGTTGCGATGTGATGGATGCAATAGATACGATCTTGAAACATGTGCGCAGGAATTATGATACACCGTTTGGTGGCGTACAATTATTATGCATTGGCGACCTGCACCAGTTACCGCCTGTTGCACAAAACCAGGAATGGTCCATTCTGCAGGAATATTATAATTCGCCTTTCTTTTTTGATAGCATGGCTATTAAAGAACAAATGCCATTATTGATAGAATTGAATAAAATATACAGGCAGAAGGAAGATTCATTTGTGCGGCTCCTAAATAAGGTTCGTACCAATCAAATGGATGCAGATGATTTTGAGGACCTGCACATGCGTTATGATCCTTTGTTCTCACCCATGCCCGGAGAAAAGTATATTACCCTTACTTCTCACAACAAACAGGCGAATGAGATCAATCAAAATAAAATAGAAGTTTTGTTTACGGATCCGTTTGTGTACAAAGCTGTTATTGAAGAGGATTTTCCGGAACATACTT
Organism: Bacteroidota bacterium; assembly: GCA_048497855.1. Taxonomy (GTDB): domain Bacteria; phylum Bacteroidota; class Bacteroidia; order Chitinophagales; family Chitinophagaceae; genus Ferruginibacter. The sequence goes on along the minus strand of JBEHZB010000011.1, from coordinate 85,050 downwards.
TTCCTGCTGATGCAGAGCTTACCTTAAAAGTTGGTGCACAGGTAATGTTCTTAAAGAATGATCTTGCTTATAAGAGATATTTTAATGGAAAGATCGGCGTAGTTCAATCATTGGAAAAAGATAAGATCGTTGTGGATTGCGATGGCATTGAAATTGAAGTAGCGAAAGAAACATGGGAAAATACACGCTACACTTTAAACAAAGGCGATGGCAAACTGGAGCAGGAAACATTGGGCACCTTTACTCAATATCCATTGCGGCTTGCCTGGGCTATAACTATTCACAAAAGCCAGGGCCTTACTTTTGAAAAGGTAATGATAGATGCCGGTGCTTCTTTCAGCAGCGGGCAGGTATATGTGGCGCTTAGCCGTTGTACAAGTTTAGAAGGTATTGTGTTGTTATCCAAACTTTCTTCTTCAACACTTTTCAGTAATGAGAATGTAATCAAGGGCCAGCAATCACTCACTCATAAAGGATCGCTTGCGGAAAGATTTACCGGCGCCCGCCAGGTTTTTACACAACAATTGATCACAGAGATCTTTTCATTTGCCGATATAGAAGTTAATATTGCTTTATTGTGGCACCATATTACCCAGCAACAGGAAAGGTTAAATAAAGATGCTGTTTCCTGGATAGAAAATATCAAACAGCATTTTATAGCTGATAAGTCGGTTGGATTAAAATTCATTGGTGTAGTAAATGGCATTTTAAAGGAAGAGGCTGTAATTGAAAATAATTCCCCGGCCCAAAAAAGGATCAGCGACGCTGCCAATCATTTTGAACCAAAGTTTTCTTCTTATTTAAAAACATTAAAAGAGCAGCCTTTATTAACAGAGCATAAAGAAACAGCTTCCATTATAAATGAACAATTGAACCAGCTGGCGCTGTCAGTTTATAGTTCTATTTACTTTTTACAATATTGTAAACAACCTTTTTCTATTACAAATTTCCTTCAGCATAAATTAAAATTTTCGTTACCTAAATTCAATCTCAATTGTTATGCTGCCGGCAAAAAAGAAACCTATACAGGTACCGCCAATAGTGAATTGTACGATACTTTAAAGCGTTGGCGTGATATGGTTGTGGAAGAAGAAGGCCTCGCCATCTACATGGTAGCCAATCAAAATACGTTAAAAGACATTGCTACTTATTTGCCGCTTAATAAAAAAGATCTTTTACAGATCAAAGGCTTTGGAAAAGCAAAAGTGGATAAATGGGGAGATGATATCATCGAAAGCGTAAATGAATTTTGCCACCGTAACGGATTGGAAACAAATATGGGCGCTTTACAACCCAAAGCCGCCCGTGAAAAGGAAGGAAGAGAAAAGAATGCTGTAGCAAAAACAGATACCAAAACAGTTTCTTTCAATTTATTCAAAGAAGGAAAAGATACTTCTGCCATTGCTTTGGAAAGAGGGTTAACTGTGGGTACGATAGAAGGACATCTCGTTCCTTTTATTATGGAAGGCGAAATAGATATTGACGAACTGGTGAATAAAAGAAAACAACAATTGATACATGACGCTGTTGCCATCTATGGCGAGTTGAGCCATAAAACATTGATAGAAAATTTACCGCCGGATATTACATATGGTGAAATAAGAATGGTGCTGGCGGTTGGGAAAAAAGTTGAAAAATGAAACTAACAGAAGAACAGGAAGCGATAATCAATTCGGAAGGAGATATAAAAATAAATGCGGTAGCCGGTTCCGGCAAAACGACTACCATTATTGAATATGCCCGAACAAGACCAGTCGGCTCAAAAATACTCTACCTGGCTTTCAATAAATCAGTAAAACTGGAAGCTGCTAAAAAATTTAAAGAAAAAAAGCTACTGAATGTTAGTGTGGAAACTGCACATTCGCTGGCTTATAAAAATATCGTTTTCAGGCATGGCTATAAGGTTCGGCCGCTCGGATATAAGACACATGAAATAGCTGAGCTGCTTGGCTTAAAAGGAAATGGCGAAAAGCATCATGAATATGTGATCGCCAATCATATCAATAAATTCATTGCCTTTTTTTGCAACAGCGATAAAGCAAAGGTGCAGGACATCAATTATTTAGATACCGTCTCCGATGCTAAAGCAAAGACCTTTGTGAAAACCTTTTATCATTTTATAGAAGCTCAAAGCCGTAAACTTTTAGCGAAAATGGATAAGGGTGAAATAGAGATAACCCATGATTTCTATTTGAAGAAGTTTCAGTTGCTAAATCCTGTTTTAGCTTTTGATTATATCTTATTTGATGAGGGCCAGGATGCTTCGCCGGCAATGTTGGATATCTTTTTAAAACAAAAAGCAACTAAAATTATTGTTGGTGATACCAATCAACAGATATACAGTTGGCGCTATGCAGTCAACTCTTTAGAAAAAACAGATTTCGCCATTTTTAAGCTTAGCCACAGTTTTAGATTTAGCGCCAGCATAGCAGATTTAGCCACGCAAGTCCTTTTTTGGAAAAACCAGATCGCTGCTACGGGCCCGGTTGCTATAAAAGGATTGGGTACAAATGAGGAAACCAAAACTAAGGCTGTGATCGGCAGAACAAATTTGGGATTGCTGTTGAAAGCCATAGAATATGTGACCGAAAAGAAAGCAATCAAACATATTTATTTTGAAGGCAATATCAATTCCTATACATATGCAGATGAGGGTGCTTCATTATTTGATGTATTGAACTTGCACAACGAAAAACGGTCGATGATAAAAGATGACCTGATCAGGTCGATGGCATCAATGAAGGACCTGGAAGAATACATAGAAAAAACGGAAGATGCACAGCTAAGTATGATGGTGGAGATTGTAAAGAAATATGGTAACAGCATTTTTGATATCATTAAAACAATAAAGCAAAAACATGTGGATGGTGATGATAAAGAAAAAGCAGAACTGATCTTTTCAACAGTTCATCGTTGTAAGGGAATGGAGTATGATTCCATTCATTTGGTGAATGATTTTATTACTGAAGAAAAAGTAGAGCGCCAGGTTAAGGAATTAGAGAACGATGAGAAAAAGATCATCAACCTGAATGAAGAGATCAACCTGTTATATGTTGCAGTTACCCGTACAAAAAATACTGTTCATATTCCGGAAGAGCTGTTGCCGAAGAATTTTCCTTCGCTCAATAAAATAAAGATCATTAAAAAAGAAACGAATAAAGAATTAGTTGCAACAAGCTTTGAACCAATAAAAACAACACCCCAAAGAAATAATTATACAGGCACCATCGGAAAAACATATTCGGTAGAATTAATAAGAGCCAGGCATGGTGAAGCCTACAAGCCGTGGACGCCTGAGCAGGATGAAAAATTAAAACAGTTCTTTAATAATGGAGCTCCTGATGCCGAGATCATCAAACACTTTGGCAGAAATGCCGGGGCAATACAATCAAGATTAAGAAAGCTAGGGCTAAAATAAGACGATAACAAATCTTGCCAGGAACGTAAAAATATATCAGCGGAATCTGCGGGGAATGTTTTTACTATCTTCCAAAATCATCCTGCACCCTTACAATATCATCTTCATCACTGGGATTTTCAGCATCTGTATGCCGCCAGATCTCGGCAACTATTCCCCAGTTGCTTAAGCCAATAAGGCGATGGCGTTCTCCTTGTTTTAGCTGTATGATATGTTCTGTTTGTAAGGTGGTTATTTCTTTTTCTTCATCCGTATCACTGGTTGCTACCGCAGCTTCGCCACCTATCAGTTTCCATATTTCTGCACGGCGGTAATGGTATTGCCAGCTCAGTCTTTTTTGAGGAGCAACGATCAATATTTTGGGGCTCAGTTTACCTGAAATGATTAATTCTTCTTTGGTAAGATGCGGGAAATATAATTGTATGAATTTTTCTGCTTCATTTTCTTCTATTACAAAAAAGCCACCCCAGGGCCTGCTGTCATCCTGCTTTGATACACGGAGGTTTTTTTCCTGTAAATATTTATTTACCGTTTGAAATACTTCTTCTTTTGTTGCAGCTGAAGAAAGATCAAGTTTCATATATGGTTCTGATTAGATTTTCCTGTTCAGTTTTATCGTCCCATGAACACCATTAATATCTGCACATCACTTGGGTTTACACCAGATATACGGGAGGCCTGACCCAATGTGCGTGGTTTTATTTTTATGAATTTTTGCCGGGCCTCGTTACTCAGCGAAACCAGTTTTTCGTAATTAAAATTATCCGGGATCACCAGGTCTTCGAGTTGGCTCATCTTTTCTACAAGACCTTTTTCTTTTTCAATATAAGTATCGTACTTAACCTGGATCTCTACCTGTTCCAATATTTCTTTGGTATAGCCTGATAATGCTTCTTTTACTTTTGGGATATTATTTACCAACTGATCCAGGCTTATCATAGGCCTTAATAATAATTGAGAAGCTTTTTGCCGGGATGCTAACGTTGATGTTTGTACGCTTTCCAGAAAAGCATTTGTATCTCCCGGTTCCAAATTAATTTCTCCCAATATTGCTTTTACTTTTTCTACGCTTTCTCTTTTATATTTTACATTCTCCATTCTTTCCTGCGATGCCAGGCCAAGACGGTAGCTTTTTTCTGTCAGTCGCAGATCGGCATTATCCTGGCGAAGCAATGTCCTGAATTCGGCACGGCTGGTAAACATACGGTAAGGTTCATCCGTTCCTTTATTGATAAGATCATCGATCAACACACCTATATATGCTTCACTTCTTTTTAATACTACTGCGTCCAGCTCTTTTGCTTTTTGATGTGCATTGATGCCAGCCATTAATCCCTGGCAGGCCGCTTCTTCATATCCTGTTGTTCCGTTGATCTGCCCGGCAAAAAAGAGGTTTTCGATCAGCTTGGTTTCCAGGCTGAACTTCAATTGTGTTGGCGGAAAATAATCATATTCAATCGCATAGCCCGGACGGAACATCCTGCAGTTCTCAAACCCCGGAACTAACCTAAGTGCCTGGTATTGAACCTCTTCCGGTAGCGATGAGGAAAAACCATTAACATAGATCTCAACCGTATTAAAACCTTCCGGCTCAATAAATAACTGGTGACGGTCCCTTTCTGCAAAGCGGTTGATCTTGTCCTCTATACTCGGGCAATAGCGTGGCCCGGTTCCCTGTATCCTTCCCTGGAACATGGGGCTTTTTTCAAAGCCGGTCTTTAAGATATCGTGTACTGCACTGCTGGTATATGTTATCCAGCAACTGCGCTGCTGTTCAGGTTTAATTTTTTCAATATCAAGATAACTGAAGCCTACGATCTCATCATCTCCCTTTTGTTCTTCCATTTTGGAGTAATCCAGGCTTCTTCCATCCAGTCTTGGTGGTGTGCCCGTTTTCAGCCGGTCGCTTTCAAAGCCAAGGCTTACCAATTGTTCGGTAATTCCGGTCGCAGCTTTTTCTGCCATCCTTCCACCGCCCAGCTGCTTTTCACCAATATGTATAATTCCGTTCAAAAATGTCCCATTCGTCAAAACCACTGATTTTGCCTTTATTTCATGGCCTAAACCCGTTACAACCCCGTAAACACGGCCATCTTTTATCAACAAACCATTTACCATATCTTGGTAAAAGTCAATATTTGGGGTATTTTCCAGCATTTCTCTCCATTTGGCCGCAAACAACATCCGATCATTTTGCACCCTGGGGCTCCACATTGCAGGACCTTTACTACGGTTCAGCATCCTGAACTGTATCATACTTTGATCTGTAACAATACCGCTATAGCCCCCCATGGCATCTATCTCCCTCACGATCTGTCCTTTTGCAATGCCCCCCATGGCCGGGTTACAGCTCATTTGGGCAATAGTTTGCATGTTCATGGTGATGAGCAATACTTTGCTGCCCAGGTTGGCAGCTACAGCTGCGGCTTCACAACCGGCATGACCGGCTCCTACTACTATAATATCGTATTCTGGAAACATTGAGGCGCAAAGGTACGAATTCGAAAACGAGGATTAAGTCCTATTATAAGATTAATGGCTTATCTGTTTTTCCACGTGGAATGTTTCACCCTGGAACATTTTTTTTCACGTGGAACATTAAGATTGGTATAATTTAATATATAAATCTTCCATCTTTCTCATTTCCGCCTGGTCTGCCTTGCTTTTATCCTTATACCCGCAAAGATGCAGGGCGCCATGGAAAATGACCCGGTGTAATTCTTCAGCTATGTTTATCCCAAGCTGAAAAGCATTTTCCTTTACCCTGTCGATACTAATGTATACCTCTCCTTCTACAGGGGCGGATGTTGGTGCAAGATTAAAGGTTATAATATCTGTATAATAGTCGTGTTTAAGGAACTGGCGGTTGATCTCGAGCAGTTCATCATCGGAGCAAAATATATAAGTAAGCGATTCAAGTGGTTGTTTCTCCTTTTTAAAAAGAGCTAAAAGGAACTGCTTAAGTTGCTGCCGGTGCTTTAAACCTGCAACCGGCTTTTGAAAAAAGAAACGTATCGCCATGGGTTATTTTCTAAAATCTAAATTAGATAACAATTGGGAAATGATACATTTGCAGTCGGTTCAATAAATACTTTTAAATGGAAAAAAGATTATCAGAGGTTGGAATTGGTAAAAGGGCTGTTATAAGATCGTTTGAAAATGATGATATCTTTCTTAAGTTGATGGAAATGGGATGCATCCCAGGGGAAATAATATTAGTTGAACAAATAGCGCCATTAGGAGATCCCATCTCTATTACTGTGGCAGGCTACCAGCTAAGTCTCCGGCTAAACGAAGCTGAAAATATTCTTGTAGAAGAATTACCAATTAATCAATAACACATTGATAATTAGTATATTATGAAGATCGGTCTTTATTTTGGCTCTTTTAACCCGGTTCATGTTGGTCACCTGATCATCGCTAATTATATTGCCAATTCTACAGATCTCGAACAGGTTTGGTTTGTGGTGTCCCCTCAAAATCCATTCAAACCATCTTCCTCTTTATTAAATGAATACGACCGGCTCAATATGGTGAACATTGCCATTGAGGGTGAAAATAAATTACGGGTCAGCGGTGTTGAGTTTAAACTTCCCAAACCTTCTTATACTATTGATACCCTTACTTACCTGCACGAAAAATATCCGCAACACGAATTCTCAATAGTTATGGGAAGCGATGGTTTTCAAAACCTGGACAAATGGAAGAACTATGAGCTTTTGGTAAAAAATTATACTTTTTACATTTATAAAAGGCCGGGGGTTGAAATAGAAAAAACTTTCGGTGCCAGGATACATCAGTTGAATGCTCCACTGCTTGAAATATCGTCAACGCATATACGTAATTTGATCAAAGAAAAAAAATCCATCCGCTATCTGGTGCCTGATAATGTACTGAAGGAAATAGAGAGTAATAATTATTATAAAAACTGATCAAAAAATAAAGCCAAGCAACAGGCAGAAAAGTACAATAAACGGAGGAGGTATCTTAGTAAGCTGCAGCATCAAAACCGTACCTGTTATAACTGCTATATTCAAAAAACTGATCGTATTGAACGAGATGATAGACACATCTTTCAATAAATAAAAAATTGCCGCAAACATGATCCCAACGACGACTGCATTTATTCCTTCTAAAGAACGATAGACGACGACAAATTTTTTAAGGTTTTGCCATACCGGGAAAAAAAACAGGATCAGCAAAGCGCTGGGTAAAAAAATGGCGACCGACCCTATCAGGCAACCAAGCAACTGTCCGCTAACCCCTTCTTTTTTCATAGCAATGCCGCCGGTAAAAGAAGCAATGGAAAAAACAGGGCCTGGTATAGCTCTTACAATTCCGGCCCCGGTAAGTAGTTCATCCCTTTCTATCCGGATAACATTCTGATCTTTTTTTTGTATTCGTTCTGAATTAGGCCTGGCAACATATTGATCCAGCATTAATGGTATCAGCACATCGCCACCGCCAAAAACAATGCTGCCGAAACGGTAAAAGTTTTCAAACAGGTTAAAGGCACGCCGGTTTTCCCATTGCTGCTTTCTTGCTGTTTCACTTAAAAAACCTGCTATAACAAAGATGAGCACAAAGAGCCAGATATTGGTCCACCGGATATGCCTAGGTTTGATGACTTCCCTTTCCTGGATACGCTTGCTGCTGAAATTGGTGGCAATCCCGCCAAGTACGATCAGCGATGGAAATACCCAGGGCGTTTTAAAAAGAAAATAGGTTGCCACCATAGCAATGATCATAATGATCCTGGTAATGGTATTATTGACCGATACCCTGAAAGCCCTGATAGCAGCATAGGCAAGAAACCCGATCGCCATGGGTTGAATAAATTGGAAAATACTCTTCGGCAAAGCATCTTTTCCTATACTGCTTACTAAAAAAGAAAGCCCGCCCATTAAAGAGCAGGCCGGTAATATCCATATAATTAAGGTTAATACCGCTAAAGGAAGGCCACCTCTTTTATACCCGATCAGTGTTAACGTTTGTGTAGAAGAAGCGCCGGGCAAAAGCTGGCAAAAAGAAACGTATTCAATTAACTCTTCCCTGGTAACATCCCTCCGCCGGTCAACAAATGTTTTCATCATCATTCCAAGATGGCCCTGCGGCCCGCCTACAGCCGTTATGCTGTGAAAGAAAACAGCCTTAAGAAATGGAATATGTCGAAACAGTTTCAAATGACACTACGAAAGTTATATTTACCCATTTTATTTTTCTAAGGATTATACTGAAGTTTAAGATTATTTTTCCTGGCAAAATTCTGCTGTTCTGTGTGAATATTCTTTTCCATCATATCTTCTTTTGATCCCTTGGTCTGCATTCTCGTAATTATACCGTTAAGCTTTTCACCATCTCCTTCTGCCCCGGTGAGGAGGCAAATATCTTTATACTCATTCGTATAAATATCTTTTTCAAATTTGTAATATTCAATAAAGCTGTTCTTAAAATCTTCTCCTCCAGACATATTTGCTTTCATTGCGCTAATTTCATCGATCTTTTTTTGAATAAGATTCACCATATTTTGCCTTTCCAGTTCCAGCACAGCATAATTATAGTCTGTAACAGCTTTAAATTTTGTTCCAAAAATCTCTGAGGCTGTACGCAGATCATCATTTGCTTTTACAATAGCATCATTTAATTTTAATGCATCTTTTGTAGAGCAGGATACCAGCAGCACAGACAGCAGCAATACATAGAAAAAATTCTTTTTCATCTTACCAGGTTTTAATTGTTTGCGATTATTTTTTTAAACCGATCTCTCTCAGGCGTTCATCTAAATATTCACCTGCAGTAGCATCTTCATAAGCTTTGGGATGGTCAGCATCAATACAACTGTCAAGACATTTCAGGCTCATGCTGCTTTTAGGATGCAGAAAGAAAGGAATAGAGAAACGTGATGTATGCCACAATTCCCTTGCAGGGTTAACCACACGGTGAGTGGTACTCATCAGTTTATTATTGGTAAAGCGTTGCAGCATATCTCCAACGTTCACTACTATTTGTTCTGGCAGCGAAGTAACGCCTACCCAGTCACCCTGCTTGGTCAATATCTGCAAGCCATCTGCAGAAGCGCCAACCAATAAAGTTATCAGGTTGATATCTTCATGTTGCTCTGCACGGATAGCGCTTTTAGGTTCATGCGTTATCGGGGGATAATGAATAGCCCTTAAAATAGAATTGCCATTGTATACATACTGATCAAAATAGTGTTCATCGAGGCCCAGGTATAAAGCAATGGCCTGCAATAAAGCGGTGCCCGACTTTTCGAAAGCACGGTAAGCATCAGCAAAAGTTTTATTGAATTCTTCTACTTCTTTAATGGCAACATTTGGCGGATATTCTTCTTCCTTATAATTATCCCTTGGTGTTTGCCCATACTGAAAAAATTCTTTCAGATCCGGGGCATCGCTACCTTTAGCATGTTCTTTACCAAAACTGGTATAGCCGCGTTGGCCAGCCAGTTCGGGTATCTCATATTTTCTTTTTTGCTCCAGCGGCAGGGAAAAGAACTGCTGTACATATTTATACAGGTCGCCAATTAATTCATCGGGAACACCATGATTTTTTACTGCTACAAACCCTACTTCTTCGTAAGCTTTGCCCAGTTCCTGTACAAATGCATTTTTTCGTTTTTCATCTCCTGATAAAAATTCAGCCAGATCGACGGATGGAATTGACATATAATTTCTTTTTTATTATTTACGAATGTAGATTTGATTATGAAAAAATACAAAAGTTATTTTTTATTACATACTAATCCAATACCCTTTTTACTGATCATCCTTGTTTTCACGCTTAATTCCTGCAGCAAAAAAAATTTTTCCTGCTTACCTGCTTACCAGTTTAAAAGTATTGATGGAAAACCCGATTACAGCGATCTTCATTATTGGGCCGCACATCCCTGGAAGAAAGATCCATCAGATAGCGTGCCACAACCGTTACGTGCAACTTATGTTCAGGATTCAGCAGTTGATGTATTCTTTATCTACCCAACCACATTAACCTCCGGTAAAGATATCCATTGGAACGCATCTATTGATGATGCGGAAATAAATGCTAAAACGGATTATTCAACCATTTTATACCAGGCTTCTGTATTTAATGAACAATGCCGCATATTTGCTCCCCGGTACAGGCAGGCACATTACAGGGCTTTTTTTACAGAAGACAGTATAGCTGCTCCATATTTTGATATTGCTTATGCCGATATAAGAAATGCATTTCTGTATTACCTGGAACATTATAATAACGGGCGGCCGTTTATTATTGCATCGCACAGCCAGGGAACAAAACATGCTGCCAGGCTTATAAAAGAATTCATCGAAGGAAAACCATTGTTCAACCGGTTTGTATGTGCTTATATAATCGGCATGCCTGTGCCCGAAAATTATTTTACTGTATTAAAACCATGTAAAGATGCTGCAGCCACCGGTTGCTTTATCAGCTGGAGAACGTTTAAAAAGAATTACGAAGGACCTGAATTTGTACTGGAAGAAAATTTTAAAAGTGTAGTAATAAATCCTTTAACCTGGACAAGTGATTCCGATTATGCGCCTGCTTCTTTAAATAAAGGCGGAATATTGCTCAAATTCAATAAACTGATTACACACGTAGTAAGTGCACAGGTACATCATAACATTTTATGGTCGAGCAAACCAAACTTCTTTGGTAAGATATTTTTAACCAGTAAAAATTACCATGTTGGAGATATAAACCTGTTCTATATGAACATAAGAGAAAATGTACGAACAAGGATCAATGCATTTTGGAAGCAATACCATTAATTATTGTAAGTAGATTGGAAGAGATTATCCCTGATCATTTTTACCAGTTCTTCATATTTGAACTTAGGCCGCTTAGCCCGGCTTGGATCAAGCCTGGCCTGGATGGAGCCTACATCAGAAAATTTTTTCCATTTACTACCATCATACCTGTATTTTGGCATCGTGTAAAAAGTACTGTCGGTAGACATATTACCTGTTACCGTTAATACGATCTTCTGTGTTCCTTTCTTAACATCTTTAAGATCATTACCGTATTTAAAATAATGCATATCCGGCATCGGATCTATTAAAAAAGTCATCGGAACTATTTCCAGTTTATCATCCTTATGAAAAGTGGTTTTTCCATCAATGAATTTTACCAGCGTATTTTTAAGGCTGTCATTATCTGCAGAAAATTCTATGTAGTAGGTATTATCAACAGTTTCCCCGCTTTTCTTTTCCGAAGAAGAACATGCTGTAATGAAAATAATAACACTCAGTACTATCAAAAAAGATCTCATTGATTTATAATTTTTATAGTCCGTATTTAGCACTAAGCTCAAGCATTTTATCAATAGGCTTTTTGGCAGCAAGCCGCAATTCTTCATCCATCGTTATTTCCGGCAGCTCATATTCCATGCACAAATATAATTTTTCCAAAGTATTTAATTTCATATGCGGGCAATCGTTACATGCGCAGGAATTATTTGGCGGTGCAGGAATAAATGTTTTCCCGGGATTATTCTTTTGCATCTGATGAAGAATGCCCGTTTCGGTAACCACAATAAATTCAGTAGCGCTGTCAGCAGTAGCATACTTTAATAAACCGGTTGTACTGCCGATATAATCGGCAATAGCCAGTACCGGTGTTTCACATTCGGGGTGAGCAATGACTTTAGCATTGGGATGACGCATCTTTAATTTCGTGATCTTCTCCAGGCTGAATATTTCATGCACCATACAGGCGCCGTTCCATAATAACATATTTCTATCCGTCTGCTTGTTGATATAAGCCCCAAGGTTCCTGTCTGGCGCAAATATGATCGGCTGATCCTTTGGAAGGTTTTCAACGATCTTCTGGGCATTGGAAGAGGTGCAGATGATATCACTCAGCGCCTTCATACCTGCCGAACAGTTGATGTAAGTAATAACCAGGTGATCGGGATGTTTATCTTTAAATAGTTTAAATAAAGCTGGCGGGGCGCTGTCACTTAATGAACAACCGGCTTTTAGGTCGGGCAATAATACTTTTTTACGTGGGTTCAATATCTTGGCAGTTTCGGCCATAAAATGCACACCGGCAAAAACAATGATATCAGCATCTGTTTGTTCTGCTTTTTGTGCAAGGCCCAAACTATCGCCAATAAAATCTGCTACATCCTGTATATCCGGCTCCTGGTAATAATGCGCAAGCACAATAGCGTTCTTTTCTTTTTTCAAACGTTCAATTTCAGCAAAAAGATCAAGATTGACATCTATATCAATATCGAGGAAACCCGATTTTTCAATTATTGATTTTGCACTGTTAATATCTACCATAATATGTATTAATACTCTTTATTTATATAATCACCTACTACTACTAGGGCTGTTAATTTGTGGAAATATAATTTTAACCCGTTGATGCAAAATTAAATTCTTTAGTTTATTAACGGCTATACACAGGTAATTAACATTGACATTAATAAATATGTTCCCGCTAAACCTTTATACAAACCTTAATTTTATGTTGCAGGGCATTATTATAAACATAGGTTGATAAAAAACCAGGGGGATAAAATAATTATACTTTTTACATAAAACAGTGTTGAAAGTAAAAGAACAACTTACCGTTTGATAACAGCATTGCGAAACCTCCAAAACTCCTCGCCAAGCTTTACCCATTTTACCCCTAAAAAGAAGAGGCAAAACCTGCGGTTATTAACCCTCATCCCGGCTTATTAACATTTTTATGTTAAAAACCCCTGGAACACAGTTTAGGCCGCCGTTTTGGCAATTTTTACAGTATTTCACCAAAAGCCTTACCAAAATCGCTGTTTATTCCTTCTTTTTAAGTGTTTTCAGTACTTATAAATCAGGATTAATATACTTTTTCCCCTATTTTTGCCGTCCAATTTTAACTTAGAACAAATATGCAAATCATTCAGGCCATTCGTGAAAAAGGCGCCGCGATCGTAATTTCAGTAATTGCACTCAGCTTAATCGGTTTTATCTTAATGGATGCCAAGCAGGGGTCCAATAATATGTCTGCCTCAAAATCTTCCAGTATCGGTAAAGTTAACGGAAGCTCTATTGATATAGATGAGTTTAATAAAAGGGTAAACCAGATGGAACTGCAGCAAAAGCAACAATATCAAAGAGAGCTGACCACCAGCCAGATCAATGATATCCGCACGCAGGTATGGAACCTGATGGTAGATGAAAAGGTATTTTATGCCGAAGCAGATAAATTAGGTATTGATTTTACGGGTAAAGAACTTACAGCTATCCTAAGCTCCAACGACCCTAATAACCCGGTGTTGAAAGAGATCACCGATGAAAATACCGGCCAGATCGATCAATCTAAATTAATGCAGGTACTTAGCACTGTAAAAAAAGCAAAGGGCGAACAAGGCAACATGATCGATGCACAGGTAACAAATCCGCAACGCCTTACCAGCATATCTACAAAATATTATGCAATGCTTAGCGCCAGCGCTTATTATCCTTCCTGGATGGAAGAAAGCGACAAGAAAGAAAGCAAAGCTTTTGCAAATATCTCTTATGTAGCTATACCATATAATGTAATACCCGACAGCACTGTTAAAGTAACCGATGAAGAAATAGAAAAGTATGTACAGGAACATAAAGATAAATTCAAGCAGGAAGCCGGCCGTATGATATCTTATGTTTCCTTCAGCCAGCTGCCAAGCGCAGCAGACAGTGCAAGAACAAAGGAACTGGTAAACGGATTGAAAGAAGAATTTGGAAAACCGGAAACCAATGTAAAATCTTTTATAGCAAGGAACTCTTCTACTATACCTTTCGACAGCAGCTACAAACCAAAAGCGCAGTTAAGAACAGCTTTTGCTGATTCAATAATCAAAGCGCCGATCGGTACCGTATATGGCCCTTATGTAGAACAATCGAATTATGTACTGGCAAGGGTTTTGGGAACAAGATCATTTCCTGACAGTGTAAAGGCACGTCATATATTGATACCAACTGTGGATCCGCAAAGCGGCCAGCCAATTATGGAAGACAGCGTGGCGCATAAAAAAGCAGATAGTATTCTGGCTGCAATAAAAGCAGGTGCTGATTTTGCTGCTATGGCAAAACAATTTTCTTCTGACCCGGGCAGTAAAGATAAAGGTGGTGAATATCCTAATATTACTTACGGGCAAATGGTGCCAGAATTCAATGACTTTGTTTTTGAAAAACCGGTTGGTTCAAGAGATGTGGTAAAAACATCGTATGGTTACCATATTATTGAAGTGATGAGTCAAAAAGGATCGAGCCAGGCTTATAAAATAGCATTCCTGGCAAAAGATATCATTCCAAGCGAAGCGACCATTAACAGCGCCAGCCTGGAAGCCACAAAAGCATCTGCGGAAAAAGACCCGAAAAAACTGGATGCTTATATACAAAAGAACGGCCTTAGGAAAATTGATGTACCCGAACTGGTAAAAGAAGGCGATAACAGTATCGGTCAGTTACAGGATGCCCGCCAGGTTGTAAACTGGATATTTTCCGCAAGCCAGGGCGATGTAAGCGAACCTTACAGCCTGGGCGACCAGTTTGTTGTAGTAGTTGTAAATAAGATCTACAAAAAAGGTACACAGGATGCACAAACAGCCCGTCCGCTGGCAGAAGGCGCCATTCGTGAACAAAAGAAAGCCGCTGAGATCATTAAAAAGATAGGTGCTAATCCTACCTTAGAAAGTGCAGCAGCAGCTTATGGTAAGCAGGTAATGACCGCCGGGGCAGATTCTTCCCTTACGTTCAAAAGTGTTGTAATAAAGGATCTTGGTCAGGAACCAAAAGTGGTAGGCGCCAGCTTTAATAAAGATTTTCAAACCAAAGTGTCACCGCCAATAGCAGGTACAACAGGCGTTTACTTAATTAAAGTGAACAGCATGGGTACCAAAGCCGACGATACACCAGAAGCTGCAGCAGCCATCCGCACAGAAAGATTAAGCACACTGCGCAGCCAGGCTACTACAAAATGGTATGATGGCCTGAAAGATAGAGCAGATATTAAAGACAACAGGAGCAAATTCTTCTAATTAAGCAGGATATAATTTTTAACAGCCATTGCAACAAAAGCAGTGGCTGTTTTGTTTTAATGATGTGTTCCGAATTTTACGTAAAGCGTAAACCGGCGGCATATGTTGGAAAAATAATTGCTATAACTTTGTATCATGAGTGATGCTATTGTAAACAGAGTATCGGAAAGCCTTCTTACCACTATCGACCTGGAAGAATTTTATCCTAAAGGCGATACAGCGGTATTTGATATGAAGGACCATTTATTTATGGGATTGATACTGAAGGAAAAAGATTTCAGGGAGGCGTTGAAGAACCTCGACCTGGAACCTTACCGTGATAAATATGTGGCGCTCACCTGTACAGCTGATGCAATAATCCCTATGTGGGCCTATATGCTTGCGGCCAGTTATCTTGAACCGGTTGCTAAAGATGTGGTCTTTGGCAATGAAGAATTCCTGCACAAAACATTATTTCTGAAACGGCTTGCTGCTATAAATGCAAACGATTACCAGGATAAAAGAGTGGTAATAAAAGGCTGCGGCGATCTTCCGATATCTGAAACGGCTTATGTGGAAATAACCAAACTGTTGCGCCCGGTTGTAAAAAGCATTATGTATGGCGAGCCATGCAGCACCGTACCCATCTACAAAAAGAAAGCCTAGTTATCAGAACCATCCTCTTTTACGGAACATCCTGATCATAACAAGCGGTATACACAACATCAGCCCTACCGATATAAAGAAGCCCCATTTGTTGTGCAGCAGCGGGATCTGTTCGAAGTTCATTCCGAAAATACCGCCAATAACGGTGGCGGGTGCCAGCAGGCAGGTTACTACTGCCATTACCTTCATCACCTCATTCATTTTTAAATTTACATTACTGAGATAAAGATCATTTAAGTTGATCATCATATCCCGGTAGTTCTCTGCCAGGTCGTTGGCCTGCACAATATGATCATAAATATCCTTGAAATATTTCTCTGTGCGTTCTTCTATCAATTCGCTTTCGCTGCGCAATATGCCGTTGATCAATTCCCTTACCGGCGCAACGCTACGCTTTAAGATGATCATTTCTTTACGCAGCATATTTATCCTGGAAAGGCTGCGGTTATCGGCATTACGTATGATATCTTCTTCCAGCAATTCGATCTTTTCGCCCAGCTTTTCCATTACCACATAATAATTATCAACGATCATATCCAGCAAAGAGTAGAACAAAAAATCGGCGCTGTACTGGCGCACTTTTGAGGAGTTTATTTTAAGCCGTTCCCTCAGCGGGTTGAAAACATCTTTCTTATTGTCTTCCTGGAAGCTGATCACAAAATTCTTCCCTAATACAATACTGATCTGCTCTACTTCTACCGCCGATTCTTTTTGATTAAAATAAAGCATGTTAAGCAGGCAAAAAAGCAGGCCGTTTATCTCATCCATCTTCGGCCGCTGGCCAACACTCAAAATATCTTCTGCAATAAGGTAATGGATAC
The DNA here is from genome assembly GCA_048497855.1 of Bacteroidota bacterium. GTDB lineage: Bacteria > Bacteroidota > Bacteroidia > Chitinophagales > Chitinophagaceae > Ferruginibacter. The sequence continues at coordinate 68,132 of JBEHZB010000011.1, read as the reverse complement.
CGTAATGGTTGGATATGGCCTCTACATCCGATTTTCTGAGCCCGTCAACATTTATCCAGGTAACAGAAGGGGTATTGATATATTCAAAGCACTCGGGTATCTTTTTTAATTCTTTGATCTCGATATTTTCGGGCGAATAATCATACACAAAAATATTTACCTCTTCGGGCTCTTTACGCGGAGCTTCAATAGTGGGGTTTACCTGCAGCACTTTTTTAGTGCGTATCAGTTCCAGGGGATCAAGAATGTAAGAGAAAAATTTGCGTACCGGCATAACACTTCATAAATAATAATGGAAATTAAGCATTTAAGTCGATAAGCCTTCCCACCAAAGCACGATCTCCTGCTCAATTCTCCTTTTCATCCCTTTAGGGGATAGGGGGCAAAATTACGCCAGTCTTGCACACTTCATATAAGTAGAAAAGAAGCCTACCGTTTATTAAAGCTCCTGTTTCCATGAAACCCCTTCTTTGCATTCCTGTCGCCGCTGCCAAAGCCTCTTGAACGTTTTTGAAAAGCAGGCTTGGGGGCGCTTACTGCGGGCTGCGATAGTAATGCCGGGCTCAACGGAAAAGGATGTTCATGTACAACAGGTATGGTTTTACCGATAACTTTTTGAATATCCTTTAATTCCTGCCTTTCTTCAGCATCGCAAAAAGCAATGGCAATGCCAGTATTTCCGGCCCTGCCGGTACGGCCTATACGATGTACATAGGTTTCCGGAACTTCGGGAAGATCGAAATTAAATACATGACTCAGATCGTCGATATCAATACCCCTCGCAGCAATATCTGTGGCCACCAAAACACGGATGTTGCCACTTTTAAAATTGCTTAATGCGTTTTGCCTGGCGTTTTGCGATTTGTTGCCATGTATAGCGGCGGCAGTGATATGCTCACGATGCAAAAACTTTACTACTTTATCTGCACCATGTTTGGTACGGGTAAACACCAGCGCTGTTTCAATAGAAGCATCTTTTAATAAATGCAGTAATAATTTCGGCTTATCTTTTTTATCTGTAAAATAAAGGCTCTGCTCTATTGCATCAACTGTTGAGGAAGCCGGCGTTACTTCTACTTTGGCAGGATTGCTCAGCAATACATCAGCCAGCTTTTGAATTTCAGGAGGCATAGTTGCAGAGAAAAAAAGTGTTTGCCTTTTTGCAGGCAGCTTGGTAATAACGCGTTTTACATCGTGTATAAAACCCATATCCAGCATACGGTCTGCTTCGTCCAAAACAAAAAAAGTAAGGTATTTCAGGTCAATAAAACCCTGAGAAATAAGATCAAGCAATCTGCCAGGCGTGGCCACCAGTATATCAACACCGCGGCGTAAGATATTTACCTGGTTGTGTTGCGATACACCGCCGAAAATAACGGTGTGGGTAAGCTGCGTGTATTTGCCGTAAGCCGCAAAGCTTTCATCGATCTGTATCGCCAGCTCCCTGGTTGGTGTTAAGATAAGCGCCTTAATTTTTTTAGGCCCCTTTTCAGTTTCTTTTTGATCGTACAATAGTTGAAGCATCGGTATAGCGAATGCTGCAGTTTTTCCTGTGCCGGTTTGTGCACAGCCCAACAGATCTCTCTTCTCTAAAATAAGCGGTATTGCCTGTTGCTGGATAGGCGTGGGAGTGGTGTATCCTTCTTCGGTCAATGCCTTAAGTATAGGATCAATTAATTCTAATTTTTTAAATGCCATAAAATGGTTTAATAATAAATGCTGGTAAGACGTTGCATTTTCTGAATCAGCGGGAAAATTTCATACCACATCGGCTTACAACCTGCCGTGTTTCTTAAGTGGAGTAGAATGCAAAGGTATGCTTTTGTTTTTTAATGAGTATTTTAAGTGTATAAGATGCTGGTTTACAACGTTAACAGGTAGCCTCTATTTGAAAACCAATTTGTAGTTTTGCTTATAATATTTAGCTATGTCAACATTAACCATTACGACGATACAAAGCGACCTTGCCTGGGAAGATAAAACGGCTAACCTGCAGCAGTTTGAGCATAAGATCAGGAATATTGGTTCGAAGACAGAAGTAGTAGTGTTACCTGAAATGTTCAGCACGGGTTTCAGTATGCAGCCCGAGCTTTTGGCCGAAACAATGGAAGGCGAAACCATCAGCTGGATGAAAAGGGTAAGTGCGGAAAACAATATCATACTTACCGGAAGTGTGATCATAGCCGAAGATGGAAAATATTTTAACCGTATGATATGGATGCTGCCCAACGGGCAATATGGCCAATACGATAAACGGCATTTATTTGCTTATGCAAAAGAAGATGAACATTACAGTCCCGGCAATAAGCGCCTGATAGCATCTGTAAAAGGATGGAAGATAAATTTACTGGTTTGTTACGACCTGCGCTTTCCGGTATGGGCAAGGCAACAAACACAAAAGCCCTTCGACTCCGCTCAGGATGGCGCAGAATACGATCTTTTAATTTACGTGGCCAACTGGCCCGAGCGCCGCAGCCATGCGTGGAAAACATTATTGTGTGCACGTGCAATAGAGAACCAGTGTTATGTAGTTGGTGTGAACCGTGTTGGCAACGATGGCAAGGATATTTATCATAGCGGAAATACCTTAGTGATCGATCCGCTGGGGCAGGTGCTTTATCACATGGCAGATGAAGAAGAGGTAAATACGATTACGTTATCAAAAGGAAAGCTGGAAGAAGTAAGAACAACGTTCCCGTTTTGGAAAGATGCGGATGATTTTTCAATACTGTAGCTTGCTTATTTACTATTGTTTTACAGCCTTCGCTTTGATCATCTCCATCACTACCTGCATTTTTTTATCGTAGCCTTTTACCAGGGCATCGTAACTGGTACCGATATAAATATCAGGCATTACACCAAGGCCGTTCTTAGGCACATGTTTATATTGTACCAATCTAAACAACGGCAAGCGAACACGCAGATGTGTATTAGGCAAAGTAATATCCGGTATCATAATGCCATCGTTGCCATGCCAGCCGCCGCCAGCCTCTTCGCCAACCAATGTAATACCGGGCTGGCCCTTTACATCATTGCAAAATAAAGTGGATGCAGAAAAAGTAGGCCCGTTGATAAGCACATACAGGTCGCCGCCAAAATGATTATGATGTTTGGGGTGATACAATTTTTTTTCCCAGTGCCTGAAATGATAAAAGCCATCGGCTTCTTTTTTAGTAAGAAAGAAAAGCCCGAGATTATTTAAGAATTTGCCTTTGATATATTTGGTGTAAGGCCCAAGCGATTTGGAAACTGTGTAAGCCGTGTCGGCCACTTTAAAAGGAGCTCTTGTTACGTACCTGGTAAGCAGGGTTGATAAATTGATCTTACCGCCGCCGTTACTCCGTATATCAAGCACTACATTATGGATATTTTCTTTCCTGATCCTGCGGAATGTTTGCCGGAAGAACTTTCGCAGCTTTCCGTTGGAAAAAGTATTGAGTGTAATAATGGCTGTATTGTTAACCGTATCAACAACTAAAGATCTTGCAGCAGCCAACCGCTCTTCTTTTGTTCTTTTCTCCGGCCTTTGTACAACAGGTGTGGCCGATCTTGTTTTTTTAACCGTATCTCTCGGTGCTTCAAAGAAGGGAACTTTTATGGTATGCTCTTTACCGGTGCTGTCTAAGTATTGTACCGTATATTCTTTACTTAAGCCAAAGATATTGCGGTGATAATAAGGAAAATTGCCACTAAGGCGGAGATAGTTTACATTATTGGCGTACCCGTCTTCCGGCATATAGTTGAACATCGTGGCTTTAAGCGCTTGGCAGTTCAATCCATTTATAGAAGTAACCAGCATTCCTTTTTTTAAAACAGAATCTTTTCGGTTGAGGTTGCCGGTGATGACCATGGTATCATTCCATATCTTTAAGAACAAAGGAAAAGACGGGAACCGTTTATTGTTTACCCATTTATTATACGCCTTGCTCATGCCAAAGCTGGTATGGCCGCAATGTATTTTATCAACCAGCGGCGCCAGTATCTTCCAGCCAAAACGCTGTTCGGTCATGCTGTCTTCAATGGCACTATAATATTTATCGAAGAACATATCCATGCTGTCTTTACTGGTGTACCAATAAAGAGAAGGATGTTTTTTTTGCAGGATATTTTTGAGAAGGATATAATCCTGCTGCAGTTTTTCTTTTGGGTATTTTTTTGTGAGGCTATAATTCTTTTGCGAAGCAGAACAGGAAACTAAAAAAACAAGAACACTGTAAACAGCTATGGTACGGCATCTTACTGCTGCATACGGCAGACTCCGTATCGCTGAAGAACAATAGAAATGGTCGTACAATTTTTTCATTAAAGTATTACTTCAAGTGGTTCCATCCCTGGGCTACCAGCGCATGCTTGTTTCCGCCCCTGGTAATGATATGTTTACCTTCGGCAGCTTCGGTTATATAGCCAATAATACTTAAACCATTATTTTCATTGATCTTTTCATAATCGGCTTGTGAAACGGTAAACAACAGTTCATAATCCTCACCGCCGCTCAAAGCGCAGGCAGTAGGGTCAAGCTCCAGTTTATAGGCAAATGCTTTAGCCTCTTCATTCAGCGGTAATTTGTCTTCGTACAAAACGCAGCCAACATTGCTTTGTTTGCAGATGTGCAATATCTCGCTGCTGAGGCCGTCGCTGATATCCATCATACTGGTAGGTACAATATCCTGCGCCGCAAAATAGTCTATCACATCTTTTCTTGCTTCTGGTTTCAGTATGCGGCCAACGATATATGCCTGTCCTTCAAGATCAGGCTGGGCACCGGTTTCCTCGAATATCCTTTTCTCTCTTTCCAAAATGGTCAATCCTAAAAAAGCGCCGCCCAGGTCGCCGCTTACACAAATAAGATCATTTACTTTGGCCCCACTTCTTTTTACATAACTGTCGGGCGCCACTTCGCCAATTGCCGTAACGCTGATCACAAAGCCGCGTTGTGATGAAGTAGTATCCCCGCCAACAAGATCAACTCCATATTTTTCACAGGCCGCATAAATGCCTTCATAAAATTCATCCAAAGCTTCTACGCTGAATTTATTACTTATGGCAATGCTGATAACTATCTGGGTAGGCGTTGCATTCATGGCATAAATATCACTCAGGTTTACCACCACGCTTTTATAACCTAAATGTTTCAATGGTGTGTAAGAAAGATCAAAATGAATTCCTTCTACCAACAGATCTGTTGTAACAACGGTTTGCCTGCCGAAATGATCGATCACTGCAGCATCGTCCCCAACACTTAAAATGGTAGATGCATTTCTTGTTTCATTGTTCTGAGTAAGATGATCAATAAGACCAAATTCCCCGAGGGAGGATATTTCTGTACGCTCCATAAAAATTATTTACGATTTACGAGTTTTGATTTACGATTTCTCTAAACTCATAGGTTTACTTAATTATTTATTCCTGCTTGTTTTAATTGAAGCAACAACAATTTTTAATAATTCTTCTCCTTCTTTATAAACGTTAACAAAATCGTTTCTTTTTTCTTTATTAAACTCAACCAATAATTCCAGCCACAACAAACTTTCATCTTGTTCTTCTTCAACAATTTTAAGTTTATTAATAAAATCAGCACTTGATTTTGCCCTGATTACGGCTCTGTAGTTTGCAGCAACAGAACCGCTGGATCGTATTAACTGATTTGAATAGTTCCTGTTAATATCATTTTTAGGTAGAGAAATTACCAACTTCCCGCATTCAACAGCAAATTGTTTCGTCCGTTTCTTCATTAATTCTTTGTCCATATGTCTTTTACGATTTTTGAATTAGTTTAGTCTTCTCATGTAAACTAAGATCAATAGTTTCTCGATCATTAAATACCTTCTGTGGTATAAAAAAATCGTAAATCGTACATCACAAATCGTAAATCAAAGCTCCTTCCTGTTGTTAATAATCTCCAACATCTCCTGGTGTATTGCCCCATTCGTAGCCAAAATATGCGGTTGGTAAGGCGAATAATAATTACCGGCATAATCTGTTACCTTTCCGCCAGCTTCTTCCACTATCAAAAATCCCGCCGCACTATCCCAGGCCTGTAATGAATGTTCGTAAAAGCCATCAAAACGCCCGGCAGCCACCCAGCAAAGATCAATAGCAGCGCTGCCAAGTCTGCGTACCGGTACGCCCTTTCGGATAAAGCGCTCAAATACCTGCAGCGGACCATTCTCCGAATCCAGGTAGCTGTACGGAAAACCCGTTACAAGGCAGCTGTGCAAAGCTTCTGTTTTTTTAGAAACATGGATCTTTTTATCATTGAGCGAAGCGCCAAACCCTTTTTGTGCAAAGAACAATTCTTCCATAAAAGGATTGTACACAGCGCCCATTATCATTTTGCCGTCTTTTTCTATCGCAATGCTGACACAACAGATGGGAATGCCGCTGGCAAAATTTATCGTACCATCTATCGGGTCGATGATCCATTTGTATTCACTGTTACTTTTTAGTTCTCCTGTTTCCTCACTTAAAATAAAATGATCAGGATGATCTTTACGTATGGCTTCAATGATCGCTTTTTCAGAAGCATGATCGGCCTCGGTAACCCAATTATTGATTCCTTCTTTATTGCTGATCTTAAGATCGCTGTTATTAAAATAACGCCTCAGTTCTTTGGCGCCGGCTTCAACAGCGTTTAACAAGGTGGTTTTTAGCATGCCGCAAAGATACAAAAGCCGCCTGTCTATTTTTTGTAAGCACTATATGTAATGCAAGGATTATTAGCGATATTTTTGTTGACGGCATTTGTATAGTATTCAACATCTATTATTAAGACAGGATGAAAAATAAATATCCCCGGAAAGAATTTTTGAAAATGGCAGCATTGGCCCCTTTTGCATTTCTGCCTAAACTCGTAAGCGCTTTTGCTCAAACCTTTATTGTTAATACGGGCAATGTTACCTACTATAAAAATGGCGATGCGGAATATGAAAGCTTAAGACAGGGCTTCAATAAACGCATCAATAAACTGCCGGCAATAATCGCCTTATGTCAAAATACACAAGGTGTTGCCGAGGCAATGAGCTATGCAGTAAAAAATAAACTGCCTGTTGCAATAAAAAGCGGCGGCCATTGCATGGAAGGATTTTCCTGTAATAATGACGGCATGGTCATCAATCTTTCGTTATTGAATACCATTGAATGGATCAATAACGAGACCATCAAAATTGGTCCTGGCTGTACCTTATCTCATTTGTATGATACCGTATTGCCTAAGGGAAGAATTATTCCCGGCGGTTCCTGCGGCAGTGTTGGCATCGGCGGGCTTACACTTGGCGGTGGCTATGGTTTGCTGGCCCGCAAATTTGGCCTTACCTGCGACAGCCTGCTGGAAGTAACCATGGTAGATGGTAAAGGCAATATTGTGAACTCTTCCACCGATCCTGAATTGCTTTGGGCCTGCAAAGGTGGCGGCAATGGCAATTTCGGTGTAATAACAGAAATGAAATTCAAAACGCATAAAGCGCCGGCAACATTACAAAGCTTTCGTTTTAAATCGTATAAAATAACTGCGGCTAAAGTAAGAACGCTGCTGCAAAAATGGTTTGAAGTTACCCCCAACCTTCCGCCCGCCTGCTTTTCGGCTTTTGTATTGAATGGCAAAACAGCGTATATATTATTGACCAACGCAGAAAAACATAATGCCGAAGTGCAGAAAGTAATTGATGCATTGAGTGCATTATCTGATAAAACCACCCAAACAAAAGCACAGCCACTTGCAGGCGCATTGAAAGTTTTTTACGGCGTTCAGCATCCGTTGTATTTTAAAAATGCATCAGCAGGATTGTATAAAAATTTTTCGGAGATAGAAAGCTATATTGATAAAGTGATAGACATTGTATTAGCATCGCCGGGAATGATCTACCAGGTTAACACACTGGGCGGAAATATCCAGAATGCTGCATTGGAAGCTGGTGCTGCTTTTCCGCATCGCTCCTTTCCTTATTTTTCTGAATTGCAAACCTATTGGGAAGCAGAAAAACAAGGCAAGCGGCTGATGGAAAAATTCCAGGCGGTACAAAATATCTTTAACGAGAACGGGATAACTGCCCAATACAGGAATTACCCCGATATCAATTTTAAGAACTGGAGTAGTCTGTATTATGGAGCCGGCTATACCCGTTTGCAAAAAATAAAACAGCAATACGATCCTGCCAATATCATCCGTCACGATCAAAGTATTAAAAATGCTTCCCTGTTTGGCGGCTAACAAATATCCTGAATACTATCTTAAATTCGTACCCGGTAAAACACAAACGATTACGTATTGCAACTGTCTGTCATCATAGTCAACTTCAATGTAAAATATTTCCTGGAACAATGCCTGTATTCGGTAATAAAAGCCGCATCGGGCATGGAAGCAGAGATATTTGTAGTGGATAATAACTCAACAGACGGAAGCAAAGAATACCTTACCAGCCGTTTCCCCTCCGTCAATTTTACCTGGAACGACGGCAACGTTGGCTTTGCAAAAGCCAACAACCAGGCATTGGCAGCTGCAAAAGGAGAGTATATTTTATTCTTGAACCCGGATACTATTGTGCCCGAGGATTGCTTTAAAGCTTGTATTAATTTTTTTAAAACGCATGATGATGCCGGTGCATTAGGTATCCGTATGATAGATGGCAGCGGTACATTTTTAAAAGAAAGCAAGCGGGCCTTTCCTTCGCCACTTACCTCATTATATAAATTGATGGGGCTATCACAATTGTTTCCTCATTCAAGATCATTTTCAAGATATCATCTTGGTCATTTATCGCAGCATGAAAATCACGAAGTGGATGTACTGGCCGGTGCCTTTATGATGATGCCGCTAACTGTTTTGCAAAAGACAGGAAATTTTGATGAAACGTTTTTTATGTACGGCGAAGATGTGGACCTGAGCTACCGGGTGCAAAAAGCAGGCTATAAGAATTATTATTTTGCAGAACACACCATCATACATTTTAAAGGCGAGAGCACTAAAAAAAGCAGTCTTAATTACGTACGCCTTTTTTACAAAGCCATGAGCCAGTTTGTAAAAAAGCATTACAAAGGCAGCCGTGCCGGGGTATTTAATATAGCTGTGCAAACAGCGATTATGGGCAGGGCGCTGTTAACCATTATCACCAGGCTTTTAAAATTGATAGGTCTGCCGTTATTGGATGCAGGGATAATCCTGATGAGTTTTTGGTGGATAAAATACCTGTGGAGCGCTTATATACGCAAGGAAGTGAACTATTCACCTAATATGCTTATCATCGCCTTTCCCATATTTACGGCTATCTTTTTAATAACCTCTTATTATTCGGGGTTGTACGATAAAGGCTTTAAACAATCGCAACTGAACCGGTCAACGATCATTTCTTCACTTGTACTGTTGAGTGGCTATGCGTTATTGCCGGAAGACCTTCGTTTTTCCAGGGGCATTCTTGTTTTTGGTATTGTGATGGCGTTTATTTTAATGACCATTTTGCGGCGCTTATTTATACGCTGGAAATTATTGTATGCCGTAGATGAAGCAGCAGAACGCCAGCAGACAGTAGTAGTGGCCAGCGAAAGCGATTTTTTATTGATAAGAGAATTAATGCAAAAGGCCGGAATGCAGGAAAGGGTTTGGGGCAGGGTGAGCAATAATAATGCAATTGTACCCAATACACTCAGCAATATCCAGCAGCTTCCGGCGCTGGTCAAAACCTATCCTGTAAAAGAGATCATTTTTTGCGAAGATGGATTGACCTTTAAAGAGATCATTGCTGCTATTGAACAATTGCCGCAAACCACACGAAATAAATTTCATGCTTCGGGAAGCAACAGTATTGTAGGAAGCGACAGCAAGGATATTAGCGGCGATTATGTAGCACAGCAAAAAAAATATATCATCGGCGCACCGCTGAACAGGAGGAACAAAGGCCTGACAGATATATTGGTTAGCCTGTTCTTTATCCTCAGCTTTCCCGTTCATTTGGTATTGCAAAAAAAAGCCGGTAAATTTTTCAAAAATGTTTTTAATGTATTGTTCAGAAAAAGAACATGGATAGGATATTCAACCACATTCTCATCTTTACCTAAATTAAAAAAAGGCATATTAACGTCAACCGGTTTGCCCCTGTCATTAAATGCATTGCCTGAAGAAAGCTTACAGATAGCAGATGAATGGTATGCTTCTTCTTACTCTGTAACCGAAGATATTAAGAAGATAACACGGGGTTATAAATACCTGGGCTATTGATCATTTCTTTAAAGCTTGAATAAAAACGCTTACTGTTTTTTTATACGAGTCTTGTTCAATACCGGGATAGCGGAAAGGAAAATCTGTTGCAGCTTTGAGCGCTTTATCCAAAGAAAAACTTTTCTGCTGTACACAATAAAAGATCTTTTGCTGCATAAGGATATCCGCCAGGTATTCCTGTTCTTTTTGGCCCGGGGTAGGCACCAGTATTGCCTTTTGCTGCAGCTTAACAAGATCCATAACAGTAGTATAACCGCTTCTGCTTATTACCAGTTCGGCCTGTTCAATAGCAATATTTAATTCAGCAGCCGAAAGATGATTGACAATTTCAACAGCAGCGTTATCATTTTGTTTTACTGAAACATTACCCGGTAAACCTCTTATAAATAAAACATTGCCGGTATATCCTTTAAGCTCATCAAGCAGCAGCTCTTCAAAGACGGTGCGCTGTGGTTCGGGGCCGGATAAACAAACCAGCAGTTCATATTTTTTTTCTGCACCTGTCTTTTCAAATCTTGAAAGCGGGCCAAGATATTCAACCGGAACAGCTGGCATTTTTATGGGGTGCGATAATTTTCCGGCAAGATTAACAACACCCGCTGCATCAGGCACCCAACAAGCAGCATATTTATTGATGAAATAATAATGCAGTTTTTGCGCCAGCCACTTACTGAACCGGTTGCCCGTTTCTATGGTTAACTGGTGAGTGATGTAGATACAGGGAACAGCAGAATGATACAACCCAAAGCGGTTATCGGATAATACAGCATCAATGCTTTGTTCCTGTACGGTTCTTTTTAACCAGCGGTGTTCATTATAAATGCTGCGAATTATTTTGGGAAACTGAACCAGTAATTTTAAAGGAAGCCATAATTTTTTCCGGCTGTATTTCATCCGGTATCCCCGCAACGACAAAAAGTGGAGTTGGGGAAACTCTTTTTTTAGCAGGGCTTCGGCTTCCTTTTCTGCAGCAATCAGCACTTCACAATTTAAATATAGTAGCTCGTTAATGATTGGCACACAGCGGGTAGCGTGTCCGAGGCCCCACTCCAGCGGTGCAACTAAAATACGTGGCCTGTGGCCTGATATGTTAAATTTTTCGCCGCTCATCTAAAGAAGACAATAAATATTTGTGAAAATAGTTTAAATTGCTAACCTGTAATTATGCAACGACTATTTAAGATAACATTGCTTTTAACACTTGTAGTAACCCTGGCCATCACCGGATGCTCTTCTTCAAAAAAGAGCCAGTGTGGTTGTCCCAGTAAAAAAGGATTGGTTGGTTATTAAAGTGAGCGGCGACAAATAACCCTATTTAAGTAGATGAGCAAGCCTAACCGGGATCTCCTTGTACTGTTTAACCAGGAATTAATGACTCCTCAAGCTATTGAGCATGAGGTGGAATTACTGCATGAGTTATTATGTACAGTGGAAAGACTGGATAACCTCGTAATTGCTCACGAAATACTTGACCTGAATAAATATAAGGTGATCAATAAAACACTTCCGCTGCGCAGTATTTTTCGTGAACAGGAACTAAAGCCATTTGTGTTCCTTAACTGCAAGAACTGATCAGCTCAGTTTTTGTAAAGCAGCCTTCAACATTCCCAGCATTTCATCAATTTCTTCTTTTTTGCAGGTACCCACGCTGAGCCTGTACCAGTTGCTGTTTTTATTGGCGCCGAATGCATAGAACGGTACAACGGCCAGTTTAGCTTCGTTCAATAAATAGTCGGTTACCTGGCTTTGATCTTCCAGCACATTTCCATCGGTTGTTTTTTTACCCACCAGGTTTATTTGTATGGTAAGATAGATAGCAGCCTGAGGTGAAACGGCATCCACGCTGAAACCTTCTGCCTTCAGTTGTTGAAAGCCGGCATAGATCCTGCGCAAACGTTCTTCTACCTCTGCTTTAAAATGAGAAAAATATTCGTTGATACTGTCTGTTTTGGCCAGGTATTTTGCTACCGCTTTTTGTTCGGCCATTGGCGCCCAGGAACCAACATGGCTGTTGATGGCTTTCATTTTACCGATAACAGAAGCAGGGCCAAGCGACCAGCCTACACGAACACCTGTGGCAGCAAAAGCTTTACTTATACCGTCAATGAAAACAGTATAGGCCTTCATTGCCGGGCGAAGGGTAACAGGATTATAATGTTTTGTATCGCCAAAGGTTAATGTCCAGTAGATCTGGTCGTACATCAGGTATAATTTCTTTTCATCTTTGCCACGCTGCTCATTTTCCTGCAGTACCAGGTCGCAGATGGCTTCCAGTTCTTCTTTGGTAAATGTGGTGCCTGTTGGATTAAGCGGGGAACATAAAGCAAGCAAAGTAGCGCCTTTAATATGTGGTTTTATTTCTGCTGCCGTAGGCATGAAATTGTTTTCCAGCTTGCTTTCTATCACTACGTGCTCGCCTTCATTGAAATGAACATAATGGTTATTGTTCCAGCTGGGCACAGCATAGATCACTTTATCGCCTTTATCAACAATAGCCCTGAAGGCTGCATAGATCAATGGCCTGCCACCGGCAGCGATCAATATTTCATTGTTGCCAAAATGAATACCTTCATTTGCTTCGATGAATTTTGATACTGCTTCACGAAGTTCCAGCAACCCATCGGCAGGGGGATAGGTAGTATAACGCTGCTGGTAAGCCGCAATGATCTCATTTTCCAGCTCTTGCGGAACAGGAAAAACAGAAGAGTCAAAATCGCCTATCGTATAATTATAGATCTTATTACCCTGCTTGATCTTTTCTTTTATTTCAGCACCAAGCTTTACTATTTCCGAACCTATTAGTGTTTCTGCCAGTTGGCTTAACCTTTCTGTACCCATGATCAGTAATTTATTAAGCCGCAAAAGTAAATTTTAAAGGGGGTAATACAAAATGATAAATCCGCGACCAGCCTGTATCAAATAAAAAAAACCGGCAATATGCCGGTTGGGTACTGGCATTTGCCAGCGTTATTTTTTTTCATAATTTTCTTTCGCCTGTTTGGCTTTTTCAAAATCAAGTATAACCGAGTTGATACAGTAACGTAACCCGGTAGGCGGAGGGCCGTCTTCAAAAACATGCCCGAGGTGTGCCTTACATCTGCCGCACATTACTTCGGTACGTTTCATACCGTAAGAATTATCGGGTGCATAAATAATGCTTCCTTTAGTAATGGGCTCAAAAAAACTCGGCCAGCCGCAGCTGCTTTCAAATTTTCCGTTGCTGGCAAAAAGAGGATTGCCGCAGGCGGCGCAATAATAGGTGCCTACTTCATCAAACTTATTGTATTTGCCGGTAAATGCCCTTTCTGTACCTTTTTCACGGGCAATATTGTACACTTCTTCCGGCAATAATTTTTTCCATTCTTCATTGGTCATTGTTACTTTGGTACTGTCGGTGTTGGAATAAACCGGGTTTACCTTTTTAGTTGTATCCATAGTATTATTTTTTGGTTGTTGAGTAGCAGGCTGGTTACAGGCAAGGAAAGCCACAGAGATCAAAGTGATAAAAAAAGCTGCTGTTTTCATGTATATAAACAAATTTAACCGTAAAATGGTTTACTTACATACGAAACAGCCTAACTAAAAGTTTTTCAGCGAAATACGAAGAATGTTAAAGAAAGTTTAAGGTTCATTATTATATTTGCTGATAGCACAAGGTTAGTAAGTATTATGTTCAATCTTATATTATTTGGTCCTCCGGGAAGCGGCAAAGGAACGCAAAGCGAAAAACTGATCGCTAAGTATGGGTTAAAGCATCTTAGCACCGGCGACCTATTGCGTTTTGAGATAAATAATAAAACACCACTTGGGCTGGAAGCAAAGAGCCTGATGGACAAGGGTCACCTGGTGCCGGATGAAGTGGTGATCGGTATGATCAGTTCTGCCCTGGATGCCAACGAAAAAGCAAAAGGATTTTTGTTTGACGGCTTTCCGAGAACAGCGGCACAGGCAGAAGCGCTGGATAAATTGCTGGAACTAAAGCATGCTACCATAAATGTAATGCTGGCGCTGGATGTAAGCGAGGAAGAACTGGTAAAGCGCCTGCTGAAACGTGGCGAAACCAGCGGCCGCAGCGACGATACCAACGAAACGATCATCAGGGAAAGAATAACCGAGTACCATAAAAAAACAACAGCGGTAGCCGACTATTATAAAAAATTCAATAAAGTGGTAATGGTGCAGGGGGAAGGAACCGTAGATGAGATATTTGATGGATTGTGTAAAGAGATCGACAAAAAGCAGCACGAAAACTAAATTAACTGAAGGAAGCAAAAGCTTCCTTTTTTATATCCCCTTATTTTTTGAAAAGGCTTGTACACATCATTACATTACTGGTAGTACTGCAAACGCATGCCCAGCAGCCTGTGTACCGGCATCTTACCGAAGATGACGGCCTTCCCGATAATGAGATCTATTACCTGTACCAGGATAAAAAAGGGATCATATGGATAAGCACCAACAGCGGCCTTTGCAGGTATAACGGGCAATCGGTTCAATATTTTTCCAACCCATTGTTAAAAGCAAAATCAACAGGCTGTATCAAAGAAGACAGTTTTGGAAGGATATGGGTAAATAACTTCAGCGGGCAATTGTTTTATGTACAAAATGATTCGCTGGTTATTATGAAACTACCGGGAACCGATAACCTGAACAGCCTTTCGCAGTTTACCATCGGACCAAAAAATGAATTGGCGGTTCCATCTGCAACAGGTTCGATAGTTATTTATAAGCCACTTCATACCACGGGTGCAGAGGATCCGGTATATGCTTTAGATACTGTATTAAAAACAGCCAATGCCTGTCCGTACTACGATAGCCAGGGTACTTTATGGGCAACACACGGAAGCGATGAAAAGCAAAGCAGCATAATTGCCTATAACAACCGAACCGTAAGCTCATTTTATATACAGGACCCTTTATTCCAAACCTCCAATAATTATGTATTTGAATTGGGTCATAAGATGTATTCTTTTGAAAGGGAACGCAGCAACCTGTATGTTAATAATGGAAAAGAATTTGTGCTGCAGCGAACACTTGATATACCCGGATTTAAATTAGTAGAGCCGCTACATAACGGTGACCTTGCCTATTGTACCAATAGCGGTTTATTTATTTCAAAAGAAAAAAGCAATACTATAAATAAGCTTTTTGAAGGACAGACCATCAGTGCATTTTGTGAAGACAATAAAGGCAACCTGTGGGTTGGTACACTTACGGAAGGCATCTATTTTATTCCTAAAACAGGGTTGACCAGGATAATAGCAGAAAAGCCCGATGTAGATTACAATAACATTACTGCACTATCTGCCGGGCCCGGCAAAAAATTAATGCTTGGTTTTTTAAATGGAGAATTGGGCTGTATCAATGAAAACCTTGTATATCAAAAGCTGCAGCCTGCTAATATTTCTTCTACTAAAATGCAGTTTGTGTTTTACAGCCCCGAACTGCAATTGCTGAACTGGCACAATAATGAAATATATCAGTCTTCCTTTTCAGCCACAGATACAAAAGTTAATCCTTATCGCGGTGTAGGTTATGCATCAAAAGATCTGTGTTATATACCGCAATGGAATGCAGCGCTGATCGCTAACCCTGTTGATATATCGCTTATTTCTTTGGATAAAGAACGTATTGCTGATAAGCTGCCTGCCGATTGGGTAAAGCGTTATGATACGGGAACAGTATTCAGCAGTACCATGCAATGGCCACAGCAATCCATATTACTAAGCAAAGAAAGAGGAAGGGCTGTTTATTTTGATAAAGCAACACAGACGCTTTGGGGAGCTGATAAGAACGGCATTACTGTTTACAAACAAAACGAAAAAAAATCAATCCTTTGGAATAACGAGCCCTTGTATGCTACCTGCTTTTACGAACACGACGGTATGGTTTGGGCAGGTTCTTTTTCGCAAGGCATAACCGGCATTAAAAATGAAAAAGCAATAAAACAGTTTACTGTAAAAGACGGGTTGGCAAGCAATACTGTTTATAAGATTATTGGCAGTAAAGATCATTTATGGATATATACCGACAAAGGCCTGCAATATTTTGATATACCAAAAGAAAGATTTTTCCTGGTAGATAAAACGCTGGGCCTGCCATCTTATAAAATAAACGGTATGGCGCTCGTTAACGAACAGCTTTTCATCAGTACGCCAAAGGGATTATTATCTGTACCTGATACAATTGAATTTGAAGGACCGGAAAACAGTACTACTTATTTACAGGCGGTGTATTGCAACGGAAAGATCATTGGTTCGGCAGATAATAACTTCAACACCAGCCAAAACAATTTTATTTTTAAAGTAGAAACACCGGTTTATAGTAACCGTGCATTATTGCGCTATCAATACCGGCTTAAAGGAGCTGATAAAGAAATGCTGATCGTTGGTTTGGATAAAGCGGTATTCGAATATCGGTCATTGCAATCGGGTCATTACGAATTTCAATTGCAGCTTACCGATGCTAAAGGAAATAGTATTGGTGCACCGATCACTTTTTTATTTTCCATCGATCCGCCTTTTTACCAAACCATATGGTTTGTTGCGCTGTGTGCCATTTTTTTAGGGTTGATAATATTTTACCTCGTAAGGAAACGAATTGAGCTGATCAAAAAAAGAGCGGATGAAAAATTAGAACGGGCAAAACTGGAAAGCGAATTAAAGCAAAGCCAGCTAAGCGGTATCAAAGCGCAAATGAACCCGCATTTTATGTTCAATGCATTGAACAGCATACAGGAATTTATTTTACTGAACGAAAAGAAACAGGCCAATATGTACATGGGTAAGTTTGCCGACCTGATGCGCATGACCCTGGATATGAGCAATAAAAAAGAAGTAAAGCTGGAAGAAGAAATAAAAATATTACAGCTTTATCTTGAACTGGAATCATTGCGCTTTGAAGAACATTTTTCCTACACTTTAACCATTGATGAAAATGTAGATAAAGAACATACCTATATACCGGCAATGCTTATTCAACCTAATATAGAGAACGCCGTAAAACATGGCCTGCTGCACAAGCAGGGAGAAAAAAGACTGGATGTTCATTTTTTTATTCTTAATAATACTACACTCTGCTGTACGGTAACAGATAACGGCATTGGTCGCAAGCGCAGTGGAGAAATAAACAGCCAGCGGCTGACCAAACATACTTCCTTTGCCACCGGCGCCACACAAAGAAGATTAGAGCTGCTTAATCACGATAGAAAACAGCAGCCTATAAAAGTTACTTATCAAGACCTCTATGATATACATGAAAATGCAGCAGGCACAGAAGTAACGATCTGCATTCCGCTTACTTGATAGACCGTACCATTTACAAACTCATCGCCGCATTTCACAAAGCTTATCAGAAAATACTTTTTTGCTTTTGCATATTTATGCTCATCTCACATCAAAGCAAACCAATTATGAAAAAGATATTTCTATGCGCCAGCTTATTTCTCCTGGTTATAAAATCAACAGCTCAAAATACATCCTATGATGCCAACACGATTCCTATTACCGGTGTTAACAGCGTTGGTATTGGTGTAGGCGCCCTTCAAAACAATGCCGGTTTGATGAATACAGCCGTTGGTATCAATGCACTTCAAAATAATGCAGCAGCATCTTCCAATACCGCCATTGGTTTTGAAGCCATGCGGTATAATCAAACAGGATTTTTTAATACAGCCTTAGGCTTAGGCGCATTGCGCAGCAACCAGTATGATTATAATACCGCAGTAGGCTGGGGCGCACTTACCAGCAATACATGGGGAGAGTTTAATACCGGTACCGGTGGTGAAGTACTTGCTTTGAACACTACCGGTATAAGCAATACTGCTACAGGCTTCAGGGCGCTTTACAGCAACACAGAAGGTAGCTATAATACAGCCATAGGCCTACAGGCATTATACAGTAACACAACAGCATCATACAATACTGCAAATGGATACAAAGCATTGTACAGCAACACAACCGGGCAGTATAATAATGCCCTTGGCTACCAGGCGCTTTTTTCCAATACAACAGGTAATTATAATCTTGCCCTGGGCTGGGGAGCACTTTATACCAACACTACAAGCGAAGCAAATACAGCGATCGGGCATGGAGCTCTTTACTATAACACCGGAACAAATAACACAGCTAATGGTGCTGCTGCATTGCTCAATAACAGCACAGGAAATAACAACACAGCCAATGGGTTGCACGCACTTATCAATAATACTACCGGTAATAATAATACAGCATTAGGTTATAATGCTGATGTTGCATCGGGAGCATTGGATAATGCTACAGCGATCGGTAACCAGGCAATAGTAACAGAAAGTAATGCCATACAACTGGGAAACAATTCAGTAGCAAAAATTTTTGCAGGCGTTGGAAATACTGCAAGGATAATTACCGGCGGTTTACAAGTTACCGGCGGCTCGCCGGGTGTTGGCAAAGTGCTTACCTCTGATGCAGCAGGCGTTGCAACCTGGCAAATGCCGGTTATAGGCGGAGACTGGTCCCTGCTTGGCAATGCAGGCACAATCGACGGCACTAACTTTATCGGCACTACAGATAATGTGCCTTTAAATTTTCGGGTAAATAATCAAAAGGCAGGAAGGATAGAAACGAATCCTTTTATTGCAAATACTTTTTATGGCTATCAATCGGGAAATGCCAATACATCCGGGGGGCGCAATACAGCCAGCGGCTTCAGGTCCCTCTTTTCCAACACAACGGGTACGGCTAATACCGCTACCGGTTTCGGGGCCCTGGGGCTTAATACAACCGGGATATTGAATACAGCTTTCGGAGCTTTGGCATTGGCACAAAACACAACGGGTACAGAAAATACTGCGGTTGGTTATGATGTACTTTCTTCCAATACAACAGGCTCTTCCAATGTGGCAAATGGCAGGCAAACACTAATATCCAATACCACCGGCACCGGCAATACTGCCAATGGGGTATCGGCCCTGTTTTTTAATACCACCGGCAATTTTAATACCGCTACTGGTATCGGGGCGCTTCAAACCAATATCACCGGAAGCTACAATACAACATTGGGTTATTTTGCAGATGCAGCTACCGGTAATTTAACTAATGCTACAGCAATAGGTTCTAATACAACGGTAAATGCAAGTAATAAGGTAAGGATCGGTAATACTACCGTTTCTGTAATTGAAGGCCAGGTAGCTTTTACCAATGTTTCTGATGGAAGGTTCAAAAATAATATCAGCGAAAGTGATGTGGTAGGTCTGGAGTTCATAAAAAAACTGCGCCCGGTGGTATATAATTTTGATACGAAGAAATTCCAGCAATTCTTAACGAAGAATATGCCCGACAGTATCAGCAAGAAATATATGGCGCAGGACTTTGGCCCATCTACTGCTGTACGTCAAAGCGGCTTTATTGCGCAGGAAGTAGAAAAAGCTGCTAAGGAAACCGGTTATGATTTCAATGGCATACACAAACCCGAAAATGAAAATGATAATTACAGCTTGGCCTACAGCCAGTTTGTAGTACCGCTGGTAAAAGCAGTACAGGAACAACAGGTGCTGATAGAACAGCAGCAACAGCAAATAAATGAATTGAAAAAACTGCTTGTGCCGGAAACTGCTGCTGTAAAAACAACAAGTGTACAATTGAGCGACAACAACAGCATCGTACTTAATCAAAATATACCCAATCCCTTTGCTTACCAAACCAGCATCTCTTATAACATTCCTCAACCTGCAGGCAATGCACAATTATTATTTTATGGCACAGACGGGCGGTTGATAAAAACAGTAAACATCAGCACCGGCAAAGGACAGCTGACTGTTTTTGCAAACGATCTGTCCAGCGGCAGTTATACCTATTCACTTGTGGTTGATGGTAAACTGATCGACACTAAAAAGCTGGTTAAACAATAAGCGCCCGGTCATTCTTTTCCATTCACAAATTTATACCTGCTGTTCACAAACATCATTTGCAACAGGCATTGCGGCATAACATATTTGCATACAAAACAAAACTACAACATGAAAAAATTAGTATTATCAATGATCGTGTTACTGGCATTTGCCCAAACAAAAGCGCAGTTAACCGACTGGCAAAAACAGCACACTAAAAAGATCGTATTCTTTGATAACTGGCTGCAAAGCCGATTGGATGAAAGCGATGCAGATGCTTCGCAGGAAATAGAACTGGGAAACGATTTCTGGTTCAGGGCATATTTTGACGACAACAGTTTGCCTAAAGTAAAAGACAATCATTTCGATATAAGGATCAGCTGCGAAGGACAATCTGTTACACTGAATGATATGGCAGCTTATGCCAACAGCATGTTTGCATCAAGCAAAGGCATATTGCCAAACTATGTGCAGATACAGCTTCCGGGCCTGGATAATTTCTGGAAGACCCGTAATGTTTTTTCCTGCAATGGATATTCTATGAAAGGAGAGTTTGATAAAAGAACTGATTATGGCTGCTCTAATAATTCGTTTTTTAGTGAAAGCCTGTTGCGTTACCTGTTGAGCAAGATAGACAGTAAAGTTATAGCCGGCACAACATTGAATGTTAAATATGAAATGGTATATCGTACCAAAGGTGAATACATGCAGGCTGGAGGCACATTTGAAACATTGGCAGAAGGCACTGTAAAATTAAAGATACCTACTAAAGAAAAGGCGCTTGTTTCTGATATTTATCGTTTGCAGGAAAGGCCGGGAATGGCCGATAAAGCTTTGGAAGATAAGATCAAAACCGGCATACTTTCTTTGACCGGCGGTATCGTAAAGGATATTCAAAAGGTACAGATCATAAGTTCTGCCTACAACATTGAAAAGAATTACCAGGGAACTCCTTTAAATCGCTGGCTGCAGACAAGGGTCATTTATACTTCTGCAACAACAGGAGAAACATTCACCAGCCTGGTAAATGTAACCTTCCTGTACAACGGTACCGGCTACGATGAAAATGTGCATGATGCATACTTTCAATGCGGCAATACATTTGCACCTGGTTTTGCTTTTTCAAAATAACGTTTATCAACACAGCTTTGCAAGCCCTGCTTAAAGACAGGGCTTGCTTATTTTAAAAACTTTATTTTTGGACGTATGCTTAAAGCAGTAATAATAGATGATGAGGCAAAAGCAAGAAGGATCCTGGAATCGTTCATTGCAGAATATTGCCCCGAACTTATTATTGCAGGTACAGCCCCGGATGTGGTACAGGGAGTAAAAATGATCCAGAAAGAAAAACCGGATATTGTTTTCCTGGATATTGAAATGCCAGGCTATAATGGCTTTCAGCTGCTCGAATTTTTTGATGAGATAAACTTCGAGATCATTTTTGTTACAGCCTATAGTGAGTTTGCATTAAAGGCCTTCCAGGTAAGCGCAGTAGATTATCTTTTAAAACCTGTACAGATAGAACAGCTTGTAAAAGCTGTGGAAAAAGCAAAGAAGTTGAGAGGGAATTCGCTGATCAGGGAACGGCTGGAAACATTGAAAGTAAACCTGCAGGAACAAAAGATAAAAAAGATCGTAGTGCCCGTAAGCGAAGGCAATTTATTCATCGACCTTAACGAGATCACGCATTTGCGTGCCGAAGGGAGCTATGTAAATATCTTTCTTAAAGATGGCAACAAGATACTGGTAAGCAAGAATATCAAAGACTACGAAAACCAGCTTACAACAGAAGAAGGTTTTTTTCGTACACACCGGAGTTTCCTGGTGAATGTACGGCATGTAAGAAAAGTTTCTCCCGACAGTACCGTAGCCGAATTGCCCAATCATCAAATGGCAACCATTGCCCGTGAAAGAAAACAGGAGTTCAACATTTTTTTGAAAAATACTACGGTTATATAGCGTTTGCCAATTCCCTTATCTTTACTTTAAAAAGATCATGGACACTGCGAAACTGCACTTCATTGCCGACGAATATATTCCATTGATCAAAGCCCTTGCGCCGGACACGCCTGCCAAATGGGGCAAAATGAATGTGCAGCAAATGGTAGAACATGTATCGGGCTTCTTTAAAGTATCTACCGAAAAGATAAAATTTCCTGTAGTAAGCACCGAAGAGCACCTGGTAAAACTGAAAGAGTTTTTATTAAGCGATAAGCAATTTCGGGAAAACACTATAGCCCCGGCTGATATCGTACCCACAGAACCTTACCCTGTACATTATGCAACATTGCCCGAAGCTATTGATGGGCTTCAACGGCAAATAAATGATTTTGTACAGCTTTTTGAAAATGAACCCGGAAAGATAACCAGCCACCCGATCTTTGGTCCTCTTAATTTTGAAGAATGGGTGCTGCTGCATTATAAACATGTGACGCATCATTTGCGGCAGTTTGGAGGGATGTAAATTTTTATAGGATTGCTGTATTTTCTTTCAGCCATTTTACTATCTCTTCGAATTTTATTTCACCGGTAGAAATGCTGATTATAAAGGAATATATCTTATCATTTGAAGCTGTGATTTCCAGTTTACCTTCTCCTAATATAGCTAACATGGCTAAGTAGCCAGTGCGTTTATTGCCATCAACAAAAGGATGATTAATTATAATGCTTTCAACAACGGCTGCTGCTTTTTCATAAGCAGTGGGATATAAATTTTCCCCACCGAAAGTTTGATAAGGCCGTAAAATAGCACTCTCCATCAAACCTTCATCTCTTATTCCGCTTGAGCCTCCATATTTAGTAATAGAAAATTCGTGTAACTGTAGAACTATCTCTTTTGTGATCATGGCTATTGAGCAAGTTTTTGCAATACATCATCATATTTTTCAGAAGCTCTTTTTAAAAAAGCTTCAACGTCAAAAGGCTCTTCAATTGCTCCGGAAAGTTTTGCCAAATGTTCCAAAATCTCTTTTAACTCGTTTTCATTGTTTAATTTGGCTATTTCATTTATAGCCACCAATTTCATTTCTGCTACACTCATAACGAACAATTTTATTACTTCAAATTTACAAAATCTATTCCGCATTTGCTTGTAGATTTGCATTAAACGCTTATACAATATGAATAAACTCGGCAACTACATTACCGGCAAATGGATAACCGGTGATGGTGATGGACAGGCGCTTTACAATGCAGTTACCGGCGAAGCAATAGGATCAGCAACAACAAAAGGCCTTGATTTTAAAAGCATATTGGAATACGGACGAAATACCGGAAATGTTGCTCTTCGTAAAATGACCTTTCATGAACGTGGTAATATGCTGAAAGCGCTGGCGCTTCATTTAAGAAATCATCTCGATAAATTTTATGCGATCTCTTACCAAACCGGTGCAACAAAAGCCGATAGCTGGGTAGATATAGAAGGAGGAATCGGTAACCTTTTTGCCAACGCATCGCTACGCCGCAAATTTCCCAATGAAGTTTTTTGTATCGATGGCGAAAGCCATAATCTCAGCAAGCACAACACATTTATGGGTACGCATATTCTTACACCCAAAGAAGGTGTTGCGGTTCATATCAATGCGTTTAATTTTCCTGTTTGGGGAATGCTGGAAAAAATAGCCGTGAATTTATTGGCCGGTATGCCTGCAATTGTAAAGCCGGCTACTGTTACTTCATATCTTACAGAAGCTGTAGTAAAAGAGATCATTGCTTCGAAGATATTACCCGAAGGCGCTTTGCAGTTGTTGTGTGGATCTGCCGGTGATATCCTGGATCATGTTACTTCGCAGGATGTAGTAACCTTTACAGGCTCTGCATCAACAGGGCTATTATTAAAATCGAATAAAAATATATTAGCCAACAGCGTTCCGTTTACGATGGAAGCAGACAGTTTGAATTGCATCGTATTAGGTAATGATGTAGAACCCGGCATGCCGGAATGGGAGGTGTTTGTAAAAGAAGTGCGCCGTGAGATGACGTTAAAAGCGGGCCAGCGCTGTACGGGTATCCGCCGCATATTTGTTCCGCAAAATAAAATGGAAGATATGTGGAAAGCCATTGCTGCTTCTCTTGCACAAACCACTATCGGCAATCCGCTAAATGAAAAAGTGCGGATGGGAAGCCTTGCGGGAGAAGCACAACGCAACGAAGTAAAAAGCCAGGTACAAAAATTACTGGCCTCTTCACAAATAGTATATGGTTCTTTGGATAGTGTAGAAGTTGTTGATGCAGATGCAGCGAAAGGAGCATTTATGTCGCCGGTACTGTTGATGAATGAAAAACCGTTTGATGCTAAAGAAGCACATGAAGTAGAAGCATTTGGCCCGGTAAGCACCATCATGCCTTATAAAAATACGGATGAGGTAATAGCATTAAGCAAATTAGGTAAAGGTTCGCTGGTAACAACTATTGTAACAGCCGATAACGCCGTTGCCAAACAATATGTGATCGGCGCTGCCACACACCATGGACGAATATTGATATTAAATAACGAATGCGCCAAAGAAAGTACGGGCCATGGCTCGCCGCTGCCCTTGTTGGTACATGGCGGCCCGGGACGTGCAGGTGGTGGGGAAGAAATGGGTGGCATACGTGGTGTAAAACATTACCTGCAGCGCACGGCATTGCAGGGCTCGCCAACCATGATCACCGCTGTAACGGATGTATATCAACCTAATGCCAAAGGAAAAGACCCGGGTAAACATCCATTCAAAAAATATTTTGATGAATTACAAATAGGCGACCAGATACTGACAGAAAAAAGAGTGATCACCAGTGAAGATATAGACCGGTTTGCCGACCTGAGCGGCGATCATTTTTATGCACACATAAAAACAACCGATTTTACTGGAACGATGTTTGAACAACAAGTAGCGCATGGGTACTTTATCATGAGTGTGGCAGCAGGGTTGTTTGTAGATAGCTACGAAAAAAATCCGGTGCTGTTGAATTATGGAATTGACGAACTTCGTTTTACAAAACCTGTTTATCCCGGCGCAGAGATACAGATACGGTTTACCTGCAAGGAAAAATTACCTAATGATAAAAGAGTTGTGGAAAAACCGGAAGACATGAAACGTGGTGATGATATTGATAAGGGTATTGTGAAATGGTATGTGGAAATGCTTGACGGAACAGAAGAGCCAATTGTTGGCGTGGCTACGATCTTAACTATGGTTGAAAAAAAATAAAAACACTTATTTCAAATGATAAAGGAAGTAAAAGAAGATTATGTGAAGGCTGAAACGCATAATGGTATTACCACTATAGAATTCTTTCATCCGCAAAGCAATTCATTGCCGGGTAAAATATTAGAAGAGCTGGCAAGAGAAATACATTTTGCCGGTACACACAGCGAAACAAAAGTGATCGTTTTGAAAAGTGGCGGAGAAAAAACATTTTGTTCCGGTGCCAGCTTTGATGAACTGGTGGCTATTAAAACAGAAGAAGAGGGACAGAAATTTTTCAGCGGCTTTGCTAATGTTATCAATGCCATGCGCAAGTGCCCCAAATTTATCATTGGCCGCATACAGGGCAAATGTGTAGGTGGCGGTGTGGGCCTTGCAGCTGCTGTAGATTATGCTATTGCAACAGATAAAGCAGATGTAAAATTAAGTGAACTGGCTGTGGGTATCGGTCCATTCGTTGTGGGCCCGGCTGTAGAAAGAAAAATAGGCCCGGCAGCATTCAGTGCTTTGGCTATAGATGCTACCATGTGGCGCAATGCAGAGTGGGCAAAACGAAAGGGCCTGTTTGCCGAAGTGCATGAAACGGTAGAGAACATGGATGAATTCATTCATCGTTTATCCAATACATTAATGCACAGCAGTCCCATGGCTATGGCGGAAATGAAAAAAATGTTCTGGAAAGGAACGGAGCATTGGGATGAATTGTTAAAAGAAAGAGCTGCTATCAGCGGCAAGCTGGTGCTAAGCGAATTCACCAGGAATGCGATCGCAAAATTCAAAGCGAAATAAAAAAGGCCCCGGATCATCCGGGGCCTTTCTGTTTATAGATCGTCATAAACGTATAAAGGATCTATCTCCGAGCCGGCGCCCATTTCATACACCGGGTTAATGATCCCGTCCTTCAGCCCATATACCCAACCATGCAGGTGTGGCCGCTGTTCATGTTTCCATGCTTTTTGTATGATAGAAGTCTTTGCCAGTCGCTGCACCTGTTCTATAACATTCAGTTCCGTTAACCGGTCGGCCCTTGTATTTTCATCAGTAATTGCATCCAGCTCCTGCCTGTTATGACGGTAAACATCTTTGATATTTCTCAGCCACATATTCAATACCTGGTTATAATCGTGATTGCCCATAGCCGCTTTGATACCACCACATCCATAATGCCCGCAGATGATAACATGCTTTACTTTAAGATGAACAACAGCATACTCCAGTACGCTCAGCAGGTTCACATCGGTATGTATTACCAGGTTGGCAACATTGCGGTGCACAAATATTTCACCGGGCTGTGTGCCGGTAATTTCATTGGCAGGCACACGGCTGTCGCTGCAACCTATCCATAAAAATTCAGGGGTTTGCACATGCGCCAGGTTCTCAAAAAAATCAGGGTTCTCTTCGATCTTTTCTGCAGCCCAGGCTTTGTTTTCTAATAAAAGTTTATTGTAAGATTCCATGATAATTATCTTGTTTTAATGTGTGTTTGTTTTAAAATTTTTTTCCAATATACGGGTAGTGCCCGTTTCATTACTTTCCAGTACATATGCCAGGTTTGGCGAAAAGCCCTGCTCCTTAAAATGGCTCCGCTTTATCTCTACCCTGATATTCTTTAAATGTGCATGCAGGGTAAAATCCTCTATCACTTCTATAATATCCTTATCAATAAAATCGGCTCTTGATGCATCAATGAGAACATATCCATTCTCCGGTACATTTTCCAGCTTTGCTTTAATGATCGGCTTGTTAAGGAACGATACATCTTTTCTCATCCGGAAAAGAAAACGGTTCTCATCATTAACAACAAATACTGCTGTTCTGAAATTGCTCCGCAAAATATAAAATAATCCCAGGCCAATGCCAATCACCACTCCTTTTAAAAGATCGGTTAGCAAGATAGCAACAATTGTTATTACAAACGGAACGAATTGATCCCACCCTTTTTTATAAAACAATTTGAATAAAGAAGGCTTCGCCAATTTATAACCGGTGAATATCAAAATAGCTGCCAATGCTGCTTTAGGGATAAGATTAAGTATCGCAGGAATAAAAGCTACAGATAATAACAGCAGCGAGCCGTGCAGTATGGTTGATAATTTTGATCTTGCGCCTGCATTTACGTTAGCAGAAGAACGGACAATAACACTGGTAACGGGCAACCCTCCTATAAGCCCCGAAACAATATTGCCAACACCTTGTGCTTTTAGTTCCCTGTTGGTTGGCGTTACCCGCTGATAAGGATCTAGATCATCTACAGCTTCGATGCTAAGCAGGCTTTCGAGGCTGGCAACAATGGCCAGTGTAACACCGGCAAGCAATACATCTTTGTTCAAAAAATAATTCCAATCGGGCGTATTAAAAAAAGAAAAGAACTCATTGGCAGATGATGCAACAGGTATAGTAACCAAATGTTCGCCACTTAAAACACGAAATGACGCCGAATCTTTAAACGCATAATTAATGCCCACGCCAATCAGTACAACCAATAACGGGGAAGGAATCATTTTAAGAAATCCTTTTTTACGGGAGGTAAATTTTTCCCACGCAAAACTGAATGCAAGGCAAACGCCCCCGATGAGTAAAGCCAGTTTATTGATATGCCCGAAGCCATTAATAAAATTGAGAAAGATATTGCCCTTTCCTGTTTTTGCTGCCACGTTCTCATCGGTTTCAAAATGAGAATCATCACCAAGCAAATGAGGAAATTGGTTCAGTATCAGGATCAACCCTATTGCGGCCAGCATACCTTTAATGACAGCATTGGGCACATAATCACCGATAACACCGGCTTTTGCAAAGCCAAGCCCTACCTGGATAATACCGCACAGCACAACGGCAACGAGAAAGCCTTCAAAGGAATTTAAATTTAAAATAGCTGCACCTACGATGGCGGTAAGTCCGGCAGCCGGGCCGCTTACACTCAACGGCGATTTGCTTATTGCTCCAACAACGATACCGCCAACGATACCTGCTATCAGGCCGCTGAACAGTGGTGCGTTGGATGCCAGTGCAACCCCCAGACATAACGGGAGCGCCACCAGGAAAACAACTATCGACGCAGGTATATCTGCAACCGTATTTTGAAAAAAACGTTTCATTTGTTTATATAGATTTATACCCTGCCTGTTGAACAAGTGTGCATACAGAAATTAATACTGTATAGCTTGATGTTTACAACAAGGCAGGCAAGTGGTGATTGTAGAAATAAGAATTACAAAAAGATAGCGAGGAGATCAGGTTAAAACTGATCAGATGATATTGGGAGGAGGCGTTTGTATATCAGCCGTATGAAAATCGGGAAGCATTTCTGAAAAATGGAAATAAGAGATACTGCTGCTGGCGCTGAATTGTGGGAATAAATGATCGAGCGCCGGCATTACTTTGTGGTCCTCATCCAGCAGCCGCATTTTTTTCTCGGCGCCGGAATGTGAATCAACGATCTCTTCGGTCAATTGATTATCGATAAGAAAATATTGAATTACCTGGCGTAATGGTATCAACTGCAGCGTTAACACTACAATTAAAAAACAACTTATTATTTTCTTTCTAAGCTTCACAGGCGGCAAAGATAATTTTTACGGCCCGGTTTAAAAAAGAATTATGGAAACGATAACAATTTTGTGACAATAAGTCCATGGTCGATAGTCCATGGACCATAGTCTAATAAACTATCGACTAAATGTTCAATCCGCCGCAGGCGCTTATCGTTTGCCCGGTAACATAACTGCTAAGGTCACTTGCCAGGAAGAGCGTAACATTCGCAATATCTTCGGCGCTTGCAAAACGGCCAAGCGGTATGCCTGCTTTATATTTTTCGGCGGCTTCGCCTTCTTTCAGGTAGCTGGTCATATCTGTTTCTACAAAACCGGGTGCTATGGCATTGCAGCGTATGTTGCGGCTGCCCAGTTCTTTTGCTACGCTTTTGGTAAAGCCGATAACACCGGCTTTGCTTGCTGCATAACTGCTCTGCCCCGCATTGCCCATTTCACCAATGATGCTGCTCATGTTAATGATACTGCCGCTTCTTGCTTTCATCATTGGCTTGATGATCTGCTTGGTCATGTAGAACACACTGTTCAGGTTCACTTTTATCACTTCTTCAAATTGCTCGGGGCTCATTCGCAGCAATAAATTATCTTTTGAGATACCGGCATTGTTCACACAGATATCTACAGTGCCAAACTCTTTCAGCATATCATTTACAAAAACTTCGCAGGCAGCAAAATCACCGGCATTGCTTTGATACGCTTTTGCTTTTACACCCAATGCAACCAGTTTTTCCTCTAACGCAGTTGCCTTTTCCTTACTGCTGTCGCTTACATAAGTGAACGCTACATTAGCGCCATGTTCTGCAAATTTTAATGCAATACCTTCACCAATTCCACGGGCTGCGCCGGTTACAATAGCTGTTTTTCCGTCCAAAAGTTTCATTGTATAAAATTTATGTTACCAGCAAATGTACATATATCAACTTTTGTTGTGTCACTCACTTGTACTTTTTATTTTCTATTGAGCTTTACTTAAATTTTATTGCAAGGATCTCTTCCAACATTATTCTTTCATTACTCAACCTCGGTACTTTATGCTGACCACCCAGTTTTCCTTTGCTGCGAAGCCATGCTGTAAACACACCTTTCGGCAAAGTATGTACTACCGGCATACGCAAAGCGATATCTTTATGGCGCTTGGCTTCATAATCACTATTAATGCTCTTTAATGCAGTATCAAGCTCTACCGTAAATGCATCAAGGTTTTGCGGAGGGGTATCAAATTCTATCAGCCATTCATGCGCCCCGTTACTTTGCTCACTGAAATATATCGGCGCTGCGGTGTAATCATTTACCACAGCATTGGTTTTTTCTGCGGCAATGGCAATGGCATTGTCGGTATTGTCAACAATTACTTCTTCTCCAAAAGCATTCATATAATGTTTTAAGCGGCCGCTTACTTTTATTTTGTAAGGATGTACAGAAGTGAATTGAATAGTATCGCCGATCAAATAGCGCCATAGCCCGCCGGTGGTACTGATAACAGGTGCATAATTTTTTCCCGGCACCACTTTATTTAACCCGATGGTTTGAGGATCATCTTTGCCATATTCTTCTACCGGCATGAACTCGTAAAAGATACCATGCTCCATGAACAGCAACATGCCGTCGTCATCAGGGTTTTGCTGACCGGCAATAAAACCTTCACTGGCATTATAGATCTCCAGGTAATTGATCTTTTTACCAATGATCTTATCAAACTGTTCTTTATAAGGGATAAAAGAAACACCGCCATTTATATACAGCTCTAAATTGGGCCAAACCTCAGTTATCACGCTCTTTCCTTTTATCTCCAGTATGCGTTTCAATAACAGCAAGGTCCAGGTAGGTACGCCGGCAAGCGATGTTACATTTTCATTGGCGGTAGTTTGCGCCAGCTTTTCAATTTTATTTTCCCATTCATCCAGTAAGGCAATGCTCAATTCCGGTGTACGCAGCCATTGCCCCCAAAAGGGAGAGTTCTGCATCAGTATCGCACTAAGGTCGCCGTATTGAATATCTTCATTTACTTTATTGATCTGGTGAGAGCCGCCAACCACCAACCCTTTGCCGGTGAGCAGATCGCTGGAAGGGAAATTTTTATAGTAGTTGCTTAATACATCTTTACTGGCCTGGAAGTGATTTTGCTTTAAGCTTTCTTCGCTGATAGGAATGAACTTGCTTTTATCGGATGTGGTGCCGCTGCTTTTGGCAAACCAGGTAATAGGCGTGTTCCATAAAATATTTTCTTCGCCATTCATCATGCGCTCGATGTAAGGCTTAATGGCATCGTAATCGTGAATAGGAACATTCTTCTTAAAATCTTTTAACGTAAAAAGCTTATTGAAGTGATATTTTTTTCCAAACTCGGTGTACTGTGCTGCTGTAACCAAATCCTGCAATACATGCCGCTGAACAGCAGCAGGATGCTTGCTCCAGTTGTCGATACGCCACAGGCGCATACGGGCAAGTTTTGATATAGCAGGAGAAAGGAGTTTCATTCATGGCAAAATACACAAATGAAACCGAAAGATAAAATTGAAGAATGCCTGTAAAGGCGTATCAGGGAAAATGCGCTGCAATATGTTGCTTTGCCTGTGCCTGCAACAAAGCGGAAAAATTGCGGTAGCGGTGATGTACATCAATGATCTCCTCAATGACATACTTCACCAGGGTATCATTTTGCCATGTTTTTAAATGTGCTATAACTTTTGGCAGACAGTCTTTTTTATAACCAGGGTTTTCCGTGATTGCTTAGAAAGATCGTATAAGGCCATGGCCTGCAAAGTTTATATAAGGTTCAAACGACAACTCAATTGTTTTTTGCATGGATCATTAATAAAATCTCACTTAAACAGGAACGAATCTCAATTAAATCCTTTTTTAAACCTTTAAACAGAGGAGAATAATTAAAATAAATCGGGATATAGGTAAGTAACCCAATTAAGATAAAACTGGCTACCATAATAGGCATAACAATACTATCATAAATAGCAAAAGAACGCTTGTATTTATTAAATGAAATATCAGGCATCTTCATAATCAGCCTTTCAATATTTGTATCGTTACTCCTGTTTACCTGGATAGAATTCTTTACTTCAGAAATGTATTTTGAATATTCATTCATGTTTATATCTGCCGCAAGAGAAAAATTAAATTTATAAATACCGATCTTATCCAGCAGGGCTATTTTTCTTTCTGTTTCTTCTATACATTTATGAATAATACTTTCAAAATTGGATTGATAACCACTTTCTTCTTTGATAGTTGTTGCCGCTTCATCATGCAGGTAATCTTTTCGCTTCAATTCAAAATTGCGACCCAGGTATAAACGGCGTACCTGTTCATCACCGGCCAGTTCTTCTGCTGTGCCGTGTTTGAATATTTTTCCATCTATAAGAAGATAAGCCCTGTCGCAGATAGAAAGTGTTTCATTTACATTATGATCGGTGATAAGAATGCCGATCTGTTTGAACTTCAGCCGGGCCACAATTGCCTGGATATCTTCTACAGCTATCGGATCAACACCCGCAAAAGGCTCGTCCAGTAAAATGAATTTGGGGTTAACGGCCAGGGCCCTCGCGATCTCTGTTCTTCTGCGCTCGCCGCCGCTGAGTGTATCGCCGTTGTTCTTTCGCACATGCTGTAACCGGAACTCGTCCAGCAGGCTTTCCAGTTTATCTTTTTGTTCTTTTTTAGAAAGCTTCGTCATTTCCAGTACCGCACTGATATTATCTTCTACACTTAATTTGCGGAACACACTGGCTTCCTGCGGTAAATAACCGATACCCATTTGCGCCCGCTTGTACATGGGCAATTTGGTGATATTGATATCGTTCAGGAAAACCTCGCCTTCATCGGGCTTTACCAAACCAACCACCTGGTAAAAGGAAGTGGTTTTGCCGGCCCCGTTGGGCCCCAGCAGGCCCACAATTTCGCCCTGGCTTACAGTAAACGATACATTATTTACTACAGTACGGCTGCCGTAAATCTTTACAAGATTTTTGGTGTGTATGGTTAAACTCAAAGTGCTGTGTTTGAAAGCAAAAGTACTATTTTAACCGCAAACCTGCCTGCCGGTAGGCAGGGCGCGGGGGCGCAGAGGAACGCTAAGGGTGGGGCCACTTTAAGTGACCTGAGCCATATAACCGGGTGGTTTTGAATAAATTAATGTTTTTAATCATGATGCTTTATTTCAAATTGCAGCAGACTTTCATGGTTATCATGATATCTTGTTTCAAAACGTAGCAAGCTTTCATGGTTATCATGATGCCTTGTTTCAAAACGCAGCAGGCTTTCTATATCATGCGGAAAGCTTCCTTCAAACCGCAGCGAGCTTTCCGCATCATGCGGAAGGTCTCCCCCAAGTTGCAGCAGACTTTCCGGCATTCCGGACACCTTCTCCGAAATCGTGGCAAGCTTTCCGGATTTCCGGATTCCTTCGCCAAAGTTCGGGCGCGGTTTCCGGAACTCCGGACCGGCTGCCAGGAATCGTACGAAGGTTTCCGGTAAAAATTTGTCCCATCGGGATAGGAGATTGGTAGCATTCAGCCCATCCCGTTTTCAAAGTCCCGTAGGGACGACAGATATCTGTCACTCCTACGGGGTTTATCGAAATGTATGATGCTTTGCTACCAATCTTTTGCCCTTACAGGGCATTGAATATGATGTTTGCCCCCTATCCCCCTAAAGGGGTGAAAAGAAGAAGAAGCCCCCTAACCCCCGAAGGGGGAAAAGGAGGAGACTCTGCGAGAAAAAGTAAAATACGGAACTGCACTCTTCGAAGGCTTTGCCTTCGTAAAGCCTTATGTTATAAAGGGATTTCATCCCGTTTCTCTTTCCCCCGCAGCATCTCCGGTTTGAAAATACGGAGCAAAGCTCCTGCTGAACATAGTACTTACGAAGGCAAAGCCTTCGAAGAGATACAGCCCGGTTTAGCATGTCACTTTATCCCTGCCCTAAAGGGCAGGGCAATTCATAAAGTAACTCCGCTTTGATCTCCTCCTTTTCCCCCTATGGGGGTTAGGGGGCTTCTTCTTCTTTTCACCCCTTTAGGGGGATAGGGGGCAAATCCCGCTATTTTTTGCTTTCTTTGTATATATGAATATGTTCAAGCTGCCACTGTTCCTGTTTGCGGTGATTGTTTTCGCAACAATATCCTGTCAAAAAATGTTGGAACTGGTCCCGGAGCCACAACCCAAAGTGGGTACGCAATGGATATATGATTCTACCAACTATTTTTTTGACGGAAGGGTAAAAAGCACCGGTACCGTTACTTATACGGCAGACAGCGAAGTAACATTGGGGAACGAAAAATGGCTTAAAATAGTAAACGATAACGGGGCAACTGTTTGGTACCTGCATAAAAATACCGGGGGGCTTTATCAATATGCCAACAATGTATCTAACTTATTTTTAAAATACCCTGCCGTTATAAATGACACCTACAGCACTTATAATGATGGCGCTGCAGAATCATTTAAAGTGGCAGACATATCCGATACGGTTGAATTAATGCATGAATATACTGATGCAGTGCGTTATGAAGGCACTAAAAATTCGCTGGTAGTAGATAAGTTATGGTTCAACAGCACTAAATGGATCGTTCAAAAGGATTTTTTCGGCACCAATTTCCTGGGCTCCTATTATCGAAAAGCTCACATGATATTGCAAAGGGTAATTTTCTGATTTTTCTCTCTATTTATATAAGCACAATCAACAGATGAAAGTAATAGACCACATCAACGAAGCAAAAGACACACTGATCTCTTTCGAAATTTTACCACCATTAAAAGGAAAAGGCATTCAATCGTTATATAAGCATCTTGATCCTTTAATGGAATTTAAGCCTGCTTTTATTAATGTTACCTATCACCGCAGCGAGCATGTTTTTAAAAAGAATGCTGCCGGTTCTTTTGAAAAGGTAGTGATACGCAAGCGCCCCGGTACAGAAAGCATTTGTGCGGCGATCATGAATAAGTATAATGTAGATACAGTTCCACATCTTATTTGCGGCGGCTTCAGCGTTAATGAAACCGAAGATGCATTGATAAACCTGCATTACCTGGGTATTGATAATGTACTGGTACTGCGTGGCGATGCTGCCAAGAACGAAACCAATTTTGAACCGGAACCGGGGGGACATAAATATGCCAGCGACCTGCTGAAGCAGGTGGTAAACCTCAACTCGGGCGTATATCTTGAAGATGACCTGAAAGATACCAGCAAAACAAAGTTTTGTATCGGCGTAGCAGGGTATCCTGAAAAACATTTTGAAGCGCCGAACATGGATAGTGATATGCAGTACCTGAAACAAAAGGTAGATATGGGCGCAGACTATATTGTTACCCAAATGTTTTTCGACAACGAAAAATATTATGCCTTTGTAAAGAATTGCCGTGCTGCAGGCATTACCGTTCCTATCATACCGGGATTGAAACCCATCTACAATAAAAAACAATTGACCCTGTTGCCAAAGGTTTTTCATATCGATCTGCCGACAGCGTTAAGCAACGAGATCATGAAGTGTAAAACAGATGAGGAAGTGGAACAGGTAGGTACAGAATGGCTGTTGCACCAATCGCAGGAGCTGAAAAAATTCGGTGTGCCGGTTTTACATTATTATACATTGGGCCGCCCACATATGGTAGCCAATGTAGTGAAAGAAATAGTATAACTATATTGTTAACCACGAATGACGCGAATTTTCACGAATAAAATATATTAGTGTTCATTCGTGTCATTCGTGGTTCAAAATTATCTTGATAAAGGAATACCCAACGATATACTCAACGTGCGGTATTTATTCTTATCATTTTCAGAATTATTGGTTTCAGTAGAATTGATCTTGGCGAAACCTAAACCGTAATTCACTTTAAGCAGTAATGTTCCAAAATCGAGACCGGCGCCAATATTTGCACCATAATCAAATCGTTTTAATCGGTCGTATCCGGCGCCTTCCTGGTCGCCTGTAGTAGGATCGTCGCTGCTGAATTTAATATCTTCTGTAGAAGTAGTGGTAGTACCCAGTATCCTCGACTCTACTTTTGATTTACCTGTAATACCTATCGCTGCATAAGGGCCCCCGTATATAAAGATGTTGCTTCTGCCGCTAAGAGGAAATTTTACCACAGCATTTACCGGCAACTCAATATAATACGGATTGAATTTGGCCTTTACATAATTATCGTCGGTAGCATTGGTAAAATAAGTTTCTGATTTTGCACCACGCCCGGTAAATAGCAGCCCTGCTTCAATATCAAACACTTTTGATATGCCGAACCTTCCCATACCGCCAACATTGAATGTAGCCAGCGTATTGTTATCCTGTGTTTCTCCATTATCCCCTTTAGAGATATTGGCTAAGTTAAGCCCGCCCTGCAAATAGAATGTTTGGGCATTTGCTGCCACAGTACTTCCTAACAGTACCGTTATTACAATTGCTAATCTTTTCATGACCGTAAGTTTTTGTGTGTTTAAAATTTTTCTGATGATAGTTGCCACTGCTGTTAACTTTAAGAGCAGTGGTTTTTGCTTACAGGTGTTGATTAAACAAAAAGCCTGCCAACGCAAAAGGTTGGCAGGCCCGGGTATTGTAATAATACAGTAATAACTATTTAAGCAGCGACTTGAAAACGTCTTCGTTTACTTTAACGGGATATTTTTTCTTCAGGTCTTCTATCCATTTATCTTCCATTACATTTTGGTAATCGTTGATCACCAATCCTCTTGCATCATCAAAACTGCGCTGTTCATTATCGCCGTGCGTTTGCAATACTTTTACAAAACTTGCAGAGCCGTCAACACTATTGGGCAATACAGGAGTTATCAAAGCTGTTTTAAATTTAGTGCCTTCCGGTGCAGGTATCTGTGGCAATTCGTAACGGCCCGAATCTGCAATAACGGTATTGTTGGATTCTTCAGCGATCTTCTTCCAGTCTTTGCCTGATGTTAACGCCGCCCTGGCCTGGTCTGCAGCAGCAGCGCTGGTACAGTTGAATAATATAACAGTGGCGCTTGCGGCCCAGCGGTATTTGGTTTTATTCTGCTCGTACAGTTTTTTCAACGCTACGGTATCCTGTGATGCGCTTCCCCATACATTTCTTTCCATTACTTCAAACAGCATGTTGCCTTCTTTAAACTCTTTCATCTGGTAACGGAATTCATCATTGTATTCTTCCAAATGCTTTTTATAATAATCCATTGCAGCTACCGAAATAAATTTATTCAGCAACTCTTCATTGCTTTCTCCTTTATACAATTCAAGATTGCCTTTAAATTCTTTTATAAAGTTCAACCATTCTGCACCGGTAACATTTGTTTTACCAAAACTAAAAATGGTTTTACTGCTGATAGGATATTTGGTTACATCGGCATCAGCAGCATATACAGAAACACTGTCTGCAAAACGGAACAGATCAGCATCTTTTACCAGCGTATTTTTCTTATAAGCGATCTTGCCTATTATCTCTTTAGAAAATTTATCCTTTGCGCCGGCCATCCTGTTATCCTGCAATACCTTTTGCCTTAATTCATAACGATAACCATCATCCATTTTATCCGAAGGAGTAGGAATTTGTTTTATGCGCTTTACAATGTGAAAGCCAAATGCGGTTTGAAAAGGTGCAGTATAATCCCCATCTTTAGCAAGAGAGAAAACTTCTTTTTCAAATACGGGTTGAAATTTTCCTGTACCAAACTCCGGCATCTCGCCACCGGTAACATAGGTCATCTTATCATCGCTTACCTGGTTGGCAAGCTTGGCAAAATCGGCGCCTGTTTTTAAAAGTTTGTAAACAGAATCTGCTTTTTGTTTTGTTGGTGTTGGATCTTTTTCTCCATCGGGCGGAAATGAAAATAACAGCTGCGCTACTCTCCAGCGGCCCGCAGTTTTTCTTTCTTCTATCATTTTAAAAAGATGCAGTCCGTTTTTGGTACGGTATGGAGCTGATACTTCGCCCGGCTTTAAATTATAAACGATATTCTCGTATTCGTACGGAATAGAAAAGACAGTGATGAAGCCAAGATCGCCGGACTTTACTTTCACATATTTTACAGAAGCATCGTTGGTCAATGCTTCATAATTTATGTTTCCCTGTTTTAATTTGCTGGCTATTTCTGTAATGGCCTGGTAAGCTTTTACCGAATCAGGGCCATCTCCATTTATACCTGCAAAAAAATGATACACATGCAGGTCTTTCTGGCTCCTGTAAAAAGCTTCGTCAACCAAAGCATCTACTGCTTTTTCATTGTTCATATAGCTTTCCTCAACCTGTGTGCGAAAATTATCGAGGTCGGCTTTTAATTGCGGCAATGTATCCAGCCTTAACTCCTGTGCGGCTTTTACCTTCAGCTTGAACTTGGTGTAAAGATCAAGATACTCTCTTAAGGAAGCTTCTTTGTCGTTTACAGCAGTCTTGTTTTTATTATACGCTTTTAAGAACTCTTCTTTATCAACAGAGTTATTACCGTAAGTAAATAATGTTTGAGAAAAACCGGCAACAGCACAGCTTATACACGTAAGAAACAATAAAAATCTTTTCATCAGTAAGTAGTTAATTAGTTCGGCTTTTTGGTAGTTGCTTTTATTTGAAGCAGATCGTTTAATTGAAGAATGGTTAATTTTTTTCCAATGATGCGCTTGTCTTTATCCAGTAAATAAATGGTCGGCGTCATCACAACATCATACAGCTGTCGGTAGCCTGGCTTTTGTGCGGCTAACTCGTCAGTTTGCATTTTAAGTGTCTGGTAAACATGTATCCATCCATCGGTAAGATCATGTGTATCTATGAATTTCTGCCATTCCGGTTTAAGCGCTTCGCCATCTTTTCCATCAGGAGAAAGCACAGCATATATCTTCATATTGTATTTCTTCCAGTTTGCTTTGTAGATAGAATCTATCCTTGGTATCTCTTCTTTACAGTGCCCGCAGTTAGGGTCCCAAAAACACACCAATGTATAATCTGCAGCAACATTGTACAGGCTTACCGGGTTGCCATCTTTATCAATCATTTCGAGATTGGCCGCCTTTTCGCCAACAAGGTTCGACATTTGCATATAAGCCCTGCGGCTTATCGTTTCCATTTGCTTTTCATTCAGCCAGGGGCTTAATCCTTTGCTGTGGTAATTTTCAAACAGGTGAACAAATACTGCATCCTGGCCCATGTATTTGGGGTTAATGAATTCATCCGTAAGCCAGTTCAGTAAAAACTTATACATCTCCGGCGAGTTGCGGGCCAGTAATAATTTGTAATCAACATCTTTAATTACATCATCGGCAGCAACCACCACATCGCGGTAATACCGTTCCAGCTTAGGTAAAAAGAATGGTGTACGGATGATACGGTCGTCCATGAAAGAAACACCATCCCAATAATGCGCTTTATAGTAATTGAAATTTTTAAGAGAGTCTTCGTGTGTTACCGGTGTTTCGGTAAGTACAGCAGGATCTTTCATGGCGTTGAGTAAAGCAGCCATCATAGAGGTAGGCCTCGTTTTAATGATACCGGTCCTGTAGTTGTTTATCTCTGTGCTGATCGTATTGTATTTCTGTTCGTGCAGGGCCGAGTCCTGTTTGGTATGAGCCGCCGAATATGCTTTTCTTTCCTGCTCCCGTTGAGCGCCACGAGGTGTAATAAAACGCTGATATTCCTGGTACAGTATATTTTCTTTGGACCCTGTAACAACAGTTTTATTGATAAGGTCGGAAGGGTCAGTAACTTTCACGGTTATCATTTGTTCCTTATCTACCAAAAATTCTACCCGGGAAGCTTTGCCCGGTAAAAAAAGTGCGTAAATGCCCGGACTCAGTTTTTGTGGTCCTTTAAATACGGCCGTGCCGGCATTGGTTACAGCAGCAGAATCCTGGATGTTGAAGCTGCTGCCCATGTAATACGTAAGGTAAGCGATTCCCGTTTTGTAGGTAGGGGCCTGTAATGTAACCTGGTAACCCTGGGCAAAAGATAATTTACAGGCGAAGCCGAGAAAAGCTAAAAAAAAGTATTTTTTCATGATGTGTAAAGGCTACAAATGTATTTAAAATGGTTGATTAATCTGCATTTCACCGCAACGCTTAGTTTTAACAATTACAATTCATTAACAAAAGAATATTGATAATTATTAAGGTATTTTTGCACCTGTGAGAAAACAGAAAAAGCAAACTATACTGGAAGACCTTTTAATTACCGATTACGCTGCCGAAGGAAAAGCATTGGCGAGACAGGAAGGTAAAGTGATCTTTATTTCGGGTGCCGTACCGGGTGATATGGCCGATGTATTGTTGACCAAAAATAAAAAGGACTGGGCCGAAGGACGGGTATTGCAGATAAAAAAATATGCTGAAGACAGGGTAGATCCTTTTTGCCGGCACTTTGGTGTGTGCGGAGGTTGCAAATGGCAGATGCTGCCTTACGAAAAACAACTACAGTACAAGCAACAGGAGGCGGAACAAAACCTGAGGCGCATTGGTAAAACAGAACTGCCTGAAATAATGCCCATTGTAGGTGGCGATGATACTGTTCACTATCGGAACAAACTGGAATTTACGTTTTGTAATAAAGAGTACTTAACGACCCCGCCCCCAAGGGAAGCCTCCCCAAACCCCTCCACAAGAGGGGCTTTTGAAGACCCCGATAATTTAAAAGAGCTTTCGGGTCCGGAAGAAGCTGGGGATCCCTCCTTGGGGGGCAGGGGGGCCTTAGGCTACCACGCCCCACGCATCTTTGATAAAATAATAGATATCCATGAATGCTATTTGATGGATGAGGTGAACAACAGCATACGAAACACATTGAGGGATTTTGCGCTGGAAAATAATTACCCGTTTTACGATGTACGGCAACATACGGGCTGGCTGCGCAATGTGATCATCCGCTACTGTACTACCGGCGAACTGATGGTAAACATTTGCCTGAACTATGATGACGAAACAGAACGGAAAAGAATGTTCGATCATTTGTTGAAGACCGTTCCTGCAATAACAACATTGCTTTATACCATCAACCCCAAATGGAACGATAGTATTTACGACCTTACGCCGCAGGTATATTATGGTAAAGGCTTCGCAATAGAAAAGCTGGAAGATTTTCAATTTAAGATATCACCAAAATCATTCTTTCAAACAAATACCAGGCAGGCAGAAAAACTATATTCCATCACAAGGGATTTTGCGGGTCTTACCGGAAATGAGATTGTGTACGACCTGTATTGCGGCACCGGCAGCATTGGCATTTTTGTAAGCCGGCAGGCAAAAAAAATAATTGGTGTAGAAGTTATTGAAGATGCTATAGCAGATGCAAAAGAGAATGCTGCGCTGAATAATATTAACCATGCCGAATTCTTTGCCGGGGATGTGATCAAGATATGTAACGATGAATTCTTCGCAGCACACGGTCGCCCTGATGTGATCATTACCGACCCCCCACGTGCCGGTATGCACGAAAAACTGGTGAACAAGCTTTTGGAAATGGCAGCGCCCAGGATCGTGTATGTAAGCTGCAATACGGCTACACAGGCAAGGGATATCGGCCTGCTTGCTGAAAAGTATAAAGTAGAAAAAGTACAGCCGGTAGATATGTTCCCGCACACACATCATATTGAATGTGTAGCATTACTAACATTGAAAAATTAAAATATGGGCTATAATAATTATGGAAACAGGTTTCAAAGAACAACACCTATAGTACTTAACCTGATAATCATTAATGCACTTGTCTTTGCCACACAAATGTTGCTGGATGGACCAGATGAAAAAATTTCCAGGGTACTGGCACTTTGGCCATATAATAGCGGTTTGTTTAAACCATACCAATTGGTATCGCATATGTTTGCGCATGGTGGTTTTTTGCATATACTTTTAAATATGTACGCTTTGTGGATGTTTGGTTCGGTATTGGAAAAAGTTTGGGGCCCCAAAAGATTCCTGATATTTTATCTCGTTTGTGGTTTAGCCGCAGGTGCGTCTCAATTATTTTTAGCCAATGAACCAGCCGTTGGAGCTTCCGGTGCAATCATGGGTTTATTAGCTGCATTTGCATATTTATTTCCTAATACACAGTTTTATATTATACCTATTCCGTTTCCGATAAAAGCAAAATATATTGTTGCCCTTTATGCTGCATATGATCTGTTTGGTGGTTTTCACCCGGGTGGGGCAGATAATATTGCTCATTTTGCTCACTTAGGGGGATTAGTAATGGGTTTTATCCTGGTAATTATATGGAACAAGACCAACAAAAAAACATTCTATTAAGGCTTAACATCATTTTTTTACAACAGTTTGTAATTTTATAAAAAGAAATCATTCATGGGAGAGTCTGACAGGTATATAGAGTACAGGGATAAGCACCGCCCGCAAGGCGTTAATTTTAATATTAACAGTCCTGTTGTATTGCTCATCATCTTCAACATCAGTGTGTTTCTATTCATCAAGGTTATGACCTTTGGCCAAATAACCGGCGATACATCTGTTACTCCTTTTTTTACAAGCAAGCTGCACCTGTTCTTAGCCGCCCCTACATTCAAAGAAGCATTATCACAACCCTGGTCATTTATCACCTACAGTTTTTTTCATTATAGTTTTTTAACGTTATTAAGTAACATGCTGTGGCTATGGTGCTTTGGAAGTATCCTGCAAAGCATAGTTGGCAACAGGCATACTTTTCCTGTTTATTTATATGGCGCTGTTGCAGGCGCTGTTGTATTTATCATTACCTGGCAGTTTGCTACGCCGCTGCAAGGCATTGTTTTACCCTCATTGTTTGGCGCTAATGCGGCAGTAATGGCAATAGCAGTTGCCGCTACTGCCATGGCTCCTAATTTTAAAATTCTGCAGCAGCTTGGCGGTGGCATCCCGATATGGATACTTACGGCTATCTATCTTGTTATTGATATTGCAGGTATGGGCAGCGCTACCGGTACCGCTTTTTATGCATCGCACCTGGCTGGGGCTCTTATCGGGTTGCTGTATATAGTAAGTTATAAAAGAGGATATGATTGGGGTAAATGGATGAACAGCGCTTATTACTGGTTCATGAATCTTTTTAACCCCAATAAAAAAGCAAAGAAGACATCGGTAAAAGAGAAAGTTTTTTATAATACCGGGAACAGGGCGCCCTATCATAAAACAGCCCACATTACCCAGCAGCGGGTAGATGAGATACTGGACAAGATCAGCCAGAAAGGCGTTAACCATCTTACTGAAGAAGAAAGAAATATTTTGAAGAGGGCGGGCGAAGAAGGGCTATGATAATTACGATTTTGGATTTACGATTTACGAATGCCTCCTGGTTTAGCCTCTTGTTTTTGATTTGATACACCCCAATAAAGGAACGGTTATTATGCTAAAGAAATCGTAAATCATCATTCGTAAATCGTAAATGGGCTATCTTTATAGCATGCCTAAAAGCCTTTTCCGCAAGCTCACCAAAAAGTTTTTCATCATCAGCAATATTGTTTTGGCAGTATTGTTTTTATTGGGCTGTTATGCATATTTATTCAATCCTAAAAACTGGTGGTTCCTTGGCTTATTAACGCTTGGTGCATTTTACCTGTTGCTGCTGCTCATTTTATTTATTGTATTCTGGTTATTTGTAAAACCAAAATGGGTGCTTATATCACTGGTCACATTTATCCTTGCCTATAAGCCATTGTCGAATATTATTCCCTTTCGTTTTTCTTCTTCTTTTGATAAGCAAAAACCCAAGAATGGCATTCGGATGCTTACCTGGAACGTAGAGCACTTTGATATACTGGAGCACAAAACGCATCCTGAAAAAAAGGAAGAGATGCTTAACATCATTACCGAATATCAACCTGATATTGCGTGCTTCCAGGAGATGGTAGGAGGAGATAAAAACAAAGATGCTATTAATTATGTGCCGGACATGATGTCGAGACTGGATTTTGCGGACTACAACTACAGTTATAATCCCAAACTGGATTTTGACGGCAATCATCATTTCGGCATCATCACGTTTTCCAAATACCCGATGATCAATAAGCAAACGGTAAGTTTTTATCCGTACGATTATAATTCGATCTTTCAATACACGGATATTGTAAAAGGGATGGATACCATTCGTGTCTTTAATATTCATTTACAATCCTTAAAGTTTAGCCAGAGCAATTTGCAATACATAGATAAGCCAACAGTAAATGATGAAACGGATATCCAGAAATCGAAAAGCGTGATCAGTAAATTGAAGCAGGGTTTTTTAAAAAGGCAGGTACAGGCAGAGCGCATAAAAGCGGAGGTGGAAAAAAGCCCTTACCCGGTAAT
Organism: Bacteroidota bacterium; assembly: GCA_048497855.1. Lineage (GTDB taxonomy): Bacteria > Bacteroidota > Bacteroidia > Chitinophagales > Chitinophagaceae > Ferruginibacter. Next base: position 24,070 of record JBEHZB010000011.1, on the reverse strand, counting down.
TATTTGCGGCGATTTTAATGATGTGCCAAACAGCTACGCCTATAATTGCATTGGTAAAGGATTGAATAATGCGTTTGCAGAAAAAGGCGCCGGTATGGGAAGAACATTTAGTGGTATAAGTCCTACGCTTCGCATAGATAATATCTTCACCGACAAAAAATTCAACGTACTGCAATACACCCGCATTGCAAAAAAATTAAGTGATCACTTTCCTGTTTTTGCAGATATGGAAAAGCGATAGGATTGAATACTGCGAGGTTCCCCTTTAGGTTTGCCCGAATATGACATTAAAAACACTTGAGATGATTTAGAAAGTTTTTTTATATTTGTCATCTCATGACAACGATCATTTCATATCATTTCTTTTGTTGCCGTTGCGGCATAGCTTAATATATTTGTAATTAGTTACACCCGAATATTTAATACAATAACAATTTTAAGGCGCTGAATAAAGTACTGATGTACAAGAGTGCGACGCCAATAATGTTGAACAGCGAAAGGTAAGCTGGGACAAAAAACTAAAAATCATGTCTTTAAAAATTTATAATAGTTATACCAGGACGAAAGAAGAATTTCAATCCATCACACCCGGACATGTAGGTATGTATGTATGCGGACCTACGGTAAGCGGCGAAAGTCACCTGGGCCACGCCCGGCCTTATATAACCTTTGATTTTGTATATCGTTACTTAACCTATAAGGGCTATAAAGTGCGCTATGTGCGCAACATTACCGATGCCGGGCATTTTGAAGAAGAAGGAAGGGAAGCAGAAGATAAGATCTCGAAAAAAGCGGTGCTGGAAAGACTGGAACCAATGGAACTGGTACAGAAATACACTAACCTTTTTCATTGGGCCATGCTGCAGTTCAATTGCATTGAGCCAAGCATTGAGCCTACAGCAACGGGGCATATCGTAGAGCAGATCAACATGATAGAAAAGATCATTGCTGAGGGATATGCATATGAAGTAAACGGCTCGGTTTATTTTGATGTAAAAAAATATGCTGCGAATTATGACTATGGAAAATTAAGCGGAAGGATATTGGACGATCTTTTAGAAACTACCCGCGAACTGGATGGGCAGGAAGAGAAAAGGGATAAAGCAGATTTTGCATTATGGAAACATGCTGCGCCCGAACATATCATGCGCTGGAAAAGCCCATGGGGCGAAGGTTTCCCGGGCTGGCATATTGAATGCTCGGCAATGGCAACAAAATATTTAGGAGCTGAATTTGATATTCATGGCGGTGGTATGGACCTTCAGTTTCCACATCATGAAAGCGAGATAGCGCAGAGTACCATCTGCAATCATCATACGCCGGCAAAATACTGGATGCACAATAACATGATCACCATCAACGGAAAGAAGATGGGTAAAAGCTATAACAATGTTATTAAGCTAACGGAAATGTTCAGTGGTAATCATCCATTGCTGACACAGGCATTTCACCCGATGGTGATACGGTTCTTTATTTTACAAAGCCATTACCGCAGCCCGGTAGATTTCAGCAGCGAAGCATTGCAGGCCAGCGAAAAAGCGTTGAAACGTTTATGGGAAGCGTATGAAAATTTAGCGAAGCTGAAAGCTGTTGATACTGAAGTAGCAACAGATGAAGAACTGAACAGCAAACTTTTAAAACAGCTGACGGAATTCGATGAATTTATGGATGATGATTTCAGTACGGCAAAAGTGCTGGCCAATATGTTTGAGATAGCGCCGGTGATCAATTCGCTGAAAGATGGTTTGATTTTGGCGGATGCAATTGCACCATCTACATTGCAATTATTGAAAGAAAGATTTAAAACCTACCTGGAAGATATCTTTGGATTGAAGAGCATGACAGCAGATAATAACGGTAAACTGGATGAAGTAATGCAGCTGTTGATAGAGATACGTAAAGAAGCAAAGACAAAAAAAGATTTTGCAACATCGGATAAGATAAGGAACCAGCTGGCTGAAATGGGAATAAGCCTGAAAGATGAGAAGGGAGGAGAGATGAGCTGGAATATATTGTAGAGCTAAGAGGTAAAAGGAGGAAAGGAGTCAAAAAAGAAAAGATAGTTAAGTTAAAACTTGTATTTCCCTATTTTTCATTTCCTCTTTTTACCTCTTAGCCCAAAATAAAAACAACCATGGAACACTTACACCACCTCAGCAAAGACAAAAAATTTAAAAAGATCATTGAGTTGCAGCAGCCTCATATAGTAGTAAAGCGCAACAATATTCATCTGCATTTATGTAACTCTATTATGAGCCAGCAGCTGAGTACAAAAGTGGCAGATGTATTTCAACAGCGGTTTTTAGACCTGTATAAAGGCAAAACACCAACAGCAAAACAAATTGCTGAAACACCTTTTGAAACATTAAGAGGTATAGGATTGAGCAATGCGAAAGCGAATTACGTGCTGAACGTTTGTAATTTTTTTATTGAAGAAAAGATAACCGATGCCAGGCTGCATAAGATGAGTAATGAAGAACTGATCGATTATTTAACACAGATAAAAGGCGTTGGCAGGTGGACCGTAGAAATGATATTGATGTTTACATTAGGCAGAGAAGACGTTTTTGCAGTGGATGACTTGGGAATACAACAGGCAATATGCAAGCTGTATAAAATAGATACCACAGATAAAAAAGCCATGAAAGAAAAAATGCTGAAAGTTTCTGCAAAATGGAAACCTTATAGAACCTACGCCTGTAAATATTTATGGGGCTGGAAAGACAATGCCCCAAAGCCTTAAAAAGAAATAGCAGCAATAACTTCTTCTAAATAGGTTTTATCCGTTTCATCAAAATGATCCAATTGCTCGCTGTCAACATCCAGCACACCAATTACTTCATTATTGCGTATAACAGGGATAACAATTTCAGATTTTGATAAACTGCTGCAGGCAATATGCCCCGGAAATTTTTCTACATCAGCAACGATCAATGTTTGCGCCTGTTGCCAACTGCTACCGCAAACGCCTCTCCCCTTTTTAATTCTTGTGCAGGCAACCGGTCCCTGGAACGGGCCTAATACTAACTCCTCTCCTTTTACCAAATAAAACCCCACCCATAACCAGCCAAACTGTTCTTTCAACGCAGCAGTTATATTGGCAAGATTAGCAACAAGATCGGGCTCGCCCTCGATCAATGCTTTTATTTGCGGAATAAGCGATTGATAAATTTCTTCTTTGCTTCCCTGTATGATGGTTAGATCTTCTGACATGTTGCAAAGATAAGAAAGGCTATTCTTTAGCGACGGCCTCGTTCTTGCACAATAAAAAAACCACCCTTAAAAGAGTGGTTTTTAGAAATTATTTTCTTTAAAAATTAACGAGCTAATTTCAGTTCATTAATGATATTGGTAGCGCCGCCCAGTTTATCAATGCACCACAATACATAGCGCACATCCACACAAATGGTACGGTTAAGATCTTTATCAAAAGCGATCTTGTGACTCAATGCCTCGTAGTTGCCATCAAAAGCAAGACCGATCAAATTACCGTTGCCGTCAATAACAGGAGAGCCTGAATTACCACCGGTGATATCATTGGTAGTAATGAAACCGATAACAAGATCATTGGTACGCTTATCAATGTATTGACCAAAATCCCTTTTCTTCAACAGGTCAATTTGTTTTACAGGAAGATCAAATTCATAATCGCCCGGTACATATTTTTCCAGGATGCCTTTGCTGGTAGTTACATAATCATAAAAAACCGCATCTCTCGGACGATAGCTTTTTACATTACCAAAGCTTACCCTCATGCTGAAATTGGCATCAGGATACATTTTAGTAACTGCCGCAGGATTCATTTCCATGATACCTTTCATGTATGCCCTTCCCAATTCATTATTCTTATTTACAAAAGCAGTATAGAGCGATGCATATTTACCGGTATAATTTTTTACAAAAGCACTGGCAAAAGCAAAAGCAGGATCGGCCTGTAATGCAGCAGCAGTAGGTTCTGCAACAAAAGCATTCCATTTGGCATCATCCAGGAACATACTATTGGCAAATACATCCTTTGCCCATTTCCTGTACGTACCCTCATCTTTAAGATCGCCGTAAGTACCTTTCAGGTTCTCATAAAAACCTATCGGGTGCTGGCTCTTATCAATATCCGTATAGTACATCATAGCCACAGAAGCCAGTATCTTTTCATCGCTTACCCTGTCTTCACTTTCTAAAAATGCCTTACGGTTATCTGATGCTGCGGCAATAGCTTTTTTAATATCTGCCGAAGGCGTGTTAGGCTTCAGTAATTTATCTTCCAAAGAAATATACGAAGCAGCATGTGCAGCCAGTGCAGAACCAACAATGCCTTCATTGATGTATTGGCGCATCTTGCTGTAAGGTGTCCATGCTGCATAGTTAGCGGCATAATCGGTAAAAATATTCTCATACTCAGGCTTGCCTTTTGCCCATGCAATGAATTTGCTTTCGTAAGCCTGCTTTTCTTCGTATGTTTTAAACTTGATCAGTTGTTTTGTTTCGCCATCATAAAATTTCCAGTAATTGGCAACACTGGCGTAGTTACTGGCCAGTTTCAATTTAACGGCAGGATCTTTGATCATTTGCTCGTGCATGTATTTCAAACGCATATCACGCAGGCCAACTAAAGAAGGATTTTCAATTTCATTTTTCAGTTTGATACCATAGCTGGTTTCGTAGCGGTTGGTACCACCTGGATAACCGTAGATCATAGCATAATCGCCATCTTTAATTCCTTTGATGCTAACGGGTAAAAAATATTTTGGTTTCAGCGGAACATTATCTGCACTGTAATCAGCAGGTTTGCCATCTTTGGTAGCATATACACGGAAGATGCTGAAATCGCCGGTGTGACGTGGCCATTCCCAGTTATCGGTATCGCCGCCAAATTTACCAACGCTTTCCGGCGGTGCACCTACCAGGCGGATATCCCGGTACGTTTTGTACACGTACATAATGTATTGATTGCCCTTGAACATACTGTATATTCTTCCGGCAAGGCCATTGTCTTTATCCGCCACCTTATCAGTGATCGCTTTATAAACTTCAGGCAATTTCTTTATGCGGTCGGCCCAGGCCAATCCTTTTACGCCATCTTCCACTTCTTTTGTAACATCTACAATTCTGTCGAGGAACTGTACCGTTAATTTACTTTGTATTTCCTGGTCTTTATTATAAGCATAAAAACCATCACGCAGGTAATTGTGATCAACTGTACTTGCATTGGCAATAGCATCGTAGCCACAGTGGTGATTGGTAAAGATCAATCCCTGGTCGCTAACAATTTCGCCGGTACAGCCACCGCCAAATATCAATATCGCATCTTTCAGCGAAGCTTTGTTGATGGAGTACAATTGTTCTTTGGTGAGCTTGAGACCCTTCTTCACCATATCATTATACACCTGCTGGCCCAGCAGCATTGGAAGCCACATACCTTCATCGGCGCTGGCTTTTAATAAGGTCATCGATAACAGTATCGATACAAATAGTTTCTTCATATAGCTTTTTTTAGAGGAGACAAACTTAGGGATTTATTTACGATTTCCGGCAGGTCTATGGTCCATAGTCCATGGACCATGGTCCAAAACCATTAACATTTTCTTTGTAAACATCTTTTACCAATATCCATCTTATACTTAATTAAATCATTTTTAAACTTTACAATTATGAAAAAGACAATTTTACTTTTAGCAAGCGTTTTATTAGTGGGTACTTCATTTGCCCAGTTCAATAATAAACAACAAGACAGCCGCGATAAAGACTTTGCATATAACAAAGGCAAAGACGATAAATTCGATAAAGGCTTCAGCAAAAAATATTTCTTTACTGCAAAAGAAAGGGATATGCAAATAATGCAGATCACTAAAGATTATGCAAAGCAAATACAAACGGTAAAGAATAAATTCTTCCTGAGCCGTATAGCAAAACAACGCCAGGTACAGTTACTGGAGCAAAAGCGTGATAAAGAGATCAGCATGGTTTGGGCCAAGTATAATGATAAGGATAACATTGGTGATGGCAGGGGTAGTGTAGGTCATGGTGGTGGTAAATGGTAAGTTTGAAGTTTGATCATAATAAAAGAGCCTTGAATTTTCAAGGCTTTTTTTATTGATAAGAAACGAACAATGTTTAGTTAAGCCTGATCTTGAAAAACCGCACTCCCACAATGATCAGCCATACCAGCCAAAGCGTACTGCCGATAAAACCCGCTATGTTCCATACCGGCAAACCGGGCATTACTGTTGCCAATAATTCGGCCTGTGCCAGCAGGTAAATGAAGGAACTGGTATAGCCCATCCAGCTGATCCATTTAGGCATCAGTTTCAATTTGGCAAAACTGAACGAAATTAAAACGGTCCAGGTAATGGTAAACAACTGACCTAAATGCTCGCCTAATAATACACCGGCAAACTGATGGATAGTTTTAAACGCAACAATTGCAGTAGCTTTTGTAGCTTCATCGGTAGCGTGTACAAAGGTGTTGGATAAAACCGGCACCACAAATGTCCAGCGCAGCAAGCCTATCATTTGTACGATCAACCCGATAACACCAATAGAAGTAGCTACACGGATCAAAGAAGATCTGCCTTCCAGCTTTTTACCGATAAGGATATAAGCAGGCAATAAAGTAATGCCGCCGAGGGCGAAGGCAAACCATGTCCAGATAAGCCTGGCGCCGCCTTCATGAAATTTGGTCAGGATGGTTCCCGTATCCTGGCGCAGGATAACCGGGTACTCAAAAATTATAGTAAGGATAGTGTAAGGAACAAATACGCCGATGGCTCCGATAAGTACCAGGCTTGCGATTGTTTTTTCGATTTTCATATCATCATTTTTAGTTGGTTAATTGATGATGCAAAATTGCGGCGCCGAAAAAAGGTTGTGTTGGACAAATGTCCATAAATGAGGTTGGTAGATGATTTTTTGCCACGGATTAGGGGATTAACACAGATGGGGAAATGCTGGCGCATTTTTCAGGGGTGGGGCCAAGCAGCTGGATCTGTGCTAATCCCCTAATCGGTGGCCCAAAGCCCGCCTGTAAATCAACTTTGTTAATAGCATCTCAATAAATTATATTTGTCATCCTTAACCTTAATTAGCACTAAATGGCCATAATTGATATAAAACTTCCCAAGTCGATAGCTAAGGCGCTGAATATCCCGGTTAGTGATCCGCGGAGGCAGCAGATAAAAGTGCTGAAAAAGCTGCTGCGCAAGGCAAGGTTTACCGAGTTTGGCCAGCGGTACAGGTTTGATGAAATATTGCTGAGCCGCCATCCGGGCAAGGCTTTTCAGCAACTGGTACCTACTTACGATTACAATAAAATATACGATGCCTGGTGGTATAAAGCCAAAGAAGGTATTCCTGATGTGTGCTGGCCGGGCAAGATCAAATATTTTGCGCTCAGCAGCGGCACCAGCGATGCTACCAGCAAATACATACCCATCACCAAAGAACTGATACGAAGCAATACCATCACCAGTTTTAAGCAGCTGCTGAGCCTTGCCCGTTACGAGAACGTGCCTAAAAGCGCCGTGGGTAAAGGATGGCTGATATTAGGTGGCAGTACCCAACTGCAAAAAGGGCCTACCTATTATGCCGGCGACCTTAGCGGTATCCAGCAAAAGAATATCCCGTTCTGGTTCCAGGGATTAGGGTTATACAAACCCGGCAAAAAGATCGCAAAGGAAAAAGACTGGAGCCGAAAACTGGAAGAGGTGGTAGAAAATGCGCCTAACTGGGATATCGGCTTCATCATCGGCGTACCGGCATGGTTGCAGCTGTGCATGGAAAAAGTGATAGAACGATATAAGCTGAACAATATTCATGAGATATGGCCCAACCTTGCCTTTTATGTGCATGGTGGTGTGGCAATGGAACCCTATAAAAAAGGTTTTGAAAAAGTATTGGGCAAGCCGATCACTTTTATTGAAACCTATCTCGCCAGCGAAGGGTTCTTAGCCTATCAAAACAGGCAGGGCTCTGTTGGCATGCACCTGGTGCTGAACAATAACATGTTCTTTGAGTTTGTGCCTTTTGATGATAAGAATTTTGACAGTGAAGGCAATATGATAGCCGAACCCGAAGCATATATGATCCATGAGATAGAAGAGAATAAGGACTATGCGATATTGATAAGTACCAACGCCGGGGCATGGCGCTATGCTATTGGCGATACCATACGGCTGGTAGACAGGGAACGTAGTGAAATCATCATTACCGGCAGAACGAAACATTTTTTGAGTTTGGTAGGCGAGCATTTGAGCGTAGATAATATGAACAAGGCCATTGAAATGGCCAGCGAAGAGCTGAATATCTATATACCGGAGTTTACCGTTGCGGGTGTTCCTTATGGCACTTTCTTTGCGCATCAATGGTATGTTGCTTCGGATGATAACGTGGATGCAGAAAAATTAAAGCTGTGCATTGATGAAAAATTAAAAGAGCTGAATGATGACTACGGTGTAGAGCGCAAGCATGCATTGAAAGAGATCATGGTGCAGGTGCTTCCCGAAAAAACATTCATGGATTTTATGAAGGCAAAAGGAAAGATAGGCGGCCAGCATAAATTTCCACGTGTACTGAAAGGCAAAATGCTGGAAGACTGGCAAAAATTTTTGAACGGCGAAACGATAAGCTAGACCGTATAAGTTGTTTTAAGTATCAACGGATCAGCCAATTAGCAATAAACATCTTAACTTCAAGCATCAAACGAACACATCCCAATGATCGATGCTTTTTTAAAGGGCCTTGCCATAAGTTTGTTACTGGTTTTTTCGGTAGGCCCGGTAATATTTACCATTATCAAGCAAAGCATTAATCATGGCCGCAGGGGCGGCTTTAGTTTTATAGCAGGTGTTTGGCTTAGTGATGTGATATGGGTAGTGCTGAGCAACAGCTTCAGCGAGGCGGTAAAAACATTGCTGAATTTTAAAACGCCCATTGGTATAGCAGGCAGTATGTTCCTTATAGGCATGGGTATTTATTTTGCCTTTATAAAAAAGATAACGCCCCGCCGCCTGCAGGAGCCCACCGAAATAGCAGGCGATGAATATACCCCAACAGGCAAGAAGACCAACTACCTCGCTATTTTTACTTCCGGCTTTTTGATCAATACACTTAACCCCGCGGTGATCGCATTCTGGGTGGCAATGGCGGTTTCGCTGGCATCCGAATATTCACTCAACCAGCGCATCATTATTTTTACTACCTGCCTTGGTATTAATATGCTGGCAGATGTGGGCAAGGTTTTAGGAGCAGGCTCTATCGGAAAAAAACTGAGCGATAAGAATATCTTACGCATCAACCGCATATCGGGCTTTTTATACCTTGCATTTGGTGTGATCATTTTAGGTGGTATAATTTATACATTGGTAAAACATTAACAGATAACATTCGGTTACGCTCTTTTCGTTTTTTTATTTTGTTGTATGAAGATCATCTTACCATTACTATTATTAATTACCTCTTCCTGCTTTGCACAGTCTTCCGATTTTTTGGTACTTAAAAGAAAGAACAAAACAGTGGAACGATATTTTGCAGGCAGCAATATTTCTTTTACAACTACTACCGGCGCTTTCATGGATGCGCAGGTTAATGAAATAAAAAATGATACGCTTTTTCTACAGGAATTTTTAATACAGCGGCTGCCAACAACACTGGGTACTTACATTACCGATACCATCGGCAGCTATCATCATAAATATCATTACAACCAAATTGCAGCAATAGGCCACAGCAAACGGCAAAACTTTAACTGGCGCGGCAGCGGCGCCGCTTTAATGGGTGGCGGTGCATTACTTACTTTGGGAAGCGGCGTGGTATATCTTGCCGACAGGGAAAAATTCAGCGCCCCTCTATTATTATCTGCAATTGGGTTGGGCACGTTAGGTTATTTTATGGCCAAAGGCAGAAGCGATGCATTAGTGATAGGAAAAAAATATCAGCTGGTGTACATGAATATGCAAAACAAAAAGCCCGGCACTTAAATTTTGCTGCAACAATAATTATATTGCAACAGCTTTAACCTGCATTGTATGAACAGTACCAGAGCAAAAAAGATATGGGGCATCACTAAAAAAATATTCCTCGTCATATTCATATTGCACACGCTGTGGTTCCTGGTGTTCATCTTTCAAAAATTTTCTGTTGCTGATTTCCCGATAGCTAATCTTAAAACAAAGGTATTGCTGGTATGCGCCGGCTTACTGGTAATTGGTTTGCTGTACTATTTTTGGCTGCGCCATATTGCCATGGCAAAAAAAATCGGAATTATAATACGGGAAACTTTTTTTATCTGCTATATCTCTTTCTTCCTGTACCTGTTACTCGGCATGATTTTTAATCCACTTATAACACTTACGCAATTATCTAATCTTGTACAGGGCAACGGATTGAAAAGGGATTATATCTCTTACGATGCGATGGGCCCTAATATCAAGCTGGCAGTATTGGCAAGCGAAGATCAACTGTTTCCCGATCATGATGGCTTTGACCTGAAGGCGATAAAAAAAGCAGTGAAGTATAATAAGCGTCACCCAAATAAAACCCGTGGTGCCAGTACACTCAGCCAGCAAACAGCAAAGAATGTTTTTTTATGGCAGGGCGGCGGTTTTTTCAGGAAAGGACTGGAAGTGTATTTTACTTTCAGCATAGAAAAATTCTGGAGTAAGCGCACAATTCTTGAACGCTATCTTAATATAGCAGAAATGGGCAGGGGGATATTTGGTGTACAGGCTGCTGCTAAAATTTATTTTAATAAAGATGCAAAAGATCTTACCAGGGCAGAAGCTGCGCAGATAGCCGCCTGCCTTCCCAATCCAAAAGTATTTACGGTAAAACCATTAAGCAGTTATGTAGCTAACCGGTATGATGATATCATGCGGCAGATGAATAATTTAGAAGGCGACCCGGATGTACAGGAACTGATCAAATAATGTATTTATCAACAGCGGCTATGGCATTGTTCAGCCTTTCCTCGTATGTTCCGCTAATATCTACCCAAGGCACCGGTTGGTTTATCATAGCATCTTTATAAAAGTGATATAATTTTTCTCTTGATTCAAGATCAGGATATTCCCTTAATTCATCTTTTACCCAGGGCAGATCGATATTGCAAAGCAAATACAGATCATATTTCCGTTCTACTATCCTGTTCAATATCCAGTGATGGCATTTTTCAAAAACAAATTCGCACCATACTTTCATTACGTACATGTCGGTGTCAATAAAAACCGGTTGATAGTTGATGGTTGATAGTTGATAGTTAATTGCTTCCTCTTCAAGGTTGACCTGACCTTTTGCGATATCAAGCAGGTTCTCAAATGTATAATCCGTACCGTGTTTTAATAAATATTCTCTTGCATATTCTTTTACCCAAATGGTTTTGTAATGCGCAGCAAGCTGCTCACTCAAGGTACTTTTGCCCGTACTTTCCGGGCCTATTATTACTATTTTCCTTGTCATAACATTTCAACTTATCACTTAAAACTTATCACCTAATACTCTTCCAGGCAGGTTTTGCCTTCAATACTTTTTTATAAATGGCGCAGCTTTCATCATGCGCACCGGGCAGGTATCCCGTGCTCATTAAAAATTCATTTACAATTTCACCACCGGTAAAGCGAAAGGTTTTTTTAAACAGCTTCACCCATTCTTCTTTTGTTAATGGATGATTTTTATCCAGCCATTTTCTGAATGAGCCATGTTCTTTTTGAATAGCCAGTATCGCTTTTGCATTTTCAACAGCAGCATTTACCTTAAGCCTGTTGCGTATGATACCCGGATCATTCAGCAGGCGTTGTACATCTTTATCTTTATAGCCTGCTACTTTTTTGATATTGAAATTGTGATATGCTTTTCTAAACGTATCCTGCTTTTTTAAAATGGTGGTCCAGCTTAAACCTGCCTGGTTGATCTCCAGCACCAGGCGGCAAAATAATTCATCATCGCTTTCTATAGGAAAACCATAATGCTGATCGTGATACAGTTTATGTATAGCAAGATCGGCTTCTTTCATGTTAGGGATGGCACTGCAGTAGCTCATTGGTGTTCGTTATTCGTTAGTGGTTATTTGTTAGTAGTTATTGGTTATTGGTGTGTTTTTCTCTTTTTATCCATTCCATTAATCCCCACACGGCCATGATGAGCAGGATAACATAATACACGCTGGTAAAAACATAATGCTTTACAAAGTATAACGGAATAGAAGCAATATTGGTTGCGATCCACCAATACCAGCTTTCCACCTTTTTCTTTGTCATCAGCCACATACCCGTGTAGGCCGTGGCGCTGGCAAATGCATCGGCCCATGGTATAGCGCCTTGTATATATCCTTTTTCATTCATCCAGCCGATGGCAAAATAAAGTATCACATAAAACCCGGCAAAGAATGCCAGGTGTATCAGCCATTCTTTTTTTGAGGCAAATGTTATCTTAACAATATGTTCGTGCTGACTATTCTTCCGGCTCCACATTATCCAGCCATAAATACTCATTACGGTGTAATAAAAATTTACGCTGGCTTCGCCAAGCAGGCCGCCTTTAAGACTTAAGTAAATGTAAAAGATGGTGTTGATGAGGCCCGTAGGATATACCAGTATATTCTCCTTTCTGCTGTACCATACGCTGATGATGCCTGCAAATACAGCAATATATTCCAGCCAGCCGGTTTGCTGCATACCGGCTACGAACTGCTCATAGATTTCGTGTAAATTCAAAAAGGTATCTTTTTTCAAAAATACCTTAATACTTATACAACACCGCCGGTAAAGAATTATTTCTTAAAAGAAAAAAGTACTGTAACGTTTGTATAGAAAAGATTAGCCGCTTTTTCCGAAAGCTCCGGGTGATTGGTTACTGTCACCACATTTTCGGGCACCACATAAGATGGCGTTACAATAAAATAGACATGCTTCCTGGCATAGATCAGCGGCATGCTCATTTCATAACTTAAAATGCTGAAGCGCTCGCTGCTTTCTATCACTTCCTGGCCCGGTAAAGGAACGCCCGGTATATTTGATTTGTTCCTGCTGGCAACAAATTTTTGCGAACCGGCGTTTACCATAAAAGTTGGCGTTACCACAAAAACATTCTTTCCCTTTCTCCATTTAAAATTTTTATTCAATCCTGCGGAAGAAAAGAAATCAGTTCTGTCGGAAAATGCTGCACTGCCCGATGCAGTTATGTTAATAACTTTGTTGAGATGCGAAAGATTGATACCGGTTTGCGCCTTTAATGCAGATTGCGGAAGCTGCCCGGTATTGTAAAAGAATTTATTGACATACACATTACCCGCTATCCCTTTGGTCTTTCCAAATTTATAGCCTGCTTCAACAACAGTACCGGCATAATCCATACTTTTTTCTTTGTTGTTTAAAAGCACCGCTGTACCGCTGACATATAAATGGGCGCTGTCGAACTGTATCATTACGGTTGGCAGCAACGCACTGCTTTTTAAACTATCGGTACGGCCATAATAATGTAAGCGGGAAGCAAATACGGCACCGGCAAAAAAAGTAGCAGTGGTTTTTTCTATTACGGGTTGCACCGGTGCTGGTGGTGCAGTAGTGGTTGTTTGCGTTTGTGTTTGGCTGAACCCGGCATAAGGAATAACAAATGCCAGGATAAACAGGAGTAGTAAAGGCTTCATAATAAAGGGTTATAAAAACCTTCCCTGCTGTTGTGCAGGGAAGGCATTGAAAAGAATTATTGATTAGTTGTTTTTGTTTTACTTACTGTAGTACCGGTACTTGTTTGTGTTGCATTATCTACAGAAGCAGTTTTAGTTGAACCTGTATTCTTTGTTCTGCCTGCTGCTGCGTTGGTGGTTGATTTTGTTGCATTGGTTGCATTCACAGAAGCGTTCCTGCGGCTGCCTGCTGCATTAACACCGGTTTGAGTAGTATTGCCGGAATTTAAAGAAGAGCTGGTGTTTGAACCATTATTCTTTATCCTGCTTGCTGCTGCATTGGTACTTGTTTGTGTTGCGTTGTTTGCATTTAAAGAAGCACTCCTGCGGCTGCCTGTTGCATTAATACCTGTTTGAGCAGTGTTACCGGAATTTAAAGAAGAATTGGTATTTGAACCGTTATTCCTTACCCTGCTTGCTGCTGCATTGGTGCTTGTTGCGTTATTTGTATTTAAAGAAACGCTCTTAGGACGGTTACCGGTAGTTGCTGCATTTACATTGGTTTGTGTTGTACCGTTCAATCCAAGCGAACCGTTCTTTGTGTTGCCATTGCCATTTGCACTGGTAGTGATGCCGGTTGCAGCACCAACATTTAAAGCATTGTTACCACTATTATCAGTAGTACCGGTAGATGACATTGTGTTTGCAGTAACACCTGTATTTAGACCGAGGCCCAATGAGCTGCTTCGTGAAGCATTACTGGAAGCCTGTGTAGCCGCATTAGTTGCCTGGGTAGCTGTTGCCGATACCTGTGTGGCGGTAGTACCAGCCTGCGTTGCAGCCTGTGTGGCTTGTGTGGCTGTTGCAGAGACCTGTGTAGCCGTAGTGCTTGCCTGTACTGCTGCCTGTGTAGCTTGCGTAGCCTGTGTGGCAGTATTGCTTGTTGAATTAGTTACAGCATTTATTGTTGACCCCACAGTGGTACCTACATTAAGTTGTGCTGATGCCGTTTGTACTAACCCGGCAGCTATTACCACCGCAGTTAATTTTAAAAAGATACTTTTCATAAAAATAATTTTAGTTGATTCATAATAAGATTCAACGGTATTTTTTCAACAAGTATGCCAAACGGTGAAAAAGCGAAAAGAGCGGCAATATAGATGCAACAGGCATCTTCGGAACCTAAAAAAAGAAAGATACCGCGTATAATGTTGATAAAATGACACAGTAATAACCGTTAGCAAAATATTTTCGAAAAAATGTGTACGAAATTAGACAGGCAGTAAAACCAGTGAGTGAGGAATTTTTTTCCGCGGCAACACGGAAAAGGTATAATTAACCTCAATTAATAAGATCATTTGGTATATCGTCTCATGGGGCGCAAAAAATGTATCCCTCTTTTGGTTTTAAAGCGTGTAGCTACCTGCCGCCACCCATTATTATCCGATCGCCATACTATAAAATGCAAATGAGGAAATAACGTGTAGCCTGTTTTTCCGCTAAGGGCTATTACCTGGTCCTGCTTAACAGTATCGCCAACTTTTACCAAAGCGCTGTTTTGCTGAAGGTGCCAATAGCCAGCCCTCGATCCATCGCTGTGCTGAATAACGATAACATTGCCGTAGGGCCGGTATTTTTTATTCCATCCGCCGCGGTCGCCATCCTGCTTTACCCGTATCACAATGCCTTCTCTTGCAGCAGTTACCCTTGTTCCCCGTTTCATTTTAAAATCGAGTGCGGCCCTGTTCTTATGCGAAAATTTGCTGAAGTAGCCCTGTACCAGTAAATGTGTTTTGCCTTCTTCGTAAGGCAGGTGATATACATAACTGGTATCATCCTTAATAATTCCCTTTTGTAATTTTTTGATGTAAGCACGCTGCGGATCTTTACTTACCGAACAACCGGTTATATAAATGATGCAGAGGAAAGAAAGAATGCAAAGAGAGGTATTCTTCATTTGTACAAAGATAATAAGCCGTAAAAAAGCCTGTATCAAAAATGATACAGGCCACAGGGGTAAGCAGGTTTAAATTATTTTTTAGTTACCAACTTTTGCGCTGGTAGTAGTTTTTGTTTGTACTTCTGTTTTAACTTCCGGTTTTACAGCCTGTGTAGTTTGCTTAACCTGTTTTGCTTCTGCTGCAACGGCTGTCTTCGTTGTCTTTGCAGCCTGTGTTGTGGTTGATTTAACATCTGTTGCAACCTGGTTAGCTGTTTTTCCCTGCACCGATGCATTGGTACTTGTTTGTACGTCTGTTGCCTGTGTATTGCTTTGAACGGCAGCATCAGCAGTTACCTGTGCAGTTGGAACAGTGTTAACCGTATTAGCTGTTGTTGTTTTTACATTATCAACCGTTTGTGTTGCTGCTGTTTTTGCAACGGTTGAAGTTTGCTGTACAGCTGTTCTTGCAGCCGCTGTACTGGTAGTGGCATTTACTGCGGCGCTGGTTGAATTGGTTACGCCAAGGTTTACCTGCGCACTGGCCGTTGAAAATGCTATTGCTGCTATTGCTGCCAATACAGGTTTCAGTTTTAAGATTTTCATAAAAAGAATTTTAAAGAATGAAATAAATAAAGATGTTTCGGCCAATGTTTTTTCAAAAACTATGCCGATAAGAAAGAAAAAAGATTCATCGCTTTGAAAGAAGGCAGAAAAGCATGAGCCACAAGGGCTTAATAGAGTATTATTTTACAAAACAATGACGGTGCGGTTATTCTATACAGCGGTACCATTTTGCCGGCCGCAGGTAAATAATGCCTTTTTTAGTAGCAAACCTGGTGGCGATATCATTGCCGTTAACATCCTGCACCTGGAAATGTAAATGCGGAAATGCGGTGTAGCCGGTATTGCCGCTGTAGCCAATAAGCTGGCCTTTGATAACACTATCCCCTACATTAACTAAAGCGCCGTTGTTCTGCAAATGCCAGTACATGGCCCTGCTGCCATCTTCGTGCTGTATAATAATATGATTGCCTTGCGATAGATACTCATCTTTCAACCCACCCACATTACTGTCTTCCTTAACAGCGATCACCACACCGCCTCTTGCTGCGCAAACCTTGCTGCCTTTCTTCATTTTAAAATCGAGAGATAATTCATTGCGATGGCTCATCTTACTATTATAGGCCTGTATCAATAAAAACTTGCTGCCCTTTGCAAAAGGTAACCGGTAAACATAACTGTTATCCGGTTTAACACGGCCGCCTTTCAGATCACGGATCTCCGTATCGGGTAATTGTGCGTGGCAAACTGAAATAAAAAAGATAAAGAATACAGTAAGGCAGTATCTCATGGCAAATCGTTTTATTGAAAATAGGATTTTTCCCTTGCGTCTCAGCGCCTTTGCGGTGAAAAAAAAAGCATCTCGTAAAAGATGCTCTTAAATTATTTTTCTCTGCGCCTCCGCGTCTCTGCGGTTATTATTCTGCTTCTGCCACCACTTCCTTCACTTCCGGTATCATTCTCTTCATCATACCTTCAATACCTGCTTTCAACGTTATCATGCTGGAAGGGCAACCGCTGCAGCTTCCCTGCAACATCAGGTTTACCTTGCCATCTTCGTAGCTTTTAAATTGTATAGCGCCGCCATCCATTTCAACAGCAGGCTTTACATAATTCTCCAGCAGCTCTTTAATGCGCTTAACCACATCGTCGTCATCGGCACTTACTGCATTGCTGCTTTCTACTTTCATGGCAGCTACTTCTTCTTCATTCACCACAGGCTTGCCATCTTCCAGGTATTCTTTTAAGAATTGTTTGATGGTAGGAATAACGTCATCCCAGTCTTCTGTTTCGCTGGTTTTGGTAAGCGTAACAAAATTGCTGGCAATAAAAACAGATTTGATGAACGGGAACGTAAACAACTCCTGCGCAAGCGGTGATGGCTTTGCAAAAGACTCATCTGCAAAATCGATGCTTTTACCGGGATACAATAATTTGTTGGCTACAAACTTCATGGTTTCCGGGTTGGGTGTCATTTCGGTATAAATGCTTACCACAACGTTTCCTGTCTTTATCATAATTCGTATTTAAAAAATTCGATACAAAATTAACAAGATTTCCGGAGGGAAAGTTTAAAAAAAGGCTTTGGCCAATTATTTTTCGCCTTTCGAAAATCAACAAAACCGGGTAAAAAGAATGCCTTTTTATACCTGTAATGCCCTGTTTTCGGGTAAAAATACCTGTTGCGGGAAAAATGCATAAGGTGTACATTTGAAACCTAACCAACCAAACGATCCTGTCATGAGATATTCTGCAACGCTGTTGAGCGCACTGCTTTTATGCACCAGCTATACTGTTTCGGCCCAGCAGCCCGGCCTGGCCATTAAAGATTACAAAAAAGATAAGGGCGCTAAAAAAGCTAAATACACACTTGCCCAGTTTGACGGAAGATGGCAGGAAACAAGTCGCGAGGGAACGAAGAGTAATGTAGCGATCCCTTTTGAGGATACCCTGTACATCCGTTTTTATGATGGCAATAAAGCTACTTCCAAAGAAGGAAAATCGGTAGTGATAACCGGCTCGGTGGAAATTTATAAAGATGACTATATCACCACTTCGGCTACTGATTATAAAATTGTAAGCATCAGCAAAAAAGAAATGGTGCTGGATGATAACATGGGCTTTGTGCACACCTTTGCCAAAACCGACCAGTTTGACTACGAAAAGCAAGGTCCGCCACCACCTCCGCCGCTTGATGCCCAAAAAGAAGCCATTGATCTTTCTTATTTAAAGACCAACTGGTATGCCTACCGCCGCGGTGCCAACCCGGGCTTTGTAAGATCGGAAACACCGGTGATAAAAAAACTGAACATCACTGACAAGACGGGTGATAATACTTACAAGGGACAGGTGGAATATGCACGCTACGGAAAAGCGATAGTGGAAGCGTTTACACTTACGCTGGATAATAACAAGGTAACGATCGTTGCAGAAGGCAATACCTGGAACATGGAACTGTATAATTGTACTGCGAAAGAACTGATAATCGGGAAGAAAGGGGAGTTGGTGTATTATTTTAATAATGATAACCCCTAACCCCCTGAAGGGGGAACTATGGAGAAGATAAAAGCGAATTATTGTTTTATAAAAAAGCCTCGTTTAAATAACGAGGCTTTTAATTACAAAATGTTTTTCGCTTATTTCTTCTCCATAATCAGTTCCCCCTTCAGGGGGTTAGGGGGTTACTATCCGCAGCTTCGCATAATTCAGCATGATCTTCTTCTCGCCGTTCAGTTCAAACTTAACCGTGGCAATTGGGTTGTGTGCAGCGCCTTCCATTTTCAGCACTTCGCCAAAACCAAATTTTTGATGCTCCACTTTTTGGCCTGCCTGTAAATTGGAGGTATCGCTGGGCACAAAATCTGCCGAAGGCACATGCTCCTTTACCTGCGGACGGGCTACCGGCGCTACATACGAAGGCCGCTTCGTTTCACCTCTACCGCCTGATGTTTGATTGCCTCCGCCAAAGCCACGCTGCATACGGTCGAAGGCAGAGCCAAGGTTACCGCCTGCATTTCTTACGCCGCCACCGGCATAGCTTTTATCTAAACTGGTTTCTGTTATCTCTTCCAAAAAACGGCTCGGCTCATTTTGCTGCAGCTGCCCAAAGCGGTAGCGGGCATTGGCAAAGCTCATCCACAACCGTTGCTTTGCCCTGGTAATGGCCACATAAAATAAGCGGCGCTCTTCCTCCAGCTCTTCTCTTGTATTAATGCTCATGGCATTGGGAAACAAGGTTTCTTCCAAACCGCCAACAAACACCACCGGAAATTCCAATCCCTTTGCCGCATGTATCGTCATCAGCTTTACCACATCAGGGTTCTGGTCCTTATCATCATCTGCATCCGTAAGCAAAGTGATCTGCTGAAGATAGCTTCCTAAACTCTTATCACCCACTTCGCCATCTTCCTCATTCATGGGTGTTTCCGTAAATTCTTTTATGGAGTTCAGCAATTCCTGCACGTTCTCATATCTTGCCAGGCCTTCGGTTGTTTTATCGCTGAATAATTCTTTAACGATATTGGTGCTTTTGCCAACAATAACAGCAAGATCGTACGCATTCTTTTTTTGCAACTCACTTTGAAACATCTTTATCATCGTTACAAAGTTGTCTATTGCTTCCAGCGTACCGCTTTTAAAACCGTACATGCCTGCATTGCATAAAATATCCCAAAGGCCCAGGTTATTGTCGTTGGCAAATAATACGGCTTTATCAATGGTTGTTTTACCAATACCACGTACAGGATAATTGATGATGCGTTTCAATGCTTCTTCATCCTTCGGGTTTACCACAATACGCAGATAAGCGATCATATCTTTTACTTCCTTACGCTGGTAAAAGCTCATGCCGCCATAAATGCGGTAGGCAATACCCATACGGCGCAGGGCTTCTTCAAAAGAGCGGCTCTGTGCATTGGTGCGGTAAAGAATAGCAAAGTCTTTATTATAATAATGATTGCGCAGCTTTTGTTCCTGTATGGTATCGGCTACCATTTTACCTTCATCATTATCCGTCATGGTGCGCACGAGCTTTATCTTTTCGCCATGCTCATTATCGGTAAATAATTTCTTTTCTATCTGTCCTTTGTTATTGCCGATCACTTCATTGGCAACGTTCAGTATGCTTTTGGTGCTGCGGTAATTCTGCTCCAGCTTTACCACTTTTACATCATCATAATCACGTTCAAACTGTAAGATGTTTTCGATAGTAGCGCCGCGGAAGCTGTAGATGCTTTGTGCATCATCACCCACCACGCATACATTTTCGTGCATGGCGCCGAGTAATTTTATGATCTCGTACTGCGCTGTGTTCGTATCCTGGTACTCATCTATCATGATGTATTTGAACTTGCGCTGGTACTTGCTCAGGCTGTCGGGATGATTTTTTAAAAGCAGGTACATTTTAAACAGCAGGTCATCAAAATCCATGGCGCCGTTCTTGAAGCAGCGCTTGGCATACGCATCGTATATAGCGCCCAGCTGCGGACGGTTGGCCCTTGCATCTTCCTGCTGCAGCGCCCAGTCGTTGATATATTCCCCCGGACCTATCAACGCATTTTTTGCTGCAGAGATACGGTTGTACACCACGTTGGGCTTATACTGCTTATCATCTAAATTCAATTCATTGATCACCGTTTTTACCACGCTCTTGGCATCATCAGTATCGTAAATGGTGAAGTTGTTGGGGTAGCCTATCTTACCGGCTTCGGCACGTAATATCCTTGCAAATACGCTGTGAAAAGTACCGATGTATAAATTACGGGCTTCGGTGCCGCCGAGTATCTTTTCGATACGCTCTTTCATTTCGGCTGCTGCCTTGTTGGTAAAGGTAAGCGCCAGTATATTGAAGGGGTCTACACCGTTGGCCATCAGGTGGGCAATACGGGTGGTGATCACTTTTGTTTTACCGCTTCCGGCGCCGGCAATGATCATTAAAGGTCCGTTGATATGGGTAACTGCTTCCCGCTGCGGTTCGTTCAGCTCATCTAAATAGTTGATCATGCGGCGAAGTTACAAAACGGACGGGGATCTTTAGGATGATTGTGATTGGTGGGAGCTCCTGGCGGGTGTTTTTTTGCCACAGATTGGAGGATTAACACGGATGGATGTTTTTTAACCGCAAACCTGCCTGCCGGCAGGCAGGGGCGTGGAGCGCAGAGGAGCGCTAAGAAGACTTGTAAATGAAATATATTGAGGTATAACCTCTTTTGAACATAGTACTTACGAAGGCAAAGCCTTCGAAGAGAAACATTGCCACAGATTAAAGGATTAACACGGAGTTAAACAAATTGCCTCATTGCTAAATGGATCAATTGTTGGTAAAAACAATAAAACAATAAAACAATTAAACAGTTAAGCCATTAAGCAGGCACCTGCAATCTTAATTACCAACACGATGTACCCATACCGGCGATGTATATACTTTATCGCCATCCTGTTGAGTTATCTCCAGGTAATAGTAATACTCTTTACCTTTCGGCAGATCATGTTTAAACGTTAAGGAGTTGGAATTGGTAACTTTTTTCAACACCGTACTTACCTGTTTGCTGCCCGGTTCGCCGTACATCAATTGTATGGCAGCAATCTTATCGCCTGCATCGGGATCGGTTATGCTCACTTTGATATCTGCGGAAGTTTTGGTATTTATCCGCATGCCCATAGGGAAGCCGTTAACGGTAAAATTTACCTGTATATTAAAATCAGTAGAAGCGTAGAAACGCATCTCCCGGTAAGCATCCATAATATTATCGCGGCTTAGCGATTTGGCCAGTACAATAGTGCGTGAGCTTGCCATTCTGCCAAAAGTGAGGTAATGGTTATCATGATCGATGGTAGGGCCTACATGATAACCGATGGCCAGCATTTTACGAAAATAATCAACCGTACTCTTGGCAGGCTTGCTGCTGTAATCGGTATTTTCGGCAAAGGCAGGCCCGCTCATGATACATACACCACACAGGGCCTTGTCGGCGTCTTTATTGTAGGGCCCGTTCAGCAGGTTCTGAAAGTCGGTATTTTCCGGGTGGGCCAATGTAGCAAAGGCTTTGGGATAATCTGCTAGAATGGTCCATAAGGTTTTATAGTCCGACTTCGGGCATTCGATATCAAAATTATCTTTCTCCCAGCCTATAAGCCCATCTACACCATAAATAAGCACATGGCCGCCGTTGCTGATTACGCCAAACTCCATTCCATACAGGCATACAAACTGGTTGTCTTTGTTGGCCTTTTTAGCCTGGTCGAGCCCCTTTTTATAATTTGCCAGCCGCATACCGGGGTTGCGGGTAGAAGTAAAATGATTATGTTCTGAAATACCCAGGAAATTAAACGACTTGCTGCCTTTTGCAAAAGCATAAGCATCCGAAGGCTCTTTTTTGCCGGTGGTAGCCTGGTCCTTATTGCCATCAGAAAAACCGGTATGTGCATGTATGTTTCCTGCATAGAAATTGTATGCCTGCGCAATTAAAAAGCAGGGTAACAGCAAGAGGGATACAATGCCGTATATTTTTTTCATGAGTAACTATTTATCGGGTTTAGGGCCGCTGGAGCGGATATTGATCAGTTTTTTAAGCATATCGAACCAGAAAGGTGCACCCGCACTTAATGCGCAGGCAGTAAGCAGCCAGCCCGCCAATACCCACAACAAGGAGTAGCCTTTCTGTATGTTCCACCCAATAGGGAAACCGGCATCTTTGGTAAGGGCGTACATGTACACCAGTTGATCTTGCCTGGTGGAGAAGGAAACAGAAGCAGAATCGGCTGCAGGCACCTGGTTGGCTATAACAGCAGAGTCGGCAGTATTTACAGAGCTGTCATTTACATACTCATCATAATAATTGTTATCCGGGTTATGGATACCATTTACTATGTTGGTAAAAGAGGTGTCTGCCACAAGGCGGTCGCCCAGGTCGTTCATTTTTTGCCGCAGTACGGGATCTGCTTTAGCAGCTTTTATAACATATATCGTATCAACATTAAAACCTATAGTAACAGCTGCAGCAACGATGAAGGTTATTATCTTGATATTTTTTTTATACCATCCCGATACCCTGTCCATAGCATCGTTAAA
Source organism: Bacteroidota bacterium (assembly GCA_048497855.1). Classification (GTDB taxonomy): domain Bacteria; phylum Bacteroidota; class Bacteroidia; order Chitinophagales; family Chitinophagaceae; genus Ferruginibacter. Next base: position 886 of record JBEHZB010000011.1, on the reverse strand, counting down.
GTATTTTTCAATATCCTTAGTTAATGTTTCTAAATTATCGGTTTGCTTGGTAATGCTGGTGAGCAGTTTTTTTAAGTTACCATCAGGAAGTGCATTAGCACCCTGTACAAAATTCTGGTAAGTATCTTTTATAGTATTGTTGTTATTGTTGGGTTGCTGGCTTACCCGTGAACTTATGATATCGATCAACGCCCCGGATATGTTGGCAGCAGGTATATAAGAAGGAAGAGTGTTGCCCTTTTTTAAATTATTGATGAGCGGATGATCATAAAGCTGTTGCCCCATCGGTATATTCTGATCCTGGAATATTTTGGCAATACCGGAAAGCAGCATTTGGCCCCGCAGCTTCAGCAGGGCAGACAGCCATTCCACCACTACATAAACTATTACACTAAATACAAGGTAGATAACAACAACGGTGATGATTATTTGCAGAAAAACAAACATGGCTTAACCGGTTTAGGGTAAATGATAAAATAAATAGTACAGGCTTATTGCGCTTTGCAGAAGTAATGCAACTTCAGTGGGGTTACTGAGGAAAACATGAATAGAGGTAAATTCAGGGGTATTGGGTACTGCTGTAAATATAATTTGTAGTACTGATAAGTTATAGCTTTTTGTAATATTTTTTGCCCCCTATCCCCCTAAAGGGGTGAAAAGGAGAAGATTAAAGCGGAGTATATTTTTGTTTCGGCAGAATTTCTGGACAAAACCTATCCGGACAGGTCCCCCAACCAGTCTGGAGTGGTTACCCAACCTATCCGGACAGGTCCCCCAACCAGTCTGGAGTGGTTACCCAACCTATCCGGATAGGTCCCCCAACCAGTCTGGAGTGGTTACCCAACCTATCCTGGATAGGTCCCCCAACCAGTCTGGAGTGGTTACC
>JBEHZB010000010.1:0-176507 GCA_048497855.1 Bacteroidota bacterium | reverse complement strand
AAAGGTGCCCATACCTTGTAAGGTAACTTTCCTTGCATTATAAAAATGCTGCACCAGCAGTTGTTCAATTTTCATTGATTTTGGTTAAGCGTAACAAACCTACAAGATATTTACAACATTGCAAAGAATTAGCATAGTTCAAGTGATTGCCAATCATACTTTTATCTAAAACAAAGCGCTGTTGTTGTATACAGGCAGATAAGAAACACATAACATTTTTTGCCTTAATTTTGTGTTATGATCACAGCAAAAGAAAGGCAGTTCATTGCTTACTGGGAACAGGAACGGGAGTGGCGGAGTAAATTTTCCAATAAGCTGCTGAGCGGGCTCCCTATGGCAATGCTGTTCGGCATACCGATAATACTCAGCATTGTAGTGGTATATTTCTATTTCCCTGAATGGTACACCAAGATTTCCAATACTTCTCCGGGCATGTTCATTACAGTAGTAATAGCAGTTCTTATTGCTATCCTGTTCTTCTCTTATTTCCGCATGCATTATAAATGGGAGATGAATGAACAGTTGTATCAAGAGTTAAAAAATAAAGAAAATAAACTGCCTTCAGCCGACAAAGTATAGATAACACCTAACTTTATACAAACCTTTAAAAAATTACGATGAAAAAACTATTGATCCTTGGTTCTCTTGCCTTTTTATTACATGGTTGTGGTAAAGACTCCGACAATTGCAGCTACACCGAAACCAATGCTACAGCCACAGCATCAGAAATATCTTACCTGCAGGCCTATGCTGCAACCAACTATCCTGCGGCGGTACAGCATTCAAGCGGTTTCTTTTATGAAATATCTACACCCGGCACCGGCGCAACAGCCAATATATGTTCCAACGTTACTGTAAAATATTCTTTGTACAATATTGCAACTGGTGTAAAGCTTGAAGAAAATACAACCGGTGTTACATTTAGCTTAGGCGGATTGATACCGGCCTGGCAAAAAGGTATTCCATTAATAAAAGAAGGTGGTTCTATCATGTTATTGGTACCCCCATCTTTAGCATACAAGGATGGTGTTTATCTTAGGTTCTATATTCAGCTGTTAGCAGTACAATAAGAGTGGTATTGATCAAAACAAAACTATTTTAGTTTGAGCCACGAAGCCATTTCAGTATTTGATATGTTCAAAATAGGCGTAGGGCCGTCCAGCAGCCATACCCTTGGGCCGTGGCGTGCGGCACAGCGATTCACTGAATCGTTGCAGCAAAAAAATATATTGAACGAAGTAAAGAGCCTTGAAATATTGCTGTATGGCTCTTTAGCCAAAACAGGAGTGGGGCATGGCACCGATGTGGCCGTTCAGCTGGGCTTAAGCGGCGATGATCCCGTAACGTTTGATGTGAATAATATTGATGCCAAGATAGCCGACATCAAAACGATGAAAAAATTATTGCTGGCAGGAAAACATGAAATTGATTTTGATCCTGCGGAAGATGTAGAGTTCCTTTTTTCAGAAAGCCTTCCGTTTCATCCCAATGCACTTACATTTTTAGCAGCGCTGAATAACGGTGAAACAATAGCAGAAACATTTTATTCTATCGGCGGTGGTTTTGTTATTAAAGAAGGCGAGGATAAAAATGCAAAAGATGAAGTAAACCTTCCTTTCCCCATAAATACATCAGATGAATTGCTGCATTGGTGCATGAAGACCGGTATGAGCATCAGTGAAGTGGTAATGGAAAATGAGAACAGCTGGCGCAGTGAAGCAGCCACCAAAGCAGGTGTACTTAATATTTGGCGGGTAATGAAAGAATGTACTTTCCGTGGCTGTCATGCCCAGGGTATATTACCGGGCGGCTTACAGGTAAAGCGCCGTGCAGCTTCGTTAAATAAAAAACTGCTGGGCGATAAAACATACACCGATTATGAAGGCTGGATAAATACCATAAAAGCAGGCGGCAACGATTTTAAATACATTCTTGACTGGGTAAGTTGTTTTGCATTGGCAGTAAATGAAGAGAATGCCAGTTTTGGAAGGGTAGTTACTGCCCCTACCAACGGCGCTGCTGGTGTAATACCTGCAGTGCTGCAGTATTATGTAGCATTTGGTAATGGCAACAGCGAGGAAAAGATCATACAATTCCTGCTGACCGCTTCGGAAGTAGGAAGTATCTTTAAAAAAGGCGCTACCATTTCTGCGGCTATGGGTGGCTGCCAGGCAGAGATAGGAGTGAGCAGTGCCATGGCTGCCGCAGCGCTTACCGAATGTATGGGTGGCACACAGCGGCAAACATTAATGGCTGCCGAAATAGCCATGGAACATCATCTTGGCCTCACCTGCGATCCCATCGGCGGATTAGTGCAGATACCCTGCATTGAAAGAAATACAATGGGAGCCATAAAAGCTATAACAGCCTGCCAGCTTGCGTTGCAAAGCACTCCTGATTTTGCAAAAGTTAGTTTGGATGGTGTAATAAAAACCATGTGGGATACTGCGCTGGATATGAACAGTAAATACAAAGAAACCGCCGATGGGGGCTTAGCGATACATATACCGATCAGTTTGAGTGAATGCTAAACCGGAATTAATAATTAATAATTGATAATTAACAATTAGCGAAAAATCGTAAATCACAAATCTGAAATCGTAAATCTGAAATTAAATTCCGTATTTCCTCTTTATATCCCTGTCATTCTCTCTTTGCTTGATCGTTTCTCTTTTATCATATACTTTTTTCCCTTTACCGAGACCGATTTCCATTTTGGCATAGCCCTTTTCGCTGATGAATATTTTTAAGGGGATGATGCTGTAGCCTTTTTCTTTGATCTTGCCTTCCAGCTTGCGCAATTCTCTTTTGGTAAGCAACAGCTTTCTTTCCTGCATGGGCTCATGATTGGTATACGTACCAAAAGCATATTCGGAAATGTGCAGGCTCTTTACAAAAAGTTCGCCTTTATGAAAAAGACAGTAGCTGTCATTGAAACTCGCTTTGCCGCTGCGCAATGATTTTATTTCGGTGCCCGATAATACAATACCGGCAATATAGGTTGCTTCAAAAAAATATTCGTAATACGCTTTCCTGTTACTGATCTCCACAATTGGTTATTTGCTGCAAAGATAATGAAGGACGACGGATGACGGACGATAGACCACAGTTGTAATGAATAATGAAATAATGAATTAATGAAGTGGTAAACAGAAAACTCAAAACCGAAAACTGTCTCCGTGGTCCGTTGTCTGCGGTCTGTCGTCCCACTTCTCACTTCTGTCGTCTGCCGTCTCACCTCTATGGTCTAAAAACCCCATCAATAACAAAGATCACCCCATTGCTCGATATCACATCAGGAATAGTAATTGTAGCGATATTGCCTTTAACATCCTTAAGCATTACTTTACCATCTTTTCTTATCACCAGCAATTTTTCTCCCGATATGGTGTTTAATAACTGCCCGTCTTTTACATCATTGATCGTTATAGCGCCCTGCATGATATGGTAGGTAACAAATTTCAAAAGCTCTGCCTTCTTTTCAGGCTTTAACAATTCATCAAGCGTGCCTTTCGGTAATTTATCAAAGGCTTCATTGGTGGGTGCAAAAACAGTGAACGGTCCTGAGCCGCTCAATATACCGCCATATATAGCTCCCCTTATCGCAGTAACAAAAGAAGTATGATCCGAAGAAGCCGATGCATTATCAAAAAGATTCTTTGATCGTACCAGCTTGTCCTTACCAACCATTACGCCGGTTTCGTCTTGCTGTGCTGTAGCTTTGCTATCTGCTTTTATTTTCTCTAAGGCTACGCTGTCTTTATATTGTCTTTCAGATTCTGAATCTTCGCAGGCCGAAAACAGGATGGTTGTTGTAGTTGCGATCAAAGCCAGTGAAAAGAAATGTTTCTTCATAAAAATGCAGATTGTGAGTTTACCAATGTAATTCTATTGCGAAGAAACGGAAAAAATGAATATCAGCCCCGGCCCTAAAGGGTGTTTCGAAGATTATGTCTTGTTTTTATTTTCACGCAAAGTCGCTAAGCTTAAATACAAAAGCCGCAAAGACAACTTTGCGTCCCTTTGCGGCTTTGCGTGAAATTATTAAAAGATATCCGGGTTTAAGGCATTCTTAAATCATCATTCGTAAATCGTAAATTGCCCTATCTCTTATACACCATCTTCGTTATCCCCGTTCTGTAAGAAAAAGTGCTGTTGAACGTTCCTTTCGGATTAAAGAAAGCCACCGCATCCAGGAAAGCATCAAACTCAGGATACATCAGGTCAATCAGTTCTTCACCATTCACCAGGTTACAGATCTTGCCCCAATGCGGCCTGGCGCCGATCTCAATCAAATTAAGCTGCATACGGTCCAGCATCTGGTCATCGCCAATAGTGCCCAGCATAAGCGGCACATCTATCATGCAGGTATCGGTTTTATATTCGGGCGACATATAATCTTTCGATCCCTTCACAAAGCGCATGCACATAGGAGAGGTGAGGAAGGAAGTAGAAGTTTGCGATAACTCAGCAATACGTATGATCTCTTCTGCACCCTTTACAAAATTATTTTTCTCATCTACCGCAAAGCCGGGCTCTACAGAATAGCCCGCATTCTTGATGGCCAGTTTGCCCTGGTTCATCACATCATAGCTTTTACCAAACTTGCCGCTGCCCGACAACAATACGATCAGCGAAATATCCAGGAACAACGGTGTAAGCAATGGAAAATCATTCAGCAACTGCAGCAATACTACAGTGCTTATTTCTTCTGTCAGCACATTCGCATCTTCTGCCTTTATACTTTCTTCATGATCGCCAATGCTGCCATTGGAAATAATAGAAATAAGCAGCGCCAGTATTTTATTCTCCGGATGTTTGGTAACCTGTGCATTCAGTATATCAAATTCCGCTTTACTTATTTCTGTTTGTATCTGTACAGCACAGGTATGCTGATTTTTTTTGGTGATAAAATTTTTGGTTATGTAAGGGTTCACAAAAACCTGCGCCCTTGTGGCAGGGTAATCATCCGTACCCGGAATTTTATCCACCTGTTTCCATTGCGGATCAATAGCATGAAAGAAAGTACGGTCGATCAATCTTGGCTTCACTTCATCCCAGGTAGTGATCCACAACCGTTGTTTCAGGTAAAATATTTTTACAGGTTCTATCACAACAGAATATACAATACCCATCAGCCCAAAACCAACTACTGAAGAATAGAACTTATCATTATCCTGCACCAGTTCAATTTCATTGTTGGGATATTTGGCTTTGAATTTCAGTTTATCCGTGATGCCATCCTTAGGCTCTACACGGTAGCATTTGCCACCCGAAGTAACGATATCCATAGATCGTACCATGGCCGCCATGCCATCTACATTCAATCCTGTACCATGTGTAGAAGTGGCAACAGCACCGTATATCGTTTCCTGGTCAAAGGCAGCCATAGTAGGCAATGCCAGCCCCAGCTTATCCAGCTCACTGTTTACTTTTTGCACCATCATACCGGCCTGCGCATTAAAAAGAGTAGGGGCACCCGGTTTTAGCGTATCTGCTTCTACAGGCAGCGTGTTATTCAGCTTCAGCATATCCACTAAAAAATCTGTTGCATTCGAAACATCCGAAAAGGAATGCCCTGCGCCTACGGCCCTTACCAGCAAACCGCTGGCTTCTGCCTGTATGATGATATTGATAAGATCCTGTTTTGTTTCAGGACGCAGATACTGAAGCGGCTGAACCTCCTGCTTTTTTATAGTGTTTCTCCAGGTCTGGCGCACAATAGCATAGGGATCAGCCTTTAAAGTAGGCGCTACTTCTTTAACACCTTTGGCACGTTGCAATACTTCCCTTATCACCGATAAAGGATCATCTACAAATTGATCTTTGATCTGTTGTGCTACGGCTTCATTTTTAGGATCGGCTTTAAGGGTATCAAAAAGAATGGTGGTTTTACTTTTACCCGCAAAAAGGTTTATAAGTCCACCAAACAGGTCGAGCAGTCCGGTAAAGGGCATAGATTAAATTTTAGGTGTTATAAGGCAACCCAAAATAAAAATAAAAAGCAGAAAAGGAAACTTGTTTCGCTGATTCTGAAATAAACAGGTAGAAATACGGGGTGGGGTAACGGCCCGCAAATAGCGCAGATCACGCAAATTAATTAATGGCTAAAAGTTTTTTTCTGCGCTATCTGCGTCATCTGCGGGCAATGATCAACTCTTAAAGATCCCCAACAGATTCCCCATCTTATCCTTCAGCTCTTTGCGGTGAACGATAAAATCAAGGAAGCCATGCTCCAGTAAAAACTCACTGCGCTGAAAGCCTTCCGGAAGATCTTTTTTGATCGTTTCCTTAATAACCCTCGGGCCGGCAAAGCCGATAAGGGCGCCGGGTTCGCCGCAGATAATATCGCCAAGCATAGCGAAGGAAGCGGTAGTACCGCCAAAAGTAGGATCAGTACAAAGAGAGATATACGGTATTTTAGCATCGGCCAGCTGAGATAATTTGCCCGATGTTTTTGCCAGTTGCATTAAAGAGAAAGCGCTCTCCATCATTCTTGCGCCGCCGCTTTTATTGATGATCATAAAAGGGATGCGGTGCGCCAGGCAGTAATCGCAGGCACGGGATATTTTTTCTCCCATCACGCTGCCCAGGCTGCCGCCGATGAATTCGAAATCCATGCAGGCTACTACCAGGTCGTGGCCATTCACTTTGCCATGCGCTACGGTAATAGAATCGTGGATATTCGTTTTGGCATAGGTTTCATCCAGCCGTTTACTATACGGCTTAAGATCTACAAAGCCTAAATAATCCTTTGATTTGATATTCGCAAATAATTCCGTGTATTGGTTGCCGTCGAATAAAATTTCAAAATATTCTTCGCTGCCGATGCGGTGATGAAAATCGCATTTAGGACAAACGAATTTATTCTCATCCAGTTCAGATACGGTGCACGTGTATTTACAGTTCGGGCATTTGGCCCATAGCCCTTCCGGCGCATCCTTTTTATCTTTCGTGGAAGTAAGTATCCCTTTTTTTATACGCTTGAACCAGCTCGATTTCGTTTCCTCCGACTCACCTTCTTCCCCCGCAAGGTTCGCATCAAAATCTTCTTCTTTTTTATGACTCATGTTTGCAAATTAAAAATTCAAAAAGCAAAAAACCAAATTACCGATTAGCCGTGGTCTGTCGTCCATGGTCTATGGTCAATTGTCCATGGACTTATGCATTCCTGTTGATACAATTCAGATCCTCAAAAGCCACTTCAAGGCGCTTGATGAAACTTTCTTCACCCTTACGCAGCCATACCCGGGGATCGTAATGCTTTTTATTCGGCTTATCAGCACCTTCAGGATTACCTAACTGGCCCTGCAGGTAAGCTTCATTCTTTTTATAGTTTTCCAGTACCCCTTCCCAGAATGCCCATTGCAGGTCGGTATCAATATTCATTTTAATAGCACCATAGCTGATCGCCTCACGAATTTGATTTTGCGGAGAGCCGCTGCCACCGTGGAATACAAAGTACACCGGTTTTTCAGCAGTGTTCAGTTCTTTTTGAATGTACAACTGGCTGTTGTGCAATATTTCAGGACGAAGCTCCACATTGCCCGGCTTGTACACACCATGCACATTACCAAAAGCAGCCGCCACGGTAAATAATTTACCCACTTTGCTAAGCTCTTTATACGCATAAGAAACATCAGCCGGTTGAGTATATAGTTTTTCGTTCTCTACATCGCTGTTATCTACGCCATCTTCCTCACCGCCGGTAACGCCCAGCTCTATTTCAATACTCATGCCCAGCGGCGCCATGCGTTTATAGAATTCAACAGAAGTAGCAATATTTTCTTCAATAGGCTCTTCACTAAGGTCAAGCATATGAGAGCTGTACAAAGGCTGTCCTTTTTCTTTAAAGAACTGTTCACCCGCATCGATCAGTCCGCTTACCCAGGGCAACCATTTCTTTGCCGCATGATCGGTATGTAAAACAACAGGTACGCCATAATATTTGGCCACATTATGAATATGCAAAGCGCCCGAAACACCGCCGGAAATATTGCCCTGCAGTTTATCATTCGGCATTCCCTTACCGGCAATGAATTGTGCACCGCCATTAGAAAACTGTATGATAACAGGCGAATTCAGCTTCGCTGCTGTTTCCAGCGTAGCATTGATACTATTGGTGCCAATGCAGTTAACCGCAGGTAATGCAAACTGGTTATCCTTGGCATCGTTATAAAGGGCTTCTAATTCAGCGCCGAATAATACTCCCGAACTGTATTTACTCATAAATTGGTTGTTTTTACAAAAGTAAGGATGAAAGTTGAAAGTTGCTCATTGGTCAATGGTTGATGGTCGATGGTCCATAGCACAGCTTTTCTGTTCGATCTTTATCTGTCAATCCAAAGACTCGGCTATGGTCTATGGTCCATTGACCATTTCTCCCCGGTGAAAAAATAAAACAGTATTTTCGTAGCGCAAATCTGGCATCATGAAAAGAGCAACCTTAGTTCTGGCGCTTCTTACAATTATAAGCAGCACCATATCAGCCCAAACCAAATTCACCGTACCAAAAAATATAGTGCTGGCAACAAAACAGGATTATGCAAAATACGAAGCCGATATCATCAAAGCCGCCAAATGGCTGGAAGAAACTGCGCTGGATAGGGAAGAAGCAAAACGTGCAGAAGCCAATCAGTTTGTACTGCAATGGGTAAAAGGCAACCCCGCCATTACTATCCCGCTAACTTATCAGCTCAATAATTTATACAAAGAAAATCCATCCCTGCAAGCCGTGTACCTGGCCAGCTATGCAAAAGAATATTTAGAACACAGGTCCACTGCAACTACCTTCAGCGCTGCTAAAGCCGGTATCATTGCTATGATGAATGTTTATAAAAAAGATATACAGATAACAGGCTCAAGGGAAATGGACAGGGTGATACAACTGGCAGAAAATAACAAACTGGATGATTATGTAAACGGGAAACTCAAAGAGTAAACCCGGAAAACAAAATGCGACTTGAATGTTCCGACACCAGGGTAAAACACGAACCTTAAGCCACAACCTCAAACTGGCCTCCTTATTATCTTTTGTAGCAGGTATCGTAAATGTAGCAGGTTTTTTAGCAGTACAGCGGCTTACTACTAATGTAACAGGCCATTTTGCTTTTTTTGTAGACGAGATTTTTAAACTTAATTTCTGGCAGGGATTCGTTTACTTCCTCTATATATTCTTCTTTTTCCTGGGTTCATTTTTTTCCAACCTGCTTATCGAACTTACTTCGCGGAAAAGCGAACAATATATGTACATTGTTCCTGCTTCCATCGAATGCCTGATCTTACTGGTCATCGGTTTTTGGGGACATACTATAGTCAGCAAAAGCCCCGACATTATCGCCTTTAGTTTACTCTTTGCTATGGGATTACAGAATTCACTCGTAACCACCATTTCAAGCGCAAGTGTGAGAACAACGCATTTAACCGGGCTTTTTACCGACCTGGGAATCGAACTGTCGCAATTGTTCTTTTATAAAGAAAAAGAGCAAAAAGAAAAACTTGTTTCTTCTATAAAGCTCCGGCTTACCATCATTACATTCTTTTTTATCGGAGGGATAGCAGGCGGTATCTTTTATTCAGGCCTAAGCCTTTATGTATTGCTCTTTGCCGCTGCAGTATTATTAACGGGCCTTGTTTACGATGGCGTCAAGTTCAGGCTCATTGTTTTAAAAAGAAGATACAGGACTGACTCACTTACCCATTAACCGATCCCCGGTCAATAACTAATAACTCTTCGTCGCCATCTTCTTAATATGCCATCCATTTTTACCCATCCATTGCCAGGTAGCAATATACTCGCCCTTTACATGCATGGTATCTTTACCCACAAGGTCAGATTGAGTGTAATTGCCTTTTTGTACAGCAGTATCTTTAATGATCTGGATAGAAGAAGTAGTAGAAGACTGCGATAACACTTTTATATTTTTGAACGAAGACAAAAAGCGCCGGATAGAATCCCTGCCAATAGCGATGCCCCCTAAATTTCCATCGGGTGTATATAATAAGGCAATAGAATCAGCATCTAACTTTAAGATCAGCCGGTCATATTGCTGCATCGCAGCTTTTACACCCGCCTCATTATACCTGCTGTTCGAACAGGCGCTAAACAAGACACAGCTGCCAAAAAGCAAAACAAAGAAACCGAGGACGAAAGCCCGTCTGTCTGTCATGAAAATGGATTTATGTGTCATGAAAATTCATTCTACCCTCATGCAAATCAATTTTACTGACATGCAAGTTCATTCTCCTGTCATGAAAATTGGTTCTACTGACATGCAAACTAATTTTACCCTCATGCAAATCGATTTTACTGACATGCAAGTTCATTCTCCTGTCATGAAAATTGGTTCTACTGACATGCAAACCAATTTTACCCTTATGCAAATCAATTTTACTGACATGCAACTTAATTCTACTCTTATGCAAATCAATTCTACTGACATGCAAACACATTCTCATCAACCGCACAAAACAATTAAATCATTAAGCCATTAAACAATTTACCCCATCCACCCGATGCAATTCACGATCCCTTTACATAAGCCCCTGCAGCAGTTGTTCAAAATATGCAGGCGCCTTCAACAGCCTGCTTCCATACCAGCTGAACAGTTCACCATCCACCAGCATGATCTTACAACCGGGTAATTGCGCCTGCAGCTCATCAATATGCTGTTGCTTAAAAGGGTAGGGCTCCGAAGAAAGCAGCACCAATTCGCATCCGGCTTCTTTTAAGGCATCAACAGTTATTTCAGGGTATCTTGTTTTATTAAGGAAGATGTTGGTTAATCCACACCGTTGCAGCATATCATTGATAAAAGTATCGCCGCCAACGCTCATGTACGGTTTACGCCAGATGAGGTAAGCAATTTTCAGTTTGGTGTTTTTGGTTTTCGGTTGGGAGCGTGCCAGTTCAGAGAATTGTCGTTTTATTGCAGCAACCATTTGTTGAGCTTGAGTGCTTTTGTTGGTAAGTGCACCTATATCGCCGATCATGTGCAATGCACTCTCCAAATCATTTACATCTGTTACCCAAACAGGATATTCTTTAGCCAGTTCTTCCACCTGTTCTTTTACATTTTCTTCTTTATTGGCAATGATAAGATCAGGTTGCAACTGATCAATAATATCCTTCTTAATGGTTTTAGTGCCGCCAACTCTTGTTTTCGTTCTGAACCATGTTTCGGGATGCACACAAAATTTGGTGATGCCAACAGTTTCTTTTTCCAAACCAAGATCGTATAACAACTCTGTTTGTGATGGTACCAGCGATACGATACGCTGCGGAGGATTGGAAAGATCGTGAGGCGAGGAGAGTAGCATGCCGCAAAATTAAGCAACAGGATATGCCTCAATGCAAAAACTTCCATGTGGTTAGCATGGAAGTCAATTTTTTAGAACCAACCAAAGCACTAGTCGGTTTTTCAGGATTCGGTCTGTTTTCTTCCGAGGCACCCTTCTTGTTTTTGGGAAGAAGGTGTAAAATGATTTAATCCTGGTTTCAGTGTGTTACGGTTTTTGGCTATCATCGCTTTGTTGGAAGCATAAGCCGGGACATTGGTTTTTTGATCTTTCAGCCATCATCGCCTTTTACAGCATAGGCCAGGAATTGGGTTTTGTTGGTTTTTTCAAGGATTCTAATTCTATCGGTTCTCCATCTAAATATTAGATTTTAAAACGAAAATTGAAAAGAAGTTGACTGATATTGGATTGTCAGTTGGTTTTTTCAGTGATATTGGTTTCTAACTCGTTGGTTAATCTGGATCTTGGATAACGATTGATATTTTAAAACGACTATCAATCAACTTCTGACACAAAGATGCGACAGTTAAAGTCCTTTAACAAGAGCGTTATTTCTCTTTTTTGCAGGTACAGTAAATACCGTCAACCTCGTAGTTATTCATATATTAAAATGAGACATATACGTTTATCGCTATCGTAAAACTACTATAGGTATATTACGCATGGCTTTATCAATAAAAAGTGCCGCATCGTTAAAATGCAGCACTGTATTGAGTTACAAGCCATCGTAAAATAACTTTAGGGGCTATTTAGCCAGGCTTTGGATGATGTCGTATTTGGTTACAATGTGGAAAGATCCGCTTTCATCTTTACTGAGCACGGCCCCGTTTTCTTTAGTAATAAAGGAACTCAGGCGCTCTACCGGGGTGTCAAAAGCCACTTCAGGATAGGCTTTTTCCATAACTGCCGATACCTGCTGGGTCTTTATTTCAGCATTGTTCAGGATCTTATTGAATAAACCGCTTTCAGATATGGCCCCAACGTTATTGCCATTATCCATCACAGGTATATTTTCAATATCATATTTCTTCATCAGGTCAATAGCCTCCATAACGGTATTTGAAGGAGCAATGGTGATCAACTTTTGAGAGCCCCTTCCGCTGATAAGATCTTTAAATGTCTTTACTTCTAAAAAGCCCCTTTCCATCATCCACTGATCGTTGTACACTTTACCTACATAGCGGCTGCCGTGATCGTGAAAGATACAAACCACTACATCATCTTTTTTCAAACTGTCCTTCAACTGCATCAATCCCTGCAAACAGCTGCCGGCACTGTATCCGCAGAACATGCCTTCTTCTTTTGCAATGCGCCTCGCCATAATGGCCCCATCCTTATCCGTTACCTTTTCAAAACGGTCAATGTATTGCATATCATAATTCTGCGGCACAAAATCTTCACCAAAGCCTTCACTGATATAAGGGTACACTTCCTTTTGATCCAGTTCACCGGTCTCAAAGTATTTTTTCAGCAAAGAGCCATAACTGTCAATGGCCCATACTTTTATGTTGGGATTTTTTTCTTTTAAATATTTACCCGTGCCTATGATAGTGCCGCCTGTTCCGGTTGCCACAACAAGGTGTGTTACTTTGCCTTCCGTCTGCTCCCAAATTTCAGGGCCGGTTTGTTCATAATGAGCAAGACGATTGGCAAGGTTATCGTATTGATTAACGTACCAGCTGTTCGGTACTTCTGTAGCCAGGCGCTTTGATACAGAATAATAACTTCTCGGATCTTCGGGCTCTACATTGGTAGGGCACACGATCACTTCTGCGCCTACAGCTTTTAAAATATCAGCCTTCTCTTTCGATTGTTTATCGGTAGTAGTGAAAATGCATTTGTACCCTTTTACACAGGCCGCCAAAGCCAGGCCCATGCCGGTATTGCCACTGGTGCCTTCTATAATGGTGCCGCCAGGTTTTATCTTGCCTTCCTGCTCGGCTACTTCCAGCATTTTAAGCGCCATACGGTCTTTAATGCTGTTGCCGGGGTTAAAATATTCCACTTTTGCCAGTACCGTGCAGGGAAGATTTTTAGTGATCTTATGTAATTGGATAAGCGGCGTGTTGCCAATGGTTTCTAAAATACTGTTGAGCCACATGGTTTGATCGTTATTTGCGGCAAAGGTAATAACTGATTGATGAATTATGATTTACGAATTGCGAATTACGATTTATTTCATTGCAAAGGTTTTACCACCAATACACAAAGACACGACTAAACATCAAGAAATTCTCTGTGAATCTTTGTGGCTCTCTGTGTAGCTCTGTGAAATATTTCTTAGCGAAACTCTGCGTCTCTGCGCCTTTGCGGTGAAAAACAATGTAGTGTTCATTCTACAATAGAAGGCAAGCCGGTACTACCTTTTTTTCTTTTTATAAAGATGATCTTTACAGCAGTTAAAATCCGATATCCAATAAAAACTAAATTCTTATCCTTGAAAAACTCACCCTGTAACCTCTGTGCCGTAAGCAAAGGAAGGAAATAAGTAAGGTTAGTTCCAGCCGTTGTAAACGACCAAAAAAAAGCCTCCATCCGGAGGCTTTTTCGTTTGTATTCGTTACTGGTGATTTGTTATTAGTTAATAGTTATTGGTTATTACTTGCTACTAAATACTTACTACTTGCTACTACCCGCCAACACTTCCAATGCTTTCTTCACGGCCTGGTCATCCGTATTCAATATTTCAAAAAAACCTTCATTACGCCAGATATGGTGTGCAATGGCAGCCCTGATACGGATCTGCAGTTCTTCTTTTTCTTTAGGAGATGTAATGGCCAGCGAAACAGAATCTTTTGCAGCTGCGGTTACAAACTGTTGCCAGTTATCTTCTGTAAAAGAAAAATGCTTCACAAAATCATCGCTGTTTTTATAGGCTTTTATCTGCGCTTCATGCTGCAGGTAAAAACGATAAGCAAATGTATTGATCGTGTTTCTTGCAAATAGCTTTGCAGTATTAATGCTAAAACCCGCAGTATCTATTGCTACAAAATAATCAGGGGTGATGCCACCGCCGCCATACACCGTTTTGCCGCCTTTTGTTTTGTAGATCTTGTTCTTATCATTCTTTATCGAATCGGCAGATTGCGTTTCGCCATCATGATAGCGGTTCACTATTTCTTCGTAATAGGCTTTATTACCGTTGCTGTAACTGCGCTGTATGCTTCTGCCGATAGGTGTAAAATAGCGGGCTACAACAAGCCGTAAAGCGCTGTTATCACTCAGGTCAAACTGTTCCTGCACCAGTCCCTTGCCGAATGTTCTTCTGCCGATGATGGTGGCCCTGTCCCAATCCTGCAAAGCGCCCATTAATATTTCGCTGGCGCTGGCTGTACCTTCATCTGCCAAAACCACCAATGCACCTTTTTCAAATTGTCCTTCCCTGCGGCAACGGTATTCTTTTTTATCAACGTGTTTCCCTTCCGTATAAGTGATCAGTTTATCGCCTTCTAAAAATTCATCGGCAATTTCAACAGCTTCTTCCAATACACCGCCGCCATTGCCACGCAGGTCGAGTATTAATTTTTGAAGCCCACTCTTTTTCAATGCCATCAACGCTTCCATGAATTCGCGGTAAGTTTGCGAAGAGAATTTATTCAGCCGTATATAACCAATGCTGTTATCGATCATATAGCTGGCATCAACACTGGAAACAGGTATTGCATCTCTTGTAATGGTCAACTGCCGCTGTTTGCCACTGTGCAAAACAGTAACCGTTATTTTGGTAGAGCGATCGCCACGTAACAATTTCTTTACTTTATCGCCATCAATTTTTTTGCCTGTTGCTATGCTGTCGCCAATCTTAATGAACTGGTCGCCGATCTGCACACCGGCTTTATCCCCAGGGCCATCCTTTAGCACACTGGTTACATTGATCGTATCGTCGAGTATGCTGAATTCAACGCCAATGCCATAAAATTTTCCCGCCAGGTCATCATTAACTTCCTGTAATTCTTCGGCCGGTATATATAAAGTGTGCGGATCAAGTTTGGAAAGTATGGCCTGTATCGCAGTATCAGCCAGCGAATCCATACTCACCTCATCTACATACCTGTTTTGTATCAGGTCCATTATTTCCTGTACCGGTTTCTTTTTTTCGGTGTAAAAGAAGTTCTTATTAGGCATTGCATCCCTCATCTTATAACCCATAAACATTCCTATGATCATGGTAATACTAAAGAGAAGAGGCAGCCAAACCTGTATTTTCCGTTTATTCATGCGGCGAAGTTAAAAGATTTATTGGTCAGTAGTCCATGGGTATGGTCAATGGACGATGGTCGATGGTCCATAGCGCAGTTTTTCAATTCAGTCTTTATCTATCACCCCAAAGTCTCGGCTATGGTCCATGGTCGATGGTCCATTGTCCATAGCATAACTTTTCAATTCCATCTTTATTTATCATCCGAAAGACCCGTCCATGGTCTATGGTCCATCGGCCATGGACTTATAAAAAAGCATTAACTTACAAACTGTAACCAAAGAGAAAGTAATGGCAATAAAATTAATAGCAGATAGCGGCTCAACCAAAGCGGAATGGTGCTTACTGGATGGCAAAAAGAAAAAGCTCTTTTTAACACAAGGATTGAGTCCGTATTTTCTTTCATCGGAACAAATAGAATATATTATAGAACATGAATTGAAAACAAAAATGAAAAATGCGGAGCCGGAAGAAATTTATTTTTATGGCACCGGCTGCAGCAGCCCTGAAAACGTTAAGCTGGTAAAGAAAGCTATTCAGCGTGCTTTTCCCGATGCAGCGGTTGCAGTTGATCATGACCTGATGGGAGCGGCAAAAGCGTTATGCGGCAACGATAAAGGAGTAGCGTGTATATTGGGAACTGGTTCCAACTCCTGTTATTATAATGGTAAGAAGATCGTGAAGAACAGTCCTGGCCTGGGTTATGTGCTGGGCGATGAAGGCAGCGGCGCTTATCTCGGCAAAAAAGTAATTCAGTATTTTTTATACAATACATTTGATGCCGACCTGATGGATCGTTTCAATGCAAAATTCAATACCAATACTATTGAGATACTGGATGCCGTTTATAAAAAGCCTTTACCCAACCGCTACCTTGCA
The DNA here is from genome assembly GCA_048497855.1 of Bacteroidota bacterium. Lineage (GTDB taxonomy): Bacteria > Bacteroidota > Bacteroidia > Chitinophagales > Chitinophagaceae > Ferruginibacter. The sequence goes on along the minus strand of JBEHZB010000010.1, from coordinate 160,132 downwards.
TCTTATGCTGTTTTTTTAGCAGAGAACCGTGGTCATTACATGATCGAAAACATCATCGAAGACGGGTTCAATGATTTCTTCTTTCATCATATTTATAAATACAGGGAAAGCTGGACATTGCCGGTTAATTTTGTAGGCAGCATTGCCTATGGATTTAAAGATGTGCTGAAAGAAATGTGCAGTGTATATGAACTTCAGTTAGGTAAAGTGATAAAAAAACCAATGGACGGGCTGATAAAATTTCATAGTTAACAACAGATGATATATGGCTTTTGAACGAACAACCGAATCCGAATCTCACTACAGGCACCTCGAAAAAATGTCTATTCACGAACTGCTCGTAAATATAAATGCGGAGGATAAGATAGTGCCGGGTGCAATAGAAAAAGTAATTCCTCAAATAGAACAACTTGTACACGCCATTACCGATAAGATGCTGATGGGCGGCCGTTTATTTTATATAGGTGCCGGTACCAGCGGCAGGCTGGGCATTGTAGATGCAAGCGAGTGCCCGCCTACTTATGGGGTACCCTATAACCTGGTGATAGGCATCATTGCCGGCGGTTCAAAAGCCATTACTGAAGCGGTTGAATTTGCTGAAGACGATACGGAACAGGGATGGAAAGATCTTGAAGCGCACCATGCCAATGATAAAGATGTAGTGATAGGTATTGCAGCCAGCGGTACAACGCCGTACGTGATCGCTGCACTGGAAAAATGCCGGGAGAAAGGTATCATTACCGGAAGCATCTGTTGTAATGCCAATGCGCCTTTAAGCCAGGCGGCAGATCATCCTATAGAAGTGGTGGTTGGTCCTGAATTCGTGACCGGCAGCACCCGCATGAAAAGCGGTACCGCACAAAAACTGGTACTTAATATGATCTCTACTTCAGTAATGATACAATTAGGCAGGGTAGAGGATAACAAAATGGTTAATATGCAGCTGACCAATGACAAGCTTATTGACCGTGGCGTAAAAATGCTGATGGAAAAGATCAGTTCAGACGATTATGAAGCAGCCAAAGCTTTACTCTTAAAAACCGGAAGTGTTAAAAAAGCTATAGAAAGCCGGCTTTTATAAAATATTAATTGGAAATTTTATGCAATTACAGTAATTTTCGTATCTGATATAGCTAATGTAAACTAAAATACTACACTTATGAATTTCAAACTTTTACTCTCCACTTCATTTATTGCTTTAAGTCTCGCTTCCGCTGCACAGGATGCAGGCAAAACATTTGCCATAACCGGCGATATCAATGGAAGTTTTAACTGGAGGAACATCCGCCAGGTAGATCTTAACAGCGGGAAAACAACCGGCACTGTGCTGGATGCCGTTGCTGCTACTAAATGGCAGATGAATTATCCGGAAGCTGCAAAAGGTGTAACACCAGCTGCCAAATTTCCTACAGAAACAATGGTAGCCGCTGCAGCCTATGATAAAAAGCACAACAAATTATTCTTTGCCCCAATGAGGGTTGCCGATCTGCGCTGGATCGATCTTTCCGCAAAAGGCGATGCTACTCAATTTTACAGTGTATCAAACGATGCACTGAAAGGACTTAATCTTAATGATGAAGCAAGTCAGCTAACCCGTATGGATATAGGCGCTGACGGAAACGGTTATGCTGTTTCCAACGATGCCAACCATTTGATACGTTTTACTACCGGTAAAAAAACAGTGATCACTGATCTTGGAAATATCATTGATGCAGAAAGCAATGCCGGTGTTTCTGTTCATAATAAATGTACCAGCTGGGGAGGCGATATGATCGCTGATGCGTATGGTAAATTATATATCATCACTGCGGCGCATCATGTATTTGAAATAAATGTTGAAACAAGGATAGCTACACATCTTGGTGTAATAAGCAACCTGCCTGTCAACTATACTACAAATGGAGCAGCAGTAAGCGATGATGGCAACATCATTGTAAGCAGCGCTAACATGTACGAAAGTTTTTACAAATTCAATTTAAAAGATCTTGCCGCAGTAAAGATGGAAGGATCTGATAAATACAATGCTTCAGATCTTGCCAATGGCAACCTGTTGTATCAAAAAGAAGCAGATGCAAAAAATAAGTTCACTATTCCAACGCCGCCGATAACCAGCGATATCGTGAATACCGATTCAAAGGTTTATCCTAATCCTGTTACCGGCAACGAATTTAAAGTGCTGATAGATGGGCAAAAAGCAGGCAGCTACAACCTGGTTGTAACTGATCTTTCCGGCAAAGTAATTTTGAACAGGGCAGTTAATGTTGCATTTAAATCACAGGTAGAAACAGTGAAGATCACCAATGTGCTGGGTAAAGGAATGTACTTCGTAAAAGTTACTGATGCTGCAAAACAAGTGATCCTTTCTGAAAAGATCATTGTTCAATAAAAATATTATGGTTATAAGTACGGGGCTGTCTGTAAAAAGACAGCCCTTTTTTTATTTATGAAAACAGTAAACACCATATTGTTTTTTTTACTTCGTATATTAGTATAAAAATAAATACTAACACATTATGGCTACTAAAAAAGCAAGCAAACAAAAATCCACATTCAGGAAGATCGGTGAAACCATTGGCACTATTGCCGGCAACATCGCTGTAAAAAAAGATCAACTTGTTCATCTGACATCAGATGCAATTGATAATGTAAAATCTTCTATCCACGACATGACAGCACCTGCTGCAGCAGTGCCAAAGAAAGCCAAAGCTGCTGTAAAGAAAGCTGGTAAAACAGCAAAGAAGGAAGTGAAAAAAGCGATCGGGAAAGCGAAAAAGAAAGCTGCTCCTGTAAAAAAGGCGGCGAAGAAAGCTGTTAAAAAAGCTGCACCTGCTAAAAAAGCGACCAAGAAAGTGGTAAAGAAAGCGAAGAAAGCAGTGAACAAAAAGAAAAAGTAAACATCATCATTTATGGAAGGCTGCCAAAAGGCAGCTTTCTTTTTTTATGCTAAGAGAACAAAGAGAAAAAGAGGATAAAAGAGAAGAGTATGATGATGTGATAAGAATAAGAAATAGGGAATGAAGAGAATTGATAATAAAAAATATGCATTTTCTCCTTTCCCTCTTTGTTCTCTTAACCCTGGTAAATAATTTAACCGGTACGATCATTGCCTTTATTAAATTAATTACCTGAAATTTGCAGGCATACTTTTTTACCTCGATTCATGCAGAATATCGAACCATATTATAACTGGCGCCACCTGTACACAGCAGAAGAAGATGAGCGTTCGCCATTTTATGGAAGAACCTATAGTGAATTTGAATTTTCTCACACCGTTTATAATTATTATATACATCCGCAGTGGGACGATTTCGGCAGCCGTACATTATACATGAAATTGTTATTTATAGATTATGAACAGCATTATGCCATCATAGAATTGCTGGGCGAATGGAACGATGCAATAGAAAATGATATCATGACATTGCGCAGAGATGTTACAGATGATATGTACCGGCAGGGCATTACAAAGTTCATCATCATTGCAGAAAATGTATTGAACTTTCACAGCAGCGATGCTGACTATTATGAAGAATGGCGGGAGCAATTGCAGGATGACGGCGGCTGGGTAGTGATATTGAACATGCCCGAACAAAGCCAGTATGATTTTAAAAGAGCACGGCTTACCAATTATATTGAATTGATGGAATTTCCCCAATGGCGCACTTTAAAACCGGATGTGGTTTTTCAGCAGATAGACAATTTAATGCTGCGCAGATTAGCATAAAAAAATGGCAGCAATAAAAAAGAATAAAGGCCATATTTTGAGCTTACTAACGTATTTTTGCATAACCACATTTTAACTAACAATTCCTGCATATGACCTGGAAACAGTTTTTTACTTCTTCGATCGGCAAAAAGTTCACTATGGGGCTTACAGGCCTTTTTCTCATCTCCTTTTTAATAGTGCATTGCGGTATTAATGCCATGATCTTCTTTAATGACGGCGGGCAAACCTTTAACCATTGGGGTCACTTTATGGGCAGTAACCTTATCGTACGAACGATGGAGATAGGATTGTTTGTTTTCCTTTTGCTGCACATTATCCAGGGATTGATGCTGTGGGCACAAAACAATAAAGCAAGGCCGGTTAAATATGCCATGAACGATGCTAACAGTAACAGCAAATGGTACAGCAGGAGCATGGGCTTGTTAGGTACATTGATATTACTGTTTCTGATATTACACCTCTATCATTTTTGGACACCATCACGTTTCGGCGGTATGGCAAGCATTAAACCACTCGAAGAAACAACCCTGAACGATTATAATGGCCAGGAAGTGCATAACCTGTATGCAGAAATGCTGGTAGTATTTCAAAACCTGTGGGTGGTAATTATATATGTATTGGGTGTATTTGCATTGTGCTGGCATTTGATACACGGCTTTCAAAGCGCCTTTCAAACATTTGGTATCAATCACAAAAGATATACACCAATAATAAAAGGCCTGGGCTGGGCATATTCAATAATCATTTGTTTGTTGTTTGCCGCAATGCCGCTGGCGATATATTTGAAGTGGGTGGAGTAAAGCCCGAGCCCCTCCGCCCCTAAAGGGGAACAATGGAGAAGACCAATGCGAAGATGAAAAATGTTTTAGCTCCGTAGGAGCGATAGGTTGGTAGAAAATAAAGGTCAAGCTTGTTTAAGTCCCATAGGGACGACAGAATAATAATATAAGCAAAGCTCAATGTTGTTGAAAAAGTACAAGTTCACAACGATGTTGAATAAAGAGATAAAGCCATTACAAAAAACAACACGCAACGGGATAGCAGACAGTATTAAATAAAGTGAATAATTTTCAATCATAAAGAAATCGTAAATCCGAAATCATAAATCGTAAATAGCATTCTATGTCGTTTGATTCAAAGATTCCTGCAGGTGCCATGAATGAGAAATGGACAGATTATAAGGGCCATGTAAAGCTCGTTAACCCTGCCAATAAACGCAAGCTGGAAGTGATTGTAATAGGAACCGGTTTGGCCGGCGCATCCGCAGCTGCATCGTTAGGCGAATTAGGCTATAAAGTAAAAGCATTCTGTTTCCAGGATAGTCCGCGCCGTGCACATAGTATTGCGGCGCAGGGCGGCATCAATGCAGCAAAGAATTACCAAAATGATGGCGACAGCGTTTTCCGTTTGTTTTATGATACAGTAAAAGGCGGTGATTACCGTGCAAGAGAAGGTAATGTACACCGGCTGGCAGAAGTAAGCGCAGCGATCATTGATCAATGCGTGGCACAGGGTGTACCTTTTGCAAGAGAGTACGGTGGTTTATTAAGCAACAGGAGTTTTGGAGGTACACAGGTACAGCGTACCTTTTATGCAGCCGGGCAAACCGGCCAGCAATTATTATTGGGCGCTTACAGTGCATTGGAACGCCAGGTAGCTTTGGGTAATGTAAAAATGTATAACCGTCATGAAATGCTGGACGTAGTGATGATAGACGGAAAAGCAAGAGGCATCATAGCAAGAGACCTGATAGACGGAAAACTGGAAAGGCATTTCGGCCATGCTGTATTGTTATGCAGCGGCGGTTATGGCAACGTGTTTTATTTAAGTACCAATGCAATGGGCAGTAATGTTACCGCTGCATGGAAGGCACATAAAAAAGGCGCCTATTTTGGCAACCCTTGTTTTACACAGATACACCCTACTTGTATTCCCGTTAGCGGCGATCACCAGAGTAAATTAACGCTGATGAGTGAGTCATTGCGTAATGACGGAAGGATATGGGTTCCAAAAACAAAGAACGATACCCGCAAAGCGGTTGATATACCGGAGGAAGAAAGAGATTATTATTTGGAAAGAAGGTACCCGGCATTTGGTAACCTTGTGCCACGTGACGTAGCATCAAGAGCAGCAAAAGAAAGATGCGACGAAGGATTTGGTGTAGGTACTACCAAAATGGCTGTGTACCTGGATTTTGCCGATGCGATTAAACGCTATGGTAAAATAGAAGCCGGTAAGCACGGCGATGAAAATGCAGGTGAAGATGCCATCATTAAAATGGGTAAAGAAGTAGTGAAAGAGAAATACGGGAACCTGTTTGAAATGTACGAAAAGATAACCGGCGAGAACCCTTATGAAATGCCCATGCGGATCTATCCTGCGGTGCATTATACCATGGGCGGCTTATGGGTAGATTATGAACTGCAAACTACAGTGCCAGGTTTATATGCTTTAGGCGAAGCCAACTTCAGCGATCACGGAGCCAACCGCTTAGGCGCCAGCGCATTGATGCAGGGCCTTGCAGATGGTTATTTTGTGATCCCTTATACAGTAGGTAATTATTTGGCAGATGAAATTGCTACCAAAGCTATACCAACTTCACATCCTGCATTTGAAGAAACAGAAAAAGCGGTAAGCGACAGGATCAATAAGCTGATGAACATAAAAGGCAAACAAAGCGTAGAAAGCTTTCACAAGCGCCTTGGTAAGATCATGTGGGACAAATGCGGCATGGCACGCAACGAAAAGGGATTACAGGAAGCAATTGTTGAAATTCAGCAATTGAAAAAAGAATTCTGGAGCGATGTAAAAATACCCGGCGATATTAATGAAATGAACCCCGAACTGGATAAAGCCGGCAGGGTAGCTGATTTCATTGAACTGGGAGAACTGATGTGTAAAGATGCTCTGATGCGGAAAGAAAGTTGCGGCGGCCATTTCCGTGAAGAATCGCAGACAGAAGATGGTGAAGCAAAACGTGATGATGCCAACTTCAGCTTTGTAGCAGCCTGGAAATATAATGGTGAAAGCGATTGGGAGCTGAATAAAGAGCCATTGACATTTGAAATTGTGAAACCGACACAACGGAGTTATAAGTAGCCCCTAAATCCCCTAAAGGGGACTTTTGGAGGGTAAGTATAATTTAAAGAGAATACTAAGTTTGATGTGTTTAAATGAAAGGCGGTTGAGAAAAATTATAAACTTAAAATTTAAGTCCCCCTTTAGGGGACAGGGGTTATGAAAGTTTCAGGATTCACCTTTGTAAAGAACGCTGTAAAGTATGGTTACCCGATGGTAGAATCCATAACATCGATACTGCCGGTAGTAGATGAAATGATCATTTGCTTAGGTGATTCAGAAGATGATACCAATGCATTGATCGCAACAATAAAGTCGGATAAGATAAAGATCATTCATTCTGTTTGGGATGACAGCTTACGATCGGGGGGCCAGGTATTGGCAGTAGAAACAAATAAAGCGCTGGATGCAACAACACCCGACAGCGATTGGCTCTTTTACATACAGGCAGATGAAGTGGTGCATGAGCAGTATCATAACACTATTACAGCGGCCATGGAAAAATATGTTGCTGATAAAAGGGTAGAAGGATTATTATTTCACTACCACCATTTTTACGGCAGCTATAAATACATTGGCGACGGCAGAAAATGGTACAGCAAAGAGATCCGCATCATCCGCAATGATAAAAACATCAGGAGTTATAAAGATGCACAGGGTTTTAGGTGGAGTAATAACCGGAAGCTGAATGTAAAACTGATCGATGCTTATATCTATCATTATGGCTGGGTAAAGAATCCGCTTACGATGTTTACCAAATGGGTTGGCGCAAGTAAATACTGGGCAGAAGGGCAGGAGAGTAAACCGCGGGATAAAGAGCAATACGATTATTCAACCATTGATTCGGTAAGCCTGTACAAAGGCACACACCCGGCAGTGATGAAGGACCTGGTAAGCAAAGAAGACTGGCCCGTAGATATAGACGTAAACAAAAAGAACTTTAAGAATTTTAAGCACAGGATACTATATTTTATAGAAAAGAATTTTGGATGGAAGCCGTTTGAGTACAGTAATTATAAGAGGATTTAATAGTTAAATGGCTTAATGGTTTTATTGCTGAATGGATAAATTGATTTTTAGATTGGAACAAAAGAAGTATTTGAAATTAAGCGATATTGAGAGTTACAGAATAGCATTTCATTTGAGTAATTATATATGGGATATTGTAATTAAATGGGATGTTCTGGGAAAGAAGACAGTAGGAGGACAATTTGTTAATGCAGCCGATTCAATATCAGCAAACATTGCAGAAGGCTTTGGGAGATATAATAAGAAAGATACAATAAAGTTTTACAGATACAGTCAAGGATCGATGTCTGAAACACTGGATTGGAATCAAAAAGCAAAAGTAAGGAAACTGGTAAGTGAAGAAGAGTACCGATATATTTTCAATGAGTTGCAAAAATTGCCGAAAGCAATTAATTCATTGATCCTATATACAAATCAAAAATTAAAGGTTTAATATAAATTGTAAAAAACAATTTAACCATTAAACCATAAAACAATTAAGTAGCATGGAACATTACAGCATGAACCTCACACTTAAAGTGTGGAAACAAAAGAACAGCAAGGACAAAGGTGGTTTTGAAACCTACCAGGTAAAAGACATATCATCAGAAATGTCGTTTCTTGAAATGTTTGATGTGTTGAATGAGCAATTGATACATGAAGGCAAAGAGCCTATCGCTTTCGATCACGATTGCCGTGAAGGTATTTGCGGCATGTGCAGTATGTACATCAATGGCAAGGCACACGGGCCATGGCAGCAAAACACCACCTGCCAGCTGCACATGCGGGCCTTCCAGGATGGTGATACCATTGTGGTAGAACCCTGGCGCAGTAAAGCTTTTCCTGTAATAAAGGATTTGGTGGTAGATCGTACAGCCTTCGACCGTATTATACAGGCCGGAGGTTATATCTCAGTAAATACCGGTAATGCCGTTGATGCCAATGCATTGCCTATTGATAAAAAAGATGCCGACGAAGCATTCATGGCAGCAGCCTGTATCGGTTGCGGGGCTTGTGTAGCTACCTGCAAGAACAGCAGTGCTATGTTATTTGTAAGTGCCAAGGTTTCTCAACTGGCGTTATTGCCGCAGGGCCAGCCCGAAAGAGAATCACGTGTACTGAATATGGTGGCGCAGATGGACAAAGAAGGCTTTGGCAACTGCAGCAATACTTACGCCTGCGAAGCAGAATGCCCTAAAGGAATTTCTGTTGCCAACATCGCCAGGATGAACAGGGAATATTTAAAAGCAGGGTTGAGTACAGAGGAATAATTTTGTTTCATATGCCGGTAAGTCGGTAAAACGTTTTTAGCAACTTATCGGCAATATCAAAACATAATTTTCGCAGGTGCGCCTTTAGGGGACGGAGGGGGTTTTACAAATCATCATTGCCTATCATCCTGTTTCCTTCATCAGTTGCATTTATAGAACCCTGTGCATGAGCCAGCCGTTTCCTTTCCAACTGATCTTCTTCAAATAAGCCATCATTGAATTGTTCACGAGATACCAGGTTATAAGAACCGCCTTTATTTTTCATATCGTTCCGGTGTGCCTCACCGATCTTCCATACACCTTTTACTGCATTACGGTTCTCTGCTGCCGTATGCATGGCATCAGAACGGGATATGCGTACTTCACTATCTGATCTCAAATCACCAAATTTTAGTATCAGCGCCTTTAAATTGCCCCACATCTTGTCCAGCGCAGCTACGTTTGCATCTACCTGCAACGGTAGATTGGATAACCTGTTTAAACAGATGCCGATCTGCTGGTAAAAAGCCGTTACTTCTGCCTTTAAACCGATATGGGTATTCTTTTCTTCCTCCGACATATCAAAACCATCGGTACCGGCTTCAAGATTACCGATCATTATGCTCATATCACTCGCAAAACGATAGGGCCCTTCTGATAAGCTTGCATGTAATTTACCCGGATGGTTACGTACATAATCGATAAAATTTTGAGGAGCTGTGTCTGTATTGTAATGCCATGCGTTGGTAGATTGTGCTTTTATCAACACGTGCTCAAACCTGTCTTTAAAAGGATCGGCACGGGGACGGGTATCATCTAAAATATCTCCCAATCCAAATGCACGTGTCCTGAACTCAGCTTCTGTCCAATAATCGGCCGAGCCCGAATATTTTAATGAATACGCTCTTTCCTTCGGGCGGCGGGCATTCGATTCGGGATGTTCTTCTCCAACTACATTCAGTTTTGTACTTACAAGAGGAGATTTCAATTGAAACACTTTATGCTGAATGACCTGTTGTGCAGGTAGCGAGGCTTTGGTTTCCCCCGTACCGTTATCCGCACTAAAAAGCTGCATTGCTTTAGCACCCATTACATCGGCTTCCTGCTCTAATCCAGTATCATCATTCACCGGTACTCCTTCTTTCATCTGCATGGTAGCTTTTACCCTTCCTTGTTTTTGCTGTGCCACATGCCATGCTTCGTGGGGTAAATGCTGTTCCTGCCCTGGTGCAATATGTATATCTGTTCCCTGCGCATAAGCCAGTGCATTTAATTGTGCGGGTTGAGAAGAATTGTAGTGCACTTTTACATCATTCATGCTAAAACCAGACAGTGCCTCGACACCTGATTTTAAGTTATCCGGCAAACCGGTATCGTTCGCTTTTTTTTGTACCGGTACAAATTTGCTTTGAACAGGATTTTCTTTTATATCCTCTTGTAATTGTGCTGTAGCAGCGTTATCACCCGGTGCCAGTATTGCCGGGGCCTTGACAGCAAGACCGGTACTGCTTTGCTGTGCAGGCAAATTGTTAGCAGCAGCTTTATTATTTTCCTGCTGTGTTTTGTCAGCATGTGTATCCATAATAGCTTATTACAGGGCGCTTCGGCATACTAATATAACAATTATCCTGTATCCATTATTGATCCTTTATTGTATGTTGATAACAATTGCAGGGGTTAACCGCAGAGGCGGGTAGGCGCAGGGGTTCTACTTCCGCAGGAAAAGAGGTTTCCGCAGGCTGGAAATCAGCTTCCGTAAGCTGGAATTGTCTTTCCGCAGGCTGGAAATTAATTTCCGTAAGGTGGAATTGAGCTTCCGTAAGACAAGATGTCATTTCCGCAGGCTGGAAATTAGTTTCCGTAAGGTAGAAATTAGCTTCCGCAGGCTGGAAATTGGTTTCCCTAAGCTGGAATTTAGTTTCCGTAAGATGGAAATCAGTTTCCGCAGGGTAGAAATTGATTTCCGCAGGCTGGAAAGGTTCTTCCGTAAGACAAGGTGTCATTTTCGGAGGTTTTATGGGTTTACCGCAGAGGCGAAGAGAAAATGTTCAATGTTCAATTTTCAATGCTCAATTTTCAAGTTGGGGAAGGGTGATAGACTACGGTAGTTTTTGTGGAAGTGAATGGTTCAGGTTGCTGGAAGCGCCCGACCCTTTACGCCTCTGCGTCTTTGCAGTGAAAAAGTTAGAAAGAAAATGTTCAATATTCAATGTCCAATTTTCAATGTTCAAGTTGAGGAAGTATCTTAACCAAGATTTTTCCTTAATTTAAAGCCTCAAACCAAAATCTAGCTGCTATGTCCACTTCTCTGTTCAGGAAGAAATCTATTGCAACCATTTTAAAAGACGCCGAATCGGGGATGCACGATGGCGAGCATATGTCGTTAAAAAAAGTACTGGGTGTACGTGATCTTACTTTTTTTGGTGTAGCAGCTGTGATCGGCGCCGGTATCTTCAGCAGTATAGGAAAAGCCTGTTATGATGGCGGCCCCGGGGTAATCTATCTCTATATATTTACCGCTATTGCCTGCGGGTTTGCAGCATTGTGCTATGCGCAGTTTGCCAGCACCGTGCCTGTTTCGGGCAGCGCTTATACCTATTCTTATGTGGCTTTCGGAGAAATATTTGCCTGGATAATAGGCTGGGATCTTTTGATGGAATATGCCATTGGTAATATTGCTGTGGCTATCAGCTGGAGCGATTATTTTACCAATCTCATGGATAAAGCCGGTATGCATATCGCCAACTGGCTGAGTATGGATTATGTAACAGCGCATGCGGGATACGATACGGTGACCGACCTGCTCACAAAAGGTAATACCCTGGAGTCGCTGGCTGCCAATACTGACAATGCCGCTATTCTTTCGCAACATGATGCATGGCTACATGCGCCAAGTTTGGGAGGATTAAGGATCATTATGGATCTTCCTGCATTCTGCATTGTAGCTTTGATCACCGCGGTGGTTTTTGTAGGGATAAAAGAAAGCCGTTCGCTCAGCAATATTATGGTGATCATAAAACTGGCCGTGATATTCCTGGTGATCGTTTTAGGTGCTTATTATGCTCATCCTGATAACTGGAGTCCATTTACACCAAACGGTATTGGGGGGATACTTAAAGGCGTTTCTGCGGTATTCTTTGCCTATATAGGTTTCGACGCTATATCTACCACAGCAGAAGAATGTAAGGATCCGCAACGCGACCTGCCACGAGGGATGATCTATTCACTTGTTATCTGTACAATATTATATGTATTACTTGGACTTGTACTTACGGGTATGGTGAGGTACACTTCACTGAATGCCGGAGATCCGCTGGCGCTTGTTTTTGACCAGCGGGGGTTAACATGGATCGGGGGTATCGTGGCTGTAAGTGCCATCATCGCTACTGCCAGTGTATTGCTGGTATTCCAGCTGGGGCAACCGCGTATCTGGATGAGCATGAGCCGCGATGGTTTGCTGCCGAAGATCTTCTCTAAGCTGCATCCTAAGTTTAAAACTCCATCTTTCTCTACTATCCTTACCGGGATAATTGTGGCTGTTCCTGCATTGTTCCTCAACCTTTCGGTGGTGCTGGCTTTAACGAGTATCGGAACCTTATTTGCTTTCATCCTTGTATGTGGGGGTATATTGGTATTGGATAAACAGAAAGATAAACCGGTATCTAAATTTAAGGTGCCTTATATCAATGGCAAATTCATTATGCCGGTATTGTTTATCCTGGCTATACTTATCGGCTATAAATATAATAACGACAGTATGAAGGAATTCTTCAGCAATAAAACACTGGTAGCACAGGAAGATCTTTTTGCAAGGCTTGATTCAACCAATATAGCTACACTTAGAGCAAACCTGCCAGCCCTGGATACTGGTTATGCAAAATATAACGGTGATGTAGAAACTTACCTGGCAAAAACATTTACTACTGTTTACCGACCTGTGATCAGGAAGGCCGGGTTGCCGGAAGAGCGGATATATTACATGGGTAGCGACTCTATGCTGCGCAATTTTCCGCAATGGCTGTTTGCTATCATTGCTGTAATATTCACTATTTTAACTTTTGTAAGAAACTATTCGCTTATCCCGGTATTGGGGCTCATCAGTTGTTTTTATTTAATGGCGCAGGAAAATCACTCGAACTGGCTGCGCTTCCTGGTATGGCTGGCTATAGGGTTAATCGTTTATTTCTTTTACAGTAACAAGAACAGCAAACTGAACCCGGCAAGCAAAAGACTGCTTACGGAGTAAGTATTGAAAAGGATATATCATAAAGGGATCTCCGCCGCGAATGGTTGAGATCCCTTTTGTATTTTTGCATCATGAAATACGAGATTGGAGATAAGATCATTGTACTGCTTACAAATGAAGAGGGAAGGGTAGTAGAGATCATGAATGAAAAGATGGTGATGATAGAAGTAAAGGGTGTGCGCTTTCCGGCTTATATGGACCAGATCGATTTTCCTTACTTTAAACTATTCAGCGAAAAGAAATCGCAGCCGATCCAAAAGAAAAAGGTTTTTATTGACCAGGTGCGTAAGGAAAAAACATCGCCTAAAATAAAAACGGGCGAGGGGATCGGTCTTTCGTTTTTACCGGTATTTGATAAGGATATTTTTGATGATGATATTGTTGAGAAATTAAAACTGCATCTTGTTAATCAAACAGAAACGGCTTACACCTTTACTTACAATTGCATGATCGGCGGGGAAAGCAGTTTTCAATTAAAGAATACGATTGAACCTTTAAGCGATTTTTACCTGCATGATGTAAAATTTGAGGACCTGAGCGACAGCCCGCGTTTTGATTTTGAATTTGCATTGAAAGAACCGGATAAAAAGAAGGCGCCGTATTATGAAGTATCGCTGAAATTAAAAGCCAAACAGCTTTTTAAAAAGATAGAGGAACTGCAACTGAAGAATGAGGCTACCTTCACTTACCTGTTATTCGAAAATTACCCTGATAAGGTTGAAGAAGAAAAAGTTGACCTGAGCAAGCTGGGTAATGCAGGCTTCAGGATATATGATGCATCGAAGGTTAGAGAAAATTTAGAACCGGCGAGGAGTGTTGTTGACCTGCATATTGAAAAGCTTACGGATAGCTGGAAACACTTAAGCAATTTTGAAATACTGACGCTGCAGCTAAAGACCTTTGAAAAATATTATGATCTTGCTGTTGCGCATCATTTAAAGGAACTGATCATTATTCATGGAGTGGGAGAGGGTAAACTCAAGGAAGAAATACATGATATCTTAAAACTGAAGAAAGAGGTTAGCTCTTTTGTGAATCAATATACTGCGGCCTATGGGTATGGGGCTACGGAGATATATTTTGGCCCCCTCTAACTCCCAAGGAGGAAAGGCCCCCTCTATCTCCCCCGTGGGGGAGGAAAAGCACACGATCATGTTTTATGAATAAGTAGAGCAATAATTTTTTCGATCGCACATTTCGATCTTCTCCATTTCCTCCGCCGTGGGGGAGATAGAGGGGCCTTGCTTTCTCATGGGGAGATAGAGGGGCCTTTTTCTTCCAGTTCCATTATTTTCTCAAACACCACTTCATATTCCTGGTTAAGGATATCCAGTTCGAGATTAGCATTTTTGTAAGCAGTTTCTGCTACTACAAATTTGGTCCTGTCGCTGTAAATTTCGGGCAATGCCAATTGCGCTTCTAACTCGATCTTTGTTTTATTGACCCTGGCTATTTGTTCTTCCAATTGCTGAAAGCGATTTTTTTGTTTCTGCAATTCTTTTTTTAATTCTTTATTGATGGCGGCAGGCGCTGTTTCTACAGCTTCAGCTACTGCAGCATGCTTTTCTTCTTTCTCATTAATTACGGCCTGTGCTTTTTGTACTTCTGCTGCTTTCGGTTTTGGTGCATTCACTACTCCGGAAGCGGCCATGCGTTCTTTCCATTCCATCCATTCATCATAGCCGCCGTTAAATTCTTTTATCTCGTAGTTGTCTATTTCCCAGATCTTGTTGGCTGTTTTGCTTACAAAGTAACGGTCGTGGCTTACGAGGATAAAACTGCCTTCGTATTTATTCAATGCTTCTATCAATAATTCCACAGAGTGCATATCGAGGTGATTGGTAGGTTCATCCAGCAGCAGGAAGTTGGCTTTGCTCACAATGGTCTTTGCGAGTGCTACCCTTGCTTTTTCTCCACCACTTAATACTTTTATCTTCTTATCGATATCATCGCCGCCAAATAAAAAACAACCCATCAGTGTGCGAAGCTCCAATGTTGTTTTACCGCTTCCGGCGCCTTCCATTTCTTCTAAAATACTGTTGTTGATGTTCAATGCTTCCAGCTGATGCTGTGCGTAAAAGGCATCTACTACATTATGCCCCCATGCTCTTTCTCCTTCAAATGTTTCTGCACCGGCTACGATGCGCAACAGGGTAGATTTACCTTTACCGTTAGCGCCGATCAAAGCGATCTTATCGCCACGGTTTATTTCGGCGCCCGTATGCTCAACGATCTTAGTAGTGCCAAAACTTTTGCTGACATCTTTTAGGGTGCACAATATTTTGCCGGGTGTTTTATCTATCGAAAAATTTATCCTGATGTTGGGTCTTTCCAGGTTAGTGTCTTCAATGCGTTCCAGTTTATCCAGCTTCTTCATGATGCTCTGCGCCATTGCTGCTTTGCTTGCTTTGGCCCTGAAGCGTTCTACCAGGCGCTCGTTCTGGCGTATATAATCCTGCTGGTTTTCGTATGCCCTTTTCTGCATTTCTATGCGAAGTGCTTTTTCTGTTTGATAGTAAGTATAGTTGCCACTGTAGATGTGCAGCTCCTGCTGGTAGATCTCTACGATCTTGTTTACCATCCTGTCTAAGAAAAAGCGATCGTGACTTACAATTACCACAGCGCCTTTATAATGGATAAGATATTTTTCCAGCCATTCAATACTTGGAAGATCGAGGTGATTGGTAGGTTCATCGAGCAACAATACATCGGGCGCCATCAATATCATCTTTGCCAGTAACACCCTCATGCGCCAGCCTCCGCTGAACTCTTTGTACGGCCTGCTTACATCTGCATTGCTGAAGCCAAGGCCTTGTAATATTTCTTCTGTGCGGTGATGAATGCTGTAGCCATCCAGCACATCCATTTCATGCAGCAGGTCGGCATATTTTATTCCGAGGTCATCGGTAGGGGTGATCTCAATTTGTTTAGCAACGTCTTCGAGTTCCTTTTCTATTTCCAATACTCTTTCAAAAGCGCCCATGGCTACCTGTAAAATAGAATCGTCGGTATCAAAGCTCAACAGATCCTGGTGCAAAAAACCGATGGTTGTTTCCCGTCCTTTTTCTACTGTTCCGCCGCTGAGGCTGTATTGATCGGTGAGCACTTTCAATAAGGTGGATTTGCCCGTACCGTTGTAACCGATAAGGCCGATCCTTTCATTGGGCTGTATGTGCCAGGTGGCATTTTCAAATATTGTGCGTGCACCAAATTCAAACGTCGCATTCTGTAATCCTAGTAGCATAATAAGTAGGGCTCTTGTGAACCGGGCGCAAATTTACGTTAATCATCAAACTATTTATTCAAATAGCTGATATGAATTAACTTTGACTAAATTTTTTTCGATGATAAAGAGATTATTGCTTGCTATCTTAATTGTGATATTGGGTATCGTGGGATATTACTGGTATATGTTCAGCCATGCGGGTGGGGGAGACAGCGGCCCTAAAACACCGCCTATTACTTTAAAGAAACATTCGGCCAGGTTCAATACCAGTGTGGCCAATGCAATGAATGCCTATTTTGATATGAAGAATGCTTTTGTGGAAGCTGATTCGGCCAAAGCGAAAGAAGGCTGCCGCAATTTTATCCGCCTGCTGGACAGCATCCCGCTTATCGAACTTAAAAATGATACGGCTACTATTTATGAAACGGCACAGGCCAACCTGAATGATGTGAAACTTAATGCTGCTTCGTTATTAAAACAAACCGATCTTACTGAAATGAGGAAGGACTTCAGTACTGTTTCGGAAATTTTATATCCTTCTTTTTTCAGAACGATCAATTATGAAGGCCAGCCTATGTACTGGCAAAACTGCCCGATGGCTTTTGGAGAAGATAAGGGCGCCAACTGGATAAGCAATACAACGGAGATCATCAATCCTTACCTGGGTAAATTTCACCCGGAGTTTAAAGCTACGATGCTGCATTGCGGCGAGCTGAAGGATACGATCAAAGCGCAATAAGAATTACGGATCCCCTGTCAATAAAAAAGCTGCCTTCAACGGGCAGCTTTTCTTTTTATATTTTTTGATGGGTTATGGTACAAATGTCTGGTAACGTTCTACTTTATATCCCGGGAAGTTCGGGTCGTTGCTGGATGTACTCATTACAGTAAACAACTGGTCGGTTATGGTAAGCATTTTCCAGCGGTAGGCGCCGGGTGCCGACGATGCGATAACTGAATCGGCTCCTTTAAAGGTATAGGTACCCAGGTCGGAAGTAGTGGTATTGAAACGGTATTCAAAGCTTCCGTCTGTACCAAATGTTACAAAATTTTGCGGATGTGGTGTTTGTTTCAGGATGGTATCCTTCACAAAAGTGCTGCCACTATATAATTTCAGCTGAATACGGTTGATGCTCCATTTACGTGCTATCAACTGCTCTTTGGGGCCGGAGTGATCTTCATCTGATTTAGAACAGGAAGTAGTGCACAGGCTTAAAAATAAAGCGCCTGTAATAATTGCAGCCAGCGGAATGAAGGTTTTCATTGCGTAAAGAGATATTGGTTTGCTTACATTAACGAAAACCGCGGCAGTTTATTGCCCTGATTTTGACTTATGTATAAAACGGATTGCGCCGCTTTTCTGAAGGTCGGATGAGATACGCACCTCGTAACGCTTATCGCCGTCTGTAACTACCATCAGTGCTGTGTTTGGCGGTATGGAACCCAGGTTCTCGGCATACATTACCAGTTCGTTCACGTCATCGTTGGTTACATCCAGGTTAAGGGTGATGGCTTTATCGCTGAGCCTCCTGTGCGAAAGCAGCAGTTTGCCATTCAGAAATACGGAGATGGAATCGCCATCGATCTCACCATTATCATACAGGTCAACTTTAACGGTTGGATGTTCTACTTCGATAGTCTTTATCAATGTGCTGTTACGCTTTTCAAAGCTGTTGTCGATCACTTTTTTAGGGATGGTTACTTCGGCCGGGGCTTCGGTAACAGGCGGATTGTCTGTCAGCCAGGGCTTATCTTTTATTACTTCTGTTACAACAGGCTTTTTAGGAACAGTAGTTTTTGCTGCGGGATTTTTAGGTACAGTTGTTTTTGCTACAGGCGGCGGAACGGTCACTTTGGGTTTTGGTTTTACCAAAGCGGTAGCCTGCGTATTTGTTTTTTTAGTGACAGTTACCGGTGTTCTGCTCAATGGTTTTTTAGGCTTTGCAATATTTGCCAGGGTATTGATGTTCTTGAGTACGCGGCGGGCAAGTACGGTAGTGCCATAGCCGCAATCGCCTTCCTGGTCGGGTGCCGGAACCCAGCTTCCTTCCAGTGTCTGATCATCGCCTTGTTTAAAATAGGTAAGCTTATGTACCTGGAAACAGTTGTGTATATTTTGCGGAACATTGGTTTTGGTACGTTCGTATTCCCGTACTTCAATGGAATGACTGGCTTTATTGATAGTGCCTTTGAGCTTGCAGATGGTGTAATATCTTTTTTCTCCGTCGGTAAAATACGTATATGAATAGCCGGTAACAACAAGCCCTTTGGTTTCCAGTTCCAGCACATAATCGCACCGGTCGCCGCCCCAGGTCATGAACTTGGTGCTGTTATCAACGAAGGAGCCTTTCCATTGCCCGGTAAAATTTTGGGCAGAGGCGGAAAGAATGAAAAAGGAAAAAATGAAGAAAAATAAAATTCGGATGTTCATGTTTTTGGCTAAGCTTTTTGTGCCCCTCCGCCCCCCAACTTGTTGGGGGGAACTATGGAGAAGATTATGTTTTGTTTTTTGTTTGAACGATGATTGGGGTGGATTAAAGGATTATTTAGATTTTTTCGTGATACCATTAATCATCAAATTTATCATCTGTGGTCAGTGTCTGTTGTCCATCATCGATGTATTACAAAGATATTTTAGATTACTTTTTCCTTCGCTAATACTTCGTTAAATTTGCGATTCGTTAATCGTTATTTATAACCAATAACCAATAACCAATAACCAATAACCAATAACCAATAACCAATAACCAATAACCAATAACCAATAACCAATAACCAATAACGATTAACGAATAACAAACAACGGATAACCCGATTAAAGATATGATAAAGATCACATTACCCGATGGTGCAGTAAAAGAGGTCGAGAAAGGATCGTCTGCATTGGATGTCGCCAAATCCATCAGTGAAGGATTGGCAAGGAAAGTGCTGGCTGCCAGCATTAATGGCCAAGTTGTAGATGCAACGCGGCCTATCAATGAAGATGCAACGCTTAAATTATTGACGTGGGATGATACGGATGGCAAGGCTACCTTTTGGCATTCGTCGGCGCATTTGATGGCAGAGGCTGTGGAAGCAGCTTTTCCCGGGGTAAAATTCTGGGTAGGACCTGCTGTTGAAAAAGGCTTCTATTATGATATGGACCTGGGCGACAGGAAGATGACGGAAGAGGATCTGCTGAGCCTGGAAAAGAAAATGAATGAGCTGGCCAGGCAAAACAATCCTTACCTGCGTAAAGAAATATCAAAGGCGGAAGCGGTAAAATATTTCTCCGATAAGGGTGATGAATATAAACTTGACCTTTTACAAAACCTGGAAGATGGTGGTATTACTTTTTATACCCAGGGTGGCTTTACCGACCTGTGCCGCGGGCCGCATATCCCTGCTACCGGTTTTATTAAAGCGATAAAATTAATGAGCATTGCCGGCGCTTACTGGAAAGGCGATGAAAAGAATAAACAACTTACCCGTGTGTATGGCGTTACTTTTCCCAATCAAAAGGAACTGGATGAATACCTGCTGATGCTGGAAGAAGCAAAGAAAAGGGATCACCGTAAACTGGGCAAGGAACTGGGTATCTATACCATGGATGATAATGTTGGGCCGGGACTTATCTTATGGATGCCGAATGGCGCTATCATTATTGAAGAACTGGAAGCACTGGCAAAAGAAACAGAAAAAGCAGCTGGTTATCACAGGGTGGTAACGCCGCACCTGGCTAAAGAGAATATGTATCTCACCAGCGGGCATTTGCCGTATTATGCCGACAGTATGTTCCCTCCAATGGAAATGGATGGTGAGAAGTATTACCTGAAGCCGATGAACTGCCCTCATCACCATAAAATATTTGATGCTGAGCAAAGAAGCTATAAAGACCTGCCATACCGTATTGCAGAGTACGGTACCTGTTATCGCTATGAGCAAAGCGGTGAGTTGTTTGGTTTAATGAGGGTAAGGTGCCTTCACATGAATGATGCTCATATTTATTGTACGAAACAACAGTTTGCCCAGGAATTCAGGGCGGTGAACGAAATGTACCTCAAGTACTTTAAAATTTTTGGTATTGAGAAATATGTGATGCGCTTATCCTTGCATGATCCTGAAAAGCTGGGACAGAAATATGTGAACGAACCGGAATTATGGCTGGAAACAGAAGAGCTGGTGAGAAGTGTTTTGATCGAATCGAATATACCGTATGTAGAAGTAAAAGGTGAGGGCGCATTTTACGGCCCAAAAATTGATGTACAGATCTGGAGCGCTATCGGAAGAGAATTTACATTGGCTACCAACCAGGTAGATTTTGCCCAGGGCCGCAGTTTTAAACTGAGCTTTACCAACCAGAAAAATGAACCCGAAACACCATTGATCATTCACCGGGCGCCTTTAGGTACGCACGAAAGATTCATTGGATTTTTGCTGGAACATTATGCCGGTAAATTCCCGACCTGGCTGGCACCGCTGCAGGTGAAAATATTGCCTATCAGCGACAAGTTCATGGATTACGCAAATACAATTTTGGAATCCCTGAAAAAAGCAGATATTCGTGTGGAAATAGATGACAGGCAGGAAAAGATAGGTAAGAAGATACGTGATACCGAACTGGCCCGCGTACCCTATATGCTGGTTGTGGGTGAGAAGGAAATGAATGAAGGAAAAGCAGCTGTACGCAGGCAGGGTAAGGGTGATCTGGGAGCAAAAGATATCCAGGAATTTATCAAAGAAATAAGTGAGGAGATAAAGGAAAGAAGAGAAGGCTAAGAGAACAAAGAGAAAAAGAGAAGGAAAGAGCAAATCCAGCTTCAAGACACAAGCTACAAGGATGAATGAAGAATAGCAAAGAGGTAAAAAGAGAAAACGGGAAGAAAAGAGTTAAAAACAAATAAGTGCTAAGCGTTCGAAAGAGAGAAAGAAAAGAGATTTTAAACTCTTTGTTCTCCTTTACTCTTTTGACCTCTTAGCCAATAACAAACAACATTGTAAACTAAAAATTGTAAATGGCATTTCCACCAAGACAACCCAGGGGAGCATTTAATCCCCGTTTTAAAAAAGAACAACAACAGGAACACCGTACCAATCACATGATAAGAGTACCCGAAGTACGCTTAGTAGGTGATAACATTGAACCCGGCATTTATGCCACTGCAGATGCACAAAAGATGGCGCAGGAACTGCAGCTTGATCTTGTAGAGATCTCCCCGGGCGCCAATCCTCCCGTTTGTAAGATCATCGATTATAATAAATTCCTGTACGAGGAAAAGAAGAAAAAGAAAGAGATGAAAGCAAAATCCAAGACCAGCGAGGTTAAGGAGATACGCTTTACTCCGGGTACGGATGATCATGATTTCGAATTCAAATGTAAACATGCTGAACGCTTTTTAAAAGAGGGCGATAAAGTAAAAGCATATGTGCAGTTCAAAGGCCGTGCTATCATGTTCAAAGAAAGAGGTGAATTATTGTTATTGAAATTTGCCGACCGCTTAAAGGATGTTGGTGCGCTGGAAGGATTACCTAAAATGGAAGGAAAGCGTATGCTGGTAATGTTTGCCCCTAAAGCACAACAGAAGAAGAGATCAGGTAATGAGTTAGGTAAACTGCACAGGGATGATAAGCCTACAGAACAACCCCCGGTTGATAAACCTGCAGATACTGCATCGCAATAATTATTTTTGATTGAATATTTTATAATTGATAGCCCCTGTTTTAAAGCAGGGGCTATTCAATTTAAAACAACCTGTTAGTATTGATAAATCTTCTTACATTATAATTTTACAAACTCTACACGGCGGTTATTGGCCTTGCCTAATGAAGTGGTGTTATTATCAACCGGCTGGCTTTCGCCTTTGCCATCTGTTTCCATTCTTGCGGCATCTATCCCGAAATCTTTTGCCAAAGAATTCTTTACTGCTTCGGCCCGTTTTTTAGACAACGTTAGATTAGAAGCATCGTCGCCATCGCTATCCGTATGACCGGTGATCTTTACCCGTACCGCTGCATTTTCATTGAGCACAGCAGCTATATCTTTAAGTGCGCCGTAGCTCTCAGCTTTTATCTTATCGCTGTTTATATCAAATAAAATTCCGTGCGTTACAAATTTTCCTTCGGTGATCAATTTATTACGGGTATCTGCAGCGCCCACAGCTAACCGCATATTGCCCATGTAGTAACTGTCGTTATCATTTTCTGCACCATCGTTACGGAAGTATAAACTGTTGAGTTGAGCACCATCTGCAAGAGCTTTAGGAAGATCCCATACTTTTTTATCATCCAT
This sequence comes from Bacteroidota bacterium, assembly GCA_048497855.1. Lineage (GTDB taxonomy): Bacteria > Bacteroidota > Bacteroidia > Chitinophagales > Chitinophagaceae > Ferruginibacter. The sequence continues at coordinate 137,329 of JBEHZB010000010.1, read as the reverse complement.
ATAAACTCTTACTCTTGATTTTTGTCGCCAGATAGAAATATGTACAGTCGTTTTTCCTGTGGCTAAATTAAATTTATCCTGCCCTGCCTCGTTCCTCAATATCTCTGTACCATTATTAGAGGAATAAAAATTTATCATACCTAAATTACCGCTTGCGCCCTGGGGATGAAACCCTGCTTCAAAACCACCGCCATTATCCAGCCGGCCGTTGCCATAAGTGGCAAACTTCCTGAAATCCTTGCCTACGTTTGCTTCTGTTGTAAAACCAACAACAAAGTAACCGCTATAATAACTGTATTTATCGGTGCTCATCAAATCAAACTCCAATGTAAAATTGTCGGGCAGGTTTTTTATCCATTCCGGGTAGAATACAACATTTTTCTGCGTCATTAAAAGTTTGCCGGCTAATTTATTGGCGGTTACAATTTCGCCGCTGCCATTGGTATTCCATTTATCCGGGAAGTCGCCTGTGGCATCCTGTGAAAAATCTTCAGCAGCCACCATTTTTTCTCCCGGCACAAAATCAAACTTGCTGTAGCTTTTTAAAGAGGAAATGCTATTTGTTGCACTGGTTGCTGAAGTATTGCTGTTAACAATATCGCCGTCATTACCGACAGGGGTATTGGTGTTGCTTGAACTTTTGTTCTGCTTATTTTTCCCGCTTATTGCATTATCAACAGTATCCACTCCATTGCCGATGGCCTTGTCCATTTTCTGATCTATCTTTTGATTGACCTTATCCTTGGCTTTTTGTTTGGCCCTATCCAATAATCCAAACTGTGCATTGGCAGCGGAAAAGAGCAGTATTGCAGTGATCAGTAAAATTGGCTTTTTCATCGTGGTGATATTTATGGCGTAAAAATAATTAATTGAAAAAGGCCCGGCAATAACACAATCGGGTAGGTATCTTTGCTGGCAACTCTTAATACGGGCATTTAAAGATGGATACCAGCTTAAACAAATACATCAGCGATTCGGGTTTTTGCAGCCGCCGGGAAGCGGATAAATATATTGAGCAATGCCGTGTAACGATCAATGGCAAGGATGCCCACAAAGGCAACCGCGTTAAAGATGGCGATACAGTGGCTGTAGATGGCGAAGCGATCAAAAAAAAGAAGCAGACTGCTGTTTACCTGGCGCTTAATAAACCTAAAGGTGTTACCTGCACCACTGATCTAAAAGATAAAACGAACATCATTGATTTTGTAAATTATAAGACAAGGATATTTCCTATTGGCAGGCTGGATAAGCGCAGCGAAGGGCTTATATTTTTAACCAACGATGGTGATATCGTAAATAAGATATTACGTGCCGGCAATAAACATGAAAAGGAATATATCGTTACGGTTGATAAACCCATCACTATTGATTTTATCAATAAAATGCGCAATGGCGTGCGTATTTTAGGAACAGTTACACAAAAATGCTTTGTGAAGCAGGAAGGTGATAATCGCTTTAAGATAATACTTACACAGGGCCTTAACCGGCAGATACGCCGCATGTGCGAAGCGTTGGAGTATAATGTAACGTCATTAAAAAGAGTGCGGATCATGAATATGACATTGCATAACCTGCCTGTGGGGAAATGGCGTTATTTTACCCCTGCCGAGATCGAGTTGATAAGTGAAATGGTAAAGCATTCCAGCAAAACTGCGGAGGGGGATGGGGGAATGGACGAGTAAAAATTAATAATGAATAATTAATAATGGATAATTGAGCAAAAGTATAAGTGATTGATAATTAATCTTTGGGGATCTTAAATTCCGTATCCGACCTAAAAAATTATTAATTATTCATTCTTAATTACTAATTAATTCCTACCTTTGCCGCCCGAAAAAGGACATTTTCTTTTTCAGACATTTCCCACACGGCTCAAAAAGTTCTCGAAATTTCGGGACGCCAGCAGGGAGTAACTAAAAACAAGTTATATAATGCCAAAGGTTAAAACCAACAGCAGCGCCAAGAAGCGCTTTAAAGTTACCGGTACAGGTAAGATCACTTTCCAAAAAGCTTTCAAACGTCACATCTTAACTAAAAAAAGCACCAAACGCAAACGCGGCATGCGCCAGGATGGTATTGTTGCTGATGCAAATATGCATTTCGTTAAGCGCCTTTTAGGTTTGAAATAACTTTTAACTATCAACTTTTAACTTTTTAACTAATTAGATATGCCACGTTCAGTAAATGCAGTAGCCAGCAGGGCCCGCCGCAAAAGAATATTAAAAGCTGCCAAAGGTTATTATGGCAAGCGCAAAAATGTATATACCGTTGCTAAAAATGTAATGGAAAAAGGTTTAACGTACAGCTACGTTGGCCGTAAATTAAAGAAAAGAGAATACCGTACTTTATGGATCGCACGTATCAATGCAGCCGTAAGGGAAGAAGGTATGAACTACAGCGAATTCATCCATAAACTGGCCGCTAAAAATATCGATCTTAACCGTAAGGTATTGGCCGACCTGGCAATGAATGAGCCGGAAACTTTCAAGAACCTGGTAGCTTCTGTAAAGTAATTTGCAAAGCTTAAACTAATATTAACCGTTTCGCCAGCTGGCGGAACGGTTTTTTTATGCCGCATATTTATACATTCGATTACATTTGTAAAAATTTTTTAACTACCTATTAAAAGCATCCCTGGAAGAAGCAATGAATAACTCATACGATAGCCTGGTTGAACAAACCTTCAATTTTCCACAGGAAGGATTTAAGCTGGAAAATAATTACCTGCAATATAATGGTGTAGATATTAAAGCGCTGATCGATAAACATGGTACGCCGCTAAAGGTAAGTTACCTGCCTAAGATAGGGATGCAGATAAATAAAGCAAAGAAACTGTTTGAAAATGCTTTCAAAAAACATAAGTACGAGGGAAAATACAATTATTGTTATTGTACCAAGAGTTCGCATTTTAGTTTTGTAGTGGAGGAGGCATTAAAGCATAATATTCATTTAGAAACCTCTTATGCTTATGATATCGACATCATCAATTCTTTGTACAAGCGGAAAAAGATAAACAAGGATATTCATATCGTTTGCAATGGTTTTAAACAAAAGAACTATACTACACGTATTGCAAGGCTGATCAATACAGGATTTAAAAATGTAATTCCTGTATTGGATAATAAAGAAGAGCTGGCTATGTATAAACGCTCGGTACGTACAAAAGAGCCTTTTAAATTAGGTATAAGGATAGCAGCAGAGGAAGAACCTACTTTTCCTTTTTATACATCAAGGCTTGGTATTAAAGCGAAAGATGTACTGGAATTTTATGTAGATGAAATAGAAGGATATGAAGACAGGTTTCAATTGAAGATGCTGCACATCTTTTTAAACAAAGGCATTAAAGATGATATTTATTACTGGAGCGAATTACAGAAAAGCATTAACCTGTATTGCCAGTTAAAAAAGATCTGTCCTGAACTGGATTCTATTAACATCGGCGGTGGTTTTCCAATAAAACATTCACTTGGCTTTGATTATGATTATCAATTCATGATCAATGAAATTGTAAGCAATATTAAAAATGCCTGTAAAAAAGCAAAGGTTAAAATGCCTGATATCTTTACCGAATTCGGCAGCTTTACAGTAGGGGAGAGTATGGCACATATTTACAGTGTGATAGGCGAAAAAGTGCAGAACGACAGGGAGACCTGGTATATGATAGATTCATCGTTCATCACTACATTGCCCGATACGTGGGGTATTGGAGAAAAATTTTTGATGCTGCCTATAAATAAATGGCAGAATGAATATCAGCGTGTGGTGCTTGGCGGTATTACCTGCGATGGGCATGATTATTACGATTCGGAAGAACATATCAATGAAGTATTTTTACCCAAAGTAAAAACTACCAATGAAGAAGCTTTGGATACTAATAAAGAACCTTTATATGTTGGCTTCTTTCATACCGGCGCTTACCAGGACCAGATCAGTGGCTATGGTGGTATCAAGCACTGCCTTATTCCATCACCGAAGCATGTTATCATCGAAAAAGATAAAAACGGTAAACTGATAGAATGGGTATATGCTAAAGAACAAACATCGCAGAGTATGCTGAAGATATTAGGCTATAAATAAAAAAGCCCACAAGACTATTTCCTGCAGGTGGGCTGTTCTATCAAGGTAAAGCGGTTGTTTTATCCGCTTATAGTTGAACGCTTGTTTCGAAAACTTATTATGTGAGTTCATGAATTTTATTCATTCTCACACGTACTAATTATAACAAATAGCTTACCAATAAAGTTCAAACAAAATATTTTATAAAAGTATTAAGATAAAATGGGCCTCCACAAGAATGTGGAGGCCTTCTCAAAACCAACTGTATGCTAATTTAGAAACTATCTTAGTGGATAACGATCTCTTTTGCAGCGTTCTTCACTTCTTCTTTTTTAGGGAGACCTAAGTGTAAAACACCATTTTCGTATTTGGCGCTGATGTTTGCAGCGTCGATCTTTTCATCCAGGGTGAAGCTGCGTTTAAATGATTTGTAGCTGAATTCTTTGCGGATCATTTTATCCGTTTCATTCTTTTGTTCTTCTTTTTTCTCAGCACTAATGGTAAGTACATTGCCATCAACCTTCACATTAAAATCAGCTTTGTCCATTCCGGGAGCAGCTAATTGTATGTGGTAATGATCGGCTTTTTCTACGATGTTCACTGGTGGAAATTGTAAAACATCTTCTCTCATGGCTTTGCCAAAACTTACCGGCAGTTCGTTAAATAATTCATTCATCAAACCATCAAAAGATCTGTTCATCCTGTTGTTAACTTTTACAAGTGTCATAGCTATTATTTTTTAAAATTTTAAAAATTGTTTGTTTTGAAATCATTTGTTCAAATGATGTTCCAATGCAATTTTTAACGTCAAAGTTTCAAATTTGATCAAATTATTAAGACAGAATGTCTTGTTTACAGAAATACAAATGCCAGAATTACCGGATTGATGAATTGCCCGGGTTTTTAACGCGGAAGTAAAAGTAAATCCATCGAAAAATATCAATGGATTATTTGTTAGAAGTCCGTAATTTTGTTCTCCAAAATAAAACATACATACATGTATCCGGAAGAAATAGTAATACCGATGAAGGAAGAGCTGACTGATAATGGCTTTGCCGAATTGCTGACAGCTACAGACGTAGAACAAAAATTGAATGATAAAGGAACAACGCTGGTAGTGATCAATTCTGTTTGCGGCTGCAGTGCCGGTACAGCAAGGCCAGGTGTATTGATGGCCGTACATAACAGCGCCGTTAAACCTGATAATTTAACCACCAGCTTTGCAGGTTTTGATATTGATGCCGTAAAAAAGATCAGGGAGCATTTATTACCTTACCCCCCATCTTCACCTTCAATTGCTTTGTTTAAAGATGGCCAGTTGGTCCATTTCATTGAAAGGCACATGATAGAGGGAAGAAGCGCCCAAATGATCGCTGATAACCTGGTTGGCGCATTTCAGCAATATTGTAATTAAAAGCTTGTGCTGCTTTGCAGCATTTGTTCATATAGATGGGTTAGTAAGTAATGATCCCTCCGTTTTTTCGGGGGGATTTTTTTGGGATGGATTTTAGATTTATGATTTCGGATTTATGATTTCCTTCGATTTTAATAGAAATAATAGTCCTTCACCGCTAAGAAAAGAGTTAAAAGAGTTTTCGCAGAGTATCTCTGCGAAAACTTTGCCTCTCTATTCTCTGCGGTGAAAATCAATTCTGAAACATTCGTAAATCGTCATTCGTAAATCGTAAATAAGCAATATCTTGCAACCCATAACCCCCTAACATACATGTATCCCAATTTATATTACGTTTTCAAAGACTGGTTTGGTGTAGAATGGAAAAAGCTGGAGATCTTCAATACATTCGGTTTGATGGTAGCTATAAGCTTTATTGTGGCTGCTATAATATTAAGCAAGGAATTACAACGTAAAGAAAAGCAGGGGTTGCTTTCTCCACGGGAAGAGGTGATTACTGTAGGTAAGCCTGTTTCCATGAGCGAGTTATTATTGAATGCCTTTATCGGTTTTGTATTTGGGTATAAATTACTGGGCTTATTCTTTGCCAAACCCGAAAGCGTATCCACACAGGAATACATCTTTTCCAGCCAGGGCAGTATATTGGGCGGCTTACTGGTTGCCGTACTTTTAGGCGGATTGAAATGGCGGGATAAAAACAAACAAAAATTAAAGGAGCCGGAACGTCGTAATGTGCGTATCTGGCCGCATGACAGGGTAGGAGACATGGTTGTGCTGGGCCTTATCTTTGGTTTGCTGGGCGCCAAAATATTTGACAACCTCGAAAACTGGGATACATTCGTTAAAGATCCGATCGGTACATTCTTTTCCCGCAGCGGATTAACTTTTTATGGCGGATTGATCGTTGCAGCAATCGCTATTTGCTGGTATGCCAGGAAGAAAGGTATTAAGATCGTTCATTTAGTGGATGCTATGGCACCGGCACTTATTATTGCGTATGCCATAGGCCGCATTGGGTGCCAGGTAGCGGGTGATGGCGACTGGGGCGTTTTTAACAGTGCCTATGTAAGTGATGCAACAGGAAAAGTAAGCGTGGCAGGGCCGGGCGATTATCAAAAAACGCTGGAAGCCAATAAAGCGTATTTTATAGAAGGAAAGATACCAGAATCCAACAGGTATAACGGGCGGACTGCAGAAAGCCTGGATAAAGTTAACCACCGGTATTTTAAAGCGCCTTCTTTTATCCCGACATGGATGGTAGCTTACAGCTACCCCAATAATGTAAATGATGAGGGAAATGTAATTCCGGGTTATCCCGATGAACATAACAGGGTACTTCCCCAACCGGTTTTCCCCACACCTTTTTATGAAACCGTACTCGGTTTCCTGATCTTCTTCTTTCTCTGGAGCATTCGCAGGAGAATAAAAACACCTGGGATAATATTTTCTATATACCTCATTTTAAATGGAATAGAACGTTTTGTTGTAGAATTAATACGGGTAAATACCACGTATTCTGTATTTGGCCTGCATCCATCTCAAGCTGAATTAATAGCTGTTGGCCTGGTATTGACCGGCATCATATTAGCTATTTTCCTAAAAAGAAAAGCTTCTGCCAATAATTAAATTATCTTTTTAAGTCAGATTTCTGTAACATTTTATCGCTGCTCTACGTATTAATAACGGATATTTTACCGAACATCCTTAATATATACCGTTCAATACAAAACAATGTACTATGCAAAACAAAGTACCTACTTTTGTGAAGTAGTTATCAAAGTATATAACTACAGATTATTAAGCCAAATCCGTAAAATCGGACAAAAACAAAAAGTATAGCCATGAACAAATTACTCAGCCTGCTGGCTGCTATGAGCATCGTATTATCCAGCCATGCCCAACAATCCGGGGGCAAAATAACCGGTAACATTAAAGACGGGGGCAATCAAAAGATCATAGATGCCGCATCCGTTTCTTTGCTTAACTCAAAAGATTCTTCCCTGGTAAAAGTTGCGGTTGCAGACAAAGACGGCAATTTTTCCTTTGAAAATGTAAAGGACGGCAGCTACCTGGTTTTAGCCACATCTGTAGGCCACGCCAAAGTTTACAGTCCTTCATTTGCCATTAATACGGCAACACCAACCAAACAGTTAGCTACTTTACAATTAGTTCCTGCAGAAAAAAGCCTGTCTGCCGTAACTGTAACAGCCAAAAAGCCCCTTATTGAACGTAAGCTAGACAGAACCATCGTAAACGTAGAAGCCTCTATCACCAACGCAGGTAACAATGCACTGGAAGTATTGGAAAAAGCGCCTGGTGTTACGGTTGATAAAGATGGTAATATTAGCCTGAAAGGCAAATCGGGTGTTGTAGTGCTACTGGATGGCCGTCCAAGCTATTTAAGCGGGCCGGATCTTGCCAATTACCTGAAAAGTATGAGTGCAAGCCAGCTTGACCAGATCGAGATCATGACCAATCCGCCTGCAAAATATGATGCAGCCGGTAACTCTGGTGTGTTGAACATCAAAACAAAAAAGAATAAGCAATTCGGTTATAACGGAAGTATTAATACCGGTTACACACAAGGAAGATATGCCCGCTTTAATGATGGTTTGAATTTCAACTACCGTAATGGTAAAGTGAATTTCTTCTCCAGCTTTAATTTTAACCGCAATCACCGTGGCGAAGAATTGTACATCACCAGGAATTTCCGTGATGCGGCAACAAAAGATATCAAATCTATTTTTGACCAGACCTCTTTTATGGAAAACCAAAACTATTATTACGGTGGTAAAATAGGTATGGATTATTCTGTGAGTAAGAAAACAACACTGGGCGTAGTATTCAACGGTTCTTACAATCCAAGCACCTGGGAAAGCAATACCTACACTTCCATCTTTGACCCATATGGTACATTAACAGAAACTACCAACTCTACTACAAATAACAATGAAAAGTGGAAGAACTTCAGCACCAACGCCAACCTGAGAACAACGCTGGATTCAACAGGGCAGGAACTTACCGCCGATCTTGATTATGTGCAGTACAGGGCCACAAGTGTGCAGCCATTGCTGAGCGCCAATTATGATGCAATGGGCAACCCTACCAATGTACCGGTAACATTACTGGGCGATCTGCCAACTAATATTACCATCTACAGCGGCAAAGTAGATTATACTTTACCATTGAAGAAAGGTGCAAAATTTGAAGCAGGTATTAAAAGCAGTTATGTAAAAACAGATAACAATGCTATCTACGATAGTTTGAAAGCTGGTGGTTCTGTGCTGGACAGCGGCCGCAGCAACCACTTCATTTACAAAGAAAATATCAATGCTGCTTATGTGAATTATAGCCGTCCGCTTGGAAAGAAATGGAGTGCACAATTAGGTCTGCGTTTGGAAAACACCAATGCCGATGGTACTTCAGCAGGGTATGAATTTGACAATACCAACGATAAATTTGTAGCAGCTACTAAAGTTTTCAAAAGAAACTACACCCAGCTTTTCCCTACAGCTTATATCCAGTACACTGCCAACGAAAAGCACCAGTTTGTTTTAAATTATGGCAGAAGGATAGACAGGCCGAATTACGAGGATATGAACCCGTTCATCCATTTCCTGGATAAGTACACTTTTGAACAGGGCAACCCGAATATCAGCCCGCAGTTTGCGCACAATATCGAATTGAGTCACACTTACAAAGGTTTTTTAACTACCACCCTTAATTATACCAATACAACAGATATCATTCAGCAGGTGCTGGAACAAAATGATGTGACCAACGAGACCTTCATCAAAAAAGCAAACATTGCCAGCTTAAAGCAATTTGGTCTTGCAGTAAGCGCCAATAAAGATATCACCAAATGGTGGAGCGGAAACATCTATATGAATGTGTACAACAACCGTTTCAAAGGCATCGTGAACAACGAGAATATTTCCATAGGTGTAACAACTTTTATGGCACAGGTACAGCAGCAGTTTAAATGGGGCAAAGGATGGTCTGCAGAAGCAAGCGGCTTCTATCGTACACAAGGCCTGGAAGGCGTGATCTTCATCAAGAATATGGTACAGGTAAATGCAGGTTTTGGCAAACAGGTTTTAAAGAACAAAGGAACCATCCGCCTGAGCATCCGTGATATTTTTGCAGGAAATGTATTTAAAGGATACAGCAAATACGGCACTGTAGATGCACAATTCAGGAATGTGAATGATGGCCGTGCAGTGAGCCTGAACTTTAGCTACCGTTTCAACAAGGGGAAATTGAAAGCAGGCAATAACCGTAAAACCGGCGCTGATGAGCAAAGCAGGGTTAAGGGGGGCAATTAACAGTTAGTGATACCATATATCTAAGAACGTTCAACAATGGTTCTTTTTGTAAAAACCTGTCGCTTTGTGCGATGGGTTTTTTACTTTTGAACAAAATTCATCCCCATGCCATCATTTGACCTGGTAAGCAAAGTAGATTTGCAAACCCTTGATAACGCCATCAACACCGTACATAAAGAGATCAGCAACCGTTTCGATTTCAAAGGATCACATGTGGTTATCGAGCTCAATAAAAAAGAATTTAAAGTAAACCTGGAAGCAGACAGCGAAATGAAACTGGGACAGATCATAGATGTAATGATCAGCCGCAGCATGAAGCAGGGGCTTGCCGGTGAAATATACGACCTCAGCAAAGAACCGTATCAAAGCGGCAAAGTTACCAAACAGGAAGTGCCGGTGCGAAACGGTATTAAACAGGAAGATGCCAAAAAGATCGTAAAGCTGATCAAAGACAGCGGCCTGAAGGTTCAGGCGGCCATAATGGACGATATTATACGGGTAACAGGCAAAAAAATAGATGATTTACAGGACGTTATACAGGCTTCCAAGGGCTGGAACCTGGGAATTGCACTTCAATATATCAATATGAAGAGCTAAAAATGAATAATTGAAGTTACAACAATAAAAATTCAAATATTTTCATTAACTTCGCAACTTTGTAAACAGTACGGCAAAATCCGTACATAAAAAACACAATGAATTATGAAACAAGGCATTCATCCTGATAGTTACCGTTTGGTGGTATTTAAGGACATGAGTAACGGTACACAATTCCTGAGCCGCTCTACAGCACCTTCAAAAGAAACTGTAGTTTACGAAGATGGAAAAGAATACCCGGTAATTAAACTGGAAATTTCCAATACGTCTCACCCTTTTTACACCGGTAAAAATGTACTGGTAGATACAGCGGGCCGTATTGATAAGTTCAAAAAACGTTACGAAAAGAAATCAAAATAATTCAAACAGATTACTATCTTTAGTTAAAGTTTGTTTTTCATGGCTATACTTTAAGTCCTCCTGGTTCTCCGGGGGGATTTTTTTTAGCACCAGGCGTTCCTACGGAACGCTGATTCATTATTGTGAATATTTTTCTACCGACGAAATGTTCCTATGGAACAAAAACCGCAGACAATAATTTGTAAGGTGGCCAACATCAAATAGTTTTCCATTTACCCCAAACATCCTATTTTCATATCCGCAATCATGGCGCTGACGTTTTCAAATATCAATATGGATAATTTTTATCCCTTTACGCAAACCCGTAACATAGAAGATATACGTATCGGTGCACTGACCATCCGGCAAAAACATGAGCTGCTAAATACGGAAGGAGAAATTGATCCTTTACAATTACCCGGTATCCTTGACCCGGCAGGCAAACAACTAAACAATGTAACCGACATTGTAAAACTGAATGACTGGAGCATCCGCCAGGACTTTGCATTGATCACAAAAGGAAGTAATACAGCGCAAATATTATCTACCAATAAACTCATTAATGCTTCGCAAATATTCATTGAAGAAGGCGCAACAGTAGAGCATTGCCTGCTAAATGCTGCCGAAGGCCCGATCTACATTGCAAAGAATGCATTGGTAATGGAGGGCTGTATGCTTCGTGGCCCGATTGCCATCTGCGAAAATGCAGTAGTGAAAATGGGTGCCAAAATCTATGGCGGCACCACCATCGGTCCATATTGCACTGCAGGCGGAGAGATAAAAAACAGTATCTTATCTGCTTACAGCAATAAAGCACACGACGGCTATTTGGGTGACAGCATAATAGGTGAGTGGTGCAATCTTGGGGCAGGCACATCTAACAGCAATATTAAAAATACAGTAGGTAATATCAGGATACAGCTTGATACCATAACAATAGATGCAGGAACCAAATTCGGTCTTATCATGGGCGATTACAGCCGTGCAGCCATCAACACTTCGTTTAATACAGGAACAGTGGTTGGGGTTTGCTGTAATGTTTTTGCAGAAGGGCTTACGCCGAAATACATCCCGGACTTTTCGTGGGGCTGTACGGATGCTGTACGATACGAATTGCCCAAAGCCTTTACCGATATTGATAACTGGAAAAAATTAAAAGGGCAATCGCTCTCATCTATAGAAAAAAAGATCTTAGAAGATATTTATAACAAATAACCAATAACAAAATGAGAAAACAGATCGCAGCCGCTAACTGGAAAATGAATTTAACACTGCAACAGGCAGAAGCATTGATTGATGACCTCTCACAAACAACGTATTCTTTAAGGAAAGATCAACTGGTGGTATTGGGCGTGCCCTTTCCGTATCTTATGGATATCAATAAAAGACTGGCAGAGAAAGACAACCTGTTTGTTGCTGCACAAAATTGCTATACTAAAAAAAGTGGTGCCTATACCGGCGAAACAAGCGCTGAAATGCTGCACAGCATTGGGATTGATTATGTGATATTGGGCCACAGCGAACGCCGTGAATATTTTAACGAAACCAACGCTATGCTTGCTGAAAAGATAAATATCTGTTTTGAATATGACTTAAAGCCGATCTTTTGCTGCGGCGAGCCATTGAACATTCGTGAAGCCGGAACAGAAAACAGTTATGTTGAAACACAGATCAGCGAAAGCCTTTTTCATTTATCTGCAGAGCAAATGACTGGTTTTGTAATTGCTTATGAACCTATCTGGGCAATAGGCACAGGTAAAACAGCTACCAACGAACAGGCGCAGGAAATGCATGCACACATTCGCAGTGTATTGGAAGGAAAGTATGGGCATGATGTTGCCAACAGCATCTCGATCTTATATGGCGGAAGTGTAAAAGCAAATAATGCCAAAGAGATCTTTGCGCAACCGGATGTAGATGGTGGCCTTGTAGGCGGCGCCAGTCTTATTGCTGCTGATTTTGCAGCGATCATTAACAGTTTAAAATAGTGCAGAAAATTCTTGAGATATTTTTAGATATAATAGGCTGGTTGCAGATAACAGCCGGTCACTTTTTTAGCAGGTCTTCCGGCATTATTCGTTATTGTAAAATATGATACCGCAACAGGTAGAGATATTGCATTGGCAATTGTTATCCTTGGTTTTATTATTGGCATTGTTTGGGCAACAAGGATCGGGATAAAACACGGAACGATCAATTGGCTTTCCCAGGTACGCAGGATATCATAGCTATTGGTGCATTGTCTTTACATTGCTTTCCGTAACAAAACTCACATCTGCATCAATAAACGTATTAAGCTTATCAAGATGAAGGATAGTTCTTGTACCATCATCGCTGCGGTGATACATCGGCACGAACCTGGCACCCACTACCACTTCTTTAAAAGTATATGAGCTTTTGGCCAGCACAATATTGCTGAACATATCATCAAAGGCTTTTACAAATACCAGTATTTCGCCGTTCATATGCTGATAATCTTCCGCTGTGAAATTATACAACGGGCTTTCTTCTGTAATAGGATGAACGATCGTCCAGCTTAACGTGAGCGCATTTATCTTTTCGAATTCCAGGTTAAGGGGATAAAATTTATTGCGCATAGAACCATCATCTTCCTGCTGTATGATACCCAGGGTGAGTTTGGCCTCTGCATCGGTAAGGTTGGTGTTTTTATAAGGTGCTACCCGCAACATCAATGCAGTTATGCCTTTATAGGGAGCGATGATGGCATTGTGCGAAAATTTGAGATATGCTTTTGGTTTACTGAACCGGCCATAAAATAAGCCGGTAGCTATTGCAAAGCTCAGTAACCCTATCAAGGCCTCTGCTGCTGCGATAGTGCCGGACAAAGCATCTGCAGGGCTGATACGGCCGTAACCTACGGTAGTAAATGTTTGTGCACTGAAAAAGAAAGCTTCTTCAAATTCCAGCCACACAGAGCCTGTCTTCAGGCCGTCAAGATGTCGTACACCGATAATATAATAGATGCCGCCAAAAAAAAGGTTAAGGATGATATAGAAAGACAGGATGATCACCATGAATTTCCAGCGTGGCATAGATAACATGGTATGGTACCAGCTGAAGCGCTGCAATACACCGATCCCTCTTTTTTCGAGATTGGCATCTCCGCTTTTATTAACAAAACGCCCGCCGTAATCAGCGCCGTTAATACCAAAGCCGGTATTGTCCTGCGTTTTTGCTTTAGTATTTATTTTACGAAGTAATGCCATAACCTATGATTAACTCAATACAAATATACAGTTTCAGCAGCAGCGTCAAAGCTGTAATGTATTTGTGCCGCTGCATGAATCTAAATGGCAATCATGGTATCTTTACAAAGGAGGAGAATAATTTTGAAAAAGATCATCAATGTTCCTTAAACAGCTATATCGCTATAATAAAAAGATCTTCATTGCAGCACTGATCTTTTTAGCTGCCTTCTTATATATTAATTATAAATGGGGAGTGGTTGCAACTCCTGTACAACAATACGGAATGTACAGCGGTCCGTTCTATTTAAAAGATACCCAAAGCATCTATATCATAAAAGCAAACGGGAAACAAATAAATGAAGCAGCGCTGTCATTTACCAACAGGGATTTTTTACAGCTTTATCCCGAATCATATCTTTCTCAAAAAAAGATCAATGCCGATTGTTATGCCACTATGGCCAGGTATATGCGGCTGGTTGGTTTATCAGGGTTTATGACACCCGATAAATTCACCAATAAAACAGATGATGTAATTTTTGGTAAATGGTATTGTGATCATGTAAAACAGGTCACAGGTAACACTATAGATTCTATCTCCATATACAGGCAACAATTTGTTTGGGCAGCTGCACAATTACAGCCTGCCGATACTCCCGTAAAACTTCTTTCTATTGTACCTTAATACTGCACATAAAAAGAATTTCAGCCTGTTTTACCTGGTTTGCTTTGTACTTACACAAGGCTGGTTAGTATATACCGGTCAACTGCTGCACCAGCTCAGGCCCGTATTTTTTGTGAACCGGCTCGATTTTACATTGAACCTGTTGCTGCTCACCAATATTCAGCAATGCATCATACAGCATTACTGGCTACAGTGGTTGCTGGATATACTGTATTTAGTCCTGCCGGTTTTACTTTGTTTATCAGTAGTAAAAAATCATAAAACACAATACAGCCTTGCTTTTATAAACCTGCTGTTCAACATAGCATACCTCTTATTATTATCTTCTTTTTCGGTACTCAGTATAGAAGGAATGGTGTGCTGGATGATCGTTCCCGTGATATTTATGACAATATCTGACCGTTCATTTTATTATGTTAATAATCTTGTACGGTATTTTTTCATACTTATCTTTTCATCCGCAGCCTTATGGAAGATAAGAGCAGGCGGGATATTCAATATTGAACAGCTATCAGGAATCCTCATTAAACAACATACTGCCTATCTTACTTCGGCCCCCGGAGACTGGTTCAGCCGGTTCGTTAATTTCCTCATCTTACATCCTGTTTTGGGTTATTGTATTTACCTGGCTTCAACGATAGGAGAGTTAATTTTTATCATCGGGTTCTTTACGAAGAAATACGATAAACTATTGTGTCTTGTATTTCTCCTCTTTGTTCTTCTCGATCTGTTTTTAATGCGGATCAATTATTTTTCCTGGCTGGTATTTTTAGGCAGCTTTTGGTATGCGAAATATAAAGAGCCTGTACCTACTGAAACTTAAAATGAGTATTGATCGCTTCCCAAACCAATGTTGTTGGAATAGAAGTTAAACAGGCAAAATCGGGGCAATGCAGGGGATTGGTTACTCTTGAAGTATTAAAGCCTTTCAGACTTGCGCAGGGCCTGCAGCTTATGTTGGTAGTGATTATTTTATGATTGGCAGGGTCGATGTGTTGATACCCCACGAGTTTTTCATCTGTGGCACCAAAAATAGCAAACGTTCTTTTTTGCAAGGCGGCAGCTATCTGCATTAAGCCGCTATCCTGGCCAATATACCCATTGCTACCGGCAATAACAGCAACGATTTCCTCTACTGTAGTTTTGCCGATGAGCACTTTACAATTCTTCAATTGAAGTTTATCCAGTTCTTCAATATAATGCTGTTCAAATCTATCACCCGGAATAATGAAATCAATATCAGGTCTCGATTCGCACAACTGCTTTATTATTAACAACCAGTTTTTAAACGGCCAGTTCTTAAAAGGTGTTTTATTATTGCCGGAAGATAACTGTACTATATAATATTGCCTGGCTGATGCATCGCTTTTAATACCAGGCTTTGCAATATATATAGAAGCCATATCCTTTATCAGCGAATTATATTTGGAGTACAACAGGTTCAGGTTTTGCTCCGGATCAGTAAACGAATTGATAATGACCTTATCTCGTTTGGTAGCCTGGTTGTAATAAATATTCTGAGTGATCCTTTTTGTTGTGAGTGCGATACACTGTTTTACAAACATTCCGGCTCCCATATGATTGATATAAAAGTTTGCAAATCGTTTATATGCAAACACAGCATACCATAAAAAATAGAGCCTGCTTTTAATGAAAACCTTTTTATCGAAAAGGCTGTTATCAAAAATGCAATCGTTGGAATGTGCAGCAAAGAACACGCAGGTAATATGAAACTGTTTTCGTTTAAGTTCTTTAAGCAATGGTACTACCATTATGGTATCGCCTAAACCACCTGAAAATAATACCGCAATCTTTCTTTTTTTTACTGGTAACAGTTTCATTAATTTTAGTTGTAGCAGGTAGTTATGAAAAAGATACTGGCAGTCATACAAAAAAAATATTTTGATAATACAGTTGAATTATCAAAACTAAGCAAAACATTTCTTTTATGGAGTGTCGGGCTGGCCTTTGTGTATGTCACCAATATCCTGCTTATTAAAATCATCGGGCTGCAGCAATATGGGCAATATGCAGTCTTTATGAGCTGGGTATCCATAGCCGCTATAATTGTTGCTTTTGGCTGGGATGGATACCTGCTGCAAAAGATACCTTTACTATCAAAAGACAACGAAGAAAAAATTATCGGCCGCTATCTTATAAAAAAACTACTGCTCTCTGTTGTTGCCTGTTATGCTGTCTTGGTAATTATATTATGCACTGGCTATTTTCTCTTTCATGTTTTTCCTTTTTTTACATCTGTTTATCAACTGGCAGCATTTTGCATACTTATCTTTCTTGTGGCAGTGGTAAATTTTTTAAAATCATTTTTAAAGATATTCCATAAGGTAACGGTGATACAATTGCTCGAAGACCTGCTGAAGCCATTGATCATCTTTTTAGCTATTGCCTTTTTTTTCAGCTATGCCATTTCAATTACCCTTACTGATCTTTACCTGCTGAATGTAATTGTATTTGCGGCATTTGCTATATCCCTATTGCTTTTTTGTTACACTATATTTCGTAAAAACTTTTCAGCTATTTCAACTACTGTTGATAAGGAGAAATGGCTACAGAAATGCTTTTATTTCATGTGCATTTTTTTAGGGTACAATGTTTTTACAAGGATGGAGCTGATCTTTTTAGGATATTTTAATAATAACGAAGCTGCTGCTAAATACCAGGTACTGCTTCGTGTTGCAGACCTGGTGATATTGCCCGAATTTTTATTCAATTATTATTTACCACAAAAATTCTCCAGGTTATTTGCAGAGAAGGAATATGAAAAAGCGAGGTCAGTATTTTCAGCCTCAGCTAAAACCATTTCTTTATTGCAGTTACTTTGCTTTGCGGGAGTAGCAGCTATTGGCTATTTTTATTTGTGGAGCTTTAACCTGGCAACAACAGACATGTATCTCTATCTTTTGCTGTTAAGCAGTGCGCCAATATTTTATTCCTTATTTGGCTCCGGTAACCTTGCGCTCAAAACATCAGGCAATGAACGATACTCTTTTTATGCACTGGCAATTGTTCTTTTACTGGAGATGCCAGCCAATATTTTACTGGTTCCCAAATTTGGCTTGGCGGCATCTGTTATAATTTCCTGGGCCAGTATATTGATTTATAATTTGGTACTTGCTTATTTTGTATACAAGCGTCTTGGTTACACTACTACTGTTACACGCCGCATATTTTAAGTAAATAGCTATCCTGTTTTTGCAATTATTTCCAGATGGGCTATAGTAAGGCCTTGCAACACTTCTTTGAAAGTAGCATGATCAAGGAATTCAGGCAACTGTAATTTTTCTTCCACAGCATAATTGAACTGTATGGCTGGAGAAAAACTTATTATTCTATCTATAGATTCCAAAGCATCGTTTAAAAACTCCGGCAACAGTACTTCAAAAGAAATACAAGGAACAGAGCAGGAGAGACCTTTTATAACATTCTTTTCATTGCCTTCTACATCTATCTTTATAAAATCTGGAATACCATATTTAGCTATTAACGTATCTAAAGTAATAGTATTAACCGTTAAAACAGTATCCGAAAATTCGATGGCAGTATCCCACCGCTGTTTATTATCTGCAACCAATAAGTCCTTAAAATCAGGATTGATAGTATTTAACGGAGAACCCTTTTCCTGGATATAGAGATCAGCCGTGCCAGTTTTATCGCTCAATGCAAACGGTTCTGTAATTACAGAAGAACTATTTTTAAACCTGGCAGCAAGTATTTCCAGGTTCAGCGGGTCAGGCTCACAGGCAACCACTTTATCAGCCAGTTTTTTAAATACAATGGTCTTATGCCCGTCGTTGGCGCCGATATCAAATATGAGTTTACACCCGCCTAAAAATGTTGTATAAAAATTCAATTCTTTTTTAAATGCTTTTGCTTTTGTTGGTTTAAAGAGACGGTCAATGACCTTATTGAGCATAGAAAACTTCAGCCAATAAAATAAGCCGGCCTTTTTCAGCATCGTTTTCAGTTTCAGTATCATTGTCAGCTAAGGTCGGTAAAATCACATTTACCTTATAATTTTTTCCAGGTGAGAATATTATTACCCAAACTATATCCAAAATGCCACAAAGAAGCTGCTTACTATAAATTTTATTTGGAAAATTGAATTGGCACAAATTTTTTAATACTTATGTTAAAACAAAACCTAAAATATGAAGAGCACTATCACAGGTAAAGTAAATGCTACAATATATGCCCCTATGGCTGAGGTATGGGAAGCATTGACCAACCCGGATCTTATTAAGCAATATTTTTTCGGAACAAATACTACAACAGACTGGAAAGTAGGCAGCCCGATAAAATTTACCGGGGAATGGCAAGGCAAAACATACGAGGACAAAGGAACCATATTAGCTTTTGAGCCCAACAAATTGATACGCTATAGTTACTGGAGTTCAATGTCGGGTATAGAAGACAAACCGGAAAATTATGTAACCGTTACCTACGCACTGTTCAGTAACAACAGCAGCAATAATAATAAAGGCAGCAC
The DNA here is from genome assembly GCA_048497855.1 of Bacteroidota bacterium. Lineage (GTDB taxonomy): Bacteria > Bacteroidota > Bacteroidia > Chitinophagales > Chitinophagaceae > Ferruginibacter. The sequence continues at coordinate 118,200 of JBEHZB010000010.1, read as the reverse complement.
CGATATCACTATTACACAGGAAAATATACCCGATGAAAAGATGAAAGAGCATTCGGAAGAGAACTGGAAAAAAGTTTTGGACGGGTTAAAAAAACTGGTGGAAAAATAAAAGATTTGACCGGCAAAGAAATATACCTGTATTTGAAGAAATACAGGCTTTTTTATTTAATAATTTTGTAAAACATTAATACAATTATGTAATTATAATAGCAGAAGTAATTATTACTTTGTAAAAATTCACACCTCTTTTAATTATTAGCACAGAGAGCGTTTTAAACGAATTTTTACCCTGGTAATTATGAACGACTCTGTTATTGCCCTTGATAATTTTATTGAAGATTTTGCCTTAAAACAGCCTGATGGTATAGTTTATTTTTATGCAGCCATCCAGTTTGTGGTCAACCATCACATGAAGCTTTTAAGCAGTGATGTGCATATTGTTACAAGTGATGGATTGGCTACCATATACCTTCTTGGCCTGGATGCTGAGGCCCCGGAAATACCAGATATGTTCACTGCAAAAAAAGATGTATTTACTTATGTTGCCAATGAGTATCTGCGGATAGAAGGTACAGGAGAAGGCGGAAAATACATTATTTCCATTTCACCCAAAAAGGCAGAAATATTTTAGCCGGAATCCATTTCTTATTGTGTAGTTTTAACCAGTCTAACTAATACCTATAATATGAAACTGTTCATTAAAAACATGGCTTGCGAAAGCTGCAAGATCGTTGTAAGAGAAGAGTTGGAAAAACTTGGCCTGCACCCCAAAAAAGTAGAATTGGGTGAAGCTGATGTAAAAGAAAATGTTACAGTTGAAAAACAAAAGAAATTCAATACTGCTATCAAAAAAGCCGGTCTTGAAGTGATCCATAATAAAGAAGGGGTATTGCTGGAAAAAATAAAAAAAGAGATCATCGAATACGTATACAGCAAGGATGAAAAAATGCCGGGCAATTTTTCTAAATTCTTAAGCAAAAAGCTGGGCTACAGTTATGCTTATCTTTCTACCTTCTTTTCGGCCATGCAGGCCACTACTATCGAGCAGTTTATGATAGCCCTTAAAATAGAACGGGCAAAAGAAATGATACTGTTCAAAGAAAAAACACTTACCGAAATTGCCTATATACTCAATTACAGCAGCGTGGCGCATTTATCCAGCCAGTTTAAAAAGGTAACCGGCTTAACACCCTCTTATTTCAAAAAGCTTAAAAAAGCAAGACGTATTGTTATTCAAAAATTGTAACCGGAGTAGGCAATAAGCGTATCTTTTCAATTTTTATGACTAATTTTAGTACATAAACATTGTAACCCATCTGCGCATGAAAAAAATACTTTTATCAATAGCTGTTATTTTTTTGGTTGGTTCCGCTTTCGGACAAACTCTTTCTAAAATTTCTTTTGCCCGTGACGGCAATCTTGATTTCGTTTCTTTTGCACTGGACGGCAATGTATTCCTGTACCTTTCAAAAGACGGCTACATAAAAAAATGGGGCTACGACAGGTTTACTGCCCGGGGCCAGGAAAACTACGGGGATGAACTGGATGCTTTTGTAGGAAGAACGGATTACTACACACAAAACGATGACGCTGCTTTCAGGGGTAAAGTAAAATATATCGGCAGCTATCTTATTACTTATTATGCTTCTTATGATGACGAGCTTTTAAAAGGCAAGATCAAAAGCATCGGCAATATCAATATTGAATATTACCAGGCTTATGAAAATGCATCTTTTAAAGGCAGCATTAAAACAGTTGGACAAAATACTTTCACCTGGTACGGCAGCTTTGATAATGAAGCTTACCGGGGCAAATTGAAATCTGTCGGTTCAACCATTATGACCTACTACGGCTCCTTTGATGATAAGATCTACAGCGGAAGAATTAAAAGCGTTGGCAATACAACATACACCTGGTACGGCTCCCTGGACCTGAAGGATTACAGGGGCGCTATGAAAACAGGTTTGCAAACGCAGACGATCAACTCTATCAAATACTTTGTGCGCAATTAGTAATAATTACACGAATTATTACGGATTACACGGATTCGGCACGCAAAGCCGCAAAGATGAAATACAAAAGCTGCAAAGAACTTTGCGGCTTTGCGTTTCCTTTGCAACTTGGCGTGCAGCAATACCAACACATTTAAACCGATTAACCAATTAACGGATTAACGTTCTTCTCCGTTCAAAATCCACTATTTTAAGCTATTTTTGCCCCCTAAAAACGAGGACAACCTAGGAAATGAAGAACATCAGGAATTTTTGCATCATTGCGCATATCGACCACGGAAAAAGTACACTGGCAGACCGTTTACTGCAATTCACCCACACCATCAGCGAAAGAGATATGCAGGCCCAGGTACTGGATGATATGGACCTGGAAAGGGAAAAAGGTATTACCATCAAGAGCCATGCTATCCAGATCAATTACACCCTGGACGGTACAGAATACATCCTTAACCTTATTGACACCCCCGGCCACGTGGATTTTAGCTATGAAGTGAGCCGTGCTCTTGCAGCCTGCGAAGGCGCATTGCTGCTTGTAGATGCTACGCAAGGCATACAGGCGCAAACCATCAGCAATTTATATTTAGCTATTGATAATGACCTTGAGATCATCCCTGTGATAAATAAAATTGACATGGATGGAGCGATGATACCTGAAGTAAAAGACCAGATCATTGAACTGATTGGTTGTAAAGAGGAAGATATTTTACTGGCCAGTGGCAAGACGGGTATCGGTATTGAAGAGATACTGAAAGCTATCATCGACCGTATCCCTGCGCCAACCGGCGATCCGGAAGCGCCATTGCAGGCATTGATATTTGACAGTGTGTTCAATAGTTTCAGGGGCATCATTGTTTATTTCCGGATATTCAACGGCAGCCTGAAACAGGGCGATGAAGTAAAATTCTTCAGTACCGACCAGGAATATTTTGCCGATGAAGTAGGCATACTTAAACTGGGAATGGAAAAGAAAAAATCGGTGAACTGTGGCGATGTGGGTTATATCATTACCGGTATAAAAAATGCCAAAGAAGTGAAAGTGGGGGATACGCTTACTACAGTAACCAATCCTACATTGGCCCGTATCGATGGATTTGAAGATGTGAAGCCGATGGTATTCGCCGGTATCTTCCCGGTAGAGACAGAAAAATTTGAAGAACTGAGAGATTGTATGGATAAGCTGCAGCTCAACGATGCCTCGCTCACCTTTGAGCTGGAAACATCGCAGGCGCTGGGTTTCGGCTTCCGTTGCGGTTTCCTTGGCCTGTTGCACATGGAGATCATACAGGAACGTTTGGAAAGGGAATTCAATCAAACCGTTATTACTACGGTGCCCAACGTAAGCTTTATTGCACACACTACAAAAGGAGAAAAAGTAGATGTACACAATCCTGCAACCTTACCCGACCCCAGCCGTACCGAGCGTATAGAAGAGCCGTACATCAAAGCACAGATCATCACCAAGCCGGAGTATATCGGTAATATTATGACGCTTTGCATCAGCAAGCGTGGTATGCTTACACACCAGGGCTACCTTAGCCCGAGCCGCGTGGAACTTACTTTTGAAATGCCGCTGACGGAGATCGTTTTTGACTTTTATGATAAATTAAAATCGCAGACAAGAGGATATGCCAGTTTTGATTATCACCCTATAGGTTTCCGAGACAGCGATATTGTACGCATGGATATCTTATTGAACGGCGATAAAGTGGATGCGCTCAGTGCATTGATCCACCGCAGCCGCAGCCACGAATTTGGAAAGAAGCTTTGCGAAAAATTAAAGGACCTGCTCACCCGTCAGCAGTTCCAGATAGCCATACAGGCAGCCATTGGAGCAAAGATCATTGCCCGGGAAAATATCAGCGCCATGCGTAAAGATGTTACGGCCAAATGTTATGGTGGCGATATCAGCCGTAAGCGCAAGTTGCTGGAAAAACAAAAAGAAGGTAAGAAGCGCATGCGCCAGATAGGAAACGTGGAGATACCACAGGAAGCATTCTTAGCAGTATTGAAGCTGGACGATTAAAAGAAAGCTGCAAGGGGTTAGCTGCAAGCTGCAGGTTTTTGGAGTAGTTTTTTTGGAGACAAGGATTAGTTCTTTATTCAACTTTTTTAATTAAACTTATAGTATGAGCAATTTTTCCCTAAGCCCTGAAATGAAAATAGAAGTAATGATCCGTATCATTACTAAAGGCAATGATGCCCCGCTAACCGGCGATCAATACAAAGTGCGTTTGTTTGATAAAGATATCTTTGATGATGATTTTATCGGCGAAAGCGGCCTTGATGCCAACGGCGTAGCGAGGATAAGCTTTGCCCACAGCGCTTTTGATGATACTGCCAATATGGAAGCTGCACCCGATTTTTATTTTGTAGTATTAAAAGATAACTGGCAGATTTTTCAAAGTAAAGTAATGGAGGATATTGATATCGCTGCTATTGAAGAATTCCGCATGGGCAGAGGCGAAGTGATCGACCTTGGCACTTTTTTAATTGAAGCGTAACTGTTTTTTATAAACATATTTTATTGATCCGCTTAATGCGGATCTTTTTGTTTAGTATTAGGTTTTATCACTTTCATTAACCCTGTTTTATACTGTTCCAGCGTATCGGGAATATAAGCTACATCACCCATTAATTCCGGTTCTGTATCTCTCACCGGCGCAATGGCAAGCTCTCCTTTGGTAGTGCTGCATTTTTGGGGCACAGTATCTTTTATAGGGCGTGCTATAATTCCCATAAGCGGAACATCTCTTTCCTTTGGTGTTTTTGGCAGGCTGTCAACATTTGCTGTGGCCTGCCCCAGGAGCGGCTTTCCCGTAGTAGTGGTGTTGCAGGAAAATAATAAAATCCCGAAAGCAAGCAAGCTTGCTGCTAAAAAATGTTTCCACCAGGGAAGATCAAGCTCGAAGATATTTTGTGGCAGCGCAATGCTGATGCGGTGCAGTTGCTCATTTTTAAACCTGCCGCAAACACTTTCGCCATCGCGGTTCAGTAAAAAATGTTTTACTTCCTCATCATTCATTTGTGTGAAATCAACTACAGTTTTAGCGCAAGAACAACAGTGACGGCCTTGTTCGTTGGGTGTCATTTGTGCCCAGTCTTCATGGCAAGGTTTGGGAATTGTTATCTTAAGCATACCGGGAAGTTTCTTAAGAGATGCAACAGGAAGTGATTTGCATAAGCGCAAATCCATTTTATTTTTTATTAACGGGAAGACAATTATTTATCTTTTTTCTTAGGCTTGGTAGTAGTAGCAGGCACGGGTTTTTCCATGTCTTCATTGCCTTTTAATTTCGTTTCATCAAGATTGCCTTTACCATCACGAATAGGGTCGGGTACAGGTTCTTTGCCTAAGGGAGTAACCTGGTTGAATATTTTATCTACATGCACCCATTTACCATTCTTCCATTTAAAGCCTTCATAATCACCATCACCGATATAGGTCCATTTTTTATTGGGCTCATTGGATTCTGAAATAGTGTGCTCTACCACGATGAGGTCCATATCAGCATCATAAGTTAATCTCGGTCCGGCGTCTTTTTTAAATTCCATTATGTAGCGGCTGGTAGAAGTTTTAAAATCCTTGTCATCTTCATAACTGAAATATCTGCCGCCAAATACAGGTTCATCATTCTGAAAGGTGAGTACCTCTATCATTTTTTTAGTACTGCGGATATTATTCTCATCATAGCCCAGTAAGGTATAGTAATTCTGGTTGCCACTTCTTTTTTGAATGATCTTGTAATAGATAGCGCCGATCCAGCCGAAATTATTTCCTATGGTATCAAGTGTATTCGTAGTTATTTCCGATTTATCGATCAGGGGGAATAATTTTAAACTGCCATCGTATGTTCTCATCTGAATAGCCCCGTGTTGCCGCACCACATTTTCATTGATCATCATTTGCCAGGTAAATATGCGGAAAGTACTGTCTGGCGCATATAATATGGAGATCGTTTTTAACGAATCAAAAGGGTAGTAGAAAGAATTCTTTATCACCAGCGCCTTAACCAATCGTCTTGTAAAAATGCTGTCGGCCACAAACCTGTCTGCGGGGTTAATGCCCTGTATCAGTTTAACAGCAATCCCCTTGATACTATCTTCTTTTGCACGCAATATTTTTTTATCAGCAGGATCTATGCGTTGCGCAATTGAAACAATAGTGATGCAGCAAAAAAGTGACAGGATGAATATCTTCTTCATGCGCTAAATTTAATCAATCCTTTAACAAAGCCACAGGAAATTTATTGTGCGGTTAAAAATTTTAACGAAAGGTTATAAGCTGTTATTACAATGTTATCGCAAATTCCAATAAGGAGCTGTAAACCGCATCGATCCTGTTGTCGGTAATATCAACTTCGGGCCTTGTGGTAGTAAGGAAAATGTTTTTGGCAACGCCCAGGTTGCGGCCAAACTGCATATCACTGAGTGTGTTGCCTACCATTATACTCTTTGTAACATCAATATCAGGAAAATCATTGATGGCCTGCAAACCCATACCATGATTGGGTTTGCGGTCAGGGTGGTCATCTTCTAAATGGGGGGAAAAATAAACAGCATCCACCCGGCCACCAGCCTGTTCTATTGCTTTTACCATGTTGGTATGAATAAGCTGAAGATCTTCTAAAAGCGTAACACCTTTGCCAATACCTTTTTGGTTGGTAACAACAACGATGCGGTTAAAATGCTGTGCAAATATTTTAAGTGCCTCTAAAGCGCCATCGTAAAATACAAATTCATCCCAGGTATGTATATAATCCTTGTGCTTCTCATGATTGATAACACCGTCACGGTCAAGAAATAAGGTCCAGGTTTTATCTATTGGCATAACACGTTGTAAGTGGTCTTTTTCAAATTGGCGATAAGCAGCAGGAATACCGATATCAATAAAATAAGCATCAAAAGGCTTTCCAAATAAATGTTGTTCTGCAACAGCGGCCTCAAGATATTCTTTCTCAAAAGAAAATTTTTCCGGCAGTTCTTTTTGCAAAAATGATGCAACATGCAACACATACACACCGCCATTGATAAACCCTTTTTCATTGAATTGCTTTTCTTTAAAAGCGATGATCCTGTTTTGTTCATTCAGTTCAACAGTACCATATCGCTCAGTGTCTTCCATTTTTTTCAACGCAATGGTGCAGGCTGCTTTTTTAGAAAGATGAAGATCAAAAAGCGCCTTACTATTGATATCAAAATAAGTATCGCCGTTGATGATAAGTACATTGTCTTCTGTTGTTTCTTCAATAGCTTTTTTAATGGCTCCGCCGGTGCCTAAAGGTTCTTCTTCAACTACATATGATTTATGCAGGTCAGAAAAATTATTATCAAGATGTTCAATTATCAGTTCACTTTTATAACCTAAAGAAAAAATGAACTTATGTATTCCCTGTTTTTCCAGGTATTCAACCAGGATATTAATAAAAGCTTTTCCATTAACAGGGGCCAGGCATTTAGGCAGTTCTGCAATTTCACTGCGTAAACGGGTGCCTAAGCCACCGGCTAAAATGATCGCTTCCATTAACTGAAATATTGTTCTTCTACCAGTTGACAAATGATGTGACCGATAAGAATATGGCTTTCCTGGATACGTGGTGTATCATTCGAAGGCACATTAAACAAATGATCGGAAATATTTTTCATCTTGCCGCCATGCTCGCCGGTAAAGCCAATGGTATGCATCCCTTTTTCTTTGGCTGCTTCAAGCGCTGCAACAATATTCTTTGAATTACCTGAAGTAGAAAAACCCATCAGCACATCGCCTTTGTTACCAATGCCTGTCACCATTCTTGAGTAAACCACATCATAGCTGTAATCATTGGCTACTGCAGTTAAATAAGAAGTGTTACAATGCAGCGCTTCGGCAGGTAATGCATTACGGTCGGTATAGAACCTGCCGGTAAATTCTGCTGCTAAATGCTGGGCATCGGCTGCACTGCCGCCATTACCGCACAGCAATACTTTATTGCCGTTTTTAAAAGCAGCTGTTATTACTGCAGCGCAATCTTCTATATTTTTTAACATGCTGTCATCAGCCAGCAGCTTATGCTTTACGTTTATTGATGCTGCAATGATATCTTTTATTTTAGTTGACATGATTTGACAATTCAATTGATTAATACAAAGTTAATCAAATACCACAGAAGGAGAGCGTGGTTATACAGTCCAGGTAGTAAGTCCGTGATCCGTAAAAGAATAGTCTCTTATTTCGCCGCCGCAATTTTTCAGTGCAGTTATAACAGCATTGTGTGTATTACCGGGACAATAAAAGATCATAAAGCCGCCGCCACCGGCACCGCTTATTTTGCCACCGGCAGCGCCTGCATTTTTTGCCGCCTGGTGAATTGCTTCAATTGTATCATTACTGATATTGCTTGCCATCAGGCGCTTTTGTTCAAAACCCAGTTCCAGCAGTTCACCAATTGCAGCTATATGCCCGCTCAGCAATGCGGCTTTCATTAACTGCGATTGCTCTTTCAGCCGGTGCATGGCTGTTATGCTTTGTTCGTTATTGTTGTACACATTTCTTACCTGCTCTTTTATGATAGCAGCACTTTCTCTTGATGTATCGGTATGATACAATACAAGATCCTTTTGCAGTTGCTGCAGGTATTGTTGTTGTATGGCTAAAGGAGTAACGATAACTTTTCCATCAACAAACTCCATAAAATTGATACCGCCAAAAGTTGCAGCATATTGATCCTGTTTACCACCTGCCAGTTGCAGATCGTTGCGCTCTATATCATAGGCGTACCGGGCAATATCATAATTGCTCCACGATAATTGCAGCATTTCCATAAATGCACCAACAATGGCAACAACTAAAGTAGAAGAACTCCCAAGCCCGGAACCCATCGGCACATCAGTGAAAGCAGTAAGGCGAAGGCCTGTTAAGGGCAATCCATGATCTTTGCAGAATCGGTTGTAAACAGCTTTTAGCAGATCAAATTTTCCATCAATGGGTAATTGACCGGTAAGCTCAAAATGCTGTTCTTCCTGTTTATCTTTCGACTGAAGAATGATAACTTTCTCCTGGAGTGTTTCTATACCTGCATATGCATACAGTGATATTGATGCATTAAGAACGGCACCGCCGTATTGCTCACTGTACGGGCTAACATCTGTACCTCCTCCGGCCAATCCTATGCGTAACGGGGCTTTGCTGTGATAGATCATTTGTGCTGCTATAATTTATCCGCCATTTCTAAAATAGTTGCGGTCATCTTTTCCCAACTGAATTTTTTCTTTTCTTCAATAAGATGAGGCAAAAAATAAGCTTCTCCTTTATCGAAGAATTCAATGATCTTTTGGGCAATGGAAGCTGCATCGGGAGTTGCAACCAATCCAACTTTTCCATCGGGTACCATTGAAGGCAATCCGCCAACATTGGTAACGATTATGGGTATTTCAAAATGATAGGCGAGGGGGGTAACACCGCTTTGGGTAGCATTGCGGTAAGGTTGTATCACTACATCGGCAGCGCAGAGGTAATATTTTACTTCGCTGTCGGAAACAAAATCAGTATGCAATATCAGTTGATCTTTGATGCCAAGTCTTTCAATCTGCTCGTCATAAATTTTTCTATCCTCATAAAACTCACCCGCTATCAACAATTTTACCGTTTGACCTTTCACTTTTGACATTTGAATTTCTTTCATTGCATCCAGCAAAATATCCAGTCCTTTATATTTCCTTATAAAACCAAAGAACAGGATGATCCTATCATTGCTGTCAATATTCAAATGTTGCCGTGCTGCTGCTTTGCTTATCCTTTCGCCGAATGTATCATACAGCGGATGTACAATTTCTACCGCAGGCTTTTCTTTGGTAAATGATCGCAGATCGGCAAACACTTTTGCACTCATCGTGATAAAAGCATCAACCGGTTTAATAAAATATTTGGTGAACGGCTTATCGCCAAAGCGTTTTTCGTGCGGAACAATATTATCTGCAATGCAAATAATTTTTGTGTGTTTGTTCTTTTTTGCGATCCGTAAAATAGTTCCCAAACATGGCCCCATAAAGGGTATCCAAAAACGCACTACTATTATATCTGGCTTTAGTTTTTTTAACTCCCTGCCTACACTCAGCCAGTTGAAAGGATTTACAGAATTGATCCTGGTATGAATATCGAGATCCGTTGGCGCAGGCTCAGTAGAGTATTGCGATTTTCCGGGAAATAAAAAAGAAGGGTATTGTAATGAAAAAGAATAGATACTGGTGTCAAAACCCTCATGCTGAAATTGGCGGGCAAGCCGCTCATTAAAAGTGGTGATACCGCCGCCACGCAAAGGATGGGCCGGGCCTATGATCACGATCTTCATACCCCTGCTTTTTCTTCTATCAAATAAGAATTCCTTTCGGCTGAATTCCTGCCGATGAGTTCGCCGATGAAACCAGCCAGGAACAATTGTGTACCGATGATCATGGCCAGTATCGCAAAGTAGAACAGCGGCCGCTGTGTCATACCTGTTGCATCAAAAAAGAATTTGGATATAGTTAGATAAACAAAAATAGTAAGACCGAAAAAGAAAGCCAGCGTTCCCCATAATCCAAAAAAGTGCATGGGGCGTTTACCGAATTTACCTACAAAGAAGATCGTCATCAGGTCGAGGAACCCGTTAATGAAACGGCTCCACCCAAATTTTGTCACACCATATTTTCTTGCCCTGTGTTCTACCACTTTTTCACCAATATTCCTGAAGCCGCTCCACTTGGCCAATACAGGCACATAGCGGTGCATCTCGCCGTACACTTCCACGCTCTTGACTACTTTTCTTTTATAGGCTTTTAAGCCGCAGTTAAAATCATGCAGTTTTATCTTGCTCATGCTTCTTGCAGCAGCATTGAATAATTTAGAAGGGATATTTTTAGTAAAAGTATTATCGTATCTTTTTTTCTTCCAGCCGCTAACCAGGTCGTAGCCATCTTCAATCACCATTCTTCTCAATTCCGGGATCTCGTCCGGGCTGTCCTGCATATCGGCATCCATAGTAATGATAACTTCTCCCTGCGCCGCTTTGAAGCCTTCATTAAGTGCAGCGCTCTTTCCATAATTGCGTTGAAATTTTATTCCTTTAATATGCGGATTGGCGCTGCGTAATTGCTGTATCACTTTCCAGGAAGTATCCGTACTGCCATCATCGATCAGTAATATCTCGTAGCTATAATTATTGGCAAGCATCACCTTTTCTATCCAGGCACACAATTCCGGAAGCGATTCATCTTCGTTATAAAGTGGTATTACAATTGAAAGATCCATGTTTTATTTTTTTGTTCCGGCTTTGGTTTTTGTGGCATCATTTTGCCGCCAAGGCAGAGCTCATTTCTTCAATTCTACCAATATAGGTATCTTAAGCAGCATTCTTTTTCTGGCTTAAAAAGCCGGCACCGATCACTGTTACCAAAGCGCCTATGATAAGATACTTAAAAGTAGCAATTCCTGTCATCAATGGGATAAAAATACTTCTTAGCTTGTCTGCATTTTTTTCAATCTCAGCCGGAGTGTGATTTCCTTCCAGCATAAGTAATTTGTTGTTTTCAGCAATACCATCTTCCCTTATCTGCAAATTACATTTATAAAAAATTATAGTATAAATAACCATCAAAAGTGTTACTACAATAAAGGTTTTAAACCCAATAGAAAAGTACTCTTTAAATGTTCTTGGGATATCAGTCGATGATTGTTTGTAAGAAATAAGACTCCATGCAATACCAATAACGTATACACTTAGAATGGCAAATTGCTCTTTACCATTAGGAGCCAGTTTTAGTCCATAAAAAAATAAAAGTGAAAGGGCTATCATTAAAATGCCTGTCACTAATCCTTTAATTGTTGCTGGCGCTAATTTCATTTAATTAAACCTGTTTTTATCACCGTTAATTATTCCCTTTACTTTCCCTTTTAATTTTTTACCAAAAAAAGCAGAGTTCTTCGATTTCGACCTGGTCATTGTCTCATCAAACACATATTCTTCTTCCGCATTGAACAAGGTAAGACAGGCTTTTTCGCCTTCCTTTATTTCGGGAACAGCTATTCCAAATATTTTCCTCGGCGCTACACTTAATAACTCGATCAAATTTCCCAACTCCCAATTCCCAATCCCCAATCCCCAAAAAACGCCAAACAAACTTTCCAGCCCGATCATGCCGTTCTTTGCATATTCAAATTCGCAAACCTTGTTATCCCAATCCTGCGGTATATGATGCGATGCAATGCAATCAACCGTTCCATCAGCCAACGCTTTACGAACAGCCAGCATATCTTCTTTGCTGCGCAATGGAGGATTCACTTTTAAATTGGTATCATACGTAGTAAGATCTTCATCACAAAAATAACCATGATATGGTGTTACAGAACAGGTAACCGGCAATCCTTCAGCCTTTGCCTTAGCTATCAACTCCAGGCCTTTTGCTGTAGATACACCTGTAAAATGAATTTTGGAGCCTGTGTATTTTACCAGTTCAATATCCCTTGCTATCATTAATTCTTCGGCAATAGCAGGCTTGCCGGGCAAGCCTAATTGTGTGCTTACTATTCCTTCATTCATCAATCCCTGCGCCCCAATACTCTTATCATCAGGCAGCTGTATGATCATTCCGTCGAATGCTTTTACATATTGCAGCGCTTTCAGTAAAATGCCCGGCGATTGTACAGGATTGATGCCGTCGGTAAATGCTGTAGCACCTGATTGTCGCATATCGTACATTTCAGCCAGTTCTTTGCCTTCGGTATTTTTAGTAACAGCACCCAGCGGATGAATATTTACCGGCAGAGAAGAAGAACGTTGTATAACATACTCAACCAATGATTTGTTGTGAACAGCGGGATTGGTGTTAGGCATAACCATTACATCGGTAAACCCGCCTGCGGCTGCGGCTGCGGCGCCGGTTTCGATGGTTTCCCTGAATTCGAAGCCCGGATCGCAAAAGCTGGAGAAAATATCCATCCAGCCGATACTTAGCGATAATCCTTTTTCGGTTATTACTGTATCTGCCTGCTCATCAATGCTATCGCCGATCTTCGAAATAATGCCATCTGAAATTAAAATGTCTTTTGTTTTTCCGTTGAAAGGAGAGGAGGAAGATATGATGTTGGCTTGCTTTATTAAAACCTTCATGTAGTAAAAAGTTGCGCTAAGATAAGATAAGTTGCTCTTTTTCGGAAATAAATGGCATTATAGAGTATCCAATACAGGAAGGTTGCTATTTTTTAGAACCGGTAAAGAAATCAAAAGGCCTTTCGCTTTTTCGAAAGGCCTGAGAATTATTATTAAGGTCGGGTGAACAAGATTCGAACTTGCGACCCCACGCCCCCCAGACGTGTGCGCTACCGGGCTGCGCTACCACCCGAAAATACAGGACAGCAAAAGTAATGAAAAAATCAATTTACCACCTTCTTAACTCACTCTCATAAAACAAATACTCCGGCGTTTGAATGATCATATTCTCATTCACTTCATACCACGGTGAAAATTCTTCATTCATAGGGTTGAGAAGAATATGGATATCCTGTGCAGGCATATAACTCTGCGCCAGCAAATACATTTTTTTACCCGCAGCATTTGTGGCAACATCTATTACAATTACAGCATGACCCGGAAAACCGCCGCGGATCAATACATCGCCAGACCGGATATCCGAAAAATCATTGACAGCCTTTAATTGTTTCGCTAAAGATGCTGAGCCACACCAGCCAAATACCTTTTCGAGATAGCGGGCAAAATTCTCTCTTGTATATGGCGGGGTAAATTTGTAAGAATGATTCTCATTATCTGTAAATACTATTTCATCGTACTTTTTTTGAGCAAAAAGATATTCAGCTCTCAATCGCATTACTGCATCGGCACATTGCTGCAGGTTCTTATTGCCAACAGAAATATCAAGCACGGCAAATTGTGCCGATTGGTTTTGTTTAGGCGTTCCATCAAATGTATAAACTGTCCTGTCTTTTTTCAATACGATATGGCGCAGCCATTCTCCAAACGAAGCGCTGTCTGAAGTAATACGGTTATAGCCTTCAGGCAACGGAATATCTTTTACCTGGTGAAAAGGGTTTTCATATTTATTGGCTGTTTTGGCAATTTGTGGTGTTGCTTTTTCGTTAGCCGGTGCAGAATTACTACAGGAAAAAGCGAAGAGCAGGATGAAAATAAACAGCGGTTTAGAGTTCATAAATAACTATTTTTGATATTCCCGTGAATGACGTAGGAATGTCTCTTATCCATATAAAAATTATGTTAAAAACCTATGGCGAATATTTTAATCATAGATGATGAAAAGGCGATACGGAAAACCCTCTCCGAAATACTGAGCTACGAAGGCTATAAGATAGAAGAAGCAAGCGATGGGGAAGAAGGCTTAAAAAAGTTTTCTGAAAAGACCTACGATGTGGTACTGTGCGATATCAAAATGCCCAAGCTGGATGGTATAGAATTTTTGGAAAAATCGAGAGAGGTAAATGCCGATGTGCCGGTGATCATGATCAGCGGGCATGGCAATATTGATACCGCTGTAGAAGCCGTTAAGAAAGGCGCATTTGATTATATCAGCAAGCCGCCTGATCTTAACAGGCTGCTCATTACCTTACGCAATGCTTTAGATAAACAAAGCTTAGTTACTGAAACTAAAGTGCTTAAGCGTAAAGTAAGCAAGGTGCAGGAAATGGTTGGCAAGAGCGGCCCTATAGAAAAGATCAGGGATACTATAGCCAAGGTAGCGCCAACAGATGCACGGATTTTAATAACCGGCGAAAATGGTGTAGGAAAGGAACTGGTGGCAAGATGGATACATGAAAAGAGCAACCGCAACAGCGGCCCGATGGTGGAAGTAAACTGTGCTGCCATTCCGGGTGAGTTGATAGAAAGTGAATTGTTTGGCCATGAAAAAGGTTCTTTTACTTCAGCTGTTAAGCAACGTATCGGAAAATTTGAAACCGCTAACGGAGGCACTTTGTTTCTTGATGAGATAGGAGATATGAGCCTTGCCGCACAAGCCAAAGTATTGCGTGCTTTGCAGGAAGGAAAGATAACCCGTGTTGGCGCCGAAAAAGATATCAATGTGGATGTAAGGGTAATTGCGGCTACCAACAAAGATCTTTTAAAGGAAGTAGAAGAAAAGAATTTCCGCCTCGATCTTTATCATCGCCTTGGCGTTATCATCATACATGTTCCATCGTTGAATGAGCGGAGAGATGATATACCAGCCCTGGTAGATTATTTTCTTGATATCATTGCTGCAGAATACGGGCAACCTAAAAAAGCGATTGATAAAAAAGCAATGGACGAGCTGCAGAACTATGACTGGACAGGTAATATCAGGGAACTGAGAAATGTGGTGGAGCGACTGGTCATTTTATCCGGTAAAAGCATTACCACAGAAGACATTAATAATTACGTACTGCCACGCAAATAAATTAAGCTGATCGCTATTAGCTAAAAGCGTTGAATGCATGAAGACGATCTATTGTATCAGTGGATTAGGTGCCGACGAAAAAGTATTTTCGAAATTAAAGATAGAAGGATACCGGCTGCAGTTCATTAACTGGCTGAAACCTCTTCCTGAAGAAACCCTGCAGCAATATGCCGCAAGAATGAGACAGGATATCAAAGAGCAAGATCCCATACTTATCGGGCTTTCTTTTGGTGGTATTATGTGTACAGAAATTGCTAAACAAATACCGGTAAAAAAGATCATCATCATTTCCAGCATCAAATTATCGCAGGAACTTCCTTTCTGGTTGAGAGCTGTTGCAAAATTATCGCTGCATAAGATATTTCCTTTACGTTCTACCAGGTTAACGGCACCTTTTCAAAACAGGTTCTTAGGTGTACATGCGCCGGATGAAAAAAAGATTGCCGCGTATTACCGTAAGCATGCCGACCAGGATTATACCCGCTGGGCAGTTGATAAAGTGGTGAACTGGAAAAATGACTGGCAGCATCCGCATCTCTTTCATCTTCATGGCGATAAGGATAAAATGTTTCCCATAAAAAACATAACACCCACTTATGTACTGCATGGCGGCGGTCATTTCATGATCATGAATATGGCTGATGAGATCAGCAGGTACATCAATCTTATATTGCAGGGCGATTGAACCTGCTGTTAAATACTTGGAAATTTTCACAGTAAACCTTTGTATGACCGTTTATTATGGTATTTTTGGCACTTTAAAAATTTACCCATGAGCATTGGCTGGATAATATTTATACTTGCAACCCTTGGCTGGCATATCGGAATGTATGGTATGTTTAAAAAAGCGGGCATTGATGGCTGGAAAGCATTTATCCCGTTTTATAATACCTGGTGCATGGTACAGGTAATGAAGCTGAGAAAATACTGGTTCTTTTTTCAATTTGTACCTATTGCAGGGGCGTTCATTACTATCTGGATCACTATACGGTTTGTAGAGCATTTCGGCAGGTTTGGTTTCTGGCACCATGCAGCCGCAGTCTTATTACCCTTCCTGTATTTTCCTTATTTAGGTTTTTCTAAAAATGAACGCTACGCCGGTATAGCCGTAGTAAAGAATCATAAAAAGTCTACCTTAAGAGAATGGGTAGATGCCGCAGCTTTTGCAGTTGTAGCCGCAACATTGATACGCACTTTTGTTTTTGAAGCATATACCATCCCTTCGCCGTCAGAAGAAAAAACATTACTGGTAAATGATTTTCTTTTTGTAAGTAAATGGGCTTACGGGCCACGTATCCCCAATACACCTATTGCAATGCCTTTTGTGCATCACACTATTCCGGGGTTGAATATAAAATCGTATTCAGAAGCTATTTATATACCTTATACCCGTTGGTTTAAAAGCCCGGTAAAAAGAAATGATGCAATGGTATTTAATTTCCCGGTAAATGATACCCTGATCAATACACCCGAATTTGGTTCTGAAGTTACCTACTACGAAGCTGTAAGAGCGATGGGCAGCAGGGAAGCGGTGTGGGACAGGTTTGGCGATAATATCATAACCAGGCCGGTTGATAAAAGAGAGAATTTCATTAAACGCTGTGTTGGTATACCGGGAGATATGATACAACTGGTAAACGGTGTATTGCTGATCAATGGAAAGCCGCAGGATTATTTTCCGAATATTGAGCGGTTCTACAAAGTTGTAGATCCTGCTAAAACAAGGGCTGATGAAGATAACCTGGCTGTATTGGGAATACATATCAGGGAACAGCAGGGTGATCTTCGCCCGGCACCGGATGGTGGTACACTGGTGAATATCACTAATGAAGAATACAAGAACATGCTGCCTGCCAACAAAGCTTTATTCTCCTATTATGTAGAAGGTCCTGATAACAGGGTGTTCCCGTATTATGATACTTCAAAACACTGGACGGCAGATAATTTCGGGCCATTGTGGGTTCCTAAAAAAGGTGCAACAATAGAATTAACGCCTGATAATGTTATTCGCTATCAACGTTGTATACAGGTGTATGAAGGAAATAAATTTGAAAACATTGGTGGCAAAATATTGATCAATGGTGTGGAAGCAAAGACGTACACGTTTAAAATGGATTATTACTGGCTGATGGGGGATAACAGGCATAATTCGCTGGATAGCCGCTTCTGGGGCTTTGTTCCCGAAGACCATGTGGTAGGTAAGGCCTCACTGATATTCTTCAGCTATGAGAATGGCCCGAGATGGAAACGCATTTTCCGCTGGATCAATTAATTGTTTGCTGAAATAAATTTTATATAGTAAATTGAAGACTGTATATGTCCTCTCTGTAGCAATGCAGAGAGGATTTTTTATCCTTTGCTCCCTCCGCCCCCTAAAGGGGGAACCGAGGAGGAGATATATGCGAAGAATAAAATTGGACATAGCCCCGAAGGACTATATTAAATAATTAACAAAGTGAAAATGAAAAATCCAGGTAATCCTTTGATCCATTAAATCACGGTTCAGACAAAAAACAAAACATGAACAAAGAAACCTTTAATTTTTCATTCCAGGTATATAATAACAGCGAAGAGTTAACTGCTGATGATGCTGAGCTGGTAGCGCAGGCAAGGGAAGTAACTAAAAATTCGTATGCGCCATATTCGCATTTTCATGTAGGCGCTGTGGCTAAATTAGCCAACGGCGAAACAGTTACGGGCACCAACCAGGAGAATGCATCTTTTCCTGTAGGGATATGTGCAGAGCGGGTATTACTTTCAACAGCATCATCTTTATTTCCAAATGTTGCCATTGATACATTAGCTATAAGCTATCACAATCATAATGAAAAAGGCGTAAGCAATCACCCCATATCGCCCTGTGGTATCTGCAGGCAAACACTGGCTGAGTATGAGGAAAGGGTAAAGCAGCCGATACGATTATTATTGACGGGCATGGAAGGAAAAGTGATTGCTATTGAAAAGGCCGGAGATCTGTTGCCACTATCTTTTGGCAGTACAGATCTTAAATAAAATCACATTCAATCTAATAAAAAAGCCTCCCTTTATATCAGGAGGCTTTTCAATTTCTTTAACAAGATTTAATTCTTTGTAACCGGGATATCCAGTGCAATAGCAATATCATTTCCCGGATCTTCTTTATCTGCTGGGCCAACATTGAAATCCTTACGCTTTAAAGTAGTGCTGCCTTTAAAAGTACCGGCATCTTTTGTGCCTTCGTAAGTGAACGGAATAGCAATTTCTTTAGTTGTTGCTTTTACAGTAAAGTTACCTGTTGCTATATAGCCTGTTGCTGTTTTTTCTACTTTAGTAGAAACGAATTTTGCAGCCGGGGTGGTAGCGGCATCAAACCATTGCGCTCCCTGCAGGTGACCATCTCTTGTAGTGTTGCCGGTGCTAACTGTTGCAATATCAATGGTTACATTTACAGATGATTTGGCTAAATTATTTTCATCGAAATTAATATCGCCTTTCACGCCTTTGAAACTGCCGATCAATTCCTGTCCGTGAGCCTGCATGGTGAATTTAACTTCCGCTTTTTCATTATCAATCTTCCAGTTGAGAACAGCCTGGTAAGTATATGCAGAAGATGCAAGGACTACTGCTGATACAAATACAATGGAGAATATTTTTTTCATAATTAATTGTTTGAGGCAAAACTACTATAAAGCAGTTGAATTTATTGTTAAATCATTAAAATAATGTTTGAACACCGTTTGCTGTTTTCCCTTCATGTGCCAGCAACCATTTTTTACGCCAAAGATCGCCGCCATAGCCCACCAGGTCGCCATTGCTGCCTATAACACGGTGACAGGGAACAATGATGCAGATATTGTTGCTGCCATTGGCCGTACCTACTGCCCGTACTGCTTTGGTATCGCCAATGCGTTTGCTTAATTCGAGATAACTGATGGTACGCCCGCAGGGAATACCGCACAACGCTTCCCATACTTTTTGTTGAAATGAAGTACCGGTTTGCTCCATCGCAATATCAAAATCAAGGCGCCTGCCATCGAAATATTCATCCAGTTGCTGCACACATTTTTTAACAATGAGAGATGATGGTTGTGCAAAAACAAGCTCTTCTTCATTTATCGTTTTTGTTTTGTGCGTGTTCACAAATAAAATGTGCGAAATAGCATCGCCGGTGCTGCGTATTTCCAGCGCACCAATAGGGGAGCGATAATATAGTATTTCAACATTCATTTTTGTGGATATCAAATTTACAGGTATTAATTTTGCCCGAATGGATAAAAAACAATTTCTTTGAAGCTGGAATTTGATGATTATGCTAAAGAACGAGTCTAAATTTTTTGAAAAAGCGATGTCTGCTGTAGCGGATCCTTACCGTTTATCTATCCTGCAGGAAATATCCAAAAAGGGCACCATGCGCTGTTGCGATGTGGTAGATCTCACAGGCTTATCACAACCCACCTGTTCTCATCATATTAAATTACTGACTGAAAGCGAATTGATAGAGTGCCGTAAAGAAGGAAGGAATCATTTTATCAGTCTTAATAAAAGCAATTTTAAAAAACTGGGGCAGTATATTGAGCAGTTTGCGGAGTAGTCGTTGAATTAATCGGTTAATCCGTTTAAACGTTAATTTGTGCCTAGCCTATTTTATCTCCATTCTCTACTTTTAAAGAGGGCTGTAGTAATACCACTTCTTTATTTTTATTATACACACCCAAAACAAGGCATTCGCTGAAAAAATTAGCGATCTGTTTGGGAGGAAAATTGACTACTGCAATTATTTGCCTGCCTATCAGTTCTTCTTTTTGATATAAACTAGTTATTTGCGCAGATGATCTTTTGATACCCAATTCTCCGAAATCAATAGTTAACTGGTAAGCCGGCTTTTTTGCATTAGGGAAATCATTGACTTCAGTAATGGTACCAACCCGCATGTCTATTTTTTCAAAATCATCCCAGGTTATCATGTGTGTTTAGTTTTTTGGGCTAAGAGGTTAAAGGAGAAAAAGAGATGAGCAGTTAATCTCTTTTAACCTCTTTTTCTCCTTGTTCTCTTTGCTTAAATTTTTTCAACTTCCACCACCGCATCTAAATTCAAACGCCCATAAATATGTGGAAACTCTTCATTTACCGAAGGTGCCAATTCATATTTTAGCGGAGCGGTAATTTTTGTTTCATCAATGTGAAGAAGCAACAGATCAGTTTGATCCTTGTAATATCTTTCCAAAACACCTTTCACCTGGTCTTGCTTGCTGGTATGAATAAAACCTTCTGTTGCCAGTGAATCTGCTACATACCACCCTTGCAGCAATGCTTTTTCCCAATCTGCTTTGGCAACTACATGGTATATCATGGGTCTAAAAGATTAGCGAGTAAAAGAAGTTCATCCATCTTGTAGCGGTTGCGGTCATTATCAAAACACTTGGCCAGCTCTTCCAGTAAGAACTGTATGATGCGTTTATTATTCAGTTGCCTGAAATAAGAAGTGGTAGGCGGTACAGAGATACGCCTGAAATAATTCTCTACATCTTTATGGCTGTACATCTGCCCGTTCATTGGATCGATATAAAAAACTATTTTTTCTGAAGAATGCCCGACAGGGTTAAGCAGGTCATATTGCGGATCAAAGTAAGCCAGTATGAACTGGCGGGGAATATTGATCGCCTTAACAGGGATATCCAGCAATTCGCATAGTATTAGATAAAGGATACCATTACTCAGGGCATTACCTTTTTTTCCTTCCAACGTTTTATTTACCAGGTAATCATCAGGATTGTCGTATGCAAATTCAACACCTTTTTGTTTGTAGTAGTTATAAAAGATACTGGTGACTACATTGATCTGTTCCAGCGGGGTAAGGTAACTGTTCAGCTCCAGCCAGGTATTGCGGCGTAATTTTTCTATCTCCTGCAGTACAGTTGTGGCCTGCATTTCAGGATAATGATATTTTGCAACCAGCAGGGCGCCATCTAAAAGATCAGCATTACCGTTCTTCCAGTTGGTGAAATCTTCCGTAAGGTCGCGGAAATGAAGGCGGTGAATTAACAATTCAATTCTTTCCTGTATCTCTTCGTTAGTGGTATTTTCCCAAAGGTTTTCCAGGTTAGGGATAATGGCTTTACCGAAAGAAATGATACGGTCGCTTACCGTATTATATACATCCTCATCAGGATCGTCGATCAAATGAAACAGTGCTGATATCTCTTTATCTTCTATCAAGGGTTTTATTTTAAATGAATTTCGGTATTTGCAGTTTAATAAAGAAGTTAAAATTTTCCACAATTGGTTATAAATTTATTGGCGCTCATATCCTGTAGATTTTTTTATTAAATAGTATCACACTTACCTTTTAACAATTTTTGGTAAAGTTGTTGATACCAAAGCGGAAATAATATGCGAATGAGTAAAACCTATACCTTGATCGTTGCTATTGTTATTGCTATGGCATTAGTAAGTTGCAATAAAAAAGCACATCCTTCCAAAACCCCGGCTGAAATAGCTGCTGCAAAAGATGATTCCTTAATAGCGAAGTATAAAGTAATTGTAAAGAAACCCAAAGCATCTGTACCCAAAGTGATCGTGGTAAATGATAAAGCGGCCAGCAGGAGTGTGGATGGAAGATTGTATTACGACCTGCAGGGGCACCGGTATTGGCGCAATAAAAACGATGGCAAATATTATCTCTTCAATAAATCAATGTTCAGTGATCCGGCATTTCAGCCTTGATTGTTAATCTGTAATTCTGGATTTATGTAATAAGGCTTCTATTAAAACAGAATCGTTTTTAATAGAAAAAGCAATTAACCAATCATTAAAATAGATGCAACGCAATTTTAAACTATGAAAAGTTTGATTATGGCATAACCGAATCCGCTCAGGGCTATTAA
Source organism: Bacteroidota bacterium (assembly GCA_048497855.1). Taxonomy (GTDB): domain Bacteria; phylum Bacteroidota; class Bacteroidia; order Chitinophagales; family Chitinophagaceae; genus Ferruginibacter. The sequence goes on along the minus strand of JBEHZB010000010.1, from coordinate 95,912 downwards.
ATGCCGTTTTAAGAAACAATTCATATCTCTCTAGCCACCGAAGCCCGGCACCGGAAGTATTGGTAGATTCTATAAAATTTACTAGTTGTGTAAGGGAAATAAAAGCGTCTGTCGTATAACTAATCTGCATGAAAACTATTCCGAATTATCTGGTGAGCATTTTGCATAGAAATAACACCGCTTTTTCGGCCTTTATCTATAAGTTCTTTTAATTGCTGAGGAGATAAAGGTTGGCCAGGCAAAGCATTATTGGTATCATTATTATCGATCAATGATAATTTCAAATGATTTTGCTCTGCGAAAGCAAGTAGCTTATTAATATTTTCCTGGTTAGTATTTTCTAATTGCAAAAGCATACCTAAAGATACTAATTGTAGCTGTTCTGAAATACATTTTTTCATAAAGTCACACAAAGAAAAAATCACAAAGAAACACAGAGTGGCTCCGTGCTTCTTTGTGATACTTAGTGAATCTCAGTGAAAATTACTTTTTCTTCGCAGCCGCCTTCTTCACCGCAGCTTTCTTTTTAGCCGCTACTTTTTTATCAAATGCTTTGGGATCTTTTTCCAGTATCATTTTCTTTACTGTTTCAAGATCAAAGGAAGCTATTTCCTCAGGTGTGTATTTGCCATTAGGCCCTACGCCAATCCTGATCCGTTTCTTGTTATAAACGATCTCTGCGCCCCAGCGGCCATTTTCAATAGCGATCTTTTCTTCGGGCCATTGCTGTATAAAGCGGTTGGCTTCTTTATCGATCTTTTTAAGTATCAATTGATCCATATCAGCCTGGGTAAGATTATCAAAGTCGTAAGCACGGGATACATTAATGAACATATCGTTCCATTTAATGAACGGGCCAAAACGTCCTTTACCTTTTGTTATCGGCTTCCCGTCATAAAAACCAACAGGGGCATCCTCAATTTTTTTTGCTTCAATGATCTCTATTGCTCTCGCCAGGTCAACTGTTGCAGGTTCTTCTCCTTTAGGGATAGAAACAAACTGCTCACCAAACTTTACGTAAGGTCCAAATCTTCCAATGTTCACGGTAATTTCCTGTCCTTCATATTCTCCAAGCGGGGCGCCTAATTTAAAAAGATCCAGCGCTTCTTCTAAACTGATCGTTTCAATACTCTGGCTGGCTTTCAGTTTTGCAAACTTCGGTTTCTCTTCATCGCTTTGTGCGCCTATCTGCACCATTGGTCCATAGCGACCCATACGTGCGGTTATCGGTTTGCCATCTTCCGAAACACCCAGCACTCTTTCTCCAACAGCACGCTCAGCAGTTTCTAAAGTATGTTCTACACCGGTATGAAAAGGGCCGTAAAAATCACCCACCATTTTGTTCCACTTTATTTTACCATCAGCAATCTCATCAAATTCTTTTTCTATTTCCGCAGTGAAAGAGTAATCCATCACTTTATCAAAATGCTGGTTCAAAAAATCGGTTACTACCAAACCAAGGTCCGTAGGAAATAACTTTGCTTTTTCTGCACCCGTATTTTCCTGCTCTGTTATTTTTTGTATGCTGTCATCTTTCAATCGCAATACACGAAAATTTCTTTTCACGCCTTCTTTATCTTTCTTTTCTACATAAGTACGCTTGATGATAGTAGAAATAGTAGGGGCGTAGGTACTTGGTCTGCCGATACCTAGCTCTTCCAGTTTCTTTACCAGCGAAGCTTCTGTGTAACGTGCCGGATGCCTGGTAAACTTTTCGGTAGCTGTCATTTGATTGAATTCCAGTTCCTGCCCAACACTCAGATTAGGCAAGCGGCTATCGCCACCTTCTTCATTGTCTTCATCGTCGGTACTTTCCATATATACTTTTAAGAAGCCGTCAAATTTCAAAACTTCTCCTGTTGCTGTCAGTTCTTCGTTATTGGTGCTGATATTTATTTTAGCAGTTGTCTTTTCAAATTCCGCATCACTCATCTGCGAAGCGATAGTACGTTTCCAGATCAGTTCGTATAATTTATTCAGCTCAGGATCACTTACAAAATGATTTTCCATGTAGGTCGGGCGTATGGCTTCATGCGCTTCCTGTGCACTCTCATTTTTATTCTTGTATCTTCTTACCTGTAAATATTTATCGCCATAACTTTTGCCTATCTCTGCCTTTATGGCATCCATGGCGGTTTCACCAAGATTCACGCTATCGGTACGCATGTAGGTGATCTTACCGCTTTCATATAATTTTTGCGCCAGCAACATGGTTTTACTAACGCCATAGCCCAATTTACGGCTGGCTTCCTGTTGTAAGGTAGATGTAGTGAAAGGTGCTGCGGGTGTGCGTTTACCGGGACGAACCTGGATATCTTTTACTGTATATTTTGCACCGATACAGCTTTGTAAAAACTTTTCTGCCTCTTCCGCTTCATTATATTTATTGCCTTCTGCTTTAAAAGCAACAGTTCTTTTATTAAGATCAGTAGCGGCCAGCGAAGCTTCTATTTTAAAGCTGCTCACCGGCTTGAACTGGTTGATCTCCCTTTCTTTTTCTACAATTAATTTTACGGCCACACTTTGTACACGGCCGGCGCTTAAGCCACCTTTCATACCGATCTTTCTCCACAATACCGGGCTCAGTTCAAAACCAACTATTCTATCTAAAACACGACGGGCCTGTTGTGCATCCACCAGGTCCATATTAATGGTGCGTGGATTTTTAACTGCCTTTTCAATGGCAGGTTTCGTTATCTCATGAAATACGATCCGCTTTGTTGTCTTCGGATCCAGATTCAATACTTCTGCCAAATGCCAGCTGATACTTTCTCCTTCACGATCCTCATCCGATGCCAGCCATACATCATCACTTTTTTTCGCCAGCGCTTTCAGGTCGCTTACCACTTTTGTTTTATCAGGCGATATAATATACTTGGGTAAAAAATCATTGGCGATATCGATCCCCATATCATTTTTCTCCAGGTCACGTATATGACCAAAACAACTTTTTACCTCAAAATCTTTACCTAAGATTGCTTCTATGGTTTTAGCTTTTGCCGGACTTTCTACTATCAATAAGTTTTTTGCCATTTCTGTTTCTCCTAAAGTGTGTATTTCTGTTTAAATAATTTATGTACCCAGCATTTGTTTTTATCGTAACACCACCGCCTCCAAATCCATGCCCTCTTTTCAGCTTCAGCAGCAAAAAAGCTCTATAACGCAGTATTGGTAATGGTTTCAGACGTTATGGAATAGCCAGGATATACCTGTCTTTCTCCCCAAAATCCTCTGCAATATTAGTTTAAAATTGAAAAATCAAAATTTTTCTCCTGATCGGGCTTCTTCTACAGCAAGGTTTACATGAAATCAGTAACCAATTTTTTTACCGCTGTATCGTGATAAATTCTGCGGTGACCAAGCCCTTTTGTAATAACGAAGTTTATGTGCGGATGGTTGTCTTCTTTTACTTTTATGGCATCAGCCAGCGGTGTCATATCATCATCCTCATCATGAATCCACAGTATATCGGCAGTTATATTATTAACTGCCCTGCGGATAGAAAACCAGGAAGTTGGTTTACCGCTGATCTCAAAGATCATATGATGCATTTCATTTTTAACCCTTTCATTCTTTATACCCAGCATAGTAAATGCGCTTTCAAGTGCCGTTGTGGTCTCCGTTGCCGGTGCTATAAAAACTATTTTGGTATTCCTCTTATGCGGAATAGTTTCCATTGCAAGGCTCAACGCAAGCCCCCCGAAAGAGTGCGCCAAAAACCAATCAACAGGCCCATACAATGCAATGATCTCTTTTATTACATCAGTATATTCTACCGCATTGATACGTTTCCCCCCGCTGCTGCCATGGGCCGGCGCATCAAAGGCCAGCACTTCATATCCTTTTGCTGTCAATGGCGCCGCATAACGCTCAAACTTATGTGCAGCAGATCCAAAGCCATGCAGCAACAATGCTTTTTTAGGTTGTGGATGGTTCCAGCGATAGCCGTTTATCTGTAAGCCGTTCCATGTAAATCCAATACCTTCGGCATTTTTGGGGACTTGTGTGGCTATCGATCTTTCCATCGGTGTGCAAAATAACCGGAACGCCTGTTCGGCGGTTACCCGTTTTGAAAAAACAGTGAGGATTTTAAATTTTGTCCGAATGTAAGTAATTGCTAATCTTTGCTTCAGTTTCATCAGAATGGATCAGTTTAAAATGCTGATATAGTTAACGTACTCAAAGATACTTATATGAAAGTTGTAATTGTCGGCGCTGGCAATGTTGCCACCGTATTGGGAAGAAAAATAAAAAAAGCAGGCCACGAGATACTACAGGTACTCAACCGCAACCCGGAACATGCTAAAGCCCTCGGGGAAGAACTGGGCTGCAGTTATACCAGCGACAAGTATGAAATAAACATGGAGGCAGATCTGTACCTGCTTGCTGTAAGCGATATTGTTTTGTACGATATGGAAAAATTAACGCCTATCGGGCAAAAGCTTACGGTGCATACTGCAGGCTCGGTACCAATGGAAGTAACCGCCAATGTTACGCTTAATTACGGCATCCTTTACCCGTTGCAAACCCTGCGCAAAGAAATGGATGATGTGGAAGATGTTCCCTTACTGATCAACGGCAATACACCTGAAAATACAGCTATCATCGAACAGTTTGCACGAACAATATCCAATACTGTTTCTGTAGCCAGCGATGAAGAGCGCCTGAAACTGCATGTAGCGGCCGTGATCGTAAGTAATTTTACCAATCACCTGTATGCCCTGGCAGAAGATTTTTGTAAAAAAGAAAATGTAGATTTCAAAATGCTGGTACCCCTGATCCAGGAAACAGCCAAACGGGTAGTTACACATTCGCCTGCAACAGTGCAAACAGGCCCCGCCATACGCAATGACATCTTCACTCTTGATAAACATTTGCGCTTATTAAATGCTTATCCCAAATTAAAGTACGTTTACCTGAAGCTTACGGATAGTATAATGAATAATTAAGAAGCAAAATGAAAAATTAAGAATGAAGAAATGAAAGAATTAAAATTGGGCTCACATTCATTCCTTCATTTTTTCATTTTTCATTATTAATTCTGTCCACTAAAAGGAAACACAATATCCGTCCGCACTTTATAGGGATCAAGCATTTTGCCATTCTTATCCAAAGGGTCGGATACATAGATCTCGTAGGGAGCAGCCTTTGTTTTTCTTCTCATATCTTTCATGCGTTCCTTTACAGCATCATAACCCTGGGTCATCATATCATAGGGGCCGTAAAAATGTGCAACAGTAACACTGTCGGCTCCCATATCACGTACAAAAATGCCTTTCGACAGTTTTGCCGGTTTTTTATTCACGGGAATACCGGCTTCAAAAAAATAAGGCGCTTTAGTAGTTTTATACCAGGCCATAGGTTGACCAACCATCTTTATCTTATTTTGCTTGAATACCTGTGCCAGCTTTACACCGTATATCTGCCCCAGCTTAAGGCTTATGCGCTCAAAAGTAGCGGCGCTGTCTTTTATATACACTACTGTCATCTTAGGAGAAACCGTATCGGTGATATTTATGATAGGGGGCTTTTTTGTACTGGCCGGGGTAGTTTTTGACGTACTGTCTTTTTTAGCAGGAGCAGCTTTTTTGGTAGTTGCTTCTTCTTTTTTATCGCCGCCGCCGCAGGAAAGAAGCGATACGGCAAATAATAAAGCAGTTAAGCCGGTTATCGTTTTATTCATTAATGATCGTTTAAGGAACTTAAAGGTCTCGAAAATTAATAAAAGCTAAGTTCCTGTACAACAATTATTAACATTATGTTTTGGTGAATATTTTACCCCGGTAAGTAAGATTTTTCTTAATTGGTAATTTAAATTAGGTTTGCAACCCGAAATTTGCAGTATGTACACGATCACATTTAAGTTTGAACAGAAAGGATTGGAGCCAATAACGCTTAGTAATATAGAGCCGGATCAGTCTATTTTAGAAGTAGCTTTAAAGAACGATATAGACCTGCATCACAATTGTGGCGGTGTATGCGCCTGCAGTACCTGTCATGTATATGTAGAACAGGGGGAAGACCTGGTAGAAGAGCTAAGTGATAAAGAAGAGGATTTTATCGACAGGGCCATAAATCCCAGGCTCAATTCAAGGTTGAGCTGTCAATGTATCTTACAGCAGCAGGGAGGAAATATTGTGGTAACGCTGCCCGATCAAACGCAATTCCTGGGAGAATAATTCGATGTGCACATTTGCACATGAATAAATTTGCACATTCTCTTTAAATAATTCGCACATTTGCACATTAATAAACCTGCACATTAAACATACGATGACTTTTGAGCCCCCAATACACTGGAACGATTACGAAGATATTGCCATGAAATTATACGAGCGCTTTGGCGATGATTTCAATGAAGGAAAAATATACCGTATCCGTTTTACCGATCTGCATAAATGGGTATTGGAGATACCAAACTTTGCCGGCAAGCCCGAACAAAGCAATGAAGGCCACCTGGAGATGATACAGAGCACCTGGGTATATGAATGGAGGGATAATCAGAAATAGTAGTTTAGCCCCTAACCCCTAAAGGGGAATTACCGGCATTTGTTATCGAAATATTTTATTTCCAACATAAGGATATTTGAAATTAATTAGTCACTCTAAATTTAAGTTCCCCTTTAGGGGACAGGGGTATGAACATTCTCGAACTTTTTCAACCGATCACCACTTTTGTATTTGATGTGGATGGTGTGCTTACCAACGGCACGTTATTGATATTGAATGACGGGCAGATGGCAAGAACAATGAACATTAAAGATGGCTATGCATTGCAACTGGCTGTTAAGAAAGGTTACCGGGTAGTGGTGATATCGGGCGGAACGGATAATGCAGTGAAGGACAGGCTGAATAAATTAGGGGTAGAAGATGTTTTTTTAAAAACAGACGATAAAAAAGCAAAGCTGTTTCAATATGCAGCACAGCACGAGCTTAAATGGGAAGAGATATTGTTCATGGGAGATGATATACCTGATTATATACCGATGCAGATGGTTGGCTTGCCCTGTTGCCCTGTTGATGCCGTAGCAGAGATCAAACAAATATCAAAATACATTTCTCCTGTAGAAGGAGGCAAAGGCTGCGCCCGTGATGTGATAGAAAAAGTATTGAAGCTGAACGGTCATTGGGATCTTGATAGCAGCGTTGCATCAAAATAAAGGTTCAACAGCTATTCGCTGATTTTTCAATCTCCAAATGTTACCTTCGTTGCAGAAATTAATTCATGAGAGTAGCCATTGCATTTCTTCGTCTTATCCGTTGGCCTAATCTGGTTTTTATTGCACTCACGCAAATCATTTACTATTATTCCATTCTTGAACCGATAAGCAGAAGCGGCGGCGTTTCACTTTTTGATACCCGGCACCTGGTGTTGCTGATATTAGCTTCGCTGTTCATTTCTGCCGCCGGCTACATCATCAACGATTATTTCGATCTCAATATAGACAGGGTAAATAAACCCGGCAAGCTGGTGATAGAAAAGGTCATTAAGCGGCGATCAGCCATGGCTTTGCATTTGCTGCTGTCTTTTATAGGTGTTGCACTTAGTTTTTATGTAGATTATAAAAATCATTTTTACTGGCTGGGACTTTCCAACCTGTTATGTGTGTTCTTATTATTCGGGTATTCGATAACGCTTAAAAAGAAATTACTGGCAGGAAATATTTTAATAGCAGCACTTACCTCATGGGTATTGCTGGTGATATTTTTTTGCTACTACAGCAAAGGGTTCTATCGCCAGTTTGGAGACAACGCTGTCATTGACCAGGCTATCAACCGGTTCATCAGGATAACATTTCTTTACGCAGGTTTTTCTTTTGTTATTTCCCTTATTCGGGAAGTAATAAAAGATATGGAAGATGTGGAAGGCGATGCCAAATACGGTTGCAAAACAATGCCCATTGTTTGGGGTATAAAAGCTACCAAAGTATTTGTTGCTGTGTGGATCATTGTGCTGATCTGCGCTTTAGTGATCGTACAATTTTACGTGCTGCAGTTCAACTGGTGGCTGAGCGCTGTATATTGTTTAGTGTTCATCATAGCGCCACTGGTTTGGATATTGCGCAAATTATATGAAGCACAGTTACCGGCGGCTTATCACCAGCTTAGCTCAATGGTTAAGTTCATTATGTTTATGGGTATTTTATCCATGCTCTTTTTTAAAATTTATTCGTAACCGATAAATGCAGAAAATAATCTTAGCTTCTCAATCGCCGCGGCGCAGGCAATTACTGGAATGGGCCGAAGTCCCTTTTGAAATAATCGTACAGGATACGGATGAATCATATCCTCCTGGCCTTGCAGTGGCCGATATTGCTGTTCATATTGCCACCAATAAAGCGCTTGCAGTTAAAGCATCAACAGGTTCCACATTACCGATATTGGCTGCGGATACCATTGTGGTGCTTAATGATGAAGTGATCGGCAAGCCGAAAGACAGGGACGATGCGCTTACCATTTTATCAAAACTATCCGGGCAAAAGCACCAGGTAATTACCGGCGTTGTCATTTTGTATGATGAAAAACAAATTGCTTTTGCAGATATTACCGAAGTAGAATTTCATCCGCTTACAAAAGAGCAGATAGAATTTTACGTAGATAAATACAAGCCCTACGATAAAGCAGGCGCCTATGCTATACAGGAGTGGATAGGAGTAACGGGCATCAAATCTGTTACTGGTGATTTTTATAACGTGATGGGTTTGCCGGTGAGCAGAGTAGTGCAGGAGTTGAAAAAAATAGATACAATTTAATTACACGAATTGATGCTAATTACACGGATTACACGAATTTTTCTTAATTAGTGTAATTCGTATTAATTAGTGCAATAAAAAAACCTTATCGTGAATGAGAGCCGCTAATTTAAAACAGCGACTACATGAACGAACGTCTTTTACAATTCATCTGGCAGTTTCAATATTTCAATAAGAATGATCTCATTACTGTTGAGGGTGAACCGGTACAAATTATTTACCAGGGAAGCTATAATACCAACCAAGGCCCTGATTTTCTGGATGCAAAAATAAAGATCGGCAATACCACCTGGGCGGGTAATGTGGAACTGCATGTGCGTTCCGGCGACTGGCTGGAGCATAAACACAGCAGTGATAAAAATTACAACAATGTTATCCTGCATGTTGTTTGGGAAAATGACCAGGCACTTGAAAATACCATCCCCGTTATCGAATTACAGCATAGGGTGGCGAAAGTTTTACTGGAGCATTACCAGCAATTGATGAACACCGGTACATTTATCGCCTGCGAAAAAACTATCGGTTCCATTAATGAAATTACCTGGATGGCCTGGAAAGAACGGTTGCTGGTAGAACGCCTTCAGCAAAAAAGTGAAAAGATATTTTTCTACCTGGAAAAGAATAATAACCATTGGGAAGAAACTTTCTGGTGGCTCATAGCCCGCAACTTCGGCATAAAGATCAACAGCGATGCGTTTGAAGCAATAGCGCAATCAATGCCCATTAATATCCTGGCAAAGCATAAGCAACAGATACATCAACTGGAAGCATTGTTATTTGGCCAGGCGGGATTGCTGGAAAAAGAATTTGACGAACATTATCCCAAACTTTTACAAAAGGAATATCGCTTCCTCAAAAAGAAATATCAATTGAAGACGGTTCATCAGCCTGTCTTTTTTCTCCGCATGCGCCCTGCAAACTTTCCTTCCTTGCGCCTGGCACAGTTAGCCATGTTGATCCACGAGAGCCTGCATTTATTTGCTGCGGTAAAAGAAACGGCGGTACTTAAAGAGATCAGGAACCTTTTAACTGTTACTGCCAATGATTATTGGAACTATCATTATGTATTTGATGAACTTTCCGCATCTAAACCCAAAAAGCTGGGCAACCAGATGATCGATAATATCCTTATCAACACTGTGGTGCCTGTTTTATTTGCGTACGGACATTATCATAAAGAAAGCAAGTATAAAGACAAAGCATTGCAATGGCTGATGGAAATTGCAGAAGAAAAGAATACGATCACCAAAGGATTTCAGCAACTGGGTATTGAGCAAAAAAATGCCTTTGATTCACAGGCGCTCATCCGGTTAAAGAATGAATATTGTGATCAGAAGAAATGTCTTGATTGTGCCATTGGCAACAAAATATTGAGATCATCATCATAAATTGCCCATGCCTTTAAGATATGGCCCAATGATATTCAATATTCACCTGAAGATCAGGATGAAGGCTCTTTGCAACAGGGCAGTTATCGCCAACCCGTTGTAATATCGTTTTGTCCTTTTCGTCAAGTTGCAAGGTGGAAGGCAGTTTCAGCGATACATCGATCTTGCCGATCCTTCTTGGCTCGCTGAGCATATGCTTGGTGATATCAATATGCGTTCCCTTAAGGTCGATATTCATATCATTGGCCTTTAAAGCCATTGTGGTAACAATACAGGTAGCCAATGCAACGCATAACGTATCAGTAGGGCTGAAGCGTTCGCCTTTGCCGCGGTTATCGGTCGGGGCATCGGTTTCAGTAACAGTGCCGCTTTGTAAATGTGTACATTCGCAACGCAGATTGCCTTTATAAACAACAGTAGCAGTCATTTTTTAAAATTTATCGTTAAGATTTGAACTAATGCAGCGGTTCTTTACTCAAAAGTATCATCTTTAAGCACTACATCCTATTTTTGCATAAATTTACGTAAGTAAAAAATTTACATGAAGCGAATACTATTCACACTTTTAGCGGCAGGCTTGGCACTCTCTTGTTTTGCACAGGAAACACCGGATAAGAAGAAGAACAAAAAGGAAGAGCGCCGCCAGCGTATCAATGCTTTGATCAAGCAGGAAGAAGAAGGTGTGATCGCTTACCGCAAGCATTTTGCGGTAGGTGGTAAGCTAACCAGTGACGGCTATGGTGGCTTCATCGAAATAGGCAGGGGCAAATCTGTAAGAAGGGCCCTGTTGTTTCAACTGGAAATAACCGAGCGTAAACATCAGAAAGAAGAAAAACAAAGCAATCCAGTTGCGCCGACTGCCCCCTTGATCTATGGCAAACAAAATTTTGTTTATCCTGTTAAGATAGGTGCACAAATGCAGTTCCTGCTGGGCAACAAAAGCAATAAGAATGGTGTTAGTATAACGGGTAATGTAGGCGGCGGGCTTTCATTAGCTTTATTGCGCCCTTACGAAGTAGAAGTGGATAAGAACGGGGTAAGAACTTTTGTTCGCTACGATTCAGAAGACAGCCTGCTGTTTTTGAATGGGCCGTATTATGGCGGACCGAATTTTGGAAAAGGCTGGAACAATCTGAAAGTAACGCCGGGGCTTTATTTGAAGCCTGCTGTGCGCTTTGATTATGGCAAATACAATGAAATGATCAATGCATTGGAAGTAGGTGTGATAGGAGAGTTCTATTCAAAAAAGATCCCGCAGATGGTACACATTGATCCAAAGCAATTTTTCCTTTCGGCTTATGTATCCATTATGTTTGGAAAACGAAAGAAATAAACACAACTAACTATTGATAGATGATAGAATTACCGGTTATAGATGGCGTGGTGGAGCAACCGAAAAAACCCAACTGGCTTCGTGTTAAATTACCGATAGGCGAAGAATACAGGCATGTAAGAAATCTTGTTGATACCCACAAACTACATACGATCTGCGAAAGCGGCAATTGTCCTAACATGGGCGAGTGCTGGGGCGAAGGAACAGCCACCTTCATGATACTGGGCAATATATGCACCCGCAGCTGTGGTTTTTGCAATGTAGCTACCGGAAGGCCTTTATCTGTTGATTGGGATGAGCCGCAACGTGTGGCAGAAGCCATCAACCTCATGAAAGTAAAGCACGCCGTTGTTACTTCGGTTGACCGTGATGAATTGAAAGACGGTGGCAGCATCATCTGGTACAATACCATTAAAGCGATCAAAGCGCTGAACCCCGATACTACACTGGAAACATTGATCCCCGATTTTAAGGCACAGAAAGAAAATATCCAGCGCATCATTGATGCAGCGCCGGAAGTAGTGAGCCATAATATTGAAACTACCGAACGCCTGACCAGGCAGGTACGCATACAGGCCAAATACTGGCAAAGCATGGAAACACTGAAGACTTTAAAGGCAGGTGGCATGCGAACCAAAAGCGGCATCATGCTCGGACTTGGTGAAGAAAAAGAAGAAGTGATACAAACTCTTAAGGATCTTAAAGCAAGCGAGGTGGATGTGGTAACTATCGGCCAATATCTTCAGCCTACTAAAAAACATTTGCGTGTTGCACGTTTTGTACATCCCGATGAATTTGCAGAATTCAGGAAGATAGGATATGAGCTTGGTTTTGATTATGTAGAAAGCGGCCCGCTGGTACGTTCTTCCTATCATTCAGAAAAACATGTGATACCGGGTTACGGAAGAAATAAATGGGAAGAAGAACAGCGAATGAGCAATTAATCTTTTGCCCGAATTACACGAATCTTCACGAATAAATACAATTGTATTGCTGTATTTCACGCAAAGCCGCAAAGGAAACGCAAAGTTTTTTTTTGCGGCTTTTGTATTTCACTTAGCGCCTTTGCGTGAAAAAAATCGGTGTAATTAGTAATAACGTGTAATGAATACCTAATCAACCTCCCAGCCATTCCTTGAACCCATTCACCCTTTCCCTGCTCACCACCGTTTCAGTAGTAGTAGAAGGATGTATCTCCAGTTTTAACCTGCCGCCCAGCCAGGTATGTACTTTCTTTACAGCTTCAATATTCACCAGCAAATGCCGGTTGATGCGATAGAAATGTGCCGGTTGCAATTGTTCCTCTAATTGCGTAAGTGTATTTTCCAACAGGTATTTCGTGCCGCTGTTATCTACAGCATAGCAAAGCTTTCCATCTGCAAAGCAATACGAAACATTAGTGGTTTTGATATAACTCAGTTGCTGACCACGTTTGATCAATAGCCGCTCTTTATATTTCACGGCATTCATTTCCTGCATCATCTGCAAGATCTTACCGGAGAAATCAATATTCTTTTTAGGATAAAGCTGCAGGTATTTTTCCATTGACCGGTGCAGATCTGCTTCATCAATGGGCTTCAACAAATAATCGATGCTGTTTACTTTAAACGCCTTCAATGTATATTGATCGAAAGCTGTAGTAAATATCACCGGTATGGTGATCGTAGTTTGTTTAAAAATATCAAAGCTTAATCCATCCGCCAGCTGAATATCCATGAATATAAGATCGATATTTTGTGCAGTACTTAAATATTGCACACTCGCTTCCACACTGTCCAGTTTTTGTACAATTGCTATTTCATCACTGAACTGGTGCAATAATTTTGCAAGCCGGTTGGCCGCAGGGATCTCATCTTCTATGATAATTACTTTTATCATTTAATGTTCAATAAGCGGGATAGATACGGTAAAATTATTATCGCTTTCTGTTACACTAACCGGCTTATCGCTTAATAATTTATAGCGGTTGCGGATATTATTCAAACCAATGCCGGTACATTCGCTTACCTGCTTTTTCATTTGCAGGTTGTTGCTTATTACCAGGCTGCCGTTCTGCGCTGCAATATTGATCTGTAAAGGCTTTTCAGAAGAAACAATATTATGCTTTATGGCATTCTCCATCAATATCTGTAAAGATAATGGTACCACTTTCTTTTGCAGCTTTTCATCAGCGATATCAATATTCACGTGCAGGTTGTTTCCAAATCTTGTCTTCAATAAAAAAGTGTAGGCATGCAATACATCCAGTTCCTCTTTTAACGAAATACTTTTTTTATCTTCTACCTCTAAGATATGCCGGTACACTTTTGATAACTGCTGAACAAAATCAACTGCATGCGCCGGGTTTTCCGGTATCAGTGAGCTAAGTGTATTAAGATTATTAAATAAAAAGTGAGGATTAACCTGTGTTTGCAACGCATTCAATTGGGCCTTCAGGCTTTCTCTTTTAAGCATTTCCTTTTCTTCAATAGAATCTTTTAAGGCGTGCATAAAATAAATGCTTTCATAAATACCCATGATCATTATCACACAAAATATAGCTGCTGAGTTACTGTTTACAATTTCATTGGTATTAAAATAGTTGCCGGTATTATTGAACAGGTGAGTTTTACATAAAATAAAATGCAGGGCATAATTACCCGCTACTGTAACAGCAACCATAGTTACCATTTGTATGATTATCCGCTTACGCACTTCAGTAAAAAGCGGGTAACAGCGGCGGCACAATATCAATACCGTTCTGTTAAGGAACCACAGGGAGATAGTAATAATAAAAGTGGTGATGAATTTATCTAACGTAAAATAGGGTGCCGTATTAAAACGGACACCCATAAATACTATTGGTACAATGAAGCTTAAGATCGGGATACCGAAGAGCATCAACAGCCCGTCATTGAACGCTATTTTACAATTGGTGCGCCTCCTCATGATGATAAAGATATAAAAATCAGGCCTTAAAAGCTGCAAGCTATCAGCTACAAGCTACAAGTTATAATGCTTATCCCTTGAAGCTTAGTGCTTGCAGCTTATTCTAAATTAGTTAGCGCTGTTGTAGATATCCACAGCGTCTTTCATTTTTGCAATATCGCCGTTTGCGCTTTTTGCTTTTTCAATGGCTGCGGTGCAACCGCTTAAGTCATTGGTAATAAAAGACTCCAGGCTCTTTTTATTAAGCAGTTTGAGTTCGTTGTTGCGATAAACAAAATAGTCGCCCACTTTACCTTCAGTGCCGGTATTGAATGCAGCATCTGTACCATTAAAGGTTGCTTTATTGGAAGCATCGCTTGACTTTTGTAAAAAAGTAAGCTTGCCTGCACTGATCGTTTTAAAGAAATCGCCTTTTATACAAATGAAATTTACTGCATCAATAGTGGCGCCGTTAATATCAATACCATTATAGTTGGTCTTTTTACCGGCATTGTCGATAAACGATACAGCAGCTGAGCGTTTTAAATTATCTTTTACATAGCCCTGCACTACTGAATTATCCGCCAGGGTAACACTACCCTTAACATAACCGGCAGGAACATCAGTTTGTGCTTTTAATGATGTAATAGAAAGAGATAAAATAGCTGCGAAGAAAAGTACTTTAGTTTTCATGATCATATTTTTTGATTGTTACAAAAGCTGTTAGTGTATTTTTAGGGTAATATTAGTTTGCCTGCAACAATGGTTATAGTAAAAAGGGGTGAGTTGAAGAAATTGCAGAGTGAATTGTGATAATTCAAAAACAATTTGATGAGAACATGCATGACAGCAGCATTTTCATTGCTGTGTTTGATAAACGGGAGCAGCTTATTTGCCCAGCAAAAATGGGTAAATGTTGACACCGCATTTGGTGTGCTGCCAAAGGATTTTCATGTTTACAAAACAACCGACGATCTTGACGGCAAGCCATTTATTGCTTACTATGCTGAAGCGAAACTGAAGGATAAGGAACTGGATTTTACCACAGATACTACTTACCGCCGCCGTTTAACACCTGCCAAATTTTTTGAAAAGAACAATGCGCCTTTACTGGTTGTCAATACCACCTTCTTCAGTTTTGAAACCAATCAAAGTTTGAATGTGGTTATTAAAGATGGCAAAGTGATTGGTTATAATATTCATTCCATACCTATGAAGGGAAAGGATACATTTCAATACCGGCACCCAATAGGCAGTGCTATAGGAATCAATAAAAAGCGTGAAGCTGATATAGCATGGATATTTACTGATTCATCTAAACGTTATTCATATGCCAATCAACGCCCTTTTCTTGCTATCAAAAATTCTTCTCCTGTTTTTCCTTTTCGTGCAATACGTTCTATGAGAACTGCTGTTACATTTTTGCATGATGAACCTAAAAAAAAGGATTTTAAAAAGAGTTTTCATAAATGGAAAATGAGAACAGCAGTTGGCGGCGGACCCGTACTTGTTCAATATGGCAGGATACATATCACCAATGAAGAAGAATTAAAATTTCCCGGCAAAGCGATCAACGATGCACATCCCAGGACCTGCATGGGTTATACGGCAGATGGCAGGTTGATCGTAATGGTGATACAGGGGCGTTACCCTAATGCAGCAGGGGCTACCTTAAAACAGGAAGCTCAATTATTAGTTGACCTGGGCTGTGTAGAAGCACTGAACCTTGATGGCGGTGGCAGCAGTTGTATGCTCATCAACGGTAAAGAAACCATCAAGCCGAGCAGCGATGGGGTGGAGAGGCCGGTACCGGCGGTATTCATTATAAAGCGCCAATAAAACATCATCGCCTCCTCAATTCTCCTTTTCACCCCTTTAGGGGATAGGGGGCAAAGATTTTCTACAGATCCCACACCAATGCACTCGCTCCTAATATTGCTGCATCGGCTTCTTTCAATTCACTAAAAATTAATTTTACTTTATTTTGAAAGATAGGTAACAGGTTTGCTTCCATATGCTTGCGTGTGGGGTTCAATAAAAGATTGCCGGCTTTTGTAAGACCGCCAAACAATACAATAGCTTCAGGAGAGGAGAACATGATAAAGTTTGCCAGCGATTCGCCCAGTATCTGCCCGGTAAACTCAAAGATGCGGTTGGCAATATTATCGCCCTGCATGGCGCATTCATATACTGTTTCGCTTGTCAATTCATTGATAGTATAATTGCGCAGCAAACTTTCTTCTTCCGGATGTGCCGTTAAAAATTCAATCGCTGTTTCCCGTACACCCGTTGCAGAAGCGTAGGCTTCAAGGCTGCCGTGCATGCCGGTACTTTTATGCAGCCGCCCGCCATGGCGGATGATCGTATGTCCCAGTTCACCCGCAAAGCCATCATGCCCTAATACAAT
The DNA here is from genome assembly GCA_048497855.1 of Bacteroidota bacterium. Classification (GTDB taxonomy): domain Bacteria; phylum Bacteroidota; class Bacteroidia; order Chitinophagales; family Chitinophagaceae; genus Ferruginibacter. Next base: position 79,124 of record JBEHZB010000010.1, on the reverse strand, counting down.
TTTGCCGTCAATTACAATACCACTGCCTACACCTGTACCTAACGTGATCGTAATGAAATGCTTGATATCTTTTGTACAGCCGTACATCATTTCACCCATAGCGGCAGCATTGGCATCGTTGGTGAGTTTGGTGGGAAGATCAAATTTCTTTTCCATCAGCTCGGCAATAGGTATAATGCCTTTCCATTTAAGATTGGGGGCATATTCAATAGTACCGGTATAAAAATTTCCGTTAGGGGCACCCATGCCTATACCAGTAAACTTATCCCTGCCGCCTGCTTTATCTATCATTGGCTGCAGCTTCTTATGAAGATCATCAATAAAATCTTCTACCACTTCATGTGCATTGCTCGGCACCCTGTCTTGCTCCAGTATTTCACCATTGCGGTTTACAATACCAAACTTGGTAGTGGTACCACCTATATCAATACCTACTGCATATTCTTTTTTCATAAACGATCCGTTCTTTAATTACTGTTAATGGCTGCCGCTAACTTCTGTATCATAATCTATACCTTGTCTCTTTAAAATACCTTTTACTGCAAAAGCAAAGAAAGCCAGGTAAGAAAAACAGATAACCGGTATAAAGAAAGAAGAATGTATGCCAATGATATCTGCCAGTTTACCCTGTATAAGAGGAATAATACCGCCGCCCAATATCATCATGATCAAAAATGCAGAACCTTGTGTGGTGTATTTGCCCAGGCCTGCAATAGCCAATGCGAATATAGATGGCCACATGATGGAACAACATAAACCGCCACTTAAAAAAGCATAAACAGCAACAGTGCCGGTTGATAAAATACCCACAATCATTGCAGTAACGCCCAATAAACTGAATATTAAAAGTGTACGGGCCGGTTTATCGTTACTTAAATAGAAAGCGATGATCTGCAATACAACACATAGTACATACCATTTTAGAGGAGTAATATCTTTTTGTGCCAATGCATTTACGCCCAAAACAATTCCAAGCGCTACTAAAGGAACAATAAAGGTCAATATCTTTTTTGTGCCTGCTGATAGTTTAAATGCGTTAATAGAACCTACCCATCTGCCGATCATCAAGCTGCCCCAATACATGGAAATGAAAGGAGCGATCTGTGCAGTTTTGTAGCCGCCAAATTCTTTGTGTTTTAAAAGCTCTCCTAAATTACTACCTATTGCAACTTCTACCCCCACATAAACAAATATGGCCAGCATCCCTAAAACCAATTGCGGATATTTCATTGCTCCCCAGCCATCTGGTTTTTTAGAAGCTATTTTGTTGGAGAACAACAATCCAATAACTACTACAGCCAGGGCACCCAGTAACCAATACATCCTGTATTTTTCCAATGGCCCTTTAATGGTGGCTATCTCATCAGTTTGTGGCTTGATCGATTGCTGCAACCCTTCTATTTTTGATTGTACGGCAGGTAATTCAGCTGCAGCAAGTTTGATCGTTGCGTTATCCAGCGAGTCTATTTGTTTGGTAACAGGTGAGATCTGTTTAGAAATGGTTTCTATTTTTTTAGCATCATCGCTGCGGTAGCTGCTGAAAACCGGAACGAACATGATGATCAGTAAGCCCGAAATTATCAGCAACGAATTCAACGCCTTATTAGCCTTTTCTGTTTTTTCTTCATTGATGCCGGCCGGTACTTTTTTAGAAAAACCAAATAACGCAGCCGCAGCTAAGAACAGAACGCCTACTGCTGCATAAAGAATTACAACTTTATTCTGGGATAACATTGCAATCTTATCATCGGTAATTTCTGTAGCGGCACCAAATAAAGCAAAAGCTACCAGTAACGGGCCGATCATCGTTCCAAATGAATTGATACCGCCGCCAAGATTAACACGGCTGGTGCCTGTTGCAGGGTCGCCCAGGGAAATAGCAAAAGGTTGAGCAGCTGTTTGCTGTAAAGAAAACCCAAGGGCCACCATAAATAACCCCACCAGCATTCCGGCAAAAGTATTGCCTTGTACCGCAAAGATCATTGCCGCGGCGCCAAGTGCCGAAAACAATAAACCATACACGATACTTTTTTTATAGCCCCATTTACCCACCAGGTCTTTACCTCCAAACGCCCCGTATATAAAAAGGAACAACGCTCCTACATAATAAGCCAGGTAAAAAGCAAAGTCGATCAACTGGCTTTGGAACTGATCTAAACCAAATTTATGTTTGCAAAAAGGAATGAATACACTATTGCCTGCAGCAATAAATCCCCAAAAGAAAAATACCGTAACTAATGTGCCTAAGGCTCCATAGTTGGTGGGTATCCCCGAAGGTTTTACATCATTGCTTACAGGATCGGTTTGTACAGTTGGCATGTCGTTTTAATTTAAGTGGTTGAAAATAGAATAAATAACTCAACATGAAAAATTTTACAAACGATAATTTGCCGGTAACGAAATCCTTCCTAAATTAACAGTAACAAAAATGTCGATGGAAATAATTCATGTTAGTGCAGAATGTTACCCTTATGCCAAAGCAGGCGGATTGGCCGATGTAGTAGGGGCCTTACCTAAATACCAGCAACAACTCGGACATATTGCCAAAGTAGTGATACCCATGCACCGTACCAAATTCCTGTACGATAACGAATGGGATGTAGTGCACAAAGGCTTCTTCACCATGGCGCATTACAATCTCGATTATACTATCATAAAAGAAAGAAGCAATAAACTTGGCTTTGATCTTTACTGTGTAGATATATACGGCTTACTGGACAGGGAAAATATTTATAGCTACGATGATGATACCGAACGCTTCACAGCATTTCAAATTGCTGTGGTGGATTGGCTGAGCAAATGGGAACATCGTCCCGATATTGTTCACGTACACGATCATCATGCCGGGCTGATACCTTTCATGATGCAGTATTGTTCTGCCTATGAACATTTAGGTGCTGTTTCAACAGTACTTACCATACATAACGGGCAATACCAGGGCTGGATGAGTTGGGATAAAGGCAATTACATTCCTGCATGGGACAGCTGGCGCTGGGGTTTGCTGGATTGGGATAATGTTATCAATCCATTGGCATGCGCCGTAAAATGTGCCGATGCCGTAACAACGGTGAGCCCGAGTTATATGGAAGAACTGATGCAGAAAGCAAATGGCCTCGAAAACCTATTCGTTTCTGAACAGGCTAAATGTAAAGGCATATTAAATGGTATAGATACGGTTGTGTGGGATCCGCTGACAGACACTTACATCATGGATAATTTTTCTGTTAAAGATGTAGAAGCAGGCAAGGATCTTAACAAGAAAAAGCTGTGTGATGATTTTGATCTTGATATAGAAAAGCCTTTGTTCATTTATATAGGAAGATTGGTTGGTGAAAAAGCTGCGGATCTTTTACCGCAGGCAATTGTTGATGCGCTGGAACAAATAGGCGAGAAAATGAACTTCCTTATCCTTGGCAGCGGCGATCCTAAAGTAGAGAAGCATTTGACAAACATGCGCAGCCAGTTCATGGGTTATTATAATTCGCAGATAGGTTACAATGAGAAGCTGGCGCATCAGATGTATGCCGGCGCCGATTTTTTATTGATGCCCAGCAGGGTAGAGCCTTGCGGATTGAACCAGATGTATGCCATGCGTTACGGCACTGTGCCTGTAGTACGCAACACAGGTGGTTTAAAAGATACGGTGATAGATTTCGGGGATCCGGGTGGCTACGGTATCTGTTTCAACCAGGCAAGTGTATGGGATATTGTGTATTCCATTCATCGCGGTGTAGAGTTATTTAACGACGACAGGAAGTTTGGTGAAGTAAGAAAAACAATGATGCAGATAGATAACAGCTGGGAAAAAAGTGCAACGCAATACCTTGATATTTACAGTTCAGTAAAAATAAACAGCAGAACAGTTTAGGCGCTAACCACTAATTACACGAATGAACACGAATAAAAATCATTAGTGGCTATTCGTGTAATTCGTGGTTCTAAATAAAACTTTCCATATGACTCCAAAATCAGTAGTAGCAGTGATCCTGGGCGGCGGTGCCGGAAGCCGTCTTTACCCCTTAACAGCAACCCGCAGCAAACCCGCCGTTCCCATTGCAGGTAAATACAGGCTGGTGGATATCCCCATTTCCAACTGTATCAATTCGAACATCAACCGCATGTTTGTATTAACGCAGTACAATTCAGCTTCGCTAAACAAGCATATCAAAAACACTTATCAGTTCAGCGCTTTCAGCAGCGGCTTTGTAGATATACTGGCAGCAGAGCAAACACCCGACAGCTTAGGCTGGTTCCAGGGTACAGCAGATGCGGTGCGGCAATCATTGAAACATATCGGCAATAACGATTTTGAGTATGTGCTTATACTGAGCGGCGATCAATTGTATCAAATGGATTTTGCCGAAATGATCGATAACCATATCGCCAAAGGCGCCGAAATTTCTATTGCTACTATACCTGTTGGCGAGCGTGAAGCGCCTGAGTTTGGTATATTAAAATCCAATGACGAACATTTCATCACTTCCTTTATTGAAAAGCCTGCTAAAGAATTATTGCCTTTATGGACCAGCGATACAGGCCCCGAAATGCAGCAGCAGGGCCGTATCTATTTAGCCTCAATGGGTATTTATATTTTCAACAGGCAGTTATTATTCGATCAGTTATTAGAAGATAAAAAAGATGCGACTGATTTTGGCAAGGAAATAATCCCGTCTTCCATCGATCATCATAAAGTGATCAGCTACCAATATGATGGCTACTGGACAGATATCGGGAACATCTATTCTTTTTATGAAGCCAATCTTTCCTTAACGATGGAAATACCGCCGTTCAATTTATTTGATAAGACCAAAGCGATCTTCAGCCGTTCACGAATGTTGCCGCCGGTAAAAATAAGCGGCACACAGATCGACAGCAGCATCCTTGCCGATGGCGCTATCATTCACGGCTCCAAAATATCCAATAGTGTGATCGGCATCCGTACCCGTATCGGCAGCGGCTCCGAAATTGTAAGCACCTATATCATGGGCAGCGATTTTTATGAGACCATTGAAGAAATGGCACACTCGCTGGTACGTGGCATTCCTAAGATCGGCATAGGCGATAACTGCTACATCAAGAACGCTATCATTGATAAGAATTGCCGCATTGGCAACGATGTACGGATAGAAGGCGGGAACCATTTACCCGACTCTGATCATGCACTTTATACAGTAAAAGACGGTATTGTTGTTATCAAGAAGAACGCTGTAATACCGGATGGTATGGTGATCAGCTAAAGTTTTATTACACAAAGAACACAGAGTTACACAAAGATACACGGAGCGTCTCTGTGTCCCTTTGTGCGGCTTTGCATAGCTCTGTGAAAATCCTTTAAATCTGTGGCAAAAACATTTTTCAATCAAATTTTCTGTATATTGGCATTGTGTAATTTGTACACAATTAACGATAACCATAAACGATTGCTATGTCAGAAAGTATTGGTTGGCAAAAACCTAAACTTAAATTATCCCAGATCATCAATATGAGTGTGGGATTTTTCGGTATTCAATTCGGTTGGGATCTGCAGCGTGCCAACATGGGGCCGATATATGAACACTTACATGCAAATGCAGATCAGATCCCGCTTCTCTTTTTAGCAGCACCGCTTACCGGTTTGATAGTTCAGCCGATTATTGGCTATATGAGCGACAGGACATGGCATCCTAAATTAGGGAGAAGAAGGCCTTACTTTTTAATAGGCGCTGTTTTAAGTACAATAGCGTTGGTATTTATGCCGCACAGCAGTGCATTATGGATGGCTGCAGGTTTACTTTGGATAATGGATGTGTTCGGCAATGTAGCGATGGAGCCGTTCCGTGCTTTTGTTGCCGATAAATTAAATGATGAACAACGTACACAAGGTTTTGTAATGCAAAGCCTCATGATAGGTTTGGGCGGCAGTATTGCTTCTGCATTGCCCTGGATGATGACCAACTGGTTCAATTTTAATAATACAGCAGCAAGCGGTGTTATTCCGGATAATGTAAAATGGAGTTTTTATATCGGCGCATTCTTTTTTCTTACAGCTGTACTTTATACAGTCTTTACTTCAAAAGAATATCCTCCGCAAAATATCAGTGAAAAAGAAAAAATAGAAGAATCCAATAAAGGCTTTGGCGGCGGGATAAAAGAAATATTTCATGCTATTGCCAATATGCCCAAGCGGATGAAGATATTGTCGCTGGTACAATTCTTTACCTGGCCTGGATTATTTTTAATGTGGTTCTACTACAATACTGCCGTTGCAAGAAATGTTTTTGGCGCTACCAGCGAAACAGACCCTTTATACGGACAGGGAACAAATTTCGGCGGTCTTACTTTAGCGTTCTACAATGTGGTAACATTCGCTTTCGCCTTTGTTCTTCCATCCATTGCAAAAAAGTTCGGAAGAAAATTAACGCATTCACTTTGTTTATTAGCAGGCGCCATAGGTTTGATAAGCGTGGCTTTTGTAAAAAATAAATACATGCTGTATGGTTGTATGACCGGTGTTGGTATTGCCTGGGCAAGTATCTTATCTATGCCTTATGCCATGCTTAGCGGTGTATTACCTGCTAATAAGATCGGTGTGTATATGGGTATCTTTAACTTTTTTATTGTACTGCCCGAAATAATTGCCTCACTTGGTTTTGGCTGGATCATGCAACATGTATTGCATAATGATCGCCTTGCCGCAGTACAAATAGGAGGTGTGTTAATGATCATTGCTGCATCGCTCTGTTATTTTTTAATTAAAGAAAAAGACTAGCTCATGAAAAAATTCTTAATTCTTAATTTTTCATTCTTCATTACCTTCTCTCTCTTCGCTCAATCGAACTATCAGTGTTATCCTACCAACTGGTGGACCGGCATGAAATGGAACAAAGTACAGGTGATGATTCACGGCGATAAAATAGCTGATCATTTTCCCATGATAAAAATGGGGCCTAAAGGTGTAAAACTGGCAACAGGAGTGAACCTGGTAATGATCAATCGTGTGGAGAACCCGAACTATGTTTTTTTAGATCTTGTAATTGATGCCACAGCAAAGCCGGGCAAATTCACCTTTCCTTTTGTAAAGGATATGACCATAGAATATGAATTGAAAGCCCGCCGCACAGGCAACGGCACATCATATGCGCAAGGCGTTACTTCTAAAGATTTCATGTATTTAATATTGCCTGACCGTTTTAGTAATGGCGATCCATCAAATGACCGTGTGCCCGGTATGAAAGATCAATCGCTGAACAGGGATACGGTGTTTAACCGCCATGGCGGCGACTTACAGGGCATTGAGAATAAACTGGATTACATACGCAGCTTAGGTGTTACTACCTTATGGCTCAATCCTGTTATTGAAAATGATATGCCCAACCGTACCGAGCATGGTTATGCATTTACCGATCATTATAAAATAGATCCACGCCTTGGCGGTGAAGCGGCTTATCATAAACTGATCGATGCCGTGCATGCAAAAGGCATGAAGATCATACAGGATGCGGTGTACAATCATGTGGGGCTGTATCACAAAACAGTTGTTGACCCGCCGATGAAAGACTGGCTGCATCAATGGCCCAGTTTTACACAAACCAATTATAAGGACCAGGTTTTATTCGATCCTTACGCCAGCAAGGATCAATTCAAAATAATGGCCGACGGCTGGTTCACACAGCAAATGCCTGATCTCAATCAAAACAATCCATACGTTGCTAACTTTTTAATTCAGCATGCTTTGTGGACCGTAGAAGAATTTGGTATTGACGGATGGCGCATTGATACGTATGCTTACAATGATCTTGATTTTATGAACCGCTGCAACAAAGCCTTGATGGACGAGTATCCTAAGCTGACGATGTTCGGCGAAACATGGGTACACGGCGTTCCCAATCAATCGTATTTTGTACAGAACAATTATAACATTCCTTACAAAAGCAACCTGCAGGCATCAACAGATTTTCAGACCTTGTGGGGCATTACCGATGCTATGAACAGGGATTTTGGCTGGACCGATGGTGTAAATAATCTGTACACTACATTGGCGCAGGATTTTGTTTATAAAGATCCCATGCGGCAGGTTATCTTTTTAGATAATCACGACATGGCAAGATTTTATTCTGTTGTAAATGAGGATATGGATAAATATCAATCGTCGCTTTCCTGGTTGCTTACCTGTCGCGGTATCCCGGAAATTTATTATGGGGATGAACTGGCAACCACAGGCACTACCAGCCCCAATGATGGTTATGTGCGCCTTGATTTTCCCGGCGGATGGCCGGGTGATAAGCAGAATAAGTTTACCATACAGGGCAGAACACAAAAGGATCAGGCCATCTTTCAGCATTTAGCAACATTGGCAACATACCGCAAAACATCATCAGCATTAACAACAGGAAAGATGATGCAGTACACTCCTGAAGATGGCGTGTATGTTTATTTCCGGTACGATGCACAGCAAACCATCATGATCGTAATGAACACCGCTAAAACAGAAAAGAAAATTTCTCCGTCAAAATATACAGAGCGTACCGCAGGTTTTACACAATACCTGAATGTTATCTCAAAAGAAAAAGGGCCGCTTGGTGATTTTACCTTGGGGTCGTATAAAACGGTGGTGTACGAATTAATAAAGTAATTTTTTTCACCGCAAAGACGCAGAGGCGCAAAGTTTCGCAAAGAAGCTTTGCGCCCTTTGCGTCTTAGTGCCTTTGCGGTGAAAGCATCCAAAAATCATACTTTTGCACTAACATGAATACACCCATACGAAGAGTAAATGTAACCCGCTACATAACACCCTTACGGGAAGGCGGCTCACTACCCGCTATTGTAGAAGCAAGCGATGAATTCATGTATGTATTAAAGTTCCGTGGCGCAGGGCAGGGTGTAAGGGCGCTTATTGCAGAATTGATAGGAGGTGAGATCGCACGGGCATTGGGACTGCGTGTACCGGAAATAGTTTTTGCCGATATCGACAGCGCCTTTGGCCGTACAGAACCCGATGAAGAGATACAGGACCTGCTGAAAGCCAGTACAGGGCTTAATTTGGCGCTGCATTATTTATCCGGTTCTATTACTTTCGATCCTGCGGTAACCACTATCGAAAGCAAACTGGCATCACAGATCGTATGGCTCGATTGTTTTTTAACCAACATGGACCGCACTGTACGCAATACCAATATGCTTTGGTGGCACAAAGAATTATGGCTCATCGATCATGGTGCCTGCTTATATTTTCATCACAACATACAAACCTGGAAAGAGAAAATACTACAGCCCTTTACTCTGGTAAAAGATCATGTATTGTTACCGCAAGCTGGTGAACTGGAAGTTGTTGATGCTGAATTCCGTTCATTGCTTACCAATGAAAAGATATACGATATTGTTTCCTGGATACCCGATGAATGGCTGGCCATTGACAATACCTTTGCAACAACAGAAGAACACCGGCAGGTTTATATTGATTTTCTGCAACAGCGGTTTGCACAATCTGAATTATTTGTAAAAGAAGCCCAACATGCAAGACAAGCTATTATTTGAGTATGCCGTAATACGCATTGTACCGAGGGTAGAACGGGAAGAGTTCCTGAATGTTGGTGTTATATTATATTGTGCCAAACAGAATTTTTTACAGGCCTTGATAAAAGTAAACCACGAGCGCCTCAACGTTTTTTGTGCCGAAGTGGACTGCAATGAAGTAGAAGCTAATCTTTCTGCAATGGAACGCATTTGCCGCGGTGAAAAAGATGCCGGGCCGATAGCACAGCTGGATATTGCAGGCCGTTTCCGCTGGCTCACTGCAACACGAAGCACCGTAGTACAAACTTCTAAAGTGCATCCTGGTTTTTGTACCGATGCAAAAGAGATGCTGGAGAAATTATTTGAGCAGCTGGTACTTTAATTACACGTTATTATTTTTTGATTACACTAATTGAAACGAATTACACGAATTATCTCATTCGTGATAATTCGTGTAATTCGTGGTTAGTTTTTAATTCGTGTAATTCGTAAAAATTAGTGTAATTACCTACAACAATATATTCCAGATAAACCTCGCCTTCTGATTCTTCGCATCAGGGTCATCGCTGCCGCTCCACCAGTCTTTGGTACGTTCGTAAACAGTTGACTGCAATGTTTTACCGGTATAATATTTTTTTACCGTGATCGGCTTTATCGTGCTTTCCTGCACACCATTCACCATTACTTTGGTAGCTATCCACGAAGTATATAATCTCGGAATGGTCAGGCCCATGATCATACCTGGTAAACCGCTGATAGAGCAGGGCCCGCCGGGGATAGTGATCTCATCGGTATAAAAAGCAAACACATATACACTGTCGAATATTTTTGCTACAGCTTTGCGGCAGTTGAAACCGGCAATGACACGGTTCTCATTGATCAGTTTCCATTCCAGTTTAGGTATGGTATCTTCTACATTGAAATTAGAACCAAACACATTTTTCTGCATGTTCATTTTACCTGTGGTATGATCAAAGTACCAAACATTTTCTTCATCGCTCTTTCTTAAAAACTCGGGCATCTTTGCCTTCTCATCCCAATGATCGAATTTGTACACGCTTTTATTATCGGCAAAAGTAAACGTGTAATAGCCGGTCTTAAACTGCGGCAGATTTTCTTTTATCATCTCATCCCACACATCATTGCCCATGGTCTTTTTTATATTGGCCTTTACTTCGTATTCTATCACAGCTTTATTGATGAACTGCTGGGCATTAAGTTTGGTAACTACAGCCATAGCGATCATCAAAAGTAAATAAGTGCGTTTCATCGTGAATATTTTTAAATTAGTTAAGTATTATTTTTTTGGCTGGGCGCTTTTGTTCTTAAAATCCCAGGTAAAGCCCACCAGGAAATATCTTTTCAAACGGTCATTCTGTTCTTCTTTGTACGTGTTGCTGTAGAAGTTACGGTCGATACCGATATTCTGGTTAAGGATATCCCTTATCTTAATGTAAGCCGTAAATTCATTGTTCTTAAATGTACGTTGCAGGCGGGCGTTCCACAATTGTGTATTCAGGTTGTTATCACCTTCAAATGTTTTTTGCCTGCTGTAATATTGATACTCGGTGTTTATCGACCATACTTTCTTTATGTACAACGTGGCATCAACAGCAACGGTATTGGTACTGTACTTTATCTTGGTTGAATTCTGCGAGGTCTTGTTCCGGTTGTATTGAAAATCATTGCTCAGCGAAAGGTCATACTTCTTCTCTTTTGATTTTGATATCCATATGGAAACACCGGTGCTTAATGTTTTTGAAAAGCTCGACTGGCTGTTGATCACATCCGCAAACTTGGTATAAGTGATGTTGGGATTGATATTAAAACGGGTATCAATTTTCTTTACCTTAAATCCAATTCCTGTCCACATATTAACCGATACATTTCCGTTGGTATTGATAGGCTGTGTAGTTGTTTTACCCGAATCAATATCAATGATGCGGTTGTTGGTAATGGAATTGCTGGTCAGGCGCACATTAAGCGATTGATAGCTCCAGATATCTTTTATGAAATTATAACTGTTGTGCGACAGGTTGAAAGAATTCGTGAACGATGGTTTCAGATCGGGGTTGCCGATATACTGGTTGAAATAATCATTGTTATTGTTCAACGGCTGCAGCTGGTAGATAGTTGGCTGCGTAGTATTTCCATTGTAGCTCAGCCTGATATTATGATTAGCCTTGTAAGAATAACTCAGGTTGGCAGAAGGGTAGAAGTTGGTAAAGTTCCTGTTGTAATCGGTATTATCCGACAGATCCTTCAATTGAAAATTGGTTAAGCCAAAACCGGAACCAATATTTATTTTGAATTTTTTGAACGAATAGTTCAGTTTGGCAGAAGGGATATTCTGTATGATGCTTTGTTTAAAACGGTTAGTTAAAGAATCTACTTCAATATCGTATTTGCCAGAGCCAGGAGAATAACTGTAAGTTACCTGGTCGTTGTTGCCATAGTTATACATCAACTGGTACGCCAGTTCCATAGAAAATTTCTTTCCCAAAGGTTCCGTATAGCTAAGCTTTGATGAAAGCGTAGAAGTGGTTTTATCGGTTTCTTTCTGCTGGTCAAGATCCTGGCTTCCGGCAGGGCTGCCGTTTAAATAAGACTGGTTAAACGATTTAAGGAAATTGGTGCCGTCAGTGTTTATAGTATTCCAGTCTGCAGTGATCGACAATGTCCTTCTCGCTTTTTTAAATTTATGTTTGAAAATGATATTACCGGTCAAGGCAGTTTTATCCGTATTGGTTTTCATAAAACGATCGCTCGTATTCTTTAACGTACCATTGCCACCGGTGCTTACAGAAGAACGTTCCTCGTTGCTTTCAGTATGATAAAAATTAGCATTGGCAGTGATCTTTAAGGTATTCATCGAATCCAGCTTGATATCATACGTGCCTCTTAATTTAAAATTATGGCGATTAACATTGGTAACATCATCTGCATTTTCATTCAGCACAGAATCGCCCAATTGTGTTTGCGTAAAGGTTACTTTATGATTGGTATATAACTGGCTGTTGAACTTTGGCGAAAAATTCAGCGTTTGTTTATCATTCCATTTATTGCTGTATTGAACGCCCGCATTTACATTAGTCATAAAACCATTTTGCGGATCAACATAAGGTTCTTCATCCGAAGAGCCACCACGCCACATCACCATCATGCCGCCATCATCATCAATACTCATGCTCATGTTATCATCCTGTCCTCCGTATTTCTGTTCGTCCTGCCAGCTAAGCCCATCCTGCCCGGTATTGCCGTTCAGTAAAAAAGCAGAGAATTTTCTTTTGCCCTTAAAGGAACTGAACATGATATTATCATTATACCGGTCGTCAATGTTCTTCTGCGTTCCGCCAGCTACATCTATCTTACCAAAATAACCGGTCTTCTTATCTTCTTTCAGTTTCAGGTTGATCGTCTTTTGTGTTTTGCCGTCATCAATACCTGTAAATTCGGCCTGGTCACTTTTCTTATCAAATACCTGTACTTCCTTTACCGCATCGGCACGCAGGTTCTTTACAGCCATACCGGGGTCATCGCCAAAGAATTCCTCACCATCCACCAATACTTTTTCCACTACTTCGCCCATGGCTTTTATCTGCCCGTTCTTATCTACCTGTATGCCGGGCAGTTTTTTCAGCAGTTCTTCCACGTTGGCATTGGCGCTTACCTGGAAGCTGTCTGCCGTATACACAGTAGTATCCCCTTTGATCTTTATCGGGTTCCCGCTCTTTACAATTACTTCCATCAGCAATTTGCTTTTTGAGGTAAGCGGAAGGGTACCAAGATCGGTAGGCGCATCATTTACCGTAATATTATCCAGCACATCCGCAAAATAAGGATGCGTTGTCATCAGGATATACTTACCGGGCTTGATATTGTTAAAAGAAAATTTTCCCTGCGCATCACTTCGGGTAAATTTATACAGGATAGAATCGCCGGGGGTTAATAATGCTACAACAGCATTTTCGATCTGCTTTTTTTGCGAGGTATCTCCAACCGCACCGGTCAAAGAAGTGGTTTGGGCTGTTGCTGAAATGGACAATAGGATTGCCCCAATCAACAACACTGTTAGTTTGGCCATACTAGATAAGGTTGTTTAATGTTGGAATAACTAAATTCTTAGTTAAAGGTGCAGCATTTAATTTAAATTACTTGCACCAGTATTCTTAAATTTACGTTAAAGCAAAGATTATCATTGCTTAGCTCATCTAAACATAAAATTCCACAAATGGCAGTAAAGAAAACGCAGACGGAAAAAATAAAGCCTGCAAAACCCATACTGCAACAACAAAACACTGCCGGGCATAAGTATGAAGAAGAGCATTTTGTTGACAGTACAAAGCCGGTTTGGAACTATTCTCTGTTCAAAGAAGAAGACATCAGCAATTTTCAGAAAGGCACTTTATATAATGGCTATGAATTCTTTGGAAGTCATAAACAAACGGTATTGAATACTGACGGATATTATTTTGCCGTTTGGGCGCCCAATGCCACTGCCGTTTCGGTCATCGGCAATTTTAATGGATGGAAAAGAAAGCTGCACCCGTTATTTGTACGGCTCGATAAATCCGGCATCTGGGAAGGCTTTATTCCTCATTTTAAAAAAGGCGAATCATATAAGTATTATATAAAAGGCTTTAACGGGGCCGAAGTGGATAAAGCTGATCCTTATGCCAATTATTGTGAGCTTCGGCCCAGAACGGCTTCACTTACCTGGAACAATACCTATAAATGGGATGATGCTGCCTGGCTGAAAAAACGCAAGAAGAATAATTCGCTCCATGCACCGTGGAGCGTTTACGAAGTACACCTGGGCAGCTGGCAACGGCCTGTACGCACCGATGAAGAAAGCTTTAACACGTATATACAGATCAAAGAGCGGCTGGTACCTTATGTAAAAGCAATGGGCTTTACACACGTAGAACTCATGCCCGTAATGGAATTTCCATACGATGGCAGCTGGGGCTACCAGGGTGCCGGTTATTTTGCGCCTACCTCACGCTTTGGTGCGCCGGAAGATTTTATGGCACTGATAGATGCTTTTCATAAAGAAGATATTGGTGTGATACTGGATTGGGTGCCATCGCATTTTCCTTCGGATGCACATGGGCTGTTTATGTTTGATGGCACCAATACCTACGAGTATTCCGATATGCGCAAGGGCTTTCATCCTGACTGGAACAGCTACATTTTTAATTACAAACGCGGAGAAGTAAAATCATTTTTGATAAGCAGTGCAAGGTATTGGTTCGATAAATTTCACATTGATGGTATAAGAGTAGATGCGGTAAGCTCTATGCTGCGATTGGATTATTCAAGAGAAGAAGGGCAGTGGGAGCCCAATGATCTTGGTGGCAATGGTAATTTAGAAGCCATTGCTTTTATAAAAGACCTCAACGAAACCCTGTACCGCGATTTTCCGGATATACAAACCATTGCAGAAGAAGCGACCGACTGGCCCGGTGTTTCAAAGCCTACAACTCAGGATGGGCTTGGCTTTGGAATGAAATGGATGATGGGCTGGATGCATGATACGCTGAATTATTTTAAACAGGATCCTATCAACCGGCAATATCAACAGGATAAATTTTCGTTCAGTATGATGTATTTCTACGACGAGAATTTTATGCTTCCCTTAAGCCATGATGAAGTAGTGCATGGCAAAAGCCCGATGCTGTATAAAATGCCCGGTGATGAATGGCAGAAGTTTGCCAACCTGCGTTTGTTATATACATACATGTACACGCACCCCGGCGCCAAACTGTTATTCATGGGCAATGAGTTTGCGCAAACATCCGAATGGAACTATAAAACCGAACTGGGTTGGGAACTGCTGCAATACGACAGCCACAGCATGATGCAGGAATGTGTAAAGGACCTCAACCTTTTGTATAAGAACGAACCGGCTTTATACGAGTTGCAGTTTGATCCGCAGGGATTTGAATGGATAGACCTGGATCATAAGCCCGAATCGGTAATTGCTTACCGCCGCAGGGGCAAAACAAAGAAAGACGACCTGCTCATTGTATTGAACATGACACCCGTAGTAAGGCGTGACTGGAAGCTGCGGATCACCGGCAAAGGAACATGGACGGAGATCTTCAACAGCAACGATAAAAAATACTGGGGCACAGGGGATGTTTTTAACCCAAATGTTAAATCAAAACTGGTGAATAAAAAAAAGCAGGTGTTTGAAATAAATGTACACGTTCCTGCGTTAGGTTCAGTAATATTCCGATAAATTTGGAATAGATTTTGCAACCTCTGAAATATTATGAAAAACCTCTTATCCTTAGTACTACTATTGACTTCATTGTCAGCTTATTGCGAATTTCAAGACAGCTCGCAGGTCTTTTACCAAAAAGGGCTTGAAGAAAAAGCTGCCAGGAGATATCTTGTAGCTTCCAAAAACTTCGACCGGGCAATTGAACTGAACCCCAATTTTACTGATGCGTATTTAGAGAACGGTTACGTTAATCTTGAAATGCGGAAAACAGATATCGCAAAAACGAATTTTGTTAAAGTTAACCAGCTCGATCCTTCCAACACAGCAGCCATAAAGGAACTGGTGAACCTGTTCTATAGCTATCATCAATACCAGGATGCCATCAACTATGCACAAAAATGCAAAAGCTGCGAAGGCTTTGATAAGATGATCGGCATGTGTTATTTTAAAATGGAAGATTATGGCAATGCAGAAAAGAAACTGCTTGCAGTAATAGCAAAAGATCCAAAAGATGCAGAAGCCATGTACACCTTAGCCAAGACCTATCTGGAAATGCAGCTGGATACCAAGGCGATACCATACTACGAAAAAGCTATTGCTTTAGATGATTCTAAATACAACTGGTCGCTGGAGCTTGCGCTTATTTATTTTAATGAAAGTAATCACAAAAATGCCGTGATATATTTTAATAAGGCTGCAGAAAAAGGTTACCCGGTTAATAATGATTTTAATGAGAACCTCGGCTTCTCTTATCTCTATAGCGGTGAGTTTGATAAAGGCGAAAAAGTATTACAAACTGTTATCGCCAGGAAACCGGGCAATACAGAGATACTACGTGATATGGCAGAAGCGTTCTATTTCGGAAGGCAGTACGACAGGTCGCTGGACTATTGCCAGAAATTACTGGAGATGAACGATAAGGATGGAAAGGCATTGTACCAGGCTGGTTTATGTTTTCAAAGAAAAGGACAAAAAGAAAAAGGACAGGCTATGTGCGATAAAGCCATTGAGCTTGACCCTTCGCTTAACAAGCTGCGCAAAAAGCAAGACCTGATGAATGCAGGTTTATAAAACAAGCATTAATTTTTTCGATTGATATTAAATGAAACAGCGGGAGTTTTTACTCCCGTTTTTTTATTTTGTTTACTTCATAAAAATATCAATGTGGCTTGGCAAATGTTTTTTCCCCGGCACGTATAGGTGTATTCAGGTAATTCTCTTTCGGCGGGATAGGGCAGTGGTAGCCTGTTGCATAAGCACAGTAAGGGTTGTAGGCTTTATTAAAATCAAGTTGCAGTGTATCGTTCCTTATGTCGTGCATATAAAATTCAAGGTAGCGGCCGCTGCCGTAGCTTTCATCTCCTGTAGTTTCGTCGGTAAACGGAACGAACAAATATTCCTTGTATTTCTCCACCGTCATCAGGTCTTTGCTTTGGTACACAAAAAGATAGAATGCGGTATCATGCAGGGTAAATCCTATCTGCCCGTATTTATAATATTGCTTGGTAGTACCGGCAGATGTTTTCATCGTAAAGCCGGTAGTATCGGTGATCTTTATAAAACTGCAGGTTACTCTATACGTACTGTCAGCAGGAAAAAAGCGAAAATATTTCTTATCCGCCTTCTTCACCACTTCATGCTCCGCTACATATTGTTTTTGGTACAACTTGATATAAGCTACATAATGGCTTTGCTTTTGCGCAAAAGAAAACTGAGCAAAAAAGACCAGGAATAAAAAACAGGAAAATTGTTTCATAAAAATAAACCACGAATTACACGAATAGACACGAATAAAAATGTTCGCCACTGATTACACAGATTTTCACAGATTAATAATCAGTGAAATCATACTATCATAAAAAACCTGCGTTTCGTTTTACTCTGTGTTAATCCCCTAATCTGTGGCAAAAAAAATCAGCGTAAATCATAATCATCATAACAATCTGCGTTCAAAATCCCTTTAATCGTTTAATCTGATTAATCCCCGTCTAGTTCATCATTAGCACATTCACACTCCTTTGCAAAATATTAAACGCAATCTCCGCCATCAAATTCTCCTTATCCAATGTAGGGTTCACTTCCGTTATCTCAAAGCAACACACTTTTCGGTTCTGCATAAATTTACTGATAAGATCTTCTGCCTCTCTTTCCCTTAACCCATTGCTCACCGGCGTACCCGTACCTTTAGAGATGGAAGAATCCAGGCTGTCCACATCAAAGCTCACATAAATATCTGTGCAGTCGCTCAGGTAGCGCAACACTTTACGGCTGATATTTTCCGCACCATTACGGCGCACTTCGCTGGTGGTAATCACTTTCATGCCATGCTTCTCTATCAAATGCTTTTCCTCTTTTTCATAATCACGTAAAGAGATGAACACAATATCTTCCGGCAATACCTTTTGCGCTATTTTACCAAGGCCTTTCAATTCATTCCATTGTTTCGCTGTCTTTTCATCCAGGTCATGCACTTTGCTTTCGGTATTATCTTCTGCAATAGAAGCCGCTAATGGCATACCGTGCATATTGCCCGATGGGGTAGTGTAGGGCGTGTGAAGATCAGCATGTGCATCTATCCATATCACACCCAATTTGCTTTTAGGTTTCGCCATTTTTATACCGGCAATGGTGCCGCCGCTGGTAGCATGATCGCCGCTGATAACAACAGGAAAAAAATGCCCTTTAATAGAATCGCACACCGATTTGCTCACCCTGTCGTACATCGTTAATATACCCTGGATACGTTTGGCGTAAGGAGATTGTATAGGCTCGAACAACAGTTTATTCTCTACCTCAATTTTTTCAGAAGGAAAATGCACAAAGAAATTGCTCATAAAATCCAGTGCAGCTATCTTGATAGCATCAATGCCCAGGCTCGCACCACGTGTACCTGCACCGATCTCGGAAGGCACTTCAATTAGTTTGATATTTTTCATATAGTAAGCTTATGGCTCAAGGCAAATCTACAACTTTCCCGTTAAGGGATTGGTTCCGTTGAGGATACCAATGCAGGCTTCAATTTTAAACCGAACAAACATATCCTCGCTGTACCATTTTTCCTGCCATGTTTTACGTATCACTTCTGCATGTTCTTTCATGCTGTAGGCAAACGCTTTCATCGCCTCTTTATTTTGCCATATACTGAAGGTAGCCTGCTTCAGCCAGGGCATTTCACCAATACCATACGATGTGATAAAACCCTCGCTGCTGCTCATATGTGCAGCAACAGGGTCCACATGTTTCCAGAACTGTTTCAGTTTAGATAGCCGTATCGTTGCCCTCGTTAATATTGCAATGATACCATCATAGTCGCTCTTTGCAGGCAGTTCGCCAAATGCTTTCTTTCCATCCCACAAGCCATGTCCCTCAACAGGTGTAAGTAGATAAGTGATGGTCTCATATCCAAACCATCCTAACCATTTAGCAATAAAACCATTGTACAATTGCTTCACAATATCATCATTTGATAACACAGTACTGTCATGTACCGCTAATATGCCCCATTGCTGCCAGTCGGGAGTTTTATCGAATGTGCCGTTCCTGCCACTGCCCAGCAGTTTCCAAAAAGAGATTTTTTTATTGAGCCACAACGGCATACGAAACAATGCCATAGCCAGCAGGGCAAAAAAGATATAGCGCTTGCGGTACCTGGTAATGGTTAAGGAGACTGTCATTTTTATGCCGATAGATGCAATATACTTTAAACTTTCCCGTTCTATTAATAACCTAAAACCCGTCTTTACCTTACACGAAAGTTTGTTTGTGCTTGAATTTCAAAAAAAATGCCCCCGATTCATCGAGGGCAATTTTTTTATTAGTTAATTGTTATTGGTGATTAGTTATTAGTAAGGCTTTCCCCGATACTGTGCATCTCTGTGTCATCCGCGTAATCTGTGGCAAAAATTCTATTCTGCGTCATCCGCGTAATCTGCGGGAAAAAATCAAAATTGCTCCAGCTTACTAAAGAAAAAATCTCCTTCGATCTGCGCATTCTCATCGCTGTCACTACCGTGAACAGCATTTTCACCAATAGAAGCAGCATATTTTTTACGGATAGTACCTTCTTCTGCATTGGCAGGATTGGTAGCGCCAATCAGTTTACGGAAATCTTCCACCGCATTTTCTTTTTCCAAAATAGCAGCAGTAATAGGGCCACGGCTCATAAATTCAACCAGTTCGCCATAAAAGGGCCTTTCTTTATGCACCGCATAAAATTCACCCGCTTTAGCGGTGCTTAAATGCGTCATCTTCATAGCTACGATACGGAAACCGGCAGCGTTGATCATTTCTAATATACCACCGGTGTTGCCTTTTTCTGTAGCATCCGGCTTGATCATGGTAAAAGTTCTGTTCGTCATTGTATTCTTGTTTTTTTAGGCCGCAAAGATAGTGGGTAATTAATAATGAATAATTAATAATTAAGAATTGAAAAACCACAGCCTTCATTCTCTGCATTCCTTAATTCTTCATTACTAATTACTAATTACTAATTTCCCAACCCTTCCCCCGCCACCCGCAAAGTACACCGCCGTTCCTTTCTTCGCCTTACGGCAAACATGAAAGCCATCTTTACCGATCCATTTCCAGTTGGCACCATCATCATCCGAATAGTCAACACCATTCAAACCGCAGCTTATCCATATCTTCTTTTGCAGGTATTCTACACAACTGCGGTAGCCATGTGGCGGCACAGCAGGAGCAGAAAATGTTTTACCGCCGTCAAAGGTTATAAAACAATTTTTGGCAGAGGAATCCTTCGTATTAAAATCACCACCAACAACGATCATCGTTTTACTATCCTTTACACCAACAGAGTTAGCACCTGTAGTTTCTGTTCCCTGGATGATTGGCAGGTCAATTTTTTTATCACGTATAAATAATCGGCTGCGCATGCCGCCTGTAATGAACACCGCTTCCTTTTTATTCAGCCTGCGCACATTGGTACCGCTGCTGGCAAAGCAGGCTTCGCCTTTTTCTACTGTAGGTAAATAAGAGGAAGGAAGTGTTTGCCAGCTATCACCGCCATCAAACGTACGGGCAATGAACAATTTATTATCAATCGGGTCGCCGATGACAATGCCGCTTTGCTCGTTCCAAAAATCCATCGCATCAAGGAACATACTGGTATCTTTATTTTCATACATCACTTTCCAGTTGGCGCCGCCATCAGTTGTTTTTAAGATATACGCCGGAGCAGCAATACCCATGATGATGGCCGTATTCGCATCAAAAGCCTCAATATCCCTGAAGTCAGTTTTCTCAAAACCTTTCACGGTCATCCATTGCCAGGTATCGCCGCCATCCACCGACTTGCCCACTGTACCCGAGCTGCCGCTTACCCACACGATTTTATCATCCACCACACTCAATCCACGCATGGAAGTTTTTGTACCCGCCGTTAATATCTTTACGGTTTGTGCATTAGCATAGCTTGTAATAAAAACAACAGCAATAGCAACAAATTTTTTCATCATAGTATTTTATTTTTTTCAGCCACGAATTACACGAATGAACACGAATGTGTTTTATTCGTGAATATTCGTGTAATTCGTGGTTAACCAGTAAAACATCATCTCTGTTTCGATCAGTTCTCCCCAACTCGTTGGGGAGCGGAGGGGGTTACAATATTTCCTCCTGCTTCTCATGCACCCTCGCAATATCCTCCAAATACTGTTTCGAATACAACTGCTTTCTTTTTATCGCAATAAACGACAACCGTATCGCAATCAGGAACGAAGCCAACGCACCCGCAAAGTGCATCCATGTTTTACCCACAAACAAAAAGAAATCGTACGTACCATGAAACAGCACGGGCAATGCAATAGCCAGCAGCATATAATATCCCCGCTGCGCCGGTTTAAATTTTGCCAGCGAAACAAAGTAGCCCATCAGCACCGCAAACGTACCATGTGCAGGAACCGACAACAACATACGCACCACACCATTGCCAAAACCATTTTGATAAACATAGCCGATATTTTCCAGCGTGGCAAAGCCCATACCCACCATTACCGAATATACAATACCATCAAAAGGCTCATCAAACGATTTGCGGGTATAGCAATAAAAACGCACCACAAGATATTTGCAGATCTCTTCGCTGAAGGCAACAATGATATACGCAAACACAGCAGTGAACCATACGCCGTTCGTCATCCAGCGTTGCTGTACAACGCTGAAATATACCTCTGAAAAAAAGGCCGGCACCAGGCTGAACATGCCCAGTATAAAGCTCATCACCAATACCCCGAGCGGCTCCTTATTATACTTGTCTTTAAAATAAATGAACAGGCAGATGGCTATACCGGGAGCAACAGCAAGGGCTAATAATTCCATGATAAAAAACGTACTTTTGAGCCAAGTTAAACCAAATTCACGATTAGCAAAACAATTGCCTTGCACTATGAGTTATAATTATTTGCCGCTCGATAAAAGCCCTACCAATTTTCAACAGGTAAAGAACCTGCTCGATTTCGATCAGCTGGTATCCATCACTTTCGATGCCCATTTCCGTATCACCGAATGCCGCGATTATTTAGATAAAAAACTCGCTGCCGATGACAGTCTTTTCTACGGCATCAACACCGGCTTTGGCTATTTACAAAATGTAAAGATCGATAAGGCACAGCTGGCCGAACTGCAGAACAACCTCATCAAATCGCACGCCTGCGGCCTGGGAGAAGAAGTACCGAAAGATATTGTAAAGCTGATGGTGATGCTGAAGATAAAATCGCTCAGCTATGGCAACAGCGGTGTACAGATAGATACTGTAAAGCGATTGATGGATATGTACAATGCCGATGTATTCCCTGTTATCTATACACAAGGTTCGCTCGGCGCTTCCGGCGATTTAGCACCACTCAGTCATTTAAGTTTACCGCTCATCGGCCTTGGCGAAGTAAATCATGAAGGCAAAAGAATGCCTACATCCGAAGCGCTAAAAAAATTCGGCTGGCAGCCGATAGAACTGCAAAGCAAAGAAGGCCTTGCACTCATCAACGGCACACAATTCATGAGTGCCTATGGTTTATATAATTTGGTAAATGCAGATCGTTTATTGCAATGGGCCGATGTTATCGCCGCCATCAGCTTCGATGCATTTGATTGCGTTACCGAACCGCTCCATGAAAAGATACACGCCATCCGTTCGCATAAAGGACAGGTGAATACTGCCGCAAGATTAAGAGAGTTATTAAGCGGCAGCGCCATTGCTTCGCAACAAAAAGCACAGGTGCAGGATCCGTATTCGTTCCGCTGCGTACCACAGGTACACGGCGCTACAAAAGATACATTCGATTATGTAAAAACTGTTTTCATTAAAGAGATCAACTCTGTTACCGATAACCCCAACATCTTTCCCGATGATGACCTTATCGTAAGCGGAGGTAATTTTCACGGGCAGCCATTAGCATTAACATTGGATTTCCTTTCTATCGCCATGGCCGAGATCGGCAGCATCTCCGAAAGAAGAACCTACCAGCTCATCAGCGGGCAGCGCAGCCTGCCGCCTTTCCTGGTAAAGAACGCAGGGCTCAACTCCGGCTTAATGATACCGCAATACACCGCCGCAGGAATAGTAAGCGAGAACAAGCAGCTGTGCACACCATCATCTGTCGACAGCATTCCATCTTCCAACAACCAGGAAGACCATGTAAGCATGGGCGCCAATGCCGCCACCAAATGCAAAAGGGTAGTAGATAATGTAGAAAAGATATTGGCGATAGAACTGCTCACCGCTGTACAGGCACTCGAATTCCGCCGACCGCTAAAAAGCTCCGCAGCAATAGAAGCCATAGTAACAGCCTTCCGCAAAGAAGTCTCTTTCAACGAAGCCGACAGGATATTGCAGGAAGATATTTTAAAAGCCATAGCATTCATAAAGTCTGAACCGTGATTTATTAGATTAAATGATTAAAAGGATTTAATGCAAAATCTAAATCCAATTAATCCCTTAATCACCCCAAATCCCCGTTCAGACAACAATAGCAATCAGAACCATGATTTAGTAGATTAAAGGATTAACAGGATTAAAAATCCAAATAATCCCCAAATCCACCCAAATCCCTGTTCAGACAACCCCAGCGACTTTGCGTCTCTGCGGTGAAAAAGCATTAAATTTGACAAAACATTTTTATGGCATCAAAAGACGAATTAAAAGCTGCACTGCATAAAAAAATAGACAGCATCGAAGACGAACATACACTCTATGTTCTTAATGAAGATATTGTTCCTTATGCCATTGAAAACAGGACTAAGGAGATAGATGAAGAAGATGATCTTACAGATGAGCAATGGGCAAAATTACAGCGCTCCATAAAACAGGCAGAAGAAGGGCAAACTATTACATTAGACGAACTATATGCTAAAATGAAAGAATGGCGTACGAAATAATTGCAACAAAAGAATTTAGAGATGATGTTGAAAATACTATTGATTGGTTAAGATATAAGTGGACAGAAAAAGAAATAGATAAATTTGAAAAGAAATTATTGTCTGTAATACAGCAAATTGGCCGAAATCCGGCAATTGGCAAAATTTCTTCTCGAAGAAAAGACATACGCTCTATCATTGTAACAGCCCACAACAGGTTATATTACCAGGTATTTGATACACACATAACATTGCATAATTTGGTAGAAACAAAAAGAGATCCCAAACGAAATAAATTTGAGTAACGACGTATACTTCTAAAACAATTACGATTTACGAATGCCTTTACAGGAAACTGTACGTGAAAATATATACAGTCAATAGTTGAAAGAAATCATAAATCCCAAATCATACATCATAAATCAACTTATGCCTTACGACGCTATAAAATACAAAACCCCCACCGGCACCACACTCAACTGCAAAGGCTGGATACAGGAAGCAGCATTACGTATGCTCTTAAACAACCTCGATCCCGAAGTAGCAGAGCGCCCCGAAGACCTCATCGTATATGGCGGCCGTGGTAAAGCAGCCCGCAATTTCGAGAGCCTCGACTTAATTATAAAAGCATTGCAGCAACTGGAAGAAGATGAAACGCTTCTGATACAAAGCGGCAAGCCCGTTGCCATGCTCAAAACACATAAAGACGCACCCCGTGTGCTCCTCAGCAACAGCCAGCTGGTACCCAACTGGGCCAACTGGAAACACTTCGACGAACTGGAAAAAAAGGGCCTCATGATGTACGGCCAAATGACAGCAGGCAGTTGGATATACATCGGCAGCCAGGGCATTGTACAGGGAACATATGAAACCTATGCAGCAGTAGCAAACAAACATTTCGGCGAAGCCGGAAATCAAAACCCAAAAAACAAAAACCAAAATACAAACTCTACCGAAAACAGAACAACTCCTCAAAATGCTGAGCTCCAGGTTTCCCCTTTAGGGGACGGAAGGGGCGGGGGCGGGGGGGCCGGGGCCTCACTTCGCGGCACATTAAACGTAACTGCCGGCCTTGGCGGCATGGGCGGTGCTCAGCCTCTGGCTATTACTATGAACGAAGGTGTAGCACTCATTGCTGAAGTGGAGGAGTGGAGGATAGATAAACGTTTAGAAACAAGATACCTCGATGAAAAATATACCAACATCGACCAGGCTATCGACAAAGCACTCGAATACAAAGCCGCAGGCACAGCCAAAAGCATCGGTGTGCTCTGCAATGCAGTACATTTATTACAGCGTTTATTAGAAAGGAACATCATCCCCGATACGCTAACCGACCAAACCAGCGCCCACGACCCGCTCATTGGCTACATACCACATACATTAACCAACGAAGAAGCAAACGCTTTACGAACAGCAGATCCCGATAAATACATTAAGCTCAGCTACGAAAGCATGTACCTCCATGTACAGCTAATGTTACAACTGATGGACAAAGGCGCCATCACCTTCGATTACGGCAACAATATCCGTGCACGGGCATTAGAATACGAAGCCAGCAACGAAGAAATAAAAAGCAGTTTCAAGTCATTGATCTCCAGATCCCCCCTTCGGGGGGCGGGGGGGCTTTTCCCGGGTTTTGTACCTGCTTATATTCGCCCATTATTTTGTGAAGGCAAAGGCCCATTTCGTTGGGCTGCTTTAAGCGGAGATCCTGATGATATAAAAGTAACTGACGAATTAATGATGAAACTTTTTCCTGAAAATACAGGTATGATTCGTTGGATAAAAATGGCACAGGAAAAGATCGCCTTCCAGGGCTTGCCTGCCCGTATCTGCTGGATAGGGCAGGGCGACAGGGAAAAAGCCGGTCTCGCCTTTAACGAGCTGGTACGTACCGGCAAGGTAAAAGCCCCCGTTGTTATCGGGCGTGATCATTTGGACACCGGCTCCGTAGCCAGTCCCAACCGCGAAACAGAAGCCATGATGGACGGCAGCGATGCCGTAGCCGACTGGCCCATCCTTAATGCACTCGTAAACACTGCCGGTGGCGCCAGTTGGGTAAGCCTGCACCATGGCGGCGGCGTAGGTATGGGTTACTCCATACATGCCGGAATGGTAATAGTGGCCGACGGCACCCCCGAAGCCGAAGCCCGCCTCAGTCGCGTACTCCGCAACGACCCCGGTATGGGCGTTATCCGCCATGCCGATGCCGGTTATGATATTGCGAAGGATACAGCGAGGAAGTTTGGGTTGGATTTGAAGGAGCAATTGGGGTAGTCCTGAGCGTAGTCGAAGGAGGTACTGCCAATACCGAGCGTAGTCGAGGTATGGGTAAAATAAAAATATTTTGTTTACCAACGTTTGTTTTTCATGGCAACATCATTGTTTTAATTACTTATTTAATATAGCTCTAAGGAAAGTAAATAAACCTATATTATAAAAGCTGAATATTTATTAAGTATATTCAATCAAATTCAGGAACTTTATAATATTAAACCCTAAACTTAAACCTTATGAGTAAAATGACTAAAAAAGTAGAACTTGTTCAAGTTCAATTAAGTACTGAAGATTTTTCATTTACTGATATACTTAGGCATGATGATTTTATTAACCATTCAATTTGGGTGAAAGGAAAATGGCTAGAAGCTCAAATTTTACAAGACGGGCGTAATTTAATTGTCGGCCTTATGATAACGACCAGAAGTTCAAATATCCCTCCAAAAAGAAATCGAAGAAATAAAAGAACACAATCTTTAGGTTTATCTGATGAAGAAGGATTGGCTTACGCAAATGTTTTTTTATATGATCGCAATAAAAATGTTCTGTTTTATGAAGTGAATAAATTCGGTTGTTATCTAGATCATTTTTCTGAATTTATTTATAAGAGTTTTGAAGATAATGAAGATATGACGGGCTTTGCAATAAATTTACAACCTGTATTAAATAGAGATGAATATGAACGTATGATGTCTATGGACCAACATAAATCCTTGGAAGTTGTGATTGCAAATCCAAGAGCTGTAATTCAAGAATTTGATGGACAAAACAATGCAGTGACTACAGTAATTAATTCTGCTGCGGAAATAAATTCAGAAAAGTTTACTTGGAAATATGAAGTATCCGCAAGAAGTCCTAGAAGTTTAGGGAGCAGGACGTTAAGTCAAATTGTTAACCAATTATTGCGCATTGTACGTAGCCCTGTTGGTGATAACATCAAAAAAATTATAGTGAAAGGTTATGAAGAAGATCCTGAAGAAGAAAATATTGCTACTATTGATTTGATTGCTGATAGGTTTCAATCAAATATTGAATTGGATGAACCTCGCGAAAATGTTGACCTGCTTGAAGAACAAAGAAAAACCGAAATTATAAGGGAATACAGAAGATGTTTACCTGAATTAGAACAAATATTAGGTAATGAATAAGACTCCTTTATATTATTTAGAAAAATTCTCTGGTAAACTATTAGGTCTTTTAATTGGTTTTTATTTTTACTGGCATCCAATAGAAAAGTTTATTTCTGAAGATGTTTTTTTTGATAAAGTACTCTCTTTTTCTTCTACACTATTTGGATTTCTGCTGGCGGTATTAACATTGATAATACAAAGCAGTAGTAAAACCATAGAGAATATGAAAAAGAATAAAAGCTATTCAAGACTTATTTCTTACAACAAAAGTATTGTTTACATTTCAGGATTGTTATCGCTTTTATCATTAATCTTTTTATCGATTAATGATACCTGCTTAAGTAAATATTATCAGTTTTTACTTCTGTACAGTTCAGTCTGTATTGGTTTTTCAATAGCCCTTGTTGTTGATACAATTATTTTTTTACATATTTTTTATTCAATAATCTTAAATGACGCTAAACAATGAACTATAGTAATGCGGTATTACAGAAACTTTCAATTCACATAGTTGGAAATAAGATAAATGACAATGGTCCTGAAATATCAAATAACACATTAAAACTTACTGATAATATCTCATTGGTTTTAAAAGATTATTTTATTAATCCATTCGTGAAGGTATTTGGATTTGAGAAATTTACTCATCCGGCAAATTTAAAACATAATACGTGTTACAATATTATTAAGCAAATATTTACAAATCATGATGGGTTTCATGAACAATCAATTGAATTAGCAAATTATTTATTTGATAAATCGAATAGTCATTTTATAAAGAAAGGAGAGTTTTGTGTTGCATATTTTAAAGATATTATTTTTGAAAATAAGAGTATTGACTGTATTGGGTTATTTAAATCAGAAACTAAAGAGAAATTTATAAAAGTTTTTCATGAAAAAAGAAATATAACCCTAGGGTTAGATGAAGGCATAGGGACGGACAAATTAGATAAAGGAGCTCTTATTTTTGATGATTCGAAAAACGATGGTTATAAAATTCTTACTATTGACAGGACTAATAAAAACCACGAAGCTCAATATTGGCTGAATGAGTTTCTAAGTGTAGAACCTTCTGCTGATAGTTATCATACAACTCAAAATTATCTCACTTTAACAAAACAATTTATTACAGAAACTTTAAACCAACAGTTTGAAATAACAAAAGCAGATGAGGCAGACTATCTTATGCGTTCTGTAGAATACTTTAAAACTCAAGAGAAATTCAATGAACAAGAGTTTTCAAAGGAAGTATTCACACATAATAATGTAATCGATTCGTTTAATAAATTTAAAAATAATTTTATCCAAGAAAGAGATTTAGACATTTCTGATGAATTTGACATATCGCCAAATGCGGTCAAAAAGCAATCTCGCATTTTTAAAAGCGTTATTAAATTAGACAGAAATTTTCATATTTATATTCACGGAGATAGAGATTTAATAGAACAAGGTTATGACTCCAAATCTGGAAAGAAGTTTTATAAGATATACTTTGATGAGGAACAATAATCAAGTGGTATATAGAAAAATATTAGTTTGGCTACATCTTAAATTAAGTGTTTTTGCTTTAACTTAAATCCTTTCTATAGTTCGAAATAGATAAACAAAAAATAGTTTATGTTATAAGTGAAACGCAAGATAAATGGCTAAGCCAAGAATAGGTAATTTTTGATTCTAAAAATAAAAAATGGCATCAAAAGTAATTCTTAATGCTGAACAAAAAGAAGCGTTTAAAGCTATCCAAAAATTTATCGACCATCCCGCAGCAGATACCTTCGTTTTAAAAGGATATGCTGGTACCGGAAAGACTTTTTTAATGCAGTATTTGGCAAAATGGCTAGAAGAAAAAGAATACAAATTTTCTTTATTAGCATCAACTGGAAGAGCCGCCACTGTTTTAAGAGGCAAAACGGGATTTGAAGCGAAAACAGTTCATGGGGAGCTTTACAGTTTTAGTAAAGTAGAAGGAGATGAAGAAGATATTCCGGAAGATGCTTCAATTGATAAGTATGGGCAAATGACTTTACAATTTCGATTGCGTAGCCCTGATGAAAATAAAATAGTTTACATAGTTGATGAATCATCAATGCTTTCAAGTGAGTTAGCGTTAGATACAGGATCAGTATCTTTTGGTTCAGGATATTTACTAATCGATTTTTTTGAAGCAATTGGAAATAATAAAATAATATTTGTTGGAGACCCTGGACAGTTACCACCAGTTGGACAACATTTCAGTCCGGCGCTTGATATGGATTGGCTTGTAACACAAAAAAGAACCGCTATCTCTACAACTCTTGAAAAAATAGAAAGGCAAGACCCTGATAATGATTTATTGATTTTAGCATCTAATATCCGTAATATAAAACCTAATACTTTAATACAGTATCCAAGGTTTCCCGCAGCTAATATGAATAATGTACAAATACATTCATCACAAAAAGAATTGTTTCAAGATTATCTGAAAAGATTTAAAGCAGTAGGATCTAATGGAGCACTTGCAGTTGCAAGAAGTAATAAGATGGTAAATCATATCAATACAGCTATAAGAAGAGATTTATATGGGGAATTGAATATGCCTATACAAGATGGAGAAGTATTGATGGTTGTTCAAAATAATTATTCAGTACCTCTTACTAATGGAGATTTTGTTATAATAACAGGTTTAGGAGAGATTCGGCATTTAATTAATCTTCGGTTTCAGAGTGTAAAAGTAAAGGCCCTTTCTTCTGAAACGGAATATGAACTTTTGCTTTCTCTCGATATTTTGAATAGTAAAGAAGGGAATTTTACAAAGGAACAATTAAGAGGCTTGATGGTAGAATTTAGTAGAAAAATGAAGAAAAAAGGAATAAAAGCTAATTCAGACGCTTATAAAGAAGCTATGATGAAAGATAGCTATTTAAATTGTTTGAGAGCAAAATATGGTTATGCTGTTACTTGCCATAAAGCTCAAGGCGGAGAGTGGGATGAGATATATTTATTCCTAGAAGCCAATATGTATGCAATGAAGCAACAAGAATTATTTAGATGGTGGTATACGGCTGTTACAAGAGCTAAAAAGAAATTAAATATTGCAAATGATTGGTGGATTATTTAGATAAAATAGTATTAGTAAGACCTTAAAGGTCTAAAAAAGTATAAAATGAACACAAAAGCATTACAAAAGAGAGTTAATCAACTCTATAAAAATTCTCAAGAGGATATAGTTATTGGCGTAGGTATAGTTAATGACCAGCTAATAGAAAATGTTTATAGTGGAACAATCTCGTTGTTGAAAATTTTATACGATTCCGAATATTCTTTATTTAAAGATTTACTTTCTATTCGTAATAAATATACACATTCTGATCGAGCATATTATCTTGCAAAAGACTTAATGACAACACTACAAGCTATTCTTGAAACTATGAAATTTGAAATTAAGAATGGATTTATAAATAACCTACAAACGCAGATCACTGTTGAAATTATTGGAGATTTTATCAATCTTGCAAAGGAACTTAAGGATAGTAATTATAAGGAATCATCTGCAGTTTTAGCTTGTGCAGCATTAGAAGATACCCTTAAAAAATTTGCAATGCAAAAAGGATTAGATGTCTACGATAAAGAATTAACAGTAGTAATAAATTCTTTAAAATCACAGGGTTTATTAAAAAGCGTCCAAATTGATGTGCTTAATTCATTTGTTAAGGTCAGAAATAAAGCATTTCATGCTCAATTTGATAAAATTAGTATGCCAGAAATAGTTAGCATTATTGCATTTGTTGAGCAATTTTTAATTCAGGAGTATCAATAAAATAAAAATAAAAGATGTTAAAAAAAGAATATTATGAAATTAGTGAAGCTAAAAAACTCCCCCTGCGATGCCCCTGCTTATCTAATTGTTTAAGGTACAGATTTACCGCATATTATGTAGGTCAGACTTGTTACGAAACAAGATCAAGCACTATAGAAGAAAAGTTAAAGGAAATGAGAATAATCGGACAAGAAGAAAGTATTTCTAAAATGTTAGATGCAGGTGAGCCAGTCACTTTTATAGGGGGTAGTAGTAGTTTTTATATTACGAATGGATGCCCAGAATTTTTCTTACATGATCATGAACATAAATTAAGTGGTATGCAGAAAATAGGAACACATCAATTTAGTTATGATGAGTATTTTCAAGGCTCCAAATTTATTCCAGGGGAATCAAGGCACTATACAGAATGTGCGGAATACTCTCTTTTCACATCAAGGAGCAAAAAAGCATCCTCCAGAAAAAAGATTTCTCCTAAGATCAAAGCAGAATTGCAAAAAGAAATAAATTCAACGTGTCAATTTTGTTCAAGTCAAGAAGTTGGCCATTTTCAAATTCATCATATTGATGAAAATAAAGATAACAATGAACGCATTAACCTATTATTAGTTTGTGCAAATTGCCATTCAAAAATAACAAAAGGTGATATTCCAAAAGAAGATGTAATAGAATGTAAAAGGCAATTACTTAAATAAGACTTATGTCTGCCTCCGTTAGCATTCATGCACTGGAACAAAACACTTTTTCTTCCTTCGTCATTCTACTCATCTCCGCCGTTGTTGCGCCTTATGACCAACAACAAATCTCATTTATCGTATCACTCTGGAAATTCTTTATCTGTCACAGTTGAAGCCCCATCCCCCTCAAAATACCACACAATCTTCTCCATCGAATCACACACCTTCCTCAACAACCTGTACATACCACATACTTTAAACCGCTCGCTGTACTGCCAATTAGTTTCATCGTGTTTGTCGTAAAGAAGACAGGCCAGGTGCCAAAGTTCCACATTCATTTTACCGGGAGGAAATAAAGAAATAAAAGCTTTAAGATTAGAAACGTAGCGTTTCAGGTCGGGATCGTTAAAAGGGAATTGTCCTGTTGGGTCGTTGGTTAAGCTCATTTGTGAAGTTTAAAATAATGGTTAAAGAAAAAGGTGCGCCCCTTACTACGCAACGGCCTGAAGGTATTTTTGCGAACACCTGACCCCGATTGCAAGTAAAGGAACGCACCTTTCCCAGTGCGTTCTCTTTAACTCACCTCGGGCCATCTGTTCGCATTTTTCAGGCCGAGCTCGTTATTGGAACACCCAATAATTTTAAACTATGGCAAAAATAGATACTATTTATAGAACTACAGCCTAAGCCGGTAAAATAGTTATATAAGCAGCTTTATCTTTTACATAGCCAAACGTATAGACGCAAAAATGAGCGAAATGGTTGCATGGGAAAAATATTTTTTTATCAACAGCTAAACTTTGCTGCGGGTTAATATAGTGCTGCGTAAAGTTTAAGGTTTCGCCCTTGCAGCTTGCGGCTGCAAATTGGAAATCTGGAACATTTATCCTTCTTTCTTTTCCTGCGTAACACCAAGCATACCAAACCCGGCAGCAAGAGAAGTAAACACAAGCTGGTAAATGAACATAAAGAGGATAGTAGTGATCAATAATTGTGTAGAAGCCAGTTTCGAGATCAACATATTGGAGCCATCACCAAGCCAGTGTTCAATAAAGCCCATCTTGCCGCCATACTCCGCCACTTCCTGGGTAAGTGCATCATTAAACAACAAAGGAAAATAAACAGGAGTATTGCCGTTATGCGTAATAACACATATCTTAAATAAAACAACATACAATACCAGGCTGATCAAAAAAAGAATAAAACAACTGATGATAAGCCGGGTCAATTTACGTTTATCCAACGCAGCAAAGTATTGCCTGTTCAACAGTATCAAGCCTAAAGCGGCGCAGCCAAGCACTTCAATAACAGCTGTAAAAAGCACTTTATCATCCGGGTCGGGTACGCCTACTGATGTTAGCAAAACCGACAGTCCCGGTATAGCCGCAAAAATGCCCGACAGGGCCAGGAAGAATGCTTTCATTGAAATTGAATATCTGCTTTATTATGCAAAGGGTCTTTTCGTTTGGGATTTACTTTCTCCATCTTTATTTTTTCACCCAGCACAAATACGCCAACATAAGGCTGTTCAAATAAATTATAGTTACAGGGAGAAGGTACCAATATCTTATAATCAGCCAGCAGGGGAAGGTCGCTGGCCTTAAAAGCAAAGCCAATATCTTCCCGCTTAAACAAAGCCTTCCAGTTGATCAATGGCACAATGTAAACATCCGCGTTAGGAGGGTTGGTTTTAAATTCATAGTTAAAAGGGCTGTACTCAAAACCGGCATATACCTGCGGCTTAATGTACATGCCGCTGTTATCAGCCGTAGCAATATATTCAAGGAATGTCCAGGAACTGTTTTGCTGCTTCAGGCTGTCCGGAACCTTTATTTCCATTGTTTTATCACCCTTCAGCTTTCCCTTTACAAAATAAGTAGCAGGAAAAATATCTCCTGCACGGGTTATCTGCAGCATCACAGTAAGGCTGTCTATACCAAATTTGCCAAATTGAATTTTTCTGCTGCTGTCAAATTGTATCAACGTTTTTTGCGCATATAAATAAGGGGAGCAACAGGATAAGATAAACAGGATAAAAAATGCTTGCAGGTTCGGTTTTAGTTTCATACTATAAATATTGATATTATTTTTTATTTATGCAACAGGTGTTTTCACCCGATCTGGCTTTATTACAACCCACAAAAAAACCGGCAGCTCTCGCCACCGGTTATTATACCCTCCGTAAAACTAGCCTCGCTTAAATACACTACGGCCTCTTAAAAAATCTCAACGCACTGATCTGTTTATACTGTGCACTCTGCCCGCCAAAAATGCTCTTTATATATTGCTTGGCATCCAATGCTACTTGTGCCATGCCGTTTACAGGATCATTAATGGTCTTATCGCGTAAAATACGGGCATTGCTCCATTGCGAATAGGCATCAATAACACCAAAGTTCAGCCGTTGCAGGTGCTCCACATGCGCTTCCAAACCGGCAACAGAAAGGTACGCCTCGTTAGGTTTGTACGCAGGCTGCAGCGAAACGGCATGCACCAGCTTTTGAAAATGATCAAACTGGCTGTTGTAGCCCAGCTGCGATACAGAGATATGCTTATCTGCTGCTTTTTCAGTAGTAGTACCCGTTGTTTCATCTGTAGGCTCTTCCGGTTTTACAATAGCTTTTGCCCTTCGGCCCTGCATTTTACGGGTAATGGCCAGGGTATCAGTGATCGTTAATTTAGATACGCCCGAAGCTGCCAGCGCATTCACCACCTGTGTGGCAAAAGTGCGCAGGTCTTTAAAAGCCACCTGCCGGCTGTTGGTAATGATATCCAGCGCCGCTTTGCTGTTTTTTACTGCGGCCAGCACATCCTGGCCCTGTACCAGCAGAGTTTCAAGGCCCTCAATGGTTAGCGCCGTACGACCGGGGTTCGGCTACTGGCTTTTAGGAAAATTAGATGTTCATATTAATGTTACACCGTACTGGCTGAGCTGGATACTTACTTCTGCCATAGGGGCGATAGTGTTACTGGCCGTTATCAATATTCTCTTTGGGCGAAACCGGCGGTAGATGCATCTTTGCATGGACAGGTAAACCTTATTGTAAGATACTTTTAACGAAGTATCTTTTTTATTTAAAAGAAACCAGGCACTGAAGTGATCTGAACCATTCAACAATAAAACAATTAAGCCATTCAACCATTCAACCATTTATCCATTAAACTTATCTTCGCCAAATGTTCTCCAACAACGATATCGCCAGGTATTATGATGTAAGCGAAGTGCATTACAAGCAACTATGGGACCTCAACAGGAGCCGTTCGCTGCACTATGGTTATTGGGATGCTACTACAAAAAATTTTCACGAGGCGCTGCTTAATATCAATAAAGTATTAAGCCGCTATGCCAATATACAGGCAACAGATAACGTACTGGATGCAGGCTGCGGCATCGGCGGCTCATCCGTGTGGCTGGGGAAAAACGTTGGCTGTAACGTAACCGGTATCAGCCTTAGTGCAAAACAGGTAGCTACAGCCAATGCAATAGCGCAAAAGGAAAAAGTAGATGGCTTCGTAAAGTTTGAAGAACAGGATTTTACCGCAACAACTTACCCTGCCGAAACGTTTGATGTTATCTGGGCAATAGAAAGTGTTTGCCATGCGGCAGATAAGAGCCAGTTTTTAAAAGAAGCTTTCCGGTTATTAAAAAAAGGCGGGCGGTTGATCATGGCTGATTTTTTTAAAAAGGAAAACCTTGCAGGAAAAGATGCAGCGCTTATTCAGCGCTGGGCGAATGGCTGGGCCATTGATGATTTTGCTGCGATAGAAAAATTTGAAGAGCAATTGATCGCTGCCGGCTTTACCAATCATACTGTTGAAAATGCGACCGCAGCCATTCACCGCTCGGCAAAGCGGTTATACCTTTCTTATTTTCCGGGTGCAGTAGGAGGGTTCCTGTATCGCCTTTTTCACCGCAAAGCAACTGAGTTTGGTAAGAAAAATATTGATACGGCGTATCTTCAGTATAAATGTTTGCAAAAGGGATTGTGGCAGTACCAGATCATTTCGGCAACAAAATAAAATGAAAATAAAAAAATGAAAAATGAAGTAATGAAGAATGAAGGACGCCTCAACATACGGGCTTTCATTTTTAATTTTTTCATTCCTTAATTCTTAATTTAAAAAGCATGAACACCATCTTACTATTACTAGCTTCCAACATCTTCATGACCTTTGCGTGGTATGGCCATTTAAAAGATACCGGTATGCCTTTATGGAAAGCTATTGTCATTAGCTGGGGTATTGCCTTTTTTGAATATTGTTTGATGGTGCCTGCAAACCGCCTGGGCTATGTAAAGGGGCTAAGCGGCTTTCAGTTAAAAATAACACAGGAAGTGATCACACTTGTTGTATTCTCTGTCTTTGCCTTATTCTATCTTAAAGAACCTTTTCACTGGAAATATTTGGTGAGTTTTGCTTTTTTAATAGGGGCGGTTTATTTTATGTTTAAGAAGTAAATATCGTTAGGTGGTGAAAAAACATTTTAAAAAGGTGTTTTATCTGTGGATGTTAAAATAACAGGCGCTATTTTAGTATCCTAAAACCTAACGACATGAAAAAGATCCTTACAGCAATTACTGTTATCCTGGCAGCAATATTATCATCCCATTGCAGCGGAGGCGGGGTTACCGATCCCAAACCTAACCTGGTAGATACTTTACCCAAGATCAGCAGAGACTCTATGGAAGTGTATAACTTTTTACATTTATTCCCCAGGCCCAAAGATTCGGCCGCTGAATTATTTACCCCGGTTAATCCTGCTGCTTTTAATGCCGACAGCACTGCGTTCGCAAACAGTTACTTGAATCCTGCCAGCCCGGTGTTTGATAACAGTTCTCAGTCTTTTAGCTTTTCTATCTACGATTTTTACCATAACCTGCAAACAAGTTTGGGATTGCAAAATATCCTGATGACACCGGGAAGCCGGGATTACAGCAGTATACGCATGTATCCTGCGCTTGATACAACTGTTGCACCCAGGCAATTATACCTTGTATTGATGGGAGAGAAAACCACATCGGGCGGGGGGCTTACCCGTGTTACGATGCTTACTGCAAATCATATATATACCGTACGAAATAATATCTGGTCAAATGTTGTTTACCCATCAGGCGGGTACGACCAGGTTCAGGAGGATATATTAGCGTTTCAAAAATTCTGGCAGCAGCATGAAACTGTATCAAGCACTGATATGACCAGGAGTTCATGCTTTTCTATATCCGAATACTACGATATACTCAAGGAGTATAACATGATTGCTGATACTAATAATGTAGCAACCACTTATAAATTACAACTTTATCCATGCCTGAATAATAAAAAACTGCATTTTGTTGTAAAGGGTGTTCAAGGCGGTACAATAATGATCAATAAAGATTTTTATAACAACATGGATCCTTGTCCTACAAAATGTCCTACATCTCTTACGGAAATAAAATTTTAATGAATGCTTCATTTCTTATCGAGGTATTATAGAGAACTTAACCATTGTATCTATCACCTCATCATCATAACGGGAATAATACTTGGTTGGGTCAAATTCAAAAAATTAACAACAGGCAGCAGGATATTCCTGCTGCTTCTTATAATTACACCTCTTCAGGAACTGGCTTCTTATTATTGTGCTATTAGATATAGAAATAACCATTTTATTTATGATCCGTTTAACCTGCTGCAGTTCACGCTCATTTGCTGGGCCTTCTACAGTGAAAGCCGTTCCAAATCAATATGGACAGTATTTATAGTTTTTATGCTTTCTGCCGGAATAAATGCCGCTTTTTTTCAACCCTTTTTAAGGAGTAGTAACTCTAACACGTTGATGATGGAGAACCTGCTGGTTATTGTACTGTACTTTATGTACCTGGTATCGTATTTTAAACGAACGGAGGAAGGATCGTTAAAAGCATACCCGCTATTCTGGATCGGGTTAGGGTGGCTGCTTTTTTCTATTGCATCTATCGTTGCATTTGGTTTTAATAACCTGGTTACTAATGGAACCTATTGGGACGAGGTTTCAGATTGGGTAAGAAAGATATCCAATTATCTTCTTTATCTTTCCTTTTGCATTGGGTTTTTATCGGCCCAAAAAAGCCTTAATGATATTCCTGAGCGTAAATAATGAAGTGCTTTTTATAATAGCCATTACGGTGGCTATGCTGCTGGTCATTGCTTTCTTTAGTGTGTATCTTTTTTTTCTTTTTCAAAGAAGAAAGATACGCTTGCTGCAACAGCAACAACAAATGAAAGAAACCTACGAACAGGAGATATTGCGCACACAGATAGAGATACGTGACCAGGCGATGAACGATGTGGGCAGGGAACTGCACGATCATATCAGCCAGGTGATGACGTTGATAAAGATCAATATTAATTTACTCTCCGCACAGGGACTGGATGCAGCAAATGAAGCAAGGCTCATTGAAACGAAGAACCTGGTGAAAGAAACCATTGATGATATCCGTATGCTAAGCAAAACGCTTAATGGGGATCTTGTTCAGCAAACGGGCCTTATCGAAAGTACCAGACATGAATTAAGCAGGATCAATAAGCTGAATCTTATCAACTGCGGGTTTGAAGTTATCGGGGAAGAGTTTGATATACCTTCCAATACAGCCTTCGTGGTATTTCGCATCATACAGGAAAACCTGCACAATATTCTGAAGCATGCACAATGCAAAAATGTTTTAACGCAATTGGCATTTACTGCCGGTGGTTTTACATTAACCCAGCACGATGATGGTGTTGGGTTTGACCGCCATAAAATAAATGGCGCCGGCGCAGGATTACTCAATATGCAGCGCCGTGCCGCTGTAATAAATGCAGACCTGCTTATTGAAAGCGAACCGGGTAAAGGCACAGTACTTACGTTGAAAGTAAATAAGTAATCACAATTTTTTTCACAGAGTCGCACAATGGATTCACAAAGAGACACAGAGACGCTCTGTGATTCTTTGTGGTACTTCGTGTTCTTTGTGACAATATTCTCTGCGGTGAAAAAATCGGATCCTGGAAATATGACGCAAACAACCCGCTATATTGTCGTATCATCACCTTACTAAAGTTGCGACAACTATTTAAGTTTGCATACTAATTGATCAACCACAAAATTTATAAAAATGAGAAAGCTGGTTTTATTTATGCATGTATCACTGGATGGTTTTGTAGCAGGGCCAAATGGAGAAATGAATTGGATAATAGTAGATGAAGCGATATTTGACTATGCTCATAAAAGAACCAATGAATCTGATACAGCATTGTATGGCAGGGTAACCTACGATATGATGCAGGATTACTGGCCAACAGCTGCTGATAAGCCCAATGCCACAAAGCACGACAAAGAGCATGCGGCCTGGTATAATAAAGTAGATAAGATCGTGTTATCTAAAACAATGAAAGGTGCAAACCTGCCGGGTACAACCATCATCAGTGAGGATGTGGCAGAAAAGATCAAACAAATAAAAGCTGCGCCCGGAAAGGAGATCATTATCTTCGGCAGCCCTTCTGCTTCGCATACCTTAATGCACGAAGGCCTTATAGATGAGTACTGGCTTTTTGTAAACCCGGTCTTATTAGGAAAAGGTACTCCTTTATTTAAAGGTATTACTGATCGTACCAAACTTAAGCTGGTAGAAAATACTGCTTTTGCAAACGGCGTGGTTTGCCTGCATTACAAAAAAGCTAGTGAATAGAGTAATTTCTGATTTTCAACCGCAAAGAAATGAGCTAATTGAGTTTACGCAGGGTTTCTCTGCGAAAACTCTTGTTCCCTATTTCTCAGCGGCGAAAAAATCGATTTGAGTTTTATCTGATCAATTTTATTTCTACCGCACAACCACCACCGGCAGCTAATTTAATATTCAAAACCGAAGTGCTTTGTACAGTTATTCTTTCAATAACATATGCTTCAGGATTTGATTTCCAGTCTGCATCAGCGGCATCTTTATAAATAGTGGCCGTGTATGTTTTTCCTTTATCTAAAAAGTCAAGGGCAATGGTTGCTGTTCTGCTGTTCTCATCTGTTATAGCGCCAATGAACCAATTGCTTTTACCTTTTTCTTTTCTTGCAATGGTGATATAATCGCCGGGCTCAGCTTCAATGATCTTCGTATCATCCCAATCCACCGCTACATCCCTGATGAATTGAAAAGCATCATCTCTAGCTTCATAATTTTCGGGAAAGTCGGCTGCCATTTGCAACGGACTGTACAAGGTAACATACAGTGCCAGCTGTTTGGCAAGTGTAGTATGCATCTGCCTGTCGGGCGCATAAGCTACATAATGCTTCAGTTTAAAAATACCGGGTGTATAATCCATCGGGCCGCCCATTAAGCGGGTAAAAGGTAAAATGGTTTCATGTTCCGGCGGACTTCCGGTACTGAATGCATTGTATTCATTCCCTCTTCCGGCTTCGTTGGCAAGCCAGTTGGGATAAGTGCGCTGTAAGCCTGTTGGTCTTGTTGGCTCGTGCATATCGATCATTATTTTATGCGCTAATGCTTTTTGTGCCACCCGTTCGTAATGATTGATCATCCATTGTCCTTCATGATATTCGCCACGGGGAATGATCTTGCCCACATAACCTGTTTTTACTGAAGTGTAGCCGAATTTATTCATGAATGTATACGCACTATCCAGCCGCCTTTCATAATTGGTTGCCGAGCCGGAAGTTTCATTATGCATGATCATCTGTATCCCTTTTGCTTTTGCATACGCCATTATTTCTTTGATATTAAAATCAGGATAGGGCGTTACAAAATCAAAAACATTTTCTTTCCAGTTGCCGAACCAGTCTTCCCAGCCTGTGTTCCAGCCTTCTACCAGTACGCCCTGTATATTATTTTTTGCGGCAAAATCAATATAGCGTTTTACATTGGCGGTATTGGCTCCATGTTTTCCGCCTGGAATAAGTCTGCCGTTCTTATCCGTGCTGTCTGCAAAATCCGAATAGCTCCAGGTGCTTTTGCCGGTCTGCATTTCCCACCACACGCCAACAAATTTCATAGGCTTTATCCAGGATGTATTTTGAAGTGCAGCAGGTTCGTTAAGATTCAATATCATTTTAGAAGAAAGGATCTCCGTTGCTTTATCACTTACAATTATAGTACGCCACGGTGTATTAAAAGGCGCATGTAAATAGGCTTTGTTGCCAACAGCATCCGGCACAAGAGATGAACTAAGCTGGTAGGAACTGTTATTGACATGCAATTGCATTGCAGGATAATTGATCAATGCAGCTTCATGAATATTGATGTAAAGGCCGTCATTGCTCTTCATCATTAAAGGCGTTTGAACAGCATAAGGATCGGGCGCTGTACGTACGCATATATCAGTTGCATCAGCTACTACTTTGCTGTTGTTGATCTGGCTGATGGTAGAAGTGGTGTATAGATATTCATTGGTATCATAATCGCCGGGTATCCAGAAAGCTTTATGATCGCCGGTTAAATTAAATTGTGTGTATTCATCTTTTACAATAAAATATTTAAGACCAGGCTGTTTTGGAAACTCATAGCGGAAACCAATGCCATCTGCAAATACACGGAACACAATATCCAGTAAGCGGTTCGGCATTTTTTGCTGGCGCAGATGTATCCTTAGTTCTTCATAGTTATTGCGGATACTTTTTACTTCGCCCCAAACAGGCTGCCATGTTTTATCAATATTACTTTTGGAAGAACCGGTTACTTCAAAGCCTTTATAGAAAGTACTGTCTGCATCTAAAGAAAAACCAAGTTGCGACCATTTGATCACTTCCCGTTGGTTGAACTGTACAGTATACAAAGGAACACCGGCTTCGGATAATTTGAACTGCAATGTTATCTTTCCTGATCTTGCTGAAAGAGATTCATCTTGTGCAAAGCAAGTTGAGGTAATTACTAAGCATATTGCCAGGAATACTTTACTCATTGATCTTGTCATAATGCGCTGTTGAATAATTTGCTGTTAATGTGTTTCAGGTTTGCCATAAAAAGAGATCTTGTTATCTGGCGCATCCTGGTTGTATTCTTCAGAACTGATGGCAGGATAAGTGCCAAATACCAATTGATAAAAGGCATTGCACTGGTTGCTGTACGAATAGGTCAGCCGGTCGGTGCGGTAAGGCTTATCCGTTATCCATTCAGGGCAATGCAGTATTTCGGTTATAGTATCCTTTCTTTTTAGTGTAATGGTTACAGCGCCGGGCCTTGATGGAAACAGGGTGGATTGGAAACCTGCTGCAACTTCTTTTTGCGTTTCATTAATGAATAGTTTACTTTTCTCCCGGAGAATAGTGATCACTTCAATAGAATCTTCTGTATTGATCGGCACGCCTCTTTTTTCTATCTCAACAACAGGAATGTTGAATGGAGAAGGAGAGAAGTTGTGCCCGTATTTTTTGTAAAATGCAACGATCACATCTTTGCCTGCATAAGGCGATGCTTCTTTTTTCCAGTTACTTTTATAATATTTCAATAAAACAGCAAAGCCGTCGTTATGATTTATTTCAGGGGCCAGGTGATGGCCTTCAGGATAATCATTCCAGGTAATGATGTTCATGATAGCTACATCTTTTTCAAAGCCAAACTGCAGTTGCTTGCGAAAATTATACGACAGGCCGGTTACGATATATTTTCGCTCCGAATTTTTTATGCCGGCCTGTACCGCTTCTTCTGCAAAATGATACATATCCCAGGTTCCTCTTTTTAATAATTTAGATGTATAGAAATCAGGAAATGCAGATCCGGTAAAAGTGCGGTTTCTTTTTTTACATTCTTTAAAGACCATGTTGCCGATATAATTATTGTTGTAGGGCAATGTCCATAGCCACACCGCAGGAAAATAATCTAAATAGTGATTAAGCTTTTCGCTGCTGATCTGCTCATTGATGGAAATAACGCAGGCAAATTTTTCATGCACAGCATCCTCCAGTTTTCGAAAAGCATCGGCTACATAATATTGCGGCGGCAGCGTATTGTTTTCTGTTTCAGGTATATCTGCAAGTCCATCTCCGTACCAGGTGTAAAGGATCAGTCGGCCATCCGGCGTTCTTAACCAATGAGTATTATTTCGGCCGGCTTCTTCTAAAATACCGTTCATTCGTTTTGCAAAAGCGGCGATCCTTCCGGCTTCGTTACTGCCTGTTGGGTGCGATATGCAGAAAGTGAACTTGAAATCAATATTCTTTTTATCGGCAACCCTGAAATACGCTTTGATGATATCATCCCAGCTGTCATTGCCTAAGGTGTAATAAAACTGGAACCCATCAATGCCGCTTGCTATAGCTGTACGCATCTCAAATTCTACCGCTTCATCCAGCGTTGCTTCTGATAAATATTTATCTGCAATAACTTTTACCTGTGTTAATCCGCCGAGAGATGAAGTGATATTATTTTCGGGAGAATAATAATCGGGGTTGCAGCTGTCTTCCAGTTTATGTCCTTTGTAACGGATGATATTGGTCATGCAATGCGCTATCACCAGTTTCTTATCGGTCAATGGCAGGCTTAGCTGTGGCTGATCCTTTAAGGTATCAACAACCGCTGTTTTATGAAAGCTAAATAAAATAACCGCCATGACAGCGGTTATCCCTGCCTTATAAGAAATGAAACGCATGAGAAAAACTTTATTGAATGATGTAAGCAAAAGCACAATAAATGAGATGCCGGAAAACGTAAACAAACCGGCACCTCATTTATAGATCATTTAATAGCCAGGATTTTGCTGGCCGGCGATCTGTGCGTTTGAATTGATCTCATCACTTGGA
This sequence comes from Bacteroidota bacterium, assembly GCA_048497855.1. Taxonomy (GTDB): domain Bacteria; phylum Bacteroidota; class Bacteroidia; order Chitinophagales; family Chitinophagaceae; genus Ferruginibacter. The sequence goes on along the minus strand of JBEHZB010000010.1, from coordinate 35,407 downwards.
ATAGGGAAGGAGTAAGATCTTGTATCACTCCACCTGCTTGGAACATTGTTTGGTAAAAGATTTCCGTAAAAAGTTGCTTCACCGCTGCCGATGCGCCACCTGCAAACATCAAACCACCAATGCCCTTCTGCAAACAGCTCCGCATATCTTTCGTAGCGCAAAGGATTATTGCCAAGATTTGCATCTGTTGCTTTTGTAGGAGCAGTAAGGCTTGCATAATCAAATGCTGAAGGGCTGTTGATTGGTTGGTCGTACGCCCTGCGATGTACTTTGTTGATATATTCCAATGCATCGCCATTAGCACCTGAATTCATGCAGGCTTCTGCATATAATAGATATACATCGGCCATGCGCAGCAAATAATAATTGGCGCCATCGGCTTGTTTAATATCATCTAAATGAGAATCCAGTGTTTCGTATTTTTTGTAGCTCCAGCCATGATAGGCATCTGTAGGAAGATTCACACATTTTGCAACCGGCCGCCTGTTGCCCCAGAAATAAACGGTATCGAACCAGGGTTGCAGTGCGCAAACATATAAGCGTGGGTCAACAGTTTTATTTGCCCTGAAACTAATAGATGCTGCGGTATAAATTGGATCGGGTATGCGTTTGATATTTCCCAAATTCTCTCCCCATGCCGGAACAAAAGCCGGGTTATCTACCAATGTATAAACAGGAATATTGAATCCAAAACGTACCAGGTTCTTATCATGCACACACTCGTTGGCATAGCCCATTCCAAATCCGCCATTGCCTTGGTCATTCAATCCTGAAGGTGCCCAGATCAATCCCTGGCTGGTAGTTAAATTCTTATTCGGCGAACCACCGAAGATGCCGTAATCAGCAGCAACCCTGTCAACATTTATTTCAAACAATGATTCTTCATTGAATTCACTGTTGGGGTTATTATTAAGATTGGTACCAACATTGGAGTTGAACGCCATTTTGTATTTGCTGAACGGCATTAATGTTTTACCACTGTTATCGATCACATCTTTCAATACGGTTTTTGCATTTGCCCAATCCTGTGTAAATACATAAGCTTTACCCAACAAGGCTTTTGCTGTCCAGTCAGTAACACGGCCCTGGTATTGCGGTGGCCAGTGTACGCCCTGCAGCAGGTCTTTTGCTTTTTTAAGATCGCTGATGATCTGGTCCCACACTTCTTTGGCAGTGCTTCTTGGCTTTTGTGTTTCTGCCAATGATTTTGGTACAGATGTAAAAAGCGGTACGCCCATTTTTGAGCCGCCTGTTCCACCTGCGCTGATATAGCTTTCACCAAAGAAGCATTCCAGTTGAAAATAATAATAGGCCCGCAAAAAATATGCTTCACCTCTTATGTAATTTACCTGCGTTAATTCTGACGGAGCCATATAATTAGCCTGGAAAAGATCTGCTCTTTCCAAAGTTGCATTCGCATCTTTTACGCCGGTATAAAAACCCTGCCAGCAATTCTTTACCAATTGATTGGAAGGCTTAAGATCATTGTACTCCATATCATTCCAGTAATCCTGTCCGCCGTAGCAAAGGTTGGAAGTGTGTTCTGCTGCGGAAAAAGTTTTGCACAGCAATTGAAAACCGCTCAATTGTTCCGAACGGTAATTGGCATAGCCTGCGCCAAGTACAGACAGCAGTTCATTGAGTGTAGTAGGATAGGCCCCGCTGCTGTAGGAACTAAGATCAGCTACTTCCGAAGGATCTTTTGTACATCCTGCAAGGGAAGCAGCAATGACCGCTGATAAAATTATTTTTTTAAACATGACATCAGTTTTTTTAGTCAATAAATTATTTTTTAGAACGTAAGATCTATTCCAAAAGAAAAGATCCTTGCACTTGGGTATTTAAATGGTGCATCAATACCACGTGTAGTAGTACCGCCATTCAATAATATATTCTGGCTGCCCAGTTCAGGGTCGATGCCTTTATATTTAGTGATCGTAAATACATTGTTGGCCATAGCATACACCCGGGCAGAAATTAATTTTATCCTGTCTAATGCCCTGCCCGAAAAAGTATAACCTATCTGCAGGTTCTTCAGTTTCAGGTAGCTTCCGTTCTCTACAAAATAGCTGCTTACTTTGCTGTAGTTGCCATTTGGATCGGGGCGGAATGTTGTGCCGTTATTTTCGTACACACCAATGATCGGCTGGCTGGTAAGGCCATTGCCATTAAAGAAAGATGCGCCAAACACATCCGAAGTAGTATTGCCATCCGACCATAGATTTTCTGAATAAGGACGAACACCATTGAAGATATCAACACCTGCAAGACCATTGAACAGCAGGGCCACATCAAAGCCTTTCCATTTTACATTGATGGAAGCGCCGTATGCCAGTTTTGGATAAGGGTTACCGATAATTGTTCTGTCTGCATCAGTAATAAATCCATCACCATCAACATCAGCATAAATAAGATCTCCGATATTGGCTTTTTTAAGCGGGTCGTGATCCTGTGGATGTGCATCGATCTGCGCCTGGCTCGAATAAATACCTTCTACTTTATAACCGTAGAATTGACCAAAAGGCTGCCCTGCAATGGTAGAAGTGATCGGTTGATTGACCATAGCGCCAAAAGTTGGGTTGCCATAATTATTATCACCAGCTTTGATCGGGTTAGAATTTATACCATCAAGATCAAGCACTTTATTTTTATTGAATGTACCGGTTAGTGTTACATTATAATATACATCCCTGATATTGTTTTTATAACCTAACATAAGGTCAACACCACGGCTCTGCATAGAACCGATGTTAGCAGTAAAAGGCGTATTGATACCGGTACTTACAGGTATGGGAAGATCGTACAGCATATCAACTGTTTTTTTATTATACCAGTCAATGCCAAAGAAAAATTTACCGTTCATTAACTCTCCATCCAAACCGATATTGGTTTCTTTTACGGTTTCCCATTTGATATCATCGTTGGATAATGTGTTTTGTGTGTAATTAAGGATCGGTGTTCCACCCGGGGTAAAATTCTGTGCATTGATAGCTTCATAAATAGATAAGAAGCGATAATTGCCAATGCGGCTGTTACCCAGTTCGCCATAACTTCCTCTTAATTTCAATGAATTGAAAATCGGCAATGCTTTTTTGAAGAAAGGTTCTTCGCTTACCATCCAGCCTGCAGAACCGCCGGGGAAATAACCTTCCTGGTTGCCCGATCCGAATACGGTGAAATTCGCATCTCTCCTCAATGTAGCAGAAGCAAAATATTTTTTCCGGTAATCATAATTTATCCTTCCGAAAAATGATTTTACCAATCCGTTGGGATCATACCCGCCGTTGCGGATATTTATTACAGAACCTGAAGTAGAGATATAAGCATAGTTGTTACCGCCTACATCTGTTTCGCTGGTGAATAAGGCATTGTACAGGTTTCTGTATTGCTCATACCCGGCCAATGCGTTGATATTGTGCTTGCCGCGTAAAGTGCGGTCAAATGCCAATGTATAAGCGTTAAGGATAGTTCTGTTGGTCAACATACTCTTGCTAAGGCTCTTGATAGTTACCTGGTCCACAGTTGCCTTAAACGTATTTTGGAAATAATTGCTCTCTTCTCCATAGTAAGTATAGCCAAAGGTTGTTCTGAAAGTAAGCGACAGCGGTAATTTTACTTCAGCATATACATTTCCCTGGAAATTGGTTTGTTGATTTTGCCTGTCTGCAGAAGTGATCTGTGCAATAAGGTTAGGGCCGTTATATCCGGGAGGATTTGTACCAAAGCCTGTAGGGCTGTATATGAACATTGTTGGTACTGTTCTGAAAGGAGGATTGATGGTAGCGGTACCAACAGGTTGTGTGGTCCTTTGCCAGTAGTTTACCTGTTCGCCGATCTTGATGCGGTTGTTCACTTTGATATCAACATTAGCCCTGCCGCCGATTATTTTGGAGGTGTTATCTAAATAAACACCTTTCTGGTCATTGTAATTTCCTGAAACAAAATAATTGACATTGTTGGAAGCGCCCGAAACAGAAAGATTGTAATTCTGTTCGGTACCGTTGCGGAAAATAGCATCTACCCAATCGGTATTCGCTAAAGTATCCAGCCTGGTATTGTTGGAGTAATAACTATCAAGCGTTAGTTTTTTTACTTTGATAAAATCTTCTTTATTCAGCAGGTTTTGTATCCTGGGCGTAGTAACGCCATATCTTGCGCTGAAGTTGAGCGTGGGCTTTGCACCCTGTCCTCTTTTAGTAGTAATGATAATTACACCGCCAGCTGCAGAAGCGCCATAAATGGCCGCAGCGCTGGCATCTTTCAATACATCAATAGAGGCAATATCCTGTACGTTGATATTATCGCCTGAAGTTTGTACACCATCAATAACATACAACGGTGCAGGCTGATTAAGAGAAGAGAGGCCACGAATGGTGATCTGCGAAGGCGCTCCCGGTTCGCCGGTATTCTTGATAACTTCCACACCGGATATGCGGCCCTGCAATGCATCTGCTACATTGCTTACCGGTAAGTTTTTAATGTCGTTACCTCTTACCGAACTGATGGCACCCGTTACATCTTTTCTGCGTTGTGTGCCATAACCTACCACTACCACTGCATCCAATGTAGCTTTTGCCTGTTGCAATGCAACGGAAACTGCTGTTTGGTTCTTTACAGAAATTTCACGGGTCTCAAAGCCTACAGATGAAATGATGAGTGTATTTACAGATGTGCTTACTGATATCCTGAAAACACCCGCAGCATCTGTACTTACGCCGGTCGATTGTCCTTTGGCGGTAACAGAAGCGCCTTCTACAGGGCTGCCGGTATCGTTGGTAACCACACCGGTTATGGTTTTATTTTGTGCATGGGCCGCCTGTTGAAAGAGCAGCAGCATGCATCCGAGCAAATAGTTTAACAGCAATCGTTTTTTGATCATAAACAGCAGTTTTTAATGTTTAAAGATTTTGATAAGTATATATCCGGAAAGGGAAGCAAGGATGATAATGCAGCGCATGAACTACTTACAGCAGTTAACGGCAGCATAGTATTCCTCAAAAGAAACAGGTAATTTGGCATAGCTTAAGCAATGGTTAATAAATGAAGGAGCATCAATGAAAGGGGTAGATGTTGTCCTTTATCTTATCTAAACCAAAAATAAAATTGCAGTTAGCCTGCCTCAAGTTTTATAAACAGAATATAGAAAATATAAGGAGAAACGGGAGAGGAATAAGTTTTAAACTATTTAAAATCAGTTGATTATAAACATATATTTATAATTATTATATATTGAAACTGTATGGAAAATATGTGTGATTATAAAGTGCAGGTAGAAAAACAATGCGGAAAAAAGTAATTTTTACCCGTTAGATCGCTTTGATCTCCATGATCTTTTTTTCAAATTCTTCATTGCTAACAAAAGACCGGTTCTTGATCTTCGTTTTGTAGGCATTGATAGTATGAACAGAGTATTGCAGTATGCGGGCTATTTTTTCATTATCGTGTATGCCCATGCGGATGAGTGCAAATATCCTCAGGTCGGTATTCAGCAATTCGCCTTCTTTTAATTCAATTTTATCTTCGGGCGAAAAAAGCGCATTGAACTCCGCCACAAAATTGGGGAACAGTTTCAGGAACACCCGGTCAAAATTTTGCAGCAGGTATTCTTTTTCAACACGAAGGTTAATATTATTTACCAGGAACTTGATCTCATCCAGTTTACGGTCGTTTACTTTTTGCTCAAGGTTCTTTTTAAAGCGCTCTATCTTATCAAAGAATTCGGAGTTAACGTTAAAAAAGTAGCCGATGTATTCTTCCTTGATCTTATTGGCCTCGGATAATTTGTTGTTTACCTCCGATAAGCGGTAATTGATCTCCTGGTCTTTCAAATGCGCTTCGGTAATGATCTTTTTAGCCGCCTGCAGTTTCTTTACCTGCCGCATTACAATTACGATCAGTACAATAACCCCGATCAGGAGCAGCGTAACAATGATAGCATAAATGATCAGTGTTCTTTTTTGTTTTTCTACCAAACCTATCTTTTCGCTTTCAATAAGCGGCAGTATATCGCTTACTCTTACTTTACGCTGCCTTGCCCCGTAAAAAGCGGCATCGGTGATTGCCAGTTCAATACAGGATGATGCATTCTTTACATCTCCCTTTTTATATAACAGGTTGGCCAGGTTAAAAGCTGCCGAAGTTTCTTTGGTAGAAGAGCTGATATCCGCAATAGCGGCCTGTATCAGCAAAGCAATGGCCTGGTCGTTCTGTTGATTTTGTATATAGATATCGCTTAGCGTTGATGCAGTAAGTGCAATTTCATGATTGCTCAAACCCGGCCTTGCCATTAATGTGGTGTAATTGGTAAGCGCCTTATCTTTCTTTCCTGAGCGGATATCTTTTAACCCGCTGAAGTACGCATAATTAAATGAATTGGGAGCCAGCAGTTGCAACGCAGAATCAAGATATTTATTACCGCTTTCAGCATAGGCCGGTGAATGATGGCCGTCATTATCAAAATCGGCAAGATCATAAAAGAACCTGCCTTTTAATAAATAGTATTCCGTTTTCACACTATCGGGCAACCCGTTTATAGAAATAAGACTCAACGAATCTGATGCTTCTTTAAACAACCCGGCAGAAAGTAAAGAAAAGCTGAGCTTCAGTTTTGCCCGTTGTACATTAACAGGATCGCCCAATCCATACGCAGCATCCTGCAGTTTTTTGGCATAAGTATAAGCAGAATCATACTTGAAGGATTTGTATTCTTCATACAGGCGGAGGCAGTAATCAAAATGATCCGGCGCTGCTTTTAAAGAAGGGAGTGTAGCCTTTATGCTGTCAATGCGTGACTGTTTTTGTTTATCAAAATTTACTACACCCTGTCTTGCCTGCTCCAGGTCATTCAACGACCTGCCGGTAGCAGCCGGTTGGGCAAAGCCATAACAAACAATGAATTGCAATAAAATAACAAGAAGGAAAGGGCGCATATCGATCAGCTAAAGTAAACGAGCGGCAAAATACAGAATCTTGTTTTAACTTATAGAACAAACTGGCGAAATTGCTTTTTGTGTGACCGCTGCGGCGGGCCGGCATACCTTTTTCAACTCGTTAACAGCCAAAACTGGAAACTTTAAGCTACTTTTGCGCCTCTTCATGCAACAGATACAAGCTATATACCCTTTATTAAGTGAACCCCGCAACGTGGTGATTACCACGCATCAGAAGCCCGATGCCGATGCCATGGGCTCTTCACTGGCGCTTTATCATTTTCTAAAACAGTTCGATCACCGTATTACGGTTATCTCCCCAACCAACTGGGCTTCCTTTTTAAACTGGATGCCGGGATGCAAGGCCGTACTGGATTACGAAACACAAACGGAAAAATCGAATGCGGCCATTGATAGCGCAGACTGGATATTCTGTCTTGATTTTAATACCCTGAGCCGTACCAAGCGCATGGAAGAAAAGCTGTTTAACGCGGCTGCGCAAAAGATACTGATCGATCATCACCAGGAACCGCAAACTGCTGTATTTGCATACGGCATCAGCGATACCGGCAAAAGCTCTACTGCCGAAATGGTGTACGATTTTATTGTAGCATCTGGCAACAGCGACAAAATAGATAATGCTATTGCTGATTGTCTTTATGCAGGCGTGATGACAGATACCGGTTCGTTCCGTTTTCCATCTACCACAGCAAGTGTACACAATATGGTGGCACAACTGAAAGAAAAAGGATTGAAGCACAGTTTGGTACACGAAGAACTGTATGATAATTTTTCAGAGAACCGTTTCCGTTTCATCGGCAATGTATTGCTGAACAGGATGGAAGTTTTTTATGAATACAATACAGCGCTGATAGCTATCCCTCAAGCAGATCTTATTAAATACGAAGTAAAGACAGGAGATACGGAGGGATTGGTCAATTATCCATTAAGCATCAAAGGAATTAAGCTGGCAGCAATTATCATCGACAGGGGGGAAGAACGCAAAAGCTCATTCCGCAGCAAGGGCAACTTTGATGTGAATACTTTTGCCCGAAAATATTTTAATGGTGGCGGGCATTTTAATGCAGCCGGTGGCTTTAATAAAGAGCCGCTGGAAGAAGTGGTAGCAAAATTCAAAGCCGCTATGAAAGAAAATGTAGAGCAATTACGCAGTTATCAATTTTAAAAAATATAACCAACAATGAAAAAGTACGTTTATTTAGCTGTTATTGGTATGATTGGTTTAGCATCATGTACAGAATCGTTCAAAAAAGGCGATAATGGAATTGAGTACAAGATCATCAGTAACGGCAATGGCCAAAAGATCAGTTACGGTAATTTTATGCAGCTGCATATCATGCAGATGTATAAGGGTACAAAAGATACGGTGTTGAGTGATACCAGGGATTTTATGCCACGTATCCTGGTATTTGATTCAGTATCTACACCAATCGCTTATTTTAAGATATTGCGCCAGCTGAAAAAAGGCGACAGCGCTGTATTGCGTGTAAAAACCGATTCAATGTATAAAGGTGCGCCCGAAGGCATGCCTCCGTTTATGGCAAGAGGTAAGTATGTATATACTACTGTGAAACTGGTGAACATTTTTGAAAATGTGAACCAGGCAGACAGCGCCCAAAAAGCAGAAGTAGAACTGGCAAAGCCTAAGATGCTGAAAAAACAACTTGAAAATATTGATAAGAATGTTGCTGAAAATAAAGATCAGATCGCTATGGATTCTAAGCTGATCATGGATTACTTAACCAAGAATAACATCAAAGCAACTAAAGCCAGGTGGGGAACTTTTGTAGCTATACAAAATGAAGGCACCGGCAACCAGATCACTACCAATGATGTTGTTTCGGTTAATTATACCGGCCGTACACTGGATAGCGGTAAGGTGTTCGATTCTAACACCGATCCTAAGTTTCAGCACGTACAGCCTTACCAGGTGGATATGACCCAGATGTCGGGTGTGATGATCGGATGGCTGGATGGCTTGCTGCAACTGAAAAAAGGCAGTAAGGCAACTTTCTATATCCCGTCATCACTGGCGTATGGCAAACAGGGACGGGATATCATTAAGCCAAATGATAACCTTGTTTTTGATATAGAAATAGTAGATGTAGAGAATCAGGCAGAAGCTGCAAAGAAAATGGAAGCTCAGCAAAAAGCTATGCAGGCAGAACAGCAACGCAAAATGGACAGTATGCGCAATGCACAGTCTGCTGCTCCTGCTCCAAAGAAATAATTTTAAAAGATCAGAAAATAAAGAAAGCGCCTCAATTCCGGGGCGCTTTTTTGTATGCATTGAACAGCGTTATTGCTTCCGCAGCTTCTTTCACATCATGTACCCGCAGTATGGATGCGCCGTTCAGCAATGCGATAGTATTTAATACCGTTGTGCCGTTCAGGGCTTCATCAGCAGTAGTGCCCAATGTTCTGTAAACGGTGCTCTTTCGCGAAAGCCCTGCCAGCAAAGGCTTTTCCAGTATAGAAAAAACAGCAAGATCTTTCAGCAACTGAAAATTGTGTGTGATCGTTTTCCCAAACCCAAAGCCCGGATCAATGATCACATCAACGATACCGGCTTTTTTACAGGCTGCAATTTTTTGAATGAAATGATCCAGCACTTCCTGCACTACATTATCATAATGCGGATCTTTCTGCATAGTGGCAGGCGTACCCTTCATGTGCATACAAATGTAAGGCACATGCATTGCGGCAACAGCAGGCAGCATAGCCTTATCCATATCGCCGCCGCTGATATCATTTACTATAGATGCCCCTGCGGCAACCGCAGCTTTAGCCACTTCGCTGCTGTAGGTATCTATGGAAAGAATAACGGAAGGAAAATTGTTGTGAAGCAGTTCAATAACAGGCAATACTCTTTTTAATTCTTCTTCAATGCTGATGCGTTCGCTGCCCGGCCTGGTGCTTTGTCCGCCGATATCCAGGATAGCAGCGCCGTCGGTTATCATTTTACCGGCCATTGCCAATAGCGCTTCCTTGCTGGTTTCAAGATCACTTTTATAGAATGAATCGGGAGTAGCATTGATGATACCCATTACAACAGGGCTTTGCAGTGATAATAATTTCCCGTTGCAGTTTAAGGTAAACATTGGCTGAGTATCTGTATTTTTGACAATGAAGCAATAAAACAAAGCAAACTTCAAAAAAATTAATGAAAAAACTCTTCTTTTTTTCTCCTGCAGTTTTCTTCGCCATACAACTGATGGCTCAAAAACCCGATGAAACGTTTAAATATGCAGGCGAAGGTGTTTTTTATAAAGTGTTTAAAACGGGAGGCAACGTTGCCATTCCTTACGGCAGTTATGTAGAATATTCTTCCGAACAATTTTATGATGATTCGCTTTTGGGAGATACCAAGAACAGGAAATTTGTTATGCTGGTAGATTCAACCGTAGTACCGCCTTCTTATTTTGCTGCATTGCAGGGGCTGCATGTTGGCGATAGTGTTGTTTACCAGCTTTCTACCGACAGCACGATAGAAATGTATGCCAGCATACCCTGGGTAACAAAAGGACATTATTTCAATACAAGATTTAAGCTCGAAAAATTATTTGCCAATAAAGCTGAAGCCGATGCAACGATAGCAAAAAGAGAAAGAGAAGATGCAATAAGAGATTCTGCCAGAGATGTAGCGCTTACTGCATTTGAATCCAAAAGAATAGAGCAGTACCTGCGGAAGCATGATATTACTTATACCAAGTCGCCTAAGAATGTATATTACAGCATTGCTAAAAAAGGCATTGGTGCCAATGCTGCTAAAAAAAGTATCGTAACGGTAAACTATACCGGAAGGATACTGGAAGGTGAGGTATTTGATTCGAATACCGATACGGCATTCAAACATGTACAGCCGCTGGAAGTTGACCTTAGTAAAACCGATGCCATAATCAAAGGATGGCAGGAGGGGCTTTTATATTTTAATAAAGGAAGCAAAGGTACTTTGTACATCCCTTCGCCATTGGGATATGGGGTATATGGTTATGGTGCTATTCCGCCTAATGCTATATTGGTATTTGATATAGCGGTAGTGAACATTAAGGCGCCTAAAACAGCCACAGCACCTGCCGCAATTAAACCTGCAGTAAAACCAAAAACAACAACGAAAACAAAAGCAGCAATAAAAAATAAATGAGCAATACCAACCAGCAATACGACGATGCAGTAAAACACAGCCGGGACATCTTTTTACAGAAGACCAAAGATTATGGTACATCGTGGAGAGTGTACAGGACCATTTCGGTAGCGGATCAATTATACATCAAAGCCAAACGCATACGTACCATACAGGAAAAAGGAGAGCAGAAGATAGGCGATGATGTGATCAGCGAATTCAGGGGTATTTTAAACTACGCGGTAATAGGGCTGATTCAGTTAGATATTAATGATGACGAAGTAGAAGAATTGCCGGTAGAAAAAGTAGCGCAGCTGTATAATGAAAAGATAGCCATTGCAAAAAAACTGATGCAGGATAAGAACCACGATTATGGCGAAGCATGGCGGGAAATGAGCCAGGAAAGCTTTGTAGATCTGAGCCTGGCCAAGGTATTACGCATCAAGCAGATAGTAGCCAATAAAGGGCAAACACTGATAAGCGAAGGCATTGATGCCAATTATTTTGACATCATCAACTACGCCGTATTTGCATTGATATTGATAGAAGAGAATGTACATTCAAAATAATAACACATGAAAGCAGCCGTAAATAGTGCAAGAGTATTGGTAGGGGCCCTGTTCATTTTTTCGGGCCTGGTAAAAGCTATTGACCCGTTGGGATTATCCTACAAGATGCAGGAGTTTTTTGAAGTGTGGGCAAATGATGGCTTTATGAAAGGCATGATGATGTGGCTGTACGGGCATGCGTTATTATTCTCTGTACTGATGATCACTTTGGAAGTGCTGTTGGGCTTTGCTTTATTAACAGGCTGGAAGAAAAATATCACCAGTTGGTTGTTACTGTTACTTACCTTGTTCTTCACTTTTTTAACCGCCTTTGTTTTATTTACCGGTAAGATACGGGCCTGTGGCTGCTTTGGCGACTGCATACCATTAACACCGATACAAACCTTTACCAAGGATATTATTTTAACACTGCTTATCATACTGATCATCATTGGCAGAAAATATATTCAGCCGCTGTTTAAAAAAGCAGCTGTATCGTTATCACTGATGTTGTTGTGTTTAGTAGCAGTTTCGTTTTTGCAGTATTATGTGCTGCATCATTTACCATTGAAAGATTGTTTACCGTTCAAAGTAGGCAACAATATTTTAGAATTGCGGAAGATGCCTGAAGATGCGGTGCAGGATAAATACGATTATGTTTTTGTGTACAGCAAGAACGGGGAGAAAAAAGAATTCAAGATGAATGCTATACCCGACAGCAGCTGGACATTTGTTGACCGTAAACAGATATTGATCGAGAAAGGAAAGAATAACATTCCGCTAATCAATGATTTTAGCTTGACCACAGCCAGCGGTGCTGATACTACCGAAGCGGTTTTATCACAACCGGGAGAATATTATTTATTGTTTATAAAAAGCGCAGATGATCTTCCTAAAGCACCATCGCCGGAACAGGCAGTGGTGGCATTAGCTGCTGCAAAAGGGAACCCAATTTATATCATAGCATCGCAACGCGATAAAGTAGAAGAGCGATTTGGCCACCTGTCGGCAGCTGGTAAGACATTTCCGGTTACTATCCTTACCTGCGATGCAACGGCGATCAAAACAGCCGCAAGAAATAATATTACGTTATACAAAATGAACGGACCTGTGGTACAGGGTAAATGGGGCGGCAGTGATATTGATAAAGCCATTCAATAAACCGTTACGTGAAGTACGTTTTAAAAAAACTTTGCTATGCTTTATTGGTGCTCCTTGGGGTGGTAACGCTTGTATTCATTATGTTCCAGGGCTTTGGCGATCCGGCAAGAATGATCGTTGGACAAACCGGCGATAAAAAAACAATGGATAATATCCGTAAGGACCTGTATCTCGATCAGCCTAAATGGAAACAGTTTGTACTGTACCTCAATGATGTTTCGCCGATCGCTTTTCACAGCAAAGAAGATATTGAAAAGAAAAACCTGAAAGGCATATTCATTGGCAGCGATACCAAATTTGGTCTTAAGTTTCCTTACCTGCGCCGCAGTTATCAAACTAAAAAAGAAGTAGGGCAGTTGTTGCTGGAAGCATTGCCTGGTACATTATTGCTGGCATTTGCAGCAATGCTGTTTGCCACGGTTATCGGTATATTGTTAGGTGTTACTGCTGCAGTTAAAAAAGGAACCTGGATGGATACTTCTGCTGTGTTCGCCAGTATTGCAGGCATCTCTGCGCCGTCATTTTTTATGGCTATCATCATCGCTTACTTTTTCGGTATCGTATTGCATTCCGTTACAGGATTGAATATAACGGGAAGCTGGTTTGCAATCGATGAGGTTACCGGCGAAAAATATCTTACGCTTAAAAATCTTATCCTGCCTGCCTTCACATTAGGCATACGCCCATTGGCGATCATTACACAGCTTACAAGAAGCTCGATGCTGGATGTGCTGAACCAGGATTATATCCGCACGGCTTATGCAAAAGGATTGGCTAAGCGTACTGTTGTTTACCGGCATGCATTACGCAATGCGCTTAATCCTGTTATCACCGCTATTACAGGCTGGTTCGCCGAATTGCTTGCCGGTGCTTTCTTTGTTGAATATATCTTCGGCTGGAAGGGTATCGGCAAGATAACGGTAGATGCACTGGAAAAACTGGATTATCCTGTGGTAATGGGAGCGGTGCTTTTCAGCGCCTGTATATTTATTCTCATCAATGTACTTGCTGATGTGTTGTATGGTATTGTTGATCCGAGAGTGAGTCGGTAACTGTTATTCGTTATTAGTTATTCGTTGTTAGGTTTGAAGTACTTATTAACCAACAATGAATAGGGTTCAGACCGCTTGAACCGTCCCATCCCGAATAACTAATAACCAATAACTAATAACCAATAACTAATAACTAATAACTAATTCCGTTTATAATATTTCCCCGTAATCAAGGCATTAGGCAGCCCTATACAAAACATCAATATCAACGCAGCAATAACAGCATTCTTCACATTAAATGGTGTTGAAGGAATTTTAGTAGCAGGTACTACCAGCCGGTTCATGATGGCCCATACAACAATGCCATACAAAAGCCCCAATACAATATCGTTGTTAATGATCTTATGCAACGGTTGATATAAAAAGAAAAAAAGTATAGCAAAAATGAAGGCAATAATAAAATGGAAAAGCACGCCATAGAGTACCGTCATTGTGCCACCCGAAAATGCTTCCTGCCCAAATAGGGCGCTGGCAATGTATTTAAATATTACTTCAGGATGTTTGCCCCCTTTGATGAGGTATTGTACAATGGCTGCTGTGCCATCTAAAAAACCAGAAAGCAGTCCGGCAGTAAGAATAGTTTTAGCTGCGCTGTTGTTAGTTGTAGTCATAGCAGGAAAGGTTTGGTGTATGTAGTTGCAGATGCGGTGTTCGGCAAGTTTACATAAATTTCACGCAAGGCCGCAAATTTCACGCAAAGCCGCAAAGGGAGCGCAAAGAGGCAAAGATTCTTTGCGTCTTATGCATTTTCCCTTAGCGCCCTGCCTGCAGGCAGGTTTGCGTGCAAAATAAAAAAAACTCCGGGCACACCTGCCGCGGAGATACAATGAACGTAAACCTCTCTTTAATTAATTATATTTTTCAGCCAGCGCTTTTACAAACAATTTATAATAGTCCACCGCTTCTTCATTCTTTCCCTGTGCCGCAAGTTCAGTAGCAGGAAGGATCATATGATTGTACATATAGTCGTAGATATCGGCCTTATTATCGCAGCTGTCAATAGCACGAACGATAGAAGGGCCCACAGAACGATATTGCTTCACCAGGTCGATCCCTTCAGTATTGTGCAGCATAAAATTATCCCGCAGGTTGCGCAATTGCTGCAATTCATAGCAATCATCTGCCAGTTGTTTATGCCCCACGCAGGCAGTAGTAAGAAAACAACTTTGCCCGCTGGTAGAAGAACCTGATGTGGAAACAGGATAAGGAATAGTGTCTAAAATATATCCTTCTTTAGAAAGTATCTCTACATAATTGAATTTACTGCAAATGAATTTTGGGTTCTTTTGATAATCGCTGTTGAATGTAAAATCGCCGGATACTTTCTTATCTAACTTGGTGGTAAGTATATACTCTGCGCTGTTATCCTTGTTCACTTCCGATTTTTTTATCTTATAGCGAAACTCACCCTGGCTGGCTGGTTTGGTAAAATCGGTACTGAAGAACTGCGCTACTTTAAGCGTAAGAACCTTTTCATTATCAGCAGCAGCACTAAAGTTGTCTATAGCCTTATGAAATACAGCAACTTCCATTACGATCTGCGATGGCTTGGAGGCATCGGGTGTCATACGATACGTAACAGCAGGAGTGTCCTGGTTATTACTTCTTACTGCTTTTGGTAATCCTGCGGCAGCAATAACAGCAAGGCCGCCTGATCTTAAAAAATTCCGCCGGTTCATAGTTTTTTGTTTGGTTGATCAAATGTAAAAAGTGAAAATACGGTTTTATATACCCAATGCACGGTATTTTGAGCCCCCTCCGCCCCCTAAAGGGGGAACCGGGGAGAGCCCCCTAACCCCCATAGGGGGAAATACGAGGACAACATGTTTTATTGATTGAAGTTTGTTCACAGACTACCGTAGTTTTTAAAACAACGGTAGTCTTACCGACGGGCTGCCCGAACTTCGCTGAACCCTCCGGTACGATACCGGTGGCTTCGCCGAAGTCCGGGGAAGGTTTCGGTATCATACCGGTGCCCCGGCAGGAATTTTAGCAGGGTTTCGGTAAAAAAGCAACAAAATACCCTCTTGCATACTATCTAATTCATATATAATGCTGAGATTCCCTTTAATTTTCCGGGAAAGCTGGAAATTACCCGACGCCTTCGCAGGAATCCTGGCAGACTTTCGGGAGTTCCCGACGGGTTGCCAGAAATCCTGGCAAGCTTTCGGGAACACCCGACGGCTTCGCCGAAGTTCGGGGAAGGTTTCGGGAACACCCGACAGCTTCCGCGAAGTCCGGGCAGGGTTTCGGGTAAAAAAATAAACCACGAATTACACTAATGAACACGAATCGGGAGCAATTCGTGCCTATTCGTGTAATTCGTGGTTAACGTAAGTACTATGTTCAACAGGAGCTTTGCTCCGTATTCCCAAACAGGGAATATTGTGGAGAAACGGGATAAAATCCCTTTATAACATAATTCTTACGAAGGCAAAGCCTTCGAAGAGAGTATTGTTTTATCGCCTTACCGGCAAAAAAATAAACCACGAATTACACTAATGAACACGAATCGGTGTAATTCGTGGTTACCTTCTTTTATTATTTAGATATTTAACTGAGCTGTTACCTGCTGAATGAAAAGCCGTAACTTAACCCCCTTAAACCTATCGTTGCTATGAGAAAAGCTTTATTGCTTATATCCTTTATGGTATGTTGCCTTACTATTGCCGCACAAAAAAATCCTGTAGTGGAAGTAAAAGAATTCATCCCTTCAGGTGTGCAGGTTACCACTACTAAAAATTCGGTGATCATTGCCGGGAAAAAAATTGATTACACTGCCAATACCGGCTATCTCGACCTGAAAAATGATACCGGCAAAGTGATCGCCAAAATATTTTTTACCTATTATAAAAAGGATAATGAAGACGATGCCAAAAGGCCCATTATGTTCACCTTCAATGGTGGCCCGGGTTCGGCTTCAGTATGGCTGCATATCGGCGCTATAGGTCCACGCAGCGTTCAGTTGCAGGATGATGGCACCGCAACAGCACCGCCTTATAAACTGGTGAATAACGAGCATTGCTGGCTGGATAAAACGGATATTGTTTTCATAGATCCTGTTGCAACGGGATTCAGCCGTCCTGCACCGGGCGAAAGCCCAAAGCAGTTTCATGGCTATGTAGAAGATATACAGTCGGTAGGTTCATTCATCCGCCATTTTTTATCGAAGTATGAAAGATGGGGATCGCCAAAATATCTTTGCGGCGAAAGTTATGGCACCACAAGGGCTGCGGGTCTTTCAAAATTTTTGCAGGATAGTTACCGCATCTATATCAATGGTATCTTTTTGATATCGCCGGTATTGAATTTTGGTACCAATGATTATTATATCGGTAATGATCTGCCGAGGGCATTATACATTCCTTCTTATACAGCGGCAGCATGGTACCATAAAAAGCTGGCGCCTGCATTACAGGCCGATCTTCAAAAAGCATTGCGGGAAAGCGAGGCCTTTGCATTAGGCGAATATGCTACAGCTTTGTTGAAAGGCGGATGGATGAGTGATGCAGAAAAAGATAAGATAGCAGAGAAGATGAGTTATTATACCGGGCTTGATAAAGCATATTGCTTACAGGCCAACTTACGGGTTGATGAGAGCCGTTTTTATAAAGAGCTGCGCAGAAAAGATGGACTAACCATCGGCAGGCTTGATGCAAGATTTACGGGGCGTGACTTTGATGATGCCGGTGAATCGGTGAGCTACGATCCTTCATTTACCAATATCGACGGGCCTTTCACCTCAGCCATTAATGATTATTTTGAAAAAGAACTGAATTTTAAAGAAGATAAAGCATACAATATTTTTGGCAATGTATATCCCTGGAACTATAATAATGTACAGAACCAGTTCCTGAATGTTGCTGAAAGTTTACGGGATGCAATGACGAAAAATCCTGCATTGAAAGTATATGTAGGCTCAGGCTATTTTGATTTTGCCACGCCGTATTATACCGCCAGTTACGACCTGGAGCATATGTTCCTGCGGCCGGAAGCAAAGAAGAACATCAAACATTATTTTTACAACGCCGGTCATATGTATTATATCAACAGGCCGGATATGGTACAGTTCAAAAAAGATGTAGATGCTTTTTTTGACTGGAGTATCAACGGGAACTAATATTGTAACACGATCAAAAATTCAAGATGAGATATTTTTTCTTCCTGGCAGTAATACTCTGTGCAGCCTGCAACAGCAATGAGGGCGATCAAAAACAAACCGGCAACGGAACGGATAAGCGGGCAAAGGCCCCGGAACCTGTTGCATCAGTTAATTGCTATAGCGGTGTCAGTAACCGTGATACGGTACTGCTTAATGTTACTACTATTGATAAGGCAGTAAGTGGTAACCTGGTGTATGACTTTTTTGAGAAAGATAAAAGTACCGGTACATTTACCGGCGAAATGCATGGCGATACTTTGCTGGCCGAATATGTATTTTCTGCAGAAGGGGTATCATCAGCAAGGCAGGTTGTTTTTTTAAAACGGGGCAATGAATATGTAGAGGGTTACGCAGAAATGAAGCAGGAAGACAACCGGCTGACATTTAAAGATATCAATACCGTTGATTTCAGCAGGGGAATTGTATTGAAGCAGGTGACTTGCAGATAGTGTATTGATCCAGAATGCTGTTCATTTCCGCAGTCTCTCATTCCCCCTACGGGGGTTAGGGGGCCATAGCCTAGCGCTGCAATACATGCACAGGTATATCCACCTTCAATACATTATTGCCATCTTCATTTACACCCGTTTTTATTTTCCCGTTTATCATCTCTGTTCGGGTAACAATATTCTTCAATAGCAGCTTGCGTTCAGTATCGGGAGCTTCCATATTTTTACCATCATCGATAACAGATAAAGAGAGGTTTTTATTTTTTTCAATTTCAATAGTGATACAATCCGCTTTACTGCTTTTAGCGATCTTTAACTGCGATTGCACAATGCGGAACAACGTGAGGCCCGTATCATGATCGCAGCCGGTAACATCTTCCCCGTGTTTAAAATAAAGATGGATATTATTTACTTTACAAAATTCACGGGCATGGTCCTCAATCAATCCCATATAATTGGCATTGTGAAAAGTAGTAGGGATGAGAGTTTTGGATAACGCTTTCAGTTCCTGGATCATGAAAGTGATACTCTCTTTGCTTTTTTGTATAAAATGTTCGGTAAGGTCGCCTGAGGATTCTGCAAAACCAAGGTACATATTTACAGCCGCCAGTGTTTGAGCAAAATTTTCATGGAGCTCTGTAGCAATATGGCTTTTCTCGTCTTCTTCGGCCTGCATATTTAGCTGTGCGATCTTTTTTTCTGCTATCACCAGTGCTTCCGTATTCTCAATGATCTGCTTATTCTTTAACCGCAGCTCCAGTAATTTACTCACCTGGTTGGCTATAACTTTTAACGCAGCCTTTTGTTGTGCTGTAAGTTCAGCCTTTGGTTTTTGGTCGATCACGCATACCGAGCCTAATTTATATCCTTTAGAACTGAGGATAGGGGCGCCGGCATAAAAGCCGATCTTCAACCCTCCGGTAACATCCGGGTTATCATGAAAGCGCTCATCTTTTTTTGTATTGTGCACTACCATTACATTTTCCTGTAAAATAGTGTGGGCACAAAAGGAAATATCCCTCGGCCCTTCTGCATGGGGAACATTTATACGGGATTTGAACCATTGCCGTTCCTTATCGATAAAAGTAATAGTGGCAGAACGGCAATCGCAGATATGCGTGGTAAGCTCCAATAATTCATCATAATCGCTTTCATCTGCAGTGTCAAGGATATCATAAGAAAGAAGATCTTTTAATCTCAGTTCCTCGTCGATTGGGATACGAGCGGTTTGCATAGATAATGGTTTAATTAAACCTGCAACAGCAGGGTAAGGTTAAAGATTTTAATTAAAACACTGATTAGGCATATTTACGTAATAAAATTTCTTTTGGATTTGGCTACCGGTAAATTTTTTCTAAAGGCCTGGAATATATCCTGTTAGATAACTTATAATCCACCCTGATTATTGTATAGCATAAATAATTCCAAAACGTAGCTCAGGAATTGGGAGTTAGGGATTAGTAATTGGGAAAATAGCTATTCTAGCAATTTTAGCCATTAACCATTCAACCATTAACCAATTAACATATCCTTTGTAAACAAACTCTCTCAGCTTCCATCTTACTATCATTAATAACAATTAAACTTTAAGAACATGAAAAAGACAATTACACTTTTATTATCTGTAGTGCTGATGAGTTCAGCAGCTTTTGCACAGTATAATGGCCAGCAACGCGATAACAATTATGGCTACAATAAACCGAACGACAGGAATTATGGTTATGATAAAGGCGGCAAATTCTACTTCTTTACAGCACGGGAAAGAGATATGCAGATAGCGCAGATCAACCGGGAATATGCAGGTAAAATGCAGTCGGTACGGAACAGGTTCTTTATGAGCCGGAGACAGAAAGATCGCCAACTGGCAATTTTAGAACAGCAACGTAGCGATGAGATACGTATGGTATGGCTGAAATTCAACGACAGGATGAACAGGGGAGATGGATGGGATAAAAGGAACGATCATAAATGGTAATAAATAAGGATTGGATGCTACAGGCCACGGTGCAAACCGTGGCTTTGTTATTTGATCAAAACAGTTTGGTTCCAAAATGCCCCAGCAGGGTAAACACCACACAACGGATAAGTACACCGATGCAACACCAGGTCAGCAGTGTTCTCAGCGGTGCATTGAAGCCTACACCCACAGCAATGCTTACCGGTGCGCCAATAGTAAAAGTGCCCACCAGTCCTAAACCGATAATGCCGTACTTATGCCATAAGCGGTGTGCCCAGCTGTCTTTTTTGGGCGCTTTTTCTTTTATGATCTTTTTCTTCGTTAAAAAGGCCCTGATCTTATTACCTAAAAATCCGGCAATGAAAACGCCCGCTATCCCGCCCACAAGGCTTGCAAAGAAAATTATCCAGGCAGAAAGATGAAAGGCGAAGCCGGCAGGAATAGCTGCATACATCTCAAAAGTAGCTAAAGCGGCAACGGTCAGAATCTTTACGAACATTCGGGGGATGGTTTATAATGGAAAGCGAAATTAGATGGATAAAGCGGGTATAAAAAAGAAAACATTTTATCAGGCCGATGGGGAAAATAATCACCACTCAGGCTGTTATACACAACAGAGTCTGCTGGCAAATACTGTTGGCATGTTTTTTCCGATATACTTACTGAAACTAAACTTAAACTTTTGATCATGAAAAATAAAATAATTGATCCGCTAAGCGGCGAAACAAATGAATACAAGAACCTTACCGATGTTCAAACGCAGCAAAAGATAAACAAGCATATGACCGATATTGATGATAAAATAACAGACGAAGATATCAGGAATATAAGAACAGATATGTACGATGAATTGCTGCGTACTGAAAACAATAGCGAAGATGCCGGATTCGGAAAAGATGAATTAACTACTGAAGAAAAAGAAAAGGAAGAAGAAAAGAAAGAAAGCGAAAAGATCAACAGCGCCTGGAATATAATGGAAGAATAGCATTTTCAGTTTAGCTAAGAAAGATAAGTGTATCATTGGTTGATGCACTTATCTTTTTTTGTGCCTATGGCATTGGATGTAGTATCCTGGGAAATAAAAATGCTAAAAGAGGCTGTACTTATCCAGCCTCTTTTAATTATGATCGGTGATGCTTATGCTTATCTAATTATTCCTTCTTTTCTTTTTATCGCTTTCATTACCCACCGCATAACCTGCACCGGCACCAATGAGGCCGCCGATAATTGCGCCTGCACCTTTTTTCTTGCTCACAATTGCACCGATTATTGCGCCACTACCAGCTCCAATTACAGTACCTTTAGCAGCACCGCTCCAGCCTTTTTTCTTTGTAGTGGTTTTAGTGGTCGTTACAGCAGTACTGCTGTTGGATGTGGAGGCTTTATTGCTCACACTTGTATTATTGCTGCTGCTTGTTCCATAGGTTTTAGGCAGGTTCTTAGATACCGTTGTAGCCTTACCCATATCGCCCTGGTCTGTTGAGTAACTGTTATTATAGGCAGGGTAGGTAACTACCATTTCTTTTTGTGTATCTAAGCTTTCGGCTGTTTTACTTTTACACGAGACCGCAGCTGCGGCCACTGCAAAAACTATAAGCATCTTTTTCATGATCGTTGATTTTGAATGTTAATAAAATTTGGTTTGCACATCATATCCAATTTGTCTGTTAATGTTTTTAACATTTAAAATGCGCTCTTCTGCTGATAAGGATAATAAAACTGTGCCAAAGCCCCGTTTAACTGTTTTTATTATCGGCAGCTGTAGAACTTACTATACGTTTTGTAGATATATTTGGCTTATTGTTGCAGGAACAGGAACATTGTTAGGGAATTGTTAGAATAATTGCCGTGAAAAAAATGCCTTTACAAGATCTGCTGATAAGATGCCGGGTTACCATGCTGCTCATACTATTGGCTGCCAGTGCCAAAAGTATGGCGAAGCCGCCTGTTCATTACAGCGATTCGCTGTTGCCTCAAAGGATCAATGTACTCACTTCACCCGATCCGGTGGTAAGCTGCGATTCTGCATCCTTTACAATACCATTTAGCAGGGCGGGTAACCTGATATTAATAAAAGCAAAAGCAGACAGCATAGAAGGAAATTTTATCCTGGATACAGGAGCGCCTTACCTGGTACTCAACATCACTTATTTTCGCGATTATCCTTCTACCACGTTGTATGAAGATGAACAGGCAGGCATTGCCGGCTCGGCAAGGGGGGTACCACGAACAACAGTTAACCAGCTTTCTTTTGGCCATGTAAAATATACAAAGGCAGATGCCGACCTGGTTAACCTGGGTAATATAGAAAACACTAAAGGTGTTAAGATATTGGGCCTGCTGGGCGTACAGCTGTTCAAACAGTTTGAAGTGATCATTGACTATGAAAAGAATATTATTCATTTTCATTTCATCAATAAAAAAGAGGCCCGCACTTATAAAAGCGAATTGCTGAATGATACTGCTGCCTACAGCGTTCTGCCATTTACCCTTGTAGAAGATAAGATAATTGCCAATACCGAACTGGCAGGCAGGAAGCTGCGGCTGATGATCGATTGCGGTGCCGAAACAAATGTGATAGACAGTCGCCTGCCCGATAAGATATTGGGCAATGTAGTTATCTCGAGGCGTGTAATGCTCAGCGGAAGCGGCAATCAGAAAGTGGAAGCATTGTATGGCAATATGCAAAACATTACGATCGGTAAAGAAACGATAGCTTCATTGCCCGTCATTGTAACCAATCTTGAAAAGACCTGCGTGTCGTATATATCGTGTATTGATGGAATTTTAGGATTTGATTTTCTTTCATTACATAAAATAGGGTTTAATTTTGTAAAATGTAAAATGTACATATGGAAGTAATGCATACGTGGAAAAGAATGCTCAGGTGCATATGCCGGTACAGGTATATCATTTTACTGTTGTTGCCGCTGAAAAGCGTGGCACAACCACCTGTAAAACATTATTCCATCAAAGATGGTAAAATGTACATTACCCTGGGCAAAAAGATAAGTGAGCCATCGCTGGATAGTTTCATTAACCAATACGCACTGAACGACCTTGATCTGAAACGATCCATTAAAACCAACAGCACAGATTCGCTGAAAAAACTCGGCTGGAAGATCGATATCAACAACAGCGAACTGCTCATTATAAGCAAGTTGCTGATGGGAGTGGATAATATTGATAATGTTGCCAACAATATCATCACCCCTGAAAAAGAAGCTGCAGCCAGGTATCCCTTCTCGAGCAGCAATGTTATCTATGGCGTGAACCGCTTTTCGAATAAATTTCCGTTTGCCACAACAGATTCTGTTGTAACCTTCTTTTTGCGTAAACACGAGGATGCAAAGCAGGTGATACTTTCCGGCAGTTTCGTTAACTGGTCAACCGATAAAGTACAAATGACAGTAACAGACAGTGGCTGGATAGCATATGTAAAACTTGACCCGGGCAAGTACTGGTACAAATTCATTATCGACGGCAACTGGGATATCGACCGGGATAATCAGCTGAGCGAAAATGATGGTTCAGGAAATATAAATTCTGTTTATTACAAGCCCAATATTGTCTTTAAACTGAAGGATAACTTAAATGCGAACAAAGTTTATCTCGCCGGAAGTTTTAATAACTGGGAGCCTGCCCGGTTGCTGATGCAGCGGACAGCAAGTGGTTGGGAGTTGCCGCTTTATTTAAGCAAAGGCACTTATACTTACCGTTTCGTTGCAGATGGGAAATGGCAAACCGACCCGGCAAACCCCGAAAAAGTTCCTAATGAATTTACCAACGAATATAATTCTGTGATACGCATCGGCAATCCCGACCTGTTCAGGCTCGACGGTTATACCAATGCAAAACAGGTAACGCTTGCAGGATCCTTCAACGACTGGAAAAAATATGAATTGCTCATGAACAGAACAGCAACAGGATGGCAGCTGTCGTATTCACTCGGTCCCGGCAATTATGAGTATAGATTTTTTGTAGATGGGCAGGGGATAAAAGATCCTGCCAATGATGCCGGTAAACAATCAGAAAATTCTTTTCTTGTTATCGATCCTAACTATACTTTTCATTTGAAGAAATATCCCAATGCCAGGACCGTTTACCTCTCCGGCGATTTTAATAACTGGAGCCCGGCTACATTTGCCATGCGGAAAGATGGTGATGAATGGGTATTCACGGTCCACCTTTCCCCGGGCAAACATTTATATAAGTTCGTTGTTGACGGTAAATGGATAATAGATCCTGATAATAAATTGTGGGAACAGAATCAATACAATACCGGCAACTCTGTGTTGTGGATCGAAAACAAATGATCCATTATCTCGAAGGCAGCACTATTACAGTACCTTTCATGGAAGGATGTACCTGGCAATGGTAGGTAATGGTATCCGGATTGTTAAACGTAACAACGTAAACAGATCCCGCAGGCATTATACCACTGCTGAATGTTCCGTTATCTGCAGTTACCGTATGTTCGGTATTATCATCATTTACCCACATCACTGCTTTGCCTGAATTTATTTGTACAGAGTTTGGAGCATATACACCACCCTTCATGTACACCGTATCAGCAGTATTGTTGTAAGGTGGTATTGTAACATCATCATCTTTTGAACAACTGGCTGCAGTTATGGCTATTGCTAAGGCACTGAATAGAATGATCTTTTTCATAATTGTCATTTTAATTTTTCACAAAATCTTTTTAACAATTAGGAGAAATACAATTATAAAGCCAAAAACGATACTACAGTATTTCGTAAATATTATTGTGGATGGCCCGGGCTATCTTTTCGGTAGGCAGATCGTTGGCATCGCCGCCAAAAGGTTCTTCAATTTCTTCTGCTATTAATTCAAGGCTTGCCAGTACATAAAAAATAAAACACACTACAGGTATTACCAAATAGCCAAGGCTAAATACATAACCGAAGGGTAAAGTAATTACGTAAAAGAAAATGAATTTCTTCAGGAATGCGCTGTAGGAGAAGGGGATAGGCGTGTTCTTTATCCTTTCGCAGGCGCCGCATATATCGCTGAATGATTGCAATTCGTTGTTTAAAATAATTAACTGCTCACCCTTTATCATGCCTTCTTCATACAATTTATTTACACGCTGCATCATGAGCACGGCTACCTGGTTGGGCACATGTTTTTCGTGGCTGATCTGCTGGCGGAGATGGTCATCTTCATCATCAAATAATTCCAGCCTTGTACTCTCGTGGCTTAAATGATTCTTTAGTGCATAGGCATATGCAGGTATCATTTTCCTGAAAAATACACGTTGCTCTTTTGCTTCTTTGGGTAAAATAGCGGCCATTTTTATGGCCAGGTTGCGGCTGTTATTCACCAATGCACCCCACATTTTACGCCCTTCCCACCAGCGGTCGTAGGCAGTATTCGTTCTGAATACCAGCAACATAGAGATCACAAAACTCAGCATGGTATGCATCAGCGGGATGTTGCGCACATAGCTGCTGTCGGGCAGTTTCCAGTAATTGATCTCCAGGTAAGCTACTCCGGCAGCATATAAACCTATGGCTATGATAAGCGGGAATAACTGCCGTATCGTATCCGACCGGTGAAATTTAAAGATGAAGGCGAACCATTCTTTGGGATTATAGCGTATCATAAAGCAGTAGCATTTTGGAACGGTTTTTGGCCTGTTAACCGTAAGTTTTATGCTGTAAAATACTATAAAATGAAAACATTCAATCAGTTAAAAATAGCCGCGATTCTTTTTTTAAGTATCGCCTGTTTTGCATCCAAGGCACAAACCATCAAGGCGATGGTAGATGCAAAGAGCTTTGTGTTTAAAGCGCAAACAGCCAGTCCTATGACCGGAACACCTGTTCAGCTTAGTGCCGGTTATGATCTTACCGTTAGTAAGGATCACATTGTTGGTTACCTGCCTTATTTCGGCAGGGCCACTACAGCACCTATCGATCCTACAGATGGTGGTATCAAATTCACTTCGCAATCGTTTGTATATAATGTAACAGAACACAAAGGCGGCGGCTGGGACATATTGATCGACTTGAAAGATGTGCCTACGGTACGTACCCTAACGATAACTTTTTTTGATAACGGCAGCGCAACACTGGATGTAACAAGCAATCAGCGTGACCCTATTTCTTTCAGGGGAAGGATAGAAGCATTTAAGCCACAAAAAACAGCAGCTAAAAAATAAACAACATGGACCATAAAACATCACTCGAAGAATTGAACAAAGCATCTTTGCTCAAGCTGGAAGAGTACATGAAAACAAAAACTTCAGTAAAGGAAGAAGACCATCAAAAAGTGCATAAAGCAAAAGAAGATTGGCAATATGCCTGGAACCAGTTGATGGAATCGTTGCTGGTGCTGGAGCGGTTGGAAATTTAATCCGTTAATCCGTTTAAACGTTTAAACGGATTAACCAATTAACTAATTAACGGACTAAAGTTTCCTGGAATAACTTAAAGATGCGTTTATACTCATCCGTCCAGCTGCTCGGCTCTACAAAACCGTGATCTTCCATTGGGTAAGGCGCCAATTGCCAGTTATCTTTTCCTAATTCGATCAATCGCTGTGTTAATTTTACCGCATCCTGGAAATGCACGTTCACATCCATCATACCATGACAGATCAATAGATTGTTTTTCAATCCTTCTGCAAAATAAAAAGGAGAGCTTCTTCGGTAAGCAAGGCTATCGGTATAAGGCTCGTTTAAAATGTTGGAAGTGTAACCATGATTATAATTCGCCCAATCGGTAACGGGCCGTAATGCAGCACCGGCCTTGAATACATCAGGTGTAGTGAATAGCGCCATCAATGTAATGAAGCCGCCGTAAGAGCCACCATATACACCGATATGATTTGGATCAACACCAAATGTTTTTACTAAATATGCAGCAGCATCAACATTATCATCCAGGTCTTTGCCACCCATATGACGATAGATGCCAGTGCGCCAATCCCTGCCGTAGCCTGCGCTTCCGCGGTAATCAATATCCATTACATAATAGCCGTTATCAGCTAATAAATTATGGAACATGTATTCCCTGAAATAACTGCTCCACCATTTGTGCGCATTTTGCAGGTAACCTGCACCATGTACAAATACTACTGCAGGTTTGGAAGGATGGGCATTGTGCGGTTTATATAATCTTGCATAAACCGTGGCGCCGTCTCTTGCCGTAAAGGTTATTAATTCCGGGTCTCTCCATGTATACGATCTGAATTCTTCTGACTGTGCCTTGTTGGTGACCTGCTCGGCCTTTGCGCCAGCTTTGTTTTCCTGTAAGTATAATTCCCAGGGTTTGTTGGAATAAGAATATTGTATCGCCAATGTTTTTTCATCAGGGGAGAGGCTCACATTATTTGCACCGGTCATAGTGGTAAGGCGTTCCTTCTTTCCATCGGCGATCGTTAATTTATAAAATTGTTTTTCGCCCGGGTGCACTTCATTGGTAGTGATGTAAAAATATTTTTTATCGTTGGATAATTGCGCCGACTGTACCTCATACTTACCCGAGGTAAGCGCTTTCTTTTCTTTGGTAACTACATTGATGGTATATAAATGCGAATAGCCTGTAGCTTCGGATTGGTACCAGAAGGTATGTTCATCAATCCATCCTGTGGGGTTATCAAACTGTGATGTGCCCGGGCCACCTATCCAGGCTTCATCACGCTGCCTGTCCAGCAGGCTCATGGAATGCGTTGCCGTATCCCAAAGCATCAGCCAGCGGTCCTTATTATCTTGCGAAAAAATATCCAGTACAGCATGGCTGCTGTTGGGCGACCAGGTTATTGCATCAACAGTAACAGCACGGTTGCTGCTGTCCTTCGTTCTTTTTTCTAATTGTTTTGGATAATCTTTTACATAATCAGGAAGATCTTTTATACCAGGAATAGAATTGGTTTTAATATTCCAGATGGTATCCCTTTCCCTGTCATAAATAAATGATTCGGAAGTGCCTTGCTGCTCGCCCACTTTGGTACGGCCAGAAATATCAGTGGTGAAGCCGCTTTCCGTAACATAAGCAGGAACAATAGTGTTCTTGTTGCCCGCAGGAGCCTTGAATAAAGTATAGCTTACAAATCTTCCGTCAGGACTAACAGCCAATCCACGTAAGCTTCTGTCATCCATATTTATCTTGCGCAGTTCATTTCTTTTAGGAAGGCTTTTGTTGTAAGCATCAGCTTTATCATTTTTATCCTTGCGTTGTTTTAATATCTCAAAATAATTCAGCTGGTCGTTCTTCAGCCATTGTTCCTGTTCATTCAGGGTTTCTTTTTTAGGTGCAGAAGGGGCGCTGCCGATCAGCATATTGGTAAGCTGAATCGTTTCGCCGGAAGCAATATCCCAGGCATATAAATTCTGGTTGCGGCTGTACACGATCTTCGTTTCATTAAACGAAAATTTAGCATTGCTCTCATTATCTGTTGTCTGCATCAGGCGGCGTGTTTTACCTGTCTTGATATCGGTATAAAATATATCGCCGTCTTTTGCATAGAGATACGCCGTTCTTGCAGTATTGTAGGTGACATTATTAGGAGTAAATAAATATTGCTTTTGTGCCACGGTTGCTTTCACCGGTATTTTATTATCCCTGGTGATATAATATAAAGAATCCGACGGAGCATTATCGGGGTTCCAGTTAAAGAAGAGATACTGTCCATCATGGCTCCAGAAAATATTGGTTGGCGATGTGCCTATCCATTTCGGGTCTCTCATGATCTTTTCTACGGTAAGCGTTCCCAATTGCTGGGCAGCAGCAGTAAAGGATAAAAACAGCAGTACTATAAAAGCAACTGGCTTCTTCATGTTGATAGGTTTTGTGCAATATATTGAGAAAGCAAGAAGTTGCCAACTGGCGAATGGGTTTAATGGATGGATGGTTAAATTGTTTTTACCGCAAAGGCGCAGAGGCGCAAAGTTTCGCTAAGATTTTTTTTAACCACAAATAACACGAATGAACACGAATGTGAACCTAATTCGATTCATTAGTGCTTATTCGTGGTTAAGATGATAAATATACCTTTTTGATTAAAAGAGGAATAATATGATATTTGCTGGATGGAATAAGATCAAAGACAATCTGATTTCTTTATTAAAATAAACATGGTCCTCGCTTTGTTCTTCCAGTTCCCTCTCCTGTGGAGAGGGGTTGGGGTGAGGCTTTAAACTGCTCACATGAAAAAATCATTCCTTTTCCTTTCAATTGTTCTTCTGATCGTTTCTTCTTCGCTGAAAGCACAGGTTATTACTTCGGCACAAATAGATTCTTTAACGGAGCTTACGTTAAAAACCTTTGATGTGCCGGGCATTGCAGTAGCTGTAGTGAAAGACGGTAAAGTGATACATGCCAAAGGCTATGGCGTGCGCTCGTTAAGAACAATGCAGAAAGTAGATGAGAACACCTTGTTTGGCATTGCCTCTAACAGTAAAGCATTTACTTCGGCAGCTTTAGGTATGCTGGTAGATGAAGGCAAACTGAACTGGAACGATAAAGTAACCGACTACATTCCTGAATTCAAATTATACAATCCGTATGTTACCGAAGAGTTTACCATCAAGGATCTGCTGACACACCGCAGCGGGCTCGGTCTTGGTGCCGGCGACCTGATGATGTTTCCCGACTCCAGCAATTTTACCAAAAAAGATATCATTCATAACCTGCGTTATTTAAAATCGGTTTCCAGTTTCCGTACCAAGTTCGATTACGATAACAATTTGTACATCGTCGCAGGAGAAGTGATAGCAAGGGTTTCAGGGCTAAGCTGGGAAGATTTTATTGAACAGCGCATCATGAAGCCCTTGGGTATGAATACAAGCAGGGCTTCTATTTCACGATTGCCTAATCGTGATAATACCATCATGCCGCATGCACCGGTTAACGGAAAAGTAACAGCTATAGATATTGACTGGAGCGAAACAGCCAATGCAGCAGGTGGTATTGTAAGCAACCTTACCGACCTGAGCAAATGGATCATCATGCAGATGGACAATGGTAAATACGGCGATAATAAGAGATTATTCAGTGAAGAAGTGCATGAAGAAATGTGGTCGCCGCAAACGATCATTGATGTGCGTGGTTCATCGCCTTACAATACACATTTTGCATCGTATGGTTTAGGATGGTTCTTAAGTGATGTAAAAGGCTACAAACAGGTTACGCATACCGGCGGGCTGGCTGGTGTGGTTACACAGGTTACGCTGCTGCCCGAATTAAAGCTCGGCATTATTGTATTAACGAATCAGCAATCGGGTGCTGCTTTCACCGCTATCACCAATACTATCAAGGATAGTTATTTAGGTATTAAAGGAATGGATAGGGTGAAGCAACAACACGACCGTGTGGTAAAGAATGAAGCAGATGCAAAGAAGATAACCGATGGCATCTGGGCTGATATTGATGCGCAGATGAAAAGCAATGCACCTAAAGCAGATATTAACCAGTTCCTGGGAACCTATACCGATCAATGGTTTGGCGATATCGTTATTTCTTTGAAAAACGGAAAGCCATGGTTCGACAGCAAGCGCTCACCAAAACTTACCGGTATATTATTACCGTATAAAGGCAACACCTTCATTGTAAAATGGAACGACAGGAGCCTTGATGCGGATGCCTATGTGAAATTTGATTTGGATGAGAACGGCAAAGCAACCGGTATAAAGATGAACCCGATATCTCCTTCAACGGATTTCAGTTTCGATTTCCAGGACCTTGACTTTAAACGGGCAAAATAATTATGAAGGCATCAACTGTGCATGAACTAAAGCAGGAACTGGCTACTATACCACCGAAGCAGGTAGCAGAACTTTGCCTGCGCCTGGCACGTTTTAAAAAAGAGAATAAGGAACTGCTGACCTACCTTTTATTTGAAGCCAATGATGAACAGGGTTTCATTAATGGTGTAAAAGCAGAGATCGATGAAGAGTTCATACAGATGAATACTTCGCAATTATATTTTGCCAAGAAGACCTTGCGCAAGATCGTTCGGATCATTAATAAATATTGCCGCTATAGCGGTGAAAAAGAAACCGAGCTTCAACTGCGCCTGCATTTTTGTGTAAGCCTCAAAGGCTCGGGTATACCGATTAAAAGAAATGCAGTTATCAATAACCTCTATCAATCTCAATTAAAAAAGATAGCGGCAGTCATTGCAACCCTGCACGAGGACTTACAGTATGAATATACAAGGGAATGGGAAAGGCTGGAATGATCTACGATTTTAGATTTGGGATTTACGATTTCCTTCGGGTTGAAGAGTATGTTATAAAAACGAAGCCTGTACTATCACAGGCTTCGTTGCTTTTATCAATCTGGTCCAACCCAAATTCCAAATTCCCAATCCCAAATAACCAATAACTAATAACCAACAACCAACTAATATTTAAACGCCCGGTACGAATACCTATCCATATCCATTTCAAACAAACGCTCGCCGGTTACATAATTATATTCCAATACTGTTTTAGAACTTCCTCCGCCAATGAAATAGGTATCGCCTCTTTTTTGTACTGATCCCATAAATTCTATGAACACACCAGGTATAGTAAACTCATGATAGTTGCTGATGGTTTTATTGCTTTCATCTATTTTCATTTCCAGTATCCTCGATGATTCTCTTGTACCGCGAAGGCCGTTATCTACGAGCATGATGCTGGTGCCGCCTTCTTCATGCAATACGGAAGCATCATGCTGGCGCAAAAATTTCTGGCCTGATGTCATTGTAAAATCAGAGCTCTTGCCACCAAGGCGCCATAATATTTCGCCGGTATAGCGTTTTATCTTTACCACTTCATCCTGGCTGCGAAACGAACACACAAGGTTGCCATCAGCCGGATCAATGCATACTGAATTGCAGTGCATATAATCGTTAGGTTGCAGGTTGGAACTATACGTATTGCCTTCTACACTGTTGGCATAGAATTCAGGATAATTGGTAGAGTTCCATTCCCACACAACATTGCCATTATCCACTTCCTGTATCACTGTACCAATAACCCTTGCATCGGGCAGAGGATTAAGAGCGGCAGGTATATTATTTACCTTTTGCTCCACTGCACCGAGGGCGATATAATGATCATCGCTTAATAGAATAAAATCGTGAGAGTCGAGCCCGTTGGGATCAGCGCTGGTTCTGCCATTGTAAGGCAAAAGGTTGAAGCGCCTTATCTCGTTGAAATTCTCATCCAGTACAACAGCCTGGCTGTAGATCACTGCCAGCGGCCCATTTTTATAAACATATTGATTATAGGAATAGCGGGTCTTGCCTTCATAGTTCCACTTAACAAAGTTCAGTACCTCGGCGCCGGTCTTTATCTTTTTTATGATGATGCCATTTTGATCAAGTTCCAGCAGCGAGCCGCTGGAATGGTCGCCATCATTGAACGGCGCTACCAGCATATTTCCGGCAGCAGGATTATTCAGGTAGGTATTGAGGATAACATTGTCGGAGCTTTCTTTTTTACAGCCTGTTATCAGCAGGGAAAAAAATGCAAAAAGAAAGAGTGAGTTGAACAAAAGATTTTTTCTCATTGTTGTTTCTTTTTTATGGTGTAAATAAATTGATGTTGCAACATGATATTGCATGAGCACGTACACTGACGAATCTGTTCATCTAAAGTTTAATGAGAAATAAAGTATTTTATGAAGATCTGGAGGTACAAAAGATCTCCACAAAAATATTGCCGGTAAAATTTTTTGGCAAAGGAATTGATATATAGAATGGCATGAAGCAATGGATGAAAATGATGCGATCCTTTACTGTATTGATTTCTGGCAGGTATAATTACAAAATAAGGCGATGAGGCCATATTGATGAACGGTAATAAAAAAGTATGGCCAGGTAAATCAGGTCGTTTTTATTTAGTGCAATAATGGGTAGTGTGTCATTTTCTCTACAGTAGATGCTTCATAAATTTTTCCTGATTATTATTGAACAGAAATTTAACCCGAATTATTTTTCACTTTTAAAATTAAATCATCGTTATGCAAAAGTATCTAACAAAAATTGCCGTGTTAACAGCAATTGTTATGTCAGTATCATTTACGGCATCGGCACAGATCTATGTAAAGATCAGGCCTAAAATGCCGGTAGTAGAAAGACCCACACGTCACGACAGAGGACAGATATGGATCAATGAAGAATGGAGAGTGAACAACGGACGCTATGAATATGCAGGTGGTCACTGGGAAACTCCGCCGCGCCGTGGCGCAAAATGGGTTCCCGGTCATTGGCAGAGAAACCGTCGTTTTGGTGAAAGATGGATTCCTGGCCATTGGAGATAATTAATCATCCTGTTTGAAACTCACAAGAAAACAGATCAAGCCTTTAAAAAGCAGGGAGCGTTGCAGATGAATGCAGCGCTCTTTTGTTATGAATAGTTGCAAGCCCTAAAACAGCTGCAAGCCGCAAGTTTCAAGGGATAAGTCTTTAATTTGAAGATGTCTTCTTTCTCAGCAACATATTCTATTTCGCATACTTGTCCCTTGCAGCTTATAACTTATAGCTGTTCTCCACAACTAAAAATTATTATTGATCACTAAATTAACCAGGTCTTTAGCAGCATCGGTATCATTAATACCATCCATCAGGAAAACCGAATTATAACCACCCGGCTGGTTCCGTAAAAAATTAAGGAACTCGGTGTTAACGCCTTTTGCATAATTCAGCGGCGTCCACCAGCCTAATTTGCCGGAAGGGGCGAGTGAGAGAAAGTTGAGATTTAACCGGCTCTTGCCGTAAGCATTCTTTTTATGAAAATCCCTTGCCGCCTGGAATTTATTGGTTACCCTCGATTCTGTAAGATCGGTTTCAGGGTTATAATCATCCTGTATGGCATAATCAGCAGCCTCATCTTTCCATTCATGAATATCAAATCCCCATTTCGATCCTTCACGGCTTACCAGTATGATCTTTTTTCTTGCATTCTTTAACAGCGGGATATCTTTACCGTCATAGAAATTTTCTTTTCCAAGATCGCTGATGATATTGGCTACAATATCTTCCAGGTTCTTATCGCCGTTATCTTTTTTTACCTGTACCAAAACGGTTTCTTTATCATGGGTTTTAAGAAAATCGATGATGGTACCAAAAAATCCTTTGAAGGTCTCAGGCTGGCGGAAAGCATCATGGCAAACCTGGCAATCCCTTTCGCCATCGAAATTGGTAAAGGCACCAACGTTGATACCATACTTCGCAGCTTTACCATCGGCATAACCGCGAAGATCAAAATATCTTATGCCCAGGTGCAGCTGCGTGCTGATATCTGCCACCTGTGTTTGCACCCAATCCATAACTGCCCCGTGATAGCAGCAGGCATCATGACTTCCGGGTATGGATAATTTTGTTACAGGAGTATCATCATTTATTTCACTCATCCATGCATCATTGCCTGTTTTTCGCTGCCGCCTTATTTCAAATTTATTTACACCGGAACCTGATGACTGGAAAAGAGAAAAGTCTTTGCTGGAATCATCAGTGAGCCAATAATTATTGCGGGAGTAGCCGGTAAGCGCATCTTTCTGGTTGTTTTTAAACGTGATATTTTCCCCGTTCGAAAAATAAAGTGTCATTATAAAAGTACCATCGTCGGTAGAGAATACTCCTGAATTGAGTTCTTCACGTTTGGATAAGCTGCTTCCTTTTGGGATGGTAACAGTACTGTCTTTTTCGGTGCTGAAGTTTTTATCAGGATGATCATCACCATCCCAGTGACCGGTATTTTCAATTACTGTTTTGATCTTAACGATATCCCATTTGGTTTGGTTAGAGATGATAAGGGTAGTTTGTTTGGAGGGCATAAGTTTTCAGTTTTGGGTTTTCTGTTTTGAGTTATGAATTATGAGTTACGGGTTACTAATAACCAATAACGAATAACCAGTAACGAATAACCAATAACGAATAACCAGTAACGAATATAAAGCTTTTATTTCAGCATGCTTTGTCCTTGAAGCCTGTAGCTTGCAGCTATTCTACAACTGCTGCGTACTCACCGTCGCCCTCTGAAGATC
>JBEHZB010000009.1:0-190275 GCA_048497855.1 Bacteroidota bacterium | reverse complement strand
ATGAAGCAGGCAAATAAATAAACCTGCAGCAGCTATAAAAAAGAAAATAATATTGGTGTAATGTTTTTTTAAGAATGCTGCCGGGGAAGACCTTGCCAGGCTATAAGAACCCAGCATCCAGTAAAAATTATAACTGCACAGCGTAGCAAAAAAAACAAAGGCATAGAGATAGACATCTACCGTAAAATGCAGCAGTAACGATGTTTGAAAACACAGCGCCAATGCACAAAAAGCAATAAAGATAGAATGTGATAAGATGAAATGCAGGAAGCGCATTATGGAACTACGTAATAAACCGGTCCCGCAATGATAACATTACTTTTATTTTTGGCAAAATCTTTTACATATACTTCAAACTGTAAAGTATCAGTATGCGGAAGAGTACTGGATGCCAGCAGCACAGACCTGAGATTAATATCAAGGTCAACATCAAGATCTTTTGTTTTAACACCTGTAAGCACGGGGAATTTTAAAGAATCCAGTTTGGGAACAGTAATATTCTTAACGTAGATGTAAGAAGTATCTTTGTTATCATTAAAACCAAAGTCGCCTTCAGCATCGGTCAGGTTGATAGTAAGTATTGGCCCCTGGGTTGGATCGAGATTGGTAGATAACCAGGTATTGGGTGAAATGGATTTGAATTTTATCTGTGGAACGGTATTGAACTTATCTTTCTTGCAGGCAGAAAAGCCAACCACAACTACTGCTAATAATAAAATGTAACGCATCTTTGTATTTTAATATTCAAATTTACTGATAGATATTGAAACATCCCGTTAAAAATATTGATCTCGAAACCAGGATATTCGCTGCCTCGCCGGAAAATTTTGAGGCTATGGCAATTGAGCTATTCCGCTACCAGTACGAGTATAATCCTGTTTACCGCCAATATTGTACGCTATTGAATATAGATGCAGCCAGTGTTGATAATTACATAAAGATCCCTTTTTTACCGATCCGTTTTTTTAAGACGCATAAAATAAAAACATCAGATTTTACTCCTGAAATAATTTTTGAAAGCAGCGGCACCACACAAACTGTCAACAGCAGGCACCTGGTGAAAGACCTTTCTCTTTACCGCGCCAGCTTTACCCATGCCTTTGAACAATTCTACGGCTCACCAAAAAATCATTGCATCATCGGCCTGTTGCCTTCTTATTTGGAAAGAGGAAATTCATCATTGGTAATGATGGTTGATGAATTGATAAAAGCGAGCAACAACCCGCTTAGCGATTTTTACCTGCATGATACCGAAAAACTACACCGCACTTTACTGCATAACGAGATATTGCGGCAACCAACTTTATTGATCGGCGTTACATATGCATTGCTTGATTTTGCGGAGCAATATACCATGCAGCTGCGCAATACTATTATTATGGAAACCGGCGGTATGAAAGGAAGACGGGAAGAAATGACGCGGCAACAGGTTCATGAAATACTGCAGCAAAAACTTGGCGTGCCCCTGGTGCATTCGGAGTATGGAATGACAGAGCTTTTATCACAGGCTTATTCAAAGGGCGACGGCATATTTCATTGCCCGCCATGGATGAAGGTATTGTTGCGAAAAGAAGATGATCCTTTTGAAATACTTGTTGCCAATGAGAATGCAGCACAGCCATCATCGGGTATCATCAATATCATTGACCTTGCCAATATTTACAGCTGTGCTTTTATTGCTACCGAAGATGTAGGCCGCCTGCATTACAACGGCAGCTTTGAAGTATTAGGACGGGTGGATAGCAGCGATATAAGGGGCTGTAGTTTGTTGAGTTTGTAAAAAGGAGAAAAAGCAACGTCATTTTTATTTTATTTGCCACAGATTACGCAGATGAGCACTGATTAAAATGTATTTAATCTGTGACAATTAGCGTAATCTGTGGCAAAAAAATCATTGCACCGGGTTCTCAAATTCAAAATTATACACACTCCCCTGCCTGTTTCCCGGTAAAATGTAGCGGTACTGCACTTTATATTTTCCACTCCTCATTGCAGGAAAACTGTTAGTAAGGAAACGATGAAGACTAACAGGAACACTACCAGGATTGGCTATATATTGATTCGCCACTTTATATTGAATATCGTTAAAATCTTTTTTGAAGTAATATCCCAGGTAATAGCGATGCGGTAATCTTGTACTTAAAATATTGCCGACAGGATTATTTTCTGTCATTTGCTCATACCAGGTCATTACATCCAGTGCTCTCGCTGGTGGTAATCCCAGTTCTGATGTATCCCTGTTCACAGTCATATTCGCAGCAGGTGGATAATCGGCATAGATCAACGGATTAATATCCTGGGTAAACCAGTTATCAGTCAATGTGGCTATTGGCTGCACTAAAGGTTTGTCACCAGTATACATGCTTCCTGACAATTCTGTTTTGTCAAAGGCTTCCTGCCCGTTTATGTCAGCCTGCAGTGCACCTACATCACTTAAGACAATTTCATAAATAGGGTGCTGCATGGTTTTAGCCGCCATCTTATCTTTAAACGTAGCATACCTGCTGGTAGCAAAAGAATAAGTAAGAAAGGTATGCGGTTTTGCAGATGTTACCGGGCCCCCTGCTTTGTTATTGGCTACCTGTACATCGTTATCGTCTGTTGTAACATTCTCTGTTTGCCTGCTGATATTTTCACCGCTGTTAGCTTGAGGAATACCAACCAGGTCGAATGTATAATGCTGCGTTGTTTGCAGTTCCGGCAAATCGAGGTTTACTTTTCTCGCTGTACTGTCATAAATAAATTTATTGGTAACAGGAGCTTCTGACCCAATTGTAAATTGTGCTTTTTGTTCGTATTGTGCTGTATTAAATAAATAAGCCTGTCCTCTTTTTAATTGTACATACGCTTTGTTATATTCTTTACCATAAAAGAATTTCTGATCAACAACCGGGTAAGAATATGCAATGTTCGTTAAAGGAATATTATCAGGCGCAAGTCCCGTAGTGAAGCTGATTTCCTTTTCTTCAATAGCCTGCTGTCCATTATCATAAACCTTTTGCCACGAAGCGCCGTTTTGCTGTTCAAAACTTACTTTCACTTTTGCTTTCAGAGTTGCATTAGGTGGTAATATCTCAGAGCTTTCAAACAGCACTGCATCATTGCGGCTGTTCCATTGCAAGGTGCCGGCAATGGCTTTTCCATTATTGGTAACATTGTACTCATCCAGTTTGATACGATAGGTTTTTGTTCCCTGGTCATCATCAATAGTAAATGGTTTTTCTATCGGCATATTAAATACTGCCTGCGGCGCTGCAAACACATCAACCTTTTCGGATTTATCAGCAGGTGAAAAATCGGCAATCACTTTTATGCCATCCAATGGCCCTTCACCTACTATTTCGCACTCATGGCCTATAGTTACTTTAAACCGGAACCTTCCTTTTATCAATCCGCCCAGCACACTGAAATAGCCACCCACATACC
Source organism: Bacteroidota bacterium (assembly GCA_048497855.1). Lineage (GTDB taxonomy): Bacteria > Bacteroidota > Bacteroidia > Chitinophagales > Chitinophagaceae > Ferruginibacter. The sequence goes on along the minus strand of JBEHZB010000009.1, from coordinate 186,849 downwards.
CCCTGAACCAGGAAGGATTAGGCAATTTTGCCTGTAAGAGTACCGCTGCACCTGCTTTAATGATGGGTATCTTCTTTTTAACGAACATTAATTTTACCTGTATACCCAATTCTCCTTGCAGGTACGCATAAGCCTGACCGTTGGCATACCAACCGTTCATACCAATTGGTTCGTTACTGCCTACGCAATGTGCTTCACCATAATCCCACCTGTACCGGCTGTCTGCAATACTTGCGGGGTTAAAGAAAACACCATTAACACCGGTATAGTTACCACTTCTGTAACCAGGGTACTGATGCTGGGCCTGTGCTGCTAAAAACGAAGCAGAAAATAATACACCGGAAAATATCTTTTTCATAAGTGCCGTTCTCCTTACCCGTCGTAAGTGCGGTTGTCCTGTCATAAGAATCAAATCTGTTCTTTTCATTTTTTAATTTTTATTTTAATTAATACTAAACAACATCAACAGCATAATTTTTCATTACACTTTCCCGGGTGCTCCTGCGATACATCGTATCATTGAAACACACAGCAACCGCATACACACAAGTGTGCAGGCATTAAAATTTAAGATAAGGTTTATGAAATATGAAGACGCACAGGATCAGCTACACATTGGAAAGACGATGCAATATAAAATTATTTTCAGGCTTGAGCAGGCTTTTTGATTCTTTATTTCTGAGATTTTTAATGAAAAAAGAAGAAATTAATTCACTTGTTAACTATAAAGAATATACGCTTAGTTGTATAACACAATAATGACAGTACAAAACGAGCTTATCATCTTGATAAAAATTACAGGCCTAATAAAAATCAGGTCTTCCTTTTAATTTTAATAAAAAACTGATTTAAATTGCTGAAACGTGATGCAGTTATCAAAGATTTTAAATTATTAACTTAATTTAGATGAATCACCGGTTATCTTGAATGCTAATAAAAGAATCTATATCAGGGTATAAACATTTTGACCTGGGCAATATCAAGATTGCATTTACGCAAGTGTGCAGGGAGGAAATTTTCAGAAATGTCTTTTTTGCTGCTAATTCACTTTATTATGTGGAAAGCGGCAGTGCAACATTTACATCGAATGGCTCTGTAGCCAGGGTTAAAAGCGGAGAAGTAATTCTCATCAAACAACATAGCAAGCTTGATATCCAAAAATTCAAGGATAAGGACGGAAAGGATTTTAAGTCGATCATTTTTTACTTATTCCCTGACTTTGTAACAGATTTCATAAAGCAGGCAAAAGAAGTAAAAAGCCAGGCACCTACGATAAATGCGAATAGTCTTAATTTAGGCAGGCACCAGCTTCTTAAAAGATTTTTCGAATCGCTCCTGCCGCTTTTTGAAAACAAACTACTGAACCGTTCAGACATCAAGGAGAAAACCTTCGCTGCGCTTAATCATTTATCACAGCATAATAAAAAATTGCTTCACTTTCTTGCTGCTAACAGCAAACCGGTAAAAATAGACCTGTATGAATTTATGATCAATATAGTAGAATACAACTATTCTGTAGGAGAACTTGCCAAATTAACAGGAAGAAGTCTTTCTGCATTTAAAAGAGATTTTTACACTGTGTTTGAAACAACTCCTCATCAATGGCTCATGCAAAAAAAGATAGACTATGCAGCACAACTTTTGCGAAGTAAAAAAATGAAAGCTTCAGATATCTACTTTATGCTGGGCTTTAATGAATTGTCTCATTTCTCAGCAGTGTTCAAAAAATTGAAAGGTGTACCTCCCAGCCAATTACAGCAATTTTAATTTTTGGACTTTTTTCATAAGCACCCCCTGAAAAAGCATCTCACCTTTGTATCAAATAAAACAAAGGTTTAAATGAAAAAGTCAATTTTAATTACAGGCGCAACCTCAGGAATGGGCCTGGCCAACACTATTCTTTTTGCAAAAAAAGGGTACCAGGTTTTTGCTACGTATCGCAGCCTTAAAGATAAAAGCGAACTCAGCAAACTGGAAAATGTACACCCGGTAAAAATGGATGTTACCGATGCTGATGACATTCAACGGGCGTTTCAGCAAATTTCAAACATCTCCGGAAACAATGGATTGTATGCAATTGTCAACAATGCAGGTATTATGTATTCAGCCGCGTTCGAGTACGCTGATGAAGAACGGGCAAGAAAAGTAATGGATGTCAATTTAATGGCTCCATTCAAAATTACACAAACCTTTATCCCGCTGCTTAAAAAGTATAACACTCAAAATACCATAAAAGCAAGAGTTATCAATATTGCATCGTGGGCGGGTTACATCGGGCAACCGTTTATTCCGTTTTATAATGCCTCAAAAGCTGGTCTGATAGGGCTATCTGAATCGATGTACTACGACCTGGGATTGCTGGATATTCATGTTGTGCTGGCTTCACCAGGTGTTACAAGAACACCTATGCTTGGCAAAGCAACAGAAGACGGTACGAATAATTTACAGGCGCTTTCAAAAAGGGATCATGATTTTTACAAACCATATTTCGATCATATAAAAAAAATGGGTGAGACTTCAGGAAATTCTAAATTTCTGCCAACAGCTGACGTTCTTGCTAAAAAACTATTCAAAATAGTGGAGGCAAAAAAGCCAAGGTATAAATATAATCTTGCAATGGACGCAGTTTTTATGGATAAAATAATGACGAAAATCATTCCGTTAAGCTGGCGTTTTGCAATAAATAAAAAGATGTACAAACTGAATAAAAAGAACCCTGCAAAAGCTTTGTCGCAAGACACATAAATAAAAGAAAAAGCCACTGAGGGTTCAGTGGCTTTCGTATTTTGTGATCTGGCTGGGACTCGAACCCAGGGCCCATACATTAAAAGTGTATTGCTCTACCAACTGAGCTACCAAATCGACCTACCCGTTTTTTAACGGAGTGCAAAAATAAGGCAAAAAGGTATTACGTCAAATTTTTTACAGAAAGTTTTTCAACAATTCTATGTGATATTCAACAATTTGTTTGCAAACAGCCATATAACTCACTTATTTTTGTTGATATTTATTTTATGAGCGACTTTTTTAAAAATAAAGTAGTAGCTGTCACCGGTGGAAGTGATGGCATTGGGAAAGCCCTTGTTGATGCATTGCTGACGGCGGGCGCCAAAGTAGCTACCTGCGGCCGTAACCAGGATAAGCTTTACGACCTGCAGGTAAAACATTCCAGTTTTCCAATACATACTGTTGTGGCAGATGTAAGCGATTATAACGATTGCAGAAAATTCATCGACTCTACCTTAACAGTTTTTGGCAATATTGATATATTGATCAATAATGCAGGTATTTCTATGAGGGCGCTGCTGAAAGACACAGAAATAGAGGTGATCAGGAAAGTAATGGATATCAATTTTTATGGTGCCGTATATTGCACCAAACTGGCCCTGCCTTATATAATTCAGCAAAAAGGAACAGTGGTAGGCATCTCCTCCATTGCCGGCTACCGCGGATTGCCGGGAAGAAGCGGCTACTCTGCCAGTAAATTTGCCCTGAACGGCTGGCTGGAGGCTGTACGTACAGAATTAATTGACAGCGATGTAAATGTAATGTGGGTTTGCCCCGGCTTTACCAGCTCCAACATACGCAATGCAGCGCTCAACAGCAAGGGGCAGGCCCAGGGCGAAAGCCCGCTGGATGAAGGAAGCCTGATGAGTGCAGAAGAATGCGCAACGCATATACTTAAGGCCATCGAAAAAAGAAAGCGAACACTGGTACTTACTTTCAGAGGCAAGCAGACCGTTTTTATGAATAAATTCTTCCCTTCATGGGCAGATAAACTGGTGAAGAAATTCTTTTTTAAAAAAGGCGAGCTGGTACGTTGATCAGTTTAAACGTTAATTGGTTAATACGTTTAAACGGATATACGGATTAACTGATTAACGGATTAACGAATAACCAATAACAAATAACCATCAACCAATAACGAATCCCAAGAATGCCATTACTAACCCTTACAAGCGACATCGGCAAACAGGATTTTCTTGTTGGTGCAGTAAAGGGACAGCTTTTACAACACGATGGCAATTTTACGTTGGTTGATATCACCCATTTACTTTCTCCTTTTAATTATCCGCAGGCAGCCTATGTTTGCCGGAATATGATCAAGAATTTCCCCGAAGGCAGTTTTCACCTGGTACTGGTAAATTTATTTGACGAAAAGCCCGAGCATCTTTTACTGGCAGAGCACAACGGCCATATCATTGGCTGTGCCGACAACGGCCTCATAACCATGATACTGGAAGAAGTACCTCAAAAAGTAGTTGCACTGGTGCTTGATAAAGCGCAGCAAAAAAATGCATTATACTGTACTGCTGTCTTTGCAAAGGCCTTCAATGATCTTCAAAATGGCAAGACACTGGAAGAAGTGGGCGATAGTTCCGTTTCGATAAGGGTAAAGAACCCGCTGCGGCCGATGCTGGGCAATAACTGGATAGAGGGGCAGATCATTTTCATTGATAATTTTGAGAACGTCATTGTTAATATTACTAAAGAAGAATTTGAGGAACAGCGTAAAGGCCGGAGCTTTAAGATCGTTTTTAAACGGGATGAAGTAATTGATAAACTGAGTGAGACCTATGCGGATGTGAATGAAGGCGAAAAACTGGCGCTGTTCAATTCGGCCGGCTACCTGGAAATAGCGATCAATAAAGGTAATGCTGCGGGATTATTTGGCTTGCAGGGATATTCGGAAAAGCAACAACAAAGCAGGTTGTTCTATCAAACGGTAAAGGTGTATTTTGAATAGTTGATGGTTGGAAATACTTTGCACGCAAAGTCGCTAAGATAAAATACAAAAGACGCAAAAAAAACTTTGCCTCTTTGCGTTTTCTTTGCTGCTTTGCGTGAAATTGAACAAAATAATTAAAGCTGAAAACAAATAACTTATAACAAATAACAACTTACAACACGGGATCGGGGCTTGAGTTTTTTACGCAACATATCATCTAACGACACGGACAAGGAATTGCTGGCAGCTTTTAAACAAAGCGGCGATATCAGCTATTTAAGCACGCTCTATCAGCGGTATATGGATCTTGTATTTGGTGTGTGCCTCAAGTATTTTAAAGATGCAGAACGCAGTAAGGATGCGGTGATGGATATTTTTGAAGAACTGAACCATAAACTGAAACAGCATGAGGTTGACAATTTTAAAGGCTGGCTGCATGTTTTGGCACGAAATTATTGCCTGATGCAGCTAAGAAGCCCTAAAAACATGAAAACCACGGTTTTTAACCCTGCCTTTATGCAATCCGAGCAAAATACGCATCTGAATAGCGAACATTTGGAAAAGGAAGAGAATTTTAAGAAATTGGAACAGTGTTTAAAGGTGCTTCCACAAGAACAGCGACAAACAGTGGAACTGTTTTACCTGCAAAACAAATGTTATAATGAAATTGCAGCAATTACAGGGTACGACTGGAACAAAGTGAGAAGCTATATTCAAAATGGGAGGCGGAATTTGAAATTGTGTATGGAGGGAAAAACTAAACACTGATTTTTGATGTAGGATGTTGGATTTTTGATTTATACAATAATGACCGATAATAACCATATTTACACAGCAGAGGATATCCGGAAATATTTTTCGGGTAAACTGAGTGCTGCTGAAATGCATGCCATGGAAAAAGCATCGTTGGACGATCCGTTCCTTGCAGAAGCGATGGAAGGATTTGAAGCAATGCAGCATGAACCATGGGAAGAGCAACTGGCTGCGGCCCGGTTAAAGATGCAGGAAGATAGCGCTTCAGCCAAAGTTGTTCCGCTGTACCAATCAAAAACAAAATGGTGGAAAGCTGCCGCAGCAATTCTGCTGATCGGTGGCGGAGCCGCACTTACTTACACACTTACTACTAAAAAAGCAACACAGAACAACCCGGATACTATTGCAAAAGTTACCCCGCCTGTAATTGTAGATACGGCTGCTACTGTTGCCACACAACCTGTACAAACATTACCTGTTGACAGCAATACTCATATTGCTGTTACTACGACGCAAAGTGCTGTTACAAAAATAAAAATACCGGCCGGTCTTGAAGTTGTTACTACAAGCAGCGACGGCTTTTCCAGGGCCGACTCGAATTTTGTTTATAAGCCAGGCAAGCCTAATGAAGTAAATGCTGTTGCAAAAAATAATGCTGCAAATTATACTGCCGCAGAATCGATGTACACACCTAATACTGCCACCAACGGTACTGTTTCTTCTACTCTAACTACCGGTAGTACGGTTAATGAAATAGTTACCCTCAACAGGCAGGAAGCAAAAACACCGGCTGATGATTTTAAGAAAAAAGCTGCTGAACCTTCCAACAGAAGCGGGGAGTTTTTTCAGCAACAATTAAACCGTTCTTTTGCAGCACAGGTGGTAACTGCGGATAATGCTCCATTGCCTTTTGCCAATATAAATATCAAATCAGAAAATTTTGGCACCTACGCTGATGTGAAAGGAAATTTCAGGCTGGTATCCACCGATTCGCTTGTTACAGTAGAAGTAAGATCTGTTGGTTTTTTACCAAGAACGTATATTCTTAACAGCAATACTCCGCAAAACAAGATCGTATTAACAGAAGATGCCACAGCATTTCGTGAAAAGACCGTGATAAGGGACAGGGGTATTGGCAAAGCTTCCCGTCGTGCCACGTTACTGAAAGATTCTATTGTGAATGTAGAGCCTGCTGATGGATGGGATAATTACAACACGTACGTTTCTAACAATATAGATATCCCTGAAGAAATACTGAAACGTGATCTTCATGGCGAAATGGAAATATCCTTTACTATTCAGCCTAACGGCGCTATCACCAATATCAAAGTAGATAAATCGCTTTGCGATAATTGTGATGAAGCCGCTGCACGCAAACTAATAGAGCAAGGTCCGCAATGGAAACTGAAAAAAGGAAAAAGCGGCAAGGCCCGTATCAAGGTTCAATTCTGATAAACGTATTCTTCCTTTCTCAAACTTAGATTTTGTTTTCACTGTGTTTGGTTTAACTTAGCACACTAAACAATTTTTACCATTATGAGAAAAGTAATGCTTGCAACTGTTGCCTTTTTTTGTATCGCAATAGCTTCTACTGCACAAGTGCGTTTACCGCAACCTTCGCCAACACAAACCATTAAGCAGGATTTTGGCATGGGCTCTATCGAGCTTACCTACAGCAGGCCAAATGCAAAAGGACGTAAAATATATGGCGACCTTGTACCCTATAATAAATTATGGCGCACCGGCGCAAACGCTGCTACCAAAATTGTTTTTACAGATGCTGTTGAGATAGGTGGTAAAAAATTAGACTCCGGTACTTATGTTTTTTATACTATCCCCGGCATTGATTCCTGGGAGATCGTTTTAAATAAAGGCTTAAAGAACTGGGGAACCGATGGTTATAAAGATGCAGAAGATGTTGTGCGCTTTAAAGTAGAACCAATGAGCATGAAGGCCAGACAGGAAACATTTACCATGCAGTTTGCCGATGTAAAACCCGAAAGCTGTTCGCTGAACATCATGTGGGAAAAAACGATCGTAACTATTCCTATAACTACCAATATAAAGGATAGGTTGAGGGCACAGATAGATGCTGCTATGCTGACCGATAAAAAACCTTACTGGCAGGCGGCACAATTTTACAATGAGTACGATAAGAATTTATCTAAAGCGCTTGATAATGTGAACAAAGCCCTTGAAGGAAATGATAAAGCATTTTATATGTGGCTGTACAAAGCCAAGATACAAAAGGAAATGGGCGATAAAGAAGGCGCTATGACAAGTTCTAAACGTTCTCTTGAATTAGCTAAAGAAGCAAAGAATGATGATTACGTAAAAATGAATCAGGACCTGCAGAAGAAATTAAAATAGCACTGGAATATATTATTGTAAGCGCTCCGTATTTAACGGGGCATTTTTTTATACAGTATAAGATGGAAAACAAAACCGAAAAGAATGACCAGTAATGCGCCGATAACATTCAGCCACAAAAAGGATACGATATTGAAATTGTATATCGTAATGACCAGCGCTTCGGAAATAAGTGCAGCTATGAAAACCGCATTGCCTTTTATGAATTTCATCCAGAAAGCAACAAGAAATATTCCCAAAATAACACCATAAAAAAGCGAGCCTAAAATATTTACCGCTTCTATCAAACTATTGCCGATGTTCTGCGCAAACATAGCAATGATGATACAGAATATCCCCCAGCCCAATGTATACCACTGCGATGTTTTATAATCTTTCAGCTCAGTCTCTTTTTTCACAAAGAATTTTTTATGAAAATCAATCACTGAGCAGGCCGCCAGTGAATTCAATGCAGCAGCAATGCTTCCCCATGAAGCTAAGAATATGATCGCTATGATCAGGCCGATCAATCCCTGCGGCAAATAATCCATTACAAAGCGCAGGAAGATATAATTGTTGTCGTTCGTGTCTTCTCCGGGCAAAGCTTTCTTTAATGTTGCTCTGTAATCGGCACGGATCTTTTTAGATGCTTCATAATCATGTGCGGCCAATGCAACCGAATAATTATTCTCCAGCATTATCAGCGAATCTTTATAAACAGTTTGATTGGCCATTGCAACTTTTGCCTGGTCAAAATAAACCGGCGCTTTATGGTATTGATAAAACGAAAAGATCAAAATACCGATCAGCAGAATGAAGAACTGCATCGGCACTTTTACCAGGCCATTTATCAACAACCCCCTCCTGCTTTCGGTTACATTTTTTGCAGTGAGGTACCTGCCTACCTGGCTGTGATCGGTTCCAAAATAACTGAGCGCCAGAAAAAATCCGCCGATCAATCCACTCCAGATATTGTATTTATCCTTCCAGTCAAAGCCCTTATCAGTAAAACCTGTGGTAATGATATTCATTTTACCTTTTTCGCCGGCTGCTTTTAATGCATCGGTAAAGCCCACGGTATCGGGCAATAATTTTACAGCAAGGTATCCTACTAAAAAAAGAGAAATGAACACAATGATCATCTGCAATTTTTGCGTATGCGCTACTGCTTTAGCGCCACCGCTCATGGTATAAATGATAAGCAACCCGCCGGTAACAAGATTGGTATAATAAATATTCCAGCCCATTAATGAACTTAATACCAGCGAAGGCGCATAAATACTTACGCCTGTACTAAGCCCACGTGAGATCAGAAAAAGAAGCGAAGTGAGCGTTCTTGTTTTGAGATCGAAGCGATGCTCTAAAAATTCGTAGGCAGTATATACTTTCAGTTTACTGAAAACGGGAACAAAAAAGATACTGATAACGATCATTGCCAGTGGCAAACCAAAATAGTATTGCACGAAACGCATCCCGTCGCTGTAAGCCTGCCCGGGCCCTGTTAAAAAAGTAATAGCACTGGCCTGCGTGCCCATGATGCTGAGCAACACCAATATCCACGGCATGCTGCGGTTGCTGAGAAAATAGCCATCCAGGTTTTTAGTAGTACGGCTTTTATAGATGCCATATACAATGATGGCAGCAAGCGTAACGATCAATATTATCCAGTCGATAGTGCTCATACATTACCGCTTAAAGGCTATGGTTATAGCGTAAAAGATAATGATCTGTATGATCAAAAATAACAGTACTGCTATGTACCATTTATTCCAGTATGATCTTTCGTTTTGCATTTTTTAGCCCCTCCGCCCCTAAAGGGGAACTATGGAGAAGATTATGTTTTGTTTTACCCCTACCCCTAAAGGGAAATGGAGGAGATCATGTTTTGTTCTTTTTTAAGTCTCTGCGTCTCTCTGCCTCTGCGGTTAAACCTTCGCTTCTATCCTCTCCATAATCAGTTCCCCCTAGGGGGCGGAGGGGGGCTTATTTAATGTATTTATTCCTCTTATTCGCAATTAAATTTGCAAACAACCTGTACGCTCCAGGCACACCCGCAGGCAACTCCCTGAAGAATACAAGCCCTGTATATACAAATCTTCCCTTACCATAATCAGCAACGATCAGGCTGCCGTCCTGCTCATTCTCTCCCGGATCTTTCATGCTTAAGATACGTTTATAAGCAGTGTCAATATTTTCTGCATTGTAAATGCTGCGTTCCTGTATCCAGCCTTCAAAATCTTTTGCAGTTATTTTATTAGGATAGTTCAATGCCCTGTGTTCGGGTAAAAGAAAATTCACTTTGGCTTCTTCATCAGTGATCCTGTTGCGGCTGATAACAAAAGGATAAGGAGATATCTTTGCTTTTACCGGACCAATAGAATTATTAGTATTGTATTGTGTCAGCAATACCCCTCCTTCTCTTACATACTGCATCAGCGCATCGTAACCATTGTTGAGCCATTCGTTGGTATTGTATGCCCGCACACCTGTTATGATCGCATCAAACTGGCGAAGGTTGCCCGGCGTAAGATCGCTCTCTTTCAAGGTTATTACTTTATATCCCATTTGCGTCAACGCTTCAGGTATCTTATCACCGGCACCTGGAATATAGCCAACATAGTCGCCTTCTGTTTTCAGGTCTATCGGCACTACTTTTATGGCATCTACATAACTGTAATTGATATCCGGTATATGATCGTAATTTATTTTACGCAGTGTAGTGTATTGCTTATCCTGCACTTGTTTTTGCGAAAGAACGCCGTTGATGCTTTCAGCGCCGTTAGCTGCTGACAAGCGGTTGGATATCGTTGAAGTAAATACTTTCTTATCTCCTTTGGCGATCTTTACAAAACTGTTCAGCAACGTAACTGTTGTATCACCATAATTATACTTCAGCTGCATGCTGTCTGCAATATCTTTATTAGCCTGTATAGTAATCTCTATTTCTTTCTTCTGGTTCCTGTTGGTAGTATTGAACAATACCAATGCAGGATTGGTACTTACCAATACCGGCGTTATTATGGTAACCGGCTCATACAATTCTCCTTTTACGGGGTCGGTATATTTATAGCGGATAGGTTTGGTGAATTTAATTTCCGTTCCTTCTATCATCATACTAAAATCAACACTCAGCGGATCGTTCTCTCCTTTACCGATCAGTTGCTGATCACGCACATCAAAGCTTCCTTTTAATTTTTGAAATTCCAGCCAGTAAGGTTGCGTGATCTTTGTTGTTGGTTTTATATACATGGTGTACGACTGTACACTATTCACATTCTTTTTCAGCTGGTCGAATATCACATAATCGTTATCAACAAATGCATCAGCGCTTAATACATTTCCGCCAAGCCTGTTATTTACCACAAGATTTATTTTCAGGCTGTCGCCCTGCACAGCATATTCGGTATTGGTGGTGGCTTCCATAAAAAGCCCGGCGCAATTCTCTATGATCTTTTTTATCTCGTTCAGTTTTTGTTCACGCCAGTACACATCATTTACTGTTTCTACTTTTTTATACAGCCTTACTAATTGTGCTAAACTTTTTTCAGGATGCTCTGTTGAAAAATTCCGGATGATAGAATCAACAAGATTTTGCGCATTGGCTTCTCTCACGGGCCTGCTTATCAATTCGCCGCCACGCAGCAACCTGTCCCAGCTAATATTTATGCCGCTCATCAGATCGTTTACCGGCGCATCTCCTTTTATGGTTTTAAAATATTCCAGCACACTTCCTCTTTGTGCCGGTACACCAAAGCCCTGGCTCTTATGCTGGCTGCGGCTTGTAGCGGCTATCTCCCCGTAACTTTTTCCAAGTATGGCATTATAATCGCCGCAATCCAGTTTAAACTGATCTTCGCTTTGTGTATTTGTAGAGCCAAAGTTGAAGGTATTCCACAGCAACCGTTTGGCCTGCCACACCGTTACTCCGTGTTGCAGCTGCTCAGGAAATTTTGTTGGATCGGCTGCTGCATCAAATGCCTCACCTGCTAAAATTGCTGAAGCGGTATGATGCCCGTGACCACCTTCGCCTGTTGTAGGAAAACGGGTAATGATCACATCGGGTTTGAACTTGCGTATCACCCAAACCACATCGCTCAGTATCTTATCATGATCCCATATCTTCATCGTTTCTTCAGGACCTTTACTGAAACCAAAATCAAAAGCACGGCTGAAGAATTGTTCGGCACCATCTATCCTTCTTGCAGACAATAATTCCTGTGTGCGTATCAACCCCAAATCAACGCCTTGTTCATCACCGATAAGATTTTGTCCGCCATCTCCTCTTGTAAGACTAAGATAACCGGTACGGTATAATTTTTCATTAGAGAGATAAGCCAGCAATCTTGTGTTCTCATCATCAGGATGCGCAGCGATATACAACACAGAACCCAATACGTTCAGCTTCTTTATCTGCAATAATATTTCTGATGAAGTGTACGAGCGTGGCGATTGTGCAAAGGAAATGAAGAATGAAAAATTAAAAATGAAAACCAGCACTCCAATTTTCATGCATCTTAAACTATTGTTGGCTCTTCTACCCTTCATGTTTTTAAATTTTTACTTTTAAATTTTTACTTCTTAAAGCAGGTTATTCAATCTTAATTTAAATAACAGTTTTTGTTCAACAACCGATTCCACGATACGGTTTAGTTCAAGTGCTGGTTTCCATAAAGGCATGGCATTTATCAGCCGTACCGCTTCTTCAGGAAGGCCATGCCCCAGTTCTTTTCCCTGTATCACTTTTGCATTCACTGCTTTGCCGGTCTTATCTACCGTAAACCGTACTGTTATAAATCCTTCCACGCTATCTTGCAATGCAGCTTCGGGGTAACGCACATTATCATTCAGGTAAATATACATGCCTCTTCTGCCTCCTTTAAAAGTTGCATTTTCTGATATCAGTTTAAACCTGTTGTCGGGATCTATTTTAAACGTATCCAACGGTGTAGTTTCAAAATCGGCTACCAATGCCGGTACAAGGTAAGGGTTATGGCCTTTTTGCACCACTACAATACTTCGTGTTACCAGGTCGTGCCATGCATAATCTACAAGGCTCAATTCTTTTTTTGGATATGCTGTAGATACCGCACAAAACAGCATATACTTAGCATTCTCCATTTCAAGGATATCCTGTTTGCTGTAATTAGCCGCAACAGCGGGCATTGCAGTACTGTCTCTTATTACAAAGCCATTTGCCCCCATATCTTTTAATACTGCCGGTGTCTGCTCATTTTTTACTTCGAAGTTTATGCCCGATATCCTTGATGAATCATAATAGGTAAATGTGATCGTAGCTTTCAGGTTGGTAGCGATATGCTTATATATCCATTGGTTGGGTTTTTTCTCATCCAAAAAATATCCTTTCCATTGCATGAAGGTTTCAATATTGGCTGTCTTTGTATTGAACGCCATCCATACGTCATCAAAAGCAAGTGGTTTATCTGCCTGCGCAGCAGCGATCAAAAAGGAAAAAGTAAAAATGAATAGAGCACTTATATACTTCCAATGATTCTTACACTTCATTCTTTAATTCTTTAATTTTTTAATTAATTACTGTCCTACAAAGAACACCGCATTATTCAGCAGCCCTTTACCGCTTTCCCAAAAGCTTCTGAATATAGGGTCTTCTGCAAAATATATTATTGAACCGCTTCCCATCGGCAATACGCCTATCACCGTACCGTCCTGCATCTTGCCTGCTACCTTGCTTCCTACAAAGCCTGATACCTGTTTATCTTTTTTAATGATGCCCACGTTCCAGCCGTCTTTCATGAACTCGTACAGGTTATCGCTGTTCTTCAACGTAAAATAATAATCAGGATAACCAAATGCCAGCGGGTGCGAATTATCCAACTGTACCTTAAAGATCGCACCCGGAATATTACCCGTTATACTTTCTCTTTCCCTGTCTTCATAGCGCTTTACATCAGCATAAGTACCGGTATCTTTTTTATCATCATCCGATTTTTTCAGTTTAAAACCCCAGTCGCTGCCTGCCATTTGCGAAGCGGCGCTTTCCATAGCAATGATCTTACCGCCCTGGCGCACCCAGGTCTTTATTTCTGCAGCGCCGTCTTTATCGCTTAAGAATTTATAATTGCCCGCAGGCATGATCAGCACATCAATATTCTTCCAGTTCACATCGCCAACATCAGTGGCATTGATCAATGTGACAGGATAATCCAGTTGCTGCTCAAAATAATGCCACACTTCACCTGCCGATTCCGGTGATACGCCCTGCCCGGTAAGCATGGCCACCTTCGGCTTTTTAATAAGATGCACTTTCTCCGAACCAAAATCAAAACCCTGGTCTACAAAACCTGATGACAATGAATACAACTGCACATTTTGTTTTGTTGCTTCTGCAATGATCCAGTCTTTTTTATCCGCATTATCTTTTACCAAAAGGATAAGACTTCCTGCGCCGAATGTTTGCCCACCGGAGGTAAATGCTTTTTCATTATAATGCACCTTACAACCCTGTTTCAATAACGTTGCTAAAAAAGTGGTGTTGTTCTTTGTTGCGGGCACTACCAAACAATAAGTAGCAGTCTGCACTTTTTGATTATCAACAAGTATCAGCCCGTTATCTGTTGCATTGATCCTTTCTTTGCAAGCGTATCCCTGTACATCATAGATATATGGTATGCCCCAGCCGGTAATATCATAAGTTGCCGAATCGCTGATCTTTGATCTAGGTTCAAACAACACTTTTATCATCGTTGCTTTCGGCTGATTGCTGTGTACCAGTATCCCTATTTTGTTATTGATAGAAACTGCTTCTGTTTTGCCGTTAATATAATTATAGCCTGTAAAATTTGCAGAGAAGGAAGATACTCTGGATTCGATACCATTATTTTGCAGCAATGCTTTTATTTTATTGGCTTTATTTACATCGTCTGTTTGCAAAAAATACGAACGGTATTCCGGCGTGCCGTTCTTTGCATCGTCATAAAATTTTTTAAACTCTTTTACCACTCTTGCTGCATTAATCGAAGTAATTTCAACAGTGCTCATCGTTGTTGCAAAATGATGTGCTATCCTGTCTTTCAAGGTAAGCGTATCACCGCTGTTCATTTCAACAGCCAGTCCTCCGGGGCTGTGACCAGCCTGTTCGTAGGTCATACCAATAGAGCCATTGTATAAAGGATAAGTATCACCGTACGAAGGATAAAAAAGATCGAATATTTCTCTTGTAAAATAAAGCCATCCGTTGGCATCAAAATACCGGGCGTGGTTCTTCCCTATTGTAGTTTGAAATTCCCGTTGCCATGGTGTGATCACTTCATGAAAAGGTTCTGCCGCAGGCGCAAAATAATACGGGTTGTTAGGATATTGCTCATGAAAATCGCAATGGATCTCTGGCAACCACTCGTTGTATTTTTTTAACCGTTGCTGCGTTTCAATTTGTGTTTGCCAGGCCCAGTCGCGGTTAAGATCGAAGTTGTAATGATTCGTTCTTCCGTATGGCCAGGGTTCGTTGCGTTCCCTGCTGTTCCAGCTTGCATCTGGTGTTTTACCCGCTACCTGGTTGTACCAGTTCACATAACGGTCGCGGCCGTCAGGGTTAAGGCAAGGATCAATAATAACCACTACATTCTTCAACCATTCTTTTGTTTGTGTATTGGAAGGGTTCAGTAATTCATACAAGGCCTTCATCGCTACTTCAGAAGAGCTTGGCTCATTGCCGTGCACATTGTAGCTCAGCCATACCACAGCCGGTGCATTTACATCTCCCGGCTTATCATTCAGCATGCCGCTAAGGCGCAGGTTATTTTTTCTTATTTCATCTATCCGTGAAAAATTTTCGGGAGAAGCAATGATCGCCAGTACCAGTTCTCTTCCTTCATTTGTTTCGCCGTATTTTTCCAGCTTTGCCATTTGCGGCACGGCTGCAACAGCCGATCTGAAATACTCTACGATCTTTGCGTGACGGGTAAACTTTGTTCCCAGTTCATAGCCTAAAAAATCATCGGGACTTTTTAATTGTGCAGAAAGAGCAGTAACACAAAATACGGATAAGGTCAAAAGGAAAATTCGTCTCATAGCTGTTGTTTGATATATCCTGCTAAAATACTGAAAAACACTATAAGGGTTTGTTAATCATGCTTCATAAAATTGTACTTTCAGGGTATTATTTATAAACCAACAGATCGTTTTATGAAACAGCATTCCATCGGTTTTCGTATGTCGGCAGTATTGCTATTAAGCTTTTATGCAAGCATAGCAAACGCACAGGTAAATTATACGGTAAATAAAAAAACTGTTACTTCAAACGGGGCGGTTGTATCGGCGCATCCTTTGGCCAGCCAGGTTGGCGTACGCATTTTAAAAGCGGGCGGCAATGCAGTAGATGCAGCCATTGCCACACAACTGGCGCTGGCAGTGGTTTACCCCGGTGCTGGCAATATTGGCGGCGGCGGTTTTATGGTAGCGCATTTAAACAACGGAAAAAATATCGCTATCGATTTCCGCGAAAAAGCGCCTTCCAAAGCCACAAGGGATATGTACCTGGACGGAGCCGGTAATCCTTTATTAAATCTATCGCAGGATGGCCATTTAGCAGCAGGTGTTCCGGGCACAGTTGCCGGTTTATTTGCCAGCATGAAATATGCAAAGCTGCCGTTTAAAAAACTCATACAGCCAGCTATTGATCTTGCCGAAAAAGGTTTTCCTATCACTGCTTCACAGGCAGCATCTTTCAACAGCCATCACGATGAATTCATAAAACTGAATACCTCTCCCATTGCTTTTGTAAAAGAAACAAAATGGAAAGAAGGTGATATTTTGATACAGACCAATCTTGCCAATACGTTAAAACGCATCCGTGATAACGGCGCCAAAGGATTTTATGAAGGCGAAACAGCAAGACTTATTGTAGCGGAAATGAACAAAGGAAAAGGCATTATCAGTTTGGATGATCTTAAAAATTACCAGGCCAAAGAAAGAAAAAGCGATGAGTTTGATTACAAGCAATATCATATTGTTACCATGCCTTTGCCAAGCAGCGGCGGCATCATCTTAGACCAGATGCTGAAGATGATAGCCAAACGAAATATTGCGCAACTAAAATTTCAAACTGCTGAAAGTGTGCAACTGATGACTGAAGTAGAGCGCAGGGCCTATGCAGACAGGGCGGAATTTTTAGGCGACCCTGATTTTGTAAAAGTGCCGGTAAAGCGCCTTACAAGCGATGACTATCTTGCCCAACGAATGAAAGATTATGAACCGGGAAAGGCAGGCAGCAGCACTGTTACAAAAGCAGGCATCATTCCTGAAAGTGAGGAAACAACACATTTATGCGTGGTAGATAAAAACGGTAATGCAGTATCTGTCACTACAACATTGAACGGCAGTTACGGCAGCCGTACTGTTGTAAGCGGCGCAGGCTTTTTATTGAACAATGAAATGGATGATTTCAGTGTAAAGCCCGGTGTGCCTAATATGTATGGCGCTGTTGGCAATGAGAAGAATGCTATCGCCCCCAATAAACGAATGCTGAGCAGTATGACACCAACAATAGTTTTAAAGAACAACAAACCCTTTCTTGTTGTAGGCACACCCGGCGGTACCACCATACCTACCAGTGTGTATCAAACCCTGGTAAACATTTTAGAATTCGGCATGAGCGCAGAAGATGCGGTGAACAAACCGAAGTTCCATCATCAATGGCTGCCCGATGAAATTTTTGTAGAAAGAGATTTCAATCCTGTTACCAAACAGCAGTTGGAAGCGATGGGCTATAAAGTAACCCCAAGAGAAAATATCGGTCGCACAGAAGTGATACGGATAGATAATAAAACGATCACCGCGGTTGGGGATAAGCGTGGGGATGATGCGGCGGAAGGGTATTAAGAATTTACGATTTTAGATTTACGAATGTGAAATGCATAGTAATAGCACCATGAATTAAATGATGAAGTATGAACGAAGATATAGTTTCAAAAAATTTTACTATTAATGCCGACAGGGCAATGATCAGGCGTATCATTAACCTGCTGAAGGTTTTACTGGTACTGGTGGGTGTTTACACTTTATTTGATATCCTGGAATGGTATATGTTCATTGCCGGGCCTGATCCATTGCATCCAACCAAGCTTACGTTTTATTTGCATAACATAAGGCCCGTTATTGCAATGACTATTTTATTACTAAATATCGTTGCCTGGAATTATTTATTCAAAGCGCACAGGTATATCCTTTCGACTTTTGAGAAAGAAGATGTAGCTGATTTTAATACAGGATATTCTTTTTTTTATAAAGCCATCATCACCAACCTGGTCGCTTATGTCATATCGATCATTAGCATAGTTATACGCCTCGTTTTAAAAAATTAGGTGTTCGTTATTCGTGATTGATTATTAGTTATTGGTTGCTCGTAGTTGATCATTGAACATTGAGCGTTGAACATTGAACATTGTGTTTTGGATTTTGACTTTTCACTTTTAAACACCCTCCCATGTCACTAGGTACCATCTTCCTGCAATCTGTTATCAAGCGCATGCTTTCTTATAAAGAGCTGGGCGATAAAACTTTTACGCAGCTTACGGATGCAGACTTTCATTATCAACCCAATGAAGAAAGCAACAGCATTGCCGTGATCATTCAGCATGTGTATGGCAATATGCTCAGCCGGTGGACGGATTTTTTAACAACCGATGGCGAAAAAGAATGGCGCAACAGGGATACCGAATTTGAGATCAAACAACAAACCAAAGAACAGCTGATCGAACTGTGGGAAAAAGGATGGGCCTGTTTGTTAGATACCCTTCATTCGCTTACTGAAGATGACCTGCTGAAAACAATTCATATCCGCAACGAGCCATTAAGTGTTATCGATGCCATCAACAGGCAACTGGCGCATTATCCTTATCATGTAGGACAAATTATTTATATAGGCAAGATCATCAAAGATAAAAACTGGTCGAGCCTGTCCATTCCCCGTGGCAAATCGGAGGAGTTTAATAAGGGGATTCGTTAATAGTTATTGGTTATTGGTTATTGGTTATTGGTTATTGGTTATTGGTTATTAGTTATTGGGAATTTGGAATTTGGAATTTGGAATTTGGAATTTGGATTTTGGAATTTGGATTTTGGATTTTGATTATTTGTTATTCGGGTGCCTGCAGGGGATATAAATTCCGTTTATTATATATGTATAGGTTTTGGGTAAATAAGAATGTTTTTACCCCCAAAAGAAAAATCTTTTGCCCAAAAGAAATTTGTTTTAGCGAAAAGAAATTCGTTTTGACGAAAAGAAATATCTTTTGGCGTAAAGAAATATCTTTTGGCCATCGGGAAATATCTTTTGGCGAAAAGAAATTTCTTTTCGCCTCCGGGAAATATCTTTCCGGCACCAACAACAATCTTTTTGCCGCCGGGAAATATGTTTTTGGCATCAAAAAATATTTTTTTGGCGTAAAGAAATATCTTTTCGCCCCCGGCAAATATCTTTCCGGCATCAACAAAAATCTTTTTGACATAAAGAAATATCTTTTGGGCGCTAACAAAAATCTTTCCGGCATCACTATTTATATTTTCGGCTGTGCATAATAGGTATTTGCCGGTAACATTTATGTTTTTCACCATGAATTGCCCTGCCCTTCAGGGCAGGGAATACAATCTCCAATTCGCAATTAAATAAAATGTGTTTAATAAAAATGTGAGAAAACCCAATTGTTGATGCAACCTTTTGGTCGAAAAAAGCGACTATAGTAAAAACATTTACATTTGCTCACAATTAACGCTTTTATGAAGAAAATTCTTGTAGTACTGCTTGCCGGTATCGTATTTCAACAATCATTTGCCCAAAATAAAGTAGCCATTAAAGCCGGCTATAATTATGCTTTTGTAAAAGCAACTTACAGCGGCGTAAAACAACCGTATGATGCCAAAAGCGGTTTTGGTGTTGCAGCACTCATCAAAATACCCTTTGATGGTGTGCTCCATTTTTCGCCCTTTGTTGGTTATAATATGCGGGGCTTTACCATAAAACCAAAAACAGGCAGCATCAAAAAAGAAGAATTCACGCTCCATTATTTAGATATCGTTCCTGCTTTAAGTCTTGATTTTCCGGTGAACGATAATGCATTTGTAATAAGCGCAGGGCCTTACCTGGGCATTACCAATTTTGGCCATTTAAAAAACACCGATGAAAATGGCGCCGTTCAATCGGGCAAGATCAAATTTGGCTACGACAGCTACGGCTGGTTTGATGTTGGCCTCAGCACCAGCATCGGCTACCACATGAAAAAGTTCTTCATTGAAGCCGGTTATACGCATGGCTTTGCCTGTATCAATAACAACGAAGAGTTTGACGGCCGCAATATCCAGAACCGTATGTTGAGCCTGAACTTTGGTTACTATTTCAAATAGGATCTTTGGCAGGGTGATATAGCTTTTCTTTTGCACCTGCAACATGTAGAGAATAAAGAAATTATAAAGTTTGGTACTGAATTTGCCTTTAGAGGCCGATTAGCTATTTTTACACCAATTAATATAACCTGCGCCGCATTCTCAACATATTGAAATGGGTCTTTTTAACGCTGCTTTTCTGGACGGCGCTGGGTGCATTATTCTTTTTTATTAAGCCCTCCTATTCTTTTTGGCTCTTTGTGCTGCTCTTTATAGTATGGGTTGCAGCCTGGCTGTTTGTGTACAGAAAAGGAAGGCAAAAAGCCTGGTTCTTCATTTCCCTTATTCTTTTCCTGGTAATGATCTATTCTGCATTGAACCTGCCGGTTGTACAAAACTGGCTGGTGAGCAAGGTAACGAGAACATTATCCAAAGACCTTAACACCAAAATTTCGATCAAGCATGTTGATCTCAGCTTCTTCAATAAAATGTCGCTGGAAGGTGTATTGGTAGAAGATCAACATCATGATACGCTGATCTATGCAGGATCGGCAAAAGTAAATATCACCGACTGGTTCTTTTTAAAGGACCAGGCTACCTTAAAATATATCGGCTTAAAGGATGCTGTTGTTAATCTCAACCGAACTGATTCGGTTTGGAACTATCAATTTCTCATTGATTATTTCTCTTCCCCAAAAAGCAGTTCTTCATCTAAAAAAGGAATTGCGCTTGATCTGAAAATACTGGAGCTTGAAAATATCATTTTCAGGAAAACGGATAAATGGGCCGGGCAGGATATGATGGTTTCGTTAAAAAAATTAGACCTCAGCGCAGACATTATCAATTTCGATAAAAAAGAAATTTCCATTTCTACATTAAAGCTGGATGCGCCGCAATTCTTTCAATCGAATTATACCGGCAATAAACCCAGGGCCGAGAACCTTGCTGATATTGTACAAAAGATACCGGTACTTTCTGCATTGCGATGGAACACTGCGGGATGGAAGGTTAATGTGGGTGACCTGCAGATCGATAACGCTACATTTACCAATGAAAAGCAAACGGAACGTGCGCCTTACACTGACCGGTTTGACGGGCAGCATTTACAATTTACCAACATAACAGGGCACCTTAAAAATGTACAGTTCATCAATGATACCTTAATAACCAACCTGCAGCTGAGCGCTAAAGAAAAAAGCGGGCTGGAAATAAAACAGCTGAAAGCTAATGTAAAGTTCACGCCCGAAATCATGGAGTTTGCCGACCTTTTACTGGAAACCAATAAAAGCAGGCTGCAGAATTATTATTCGATGAGCTATAATGATTTCAATGAAGATCTCAGCAGCTTTTTACATAACGTTACCCTGGAAGGACATTTTGAGAACAGTGAACTGCACAGTGATGACATTGCGTTTTTTGCGCCACGCTTAAAAACATGGAACCGCAAATTCTATATACAGGGTACCGCAAAAGGAACAGTGGATAATATATCTGCTAAAAAAATGGTGATCAAAAGCGGCAGTACCGTTGTGGATGGTGATATTGCTTTACGCGGTCTGCCGGATATCTGGAACACCTTCATCGATTTCAGATCGAATGATATGCAAACCAATTATTCGGATCTTATCACTATCATTCCTTCGTTGCGTTATGTACGCCAGCCTAATTTGGCACGCCTGGGCAACATACGCTTTAAAGGAAACTTCACCGGCTTTATTAATGACTTTGTTGCGTTCGGAAATATCAATACCAATCTCGGCAACATCAATGCCGATCTGAACATGAAATTGCCAACCGGCAGGCCGGCTATTTATTCAGGAAAGATTTCTTCGGCCGGTTTTAATCTTGGGCAGTTCATCAACAACAGCCAGCTTGGCAATATTGCACTGGATGGTAAAGTAAACGGCACCGGTTTTAAACTGAAAGACCTTAATGCGCATTTTGACGGCAACATCCATCAACTGTATTTTTCAGGATATAATTACCAGAACATAACCGTGAACGGCGATTTTAAAGAGCAATTATTTACCGGTCACGGAAGTATAGACGACCCTAATTTAAAGGCAGAAAATTTCAACGGCTCCATCAATCTTTCTGAAACAGAACGGCAGTTCAACTTTGAGACGGATCTGAAAAAAGCCGATCTGAAAAAACTCGGTCTTACCAATGATAATTTCAGTTTGACCGGTAAATTCAATTTAGATTTTAAAGGCAATACGATAGATGATTTTTTAGGCACTGCCCGCATATCAGGCGCTACATTGCTGCACGACAGTTCCCGCTTATCTTTTGATTCGCTTACGCTGCAATCGTTCATTGTTAATGGCAGGAAATCGCTTTCGGTACAATCCAACGAACTGGATGGTACCATTACCGGCAATTTTAAGATACTGGAACTCGGCGATGCATTCAAGGTTTTCCTGAACCGCTACTACCCTGCCTACATTCAAAAGCCCAATCATATTGTAAGCGAACAGGATTTTGATTTTGATATCAAAACAAAAGAAGTAGATCAATACACACAGCTGCTGGATAAACGGTTAAGAGGTTTTAATAACTCTACCATTACCGGCAACTTAAAGCTTTCAACAAACGAATTGAATATAACCGCTGATGTTCCTGAGTTCAGTTATGATGGAAAAACATTTACCCGTACGCACCTGCAAAGTAAAGGCGGGCTCGACAGTTTGCTTACCACTATTTCGGTAAATGATGTAGGCATCAATGACAGCCTGCATTTACCAAGCAGCACGCTCACTATTGCATCGCACAACGACATGTCGAGGATCAGCCTTAAAACAAGCGCCAGCAAAACCGTAAGCGATGCCGAACTGAATGCTGATGTGCAGACATTAAACGATGGAGTGATCATTCATTTCTTCCCTTCGTCAGTTATCATCAATGAAAAGAAATGGCACCTGGCAAAAGATGGCGAGCTTACGCTTCGTAAATCATTTATCGAAGCAAAGGATGTAACATTCAGACAGGATAACCAGGAGATCGTTATCTCCACCGAGATGGATGAACTGGGCGATCATACCAATGTTATTGCCAAACTTAAAAAAGTTAACATCAACGATTTCACCCCGCTCTTCTTAAAAAAACCAAGACTGGAAGGAATAATAACCGGTACCATTACCTGGAAAGATCCTTTCGGAAGATCAATAATAGAGTACGATGCAGAAGCGGAAGATTTTGTTTTTGAGAATAATAAGATCGGCAAAGTAAAACTGGATGGCAATGTAAATACCACCACCGGTCTTATAAAATTCAAGGCCAAAGCAGATGATGAAGAATACAAGTTTGATATTGACGGCAGCTACAATTATAAAGATTCGTCGGAAAAGCAAATGGATATTGCCTTCCTTGCCGAAAAGTTCAACATCAGTTTGCTGAATACGTATCTTGGCGGCATCTTCAGCAATATGGAAGGCGTTGCTACCAGTAATTTAAAAGTTACCGGCGGTGCAAACCACCGCTATATCACCGGCAGCGCTACTATCAATGATGGTTCTTTTAAAGTGAATTACACGCAGGTGCGGTATAAGTTTGGCAACGAAACTATTCTTTTCAATCCCGACGAGATCGATATCGGCACTGTTGAATTAAAAGATACGCTGGGCAATGCGGGGATTGCAAGCGGTAAGATGTATCATAATTTTTTCCAGGATTTTGCTTTTGATAATGTAACCTTTAAAACAGGCGATGGCAAAGAACCGGGCAAAATGTTATTGCTGAATACCGGTAAAAAAGATAACAGCCAGTTCTATGGAAAAGTGATTGGCTATGCTGATATGAGTATCGACGGACCGGTTACCAATATGCAGATGAAGATCAATGGCGAGCCGTCCAGCACCGACAGCAGTCATATTTATTTGCCAACCGGCAGCAGCAAAGAAGCCAACCAGGTTGATTATATAGAGTTTGTACAGTTTGGTACAAAGATGGAAGATGAAAGCAGCGGCAAGGAATCTACCAATATTGTGGTGGATATGGATCTTAAAGCCAGCCCTTCGTGCAAGATAGATGTGATACTGGATGAAGCGCTCGGCGATGTGATCAAAGGCCAGGGCAACGGGCAGCTGCACATTCACGTTGGTAACAAAGAGCCTTTAACGATCCGTGGTAAGTATGATATTACCGATGGCGAATACACGTTCAACTTTCAAACTTTCTTTAAAAAATTCTTTACCATCAAGAATGGTTCTATTACCTGGAACGGCGATCCGTATTTAGCCAATCTTGCTATTGATGCAGAGTACCTGGCCAAAAGAGTTGATTTTTCCAGTATTGCTTCTGCCAAGGGTTTTAATCAAAGAGAAGACCTTACTATTATTGCGCATATCACCGGTATTTTAAATAAGCCTGATATTAATTTCGAATTTAAACCGCGGGCGGAAAGTGACATCGGAAAAGATTTTATTGTTCTTAAAAAACTGGAAGATTACCGCAACGATAAAAATGAAATGCTGAAACAGGTGGCTTCTCTCCTGCTGGTAAACTCCTTTATTACCGATAACCAGAGTTTCCTCAGCGGTGGCAATACCTATGCGTTGGCGGCAAACACCATCGGGCAGGTATTATCCAATGCACTTACTTCTACTTTAAACAGGATATTGCAAAAGGCATTGAATGATAATACCATTACCACGTACTTCGATCTGAGTTCAAGTCTTGATCCTAAGAATGCATCGGCACAGTTGCAGGGCGCTGCAAAATTCGGTATCACCAAATCGTATTTCGGCAACCGTCTTGTCATTTCATTCGGCGGCAATCTCGATTATAATAATCCTTATTTATTAAGCGCCAAGAACAGCAACCTGTTGCTTACTCCCGATTTTACGGCGGAGTGGATGTTAACAAAAGATGGAAAGGTACGGGTGGTTGGCTTCCGCAGAACCAATCTTGATATCACACTTGGCCAGCGCAACCGCCAGGGTATTAGTTTGAACTACCGTACTGATTTTGATAAACTGTCAGAATTGTTTGCGCCCAGCGAAGAGAAAAAAAGAAGGCGGCTGGAAAGACAGCAGCGAAAGGAAAATCCTGTTACCCCGTAAGTTTCACGCAAAGACGCTAAGGAAAATACAAAAGGCGCAATTTCTTTTTGCGCCTTTGCTGATCTTTATTGCTTTGCGTGAAATATGATCAATTATAAAAGCTGCCCTAATATCTCATGCCCCAGCTTATCCCTCTTTGTCTGTAAATATTTTTCGTTATGCGGATTTGATTTGATCTCGATCGGAACAGTATCCACTACTTCCAAACCATAGCCCAGCAAACCGGCACGCTTACGCGGATTGTTACTCATCAATTTCATTTTGCTGATGCCCAGGCTTCTTAGTATCTGCGCCCCTACACCGTAATCCCTTTCATCCATACCAAAGCCCAATTCCAGGTTAGCTTCAACTGTGTCCCTTCCCTGCTCCTGTAATTTGTAGGCTTTTAATTTATTCAGCAACCCTATTCCCCTGCCTTCCTGGTTCATGTATAGTACAAGACCTTTGCCTTCTTTTTCTACCATCTGCAAAGCGTGATGCAACTGTTCGCCGCAATCGCAGCGCAACGAGCCGAGTATGTCACCCGTCATGCAGCTGCTGTGTACCCGTACCAGCACCGGTTCATCTTTTGCCCAATCACCTTTTTTTAATGCCATGTGTATCTCGCCGGTATTCAATTGCTGAAAAGCGATCAGTTCAAATTCACCGTATTTGGTTGGCATCTTTACTCTTACTTCTTCTTTAATTAATGTTTCTTCACGTAAACGGTATTCTATCAGGTCCTTAATGGAAATTATCTTCAGGTCGAATTTCTTTGCGATCACCAGTAATTCCGGCAGTCTTGCCATGGTACCATCTTCACTTATTATTTCTACTAATACACCGGCAGGTTCAAAACCAGCCAGTCTTGCCAGGTCAATGGTAGCTTCTGTATGACCTGACCTTCTTAATACGCCACCTTTTTTTGCCCTCAGCGGAAAAATATGCCCTGGCCTTCCGAGGTCTTCGGGTTTGGTATCGGGGTTTATCAAGGCCTGTACTGTTTTTGCCCTGTCGTGTGCAGAGATACCGGTAGTACAGCCATTGCCCAGCAGGTCGATACTTACCGTAAAAGCCGTTTCGTGCAAAGAAGTATTATCTACCACCATCGGCTGCAGTTGCAGTTCATTGCAGCGGTCCTCTACCAATGGCGCACAGATCAATCCCCTGCCATACATGCTCATAAAATTGATGATCTCCGGCGTAACATTTTGGGCAGCTGTAATAAAATCGCCTTCATTTTCCCTATCCTCGTCATCCACCACAATAACCAGTTTGCCGTTTTTTATATCTTCTATCGCACTTTCAATACTGTCAAGCATAAATTATTTGTTTTTATTTACAAAGGTAATAACGTTTAGAGTTGCTATAGGTTGCCTTGATTTTTGAAATAAGGAATATTTTGGTTTGCCCGGCTGTTTTGCCATATCCCTTATGTTACCTAAATATTATCATTTTCAGTTGAATTTCATTGAAAATGCACCTGCAAATACGGGCACTAAAGCCATACTTTTATAGCCCTCAAACGCTTTATAAACAGGGGTTTTCTCTTTTTTCTTCGTACATCTCTTACCGAATACAAAATGCCAATATTTTGTTAATAATAAATAGCTGTATTTCGCCAATTATTCACTTTCTTTGCGCTCATAAAACCGAACTAATATGCATTTCAAGAAAATTCTGCCTTTATTCGTCACCCTTATGTCCTTGTGTTTCCTTGCCGGGGCACAGGTTACTACCAGTAGCGTTTCCGGTAGTGTAAAGCAAAAGAACGGTGAGCCTTTAGCAGGTGCCACCATTACTGCGATACACCAGCCTTCGGGAACAAAATATGTGACCACAGCCAACAAAACAGGTACGTTCACCATACCTGGTATGCGTCCCGGCGGTCCGTACACCATAACAATCGAATCTGTCGGTTTTCAAAAACAAACATTAGATAACATTAATATCGCATTGGGCGATGATTATAATGCCAGTGCTGCATTGGAATCGGCCAACACCACTTTGGCCACCGTAGTAGTTACCGGTAATGCCCGTACTACTGCTTCTGTAAAAAATGGTGTAGCAACAAGTGTGGGCCAGCGCCAGATAATGACCTTGCCTTCTGTGTCAAGAAGTCTCCAGGATCTTACGCGTTTAACGCCGCAAGCCAATGGTAACGCCATTGCCGGCCGTGATGGCAGGTACAATAACGTAACGGTAGATGGCGCCAACCTTAATAATAACTTCGGTTTAAGTACAGATCCATTGCCTGGTGGTAACAGCCAGCCCATTTCGTTGGATGCGATAGAAGAGATAAGTGTGAATATTGCCCCTTCTGATGTAAGACAATCTAACTTTACGGGTGCCAATATTGCCAGCGTTACCAAAAGCGGCAGCAATGTCTTCAAAGGATCTGTATATGGCTATTACAAAAACCAGGATTATATCGGCACGCATGTAGGCGATACAAAGCTTGCTGCCCAGCCAGACTCTAAAAGCACTATCTATGGCGCTACTGTTGGCGGCCCCATCATCAAGAATAAATTATTTTTCTTCCTGAATGGAGAAAAAGAAGAAAGGGTAGCTCCGCCATTAACTTCATTCAGGCCAACAGGCGGTACACCGGGTGC
Organism: Bacteroidota bacterium; assembly: GCA_048497855.1. GTDB lineage: Bacteria > Bacteroidota > Bacteroidia > Chitinophagales > Chitinophagaceae > Ferruginibacter. The sequence continues at coordinate 159,010 of JBEHZB010000009.1, read as the reverse complement.
CAACATCTCGAATGTAAAAGTGGATTCGTTAAAGAAATTCTCTGATTACCTGAGAAGTAAATATGGTTATGAAACAGGCAGTTATGATGGCCTGCCAAATGCGAATATCAAAAACTATAAGATATTGGGCCGTATTGACTGGAACATCAATACTGTACACAAACTAACGTTGAAGTATAGCGAAATGGTGGGTGATGATGACAGGTTAATGTCGAACAGCACACCTAATGGCGCTAACAGTGGCGGACCAAATACCTGGACGGCTAATGCAAGGTTCGGTACCAACGCCATGTCTTTCGAAAATTCTCAATACTCTTTTCACGACCAGGTAAGATCTGCTTCATTTGAGATCAACAGTAACTGGAGAGGAAAATTCTCTAACCAGATCATTGCTACTGCTACCAAGATACGTACTACACGTTCTGTTCCCGGCGGCAGCATCTTCCCATTCATCGACATCATGGGAGACCCTACCAAGAGTGGTGCACAAGCTACTTATGCAGGTGGCGCAAAACAAAACTACATGAGTGCGGGTGAAGAGAATTTTTCTAACAACAATGATGTAAAAAACAATATTTACAACGTTACTGAAAACTTCAACATCTACGCTGGTAAACATGCTATCACTGTAGGCGGTACTTATGAATATCAATATGTAGGTAATATGTTCATGCCTGCATCTCAAGGCTATTATGCTTACGGTTCGCTGGAAGAATTTATGAACCCTGCCTCTCACCCGATCGGGTATGCTTATACTTATTCAAGGATACCAGGCCAGTCAACAGTATATTCTGCTGAAATGAAAATTGCACAATTGGGTATATATGCACAGGATGAAGTAAATATCAACTCAAGGTTTAAATTGATATTTGGCTTACGTGTAGATAAACCTATTTATCCAAGCCAGCCATTGGAAAATCCGGCGATCACTGCATTAACCTTCCCTGACAGGCACGGTAACCCTACCCATTATTCTACAGGCATGTGGCCAAAAGCTACCTTGTATTATGCACCAAGGGCCAGCTTCCGCTGGGATGTTAAAGGCGACAGGAACATGATCATCCGTGGTGGTACCGGTGTATTTACCGGAAGAATTCCTTTTGTATATTTAACCAACATGCCTACTAATAGCGGTATGTACCAGGTGAGTGTTGTTGCCAACGCAGCACAATTATCGCAAATCACTTTCAGTGCAAATCCTGATGCATGGGCTTCGCTGTTTACAGCACCGGCTCCTGTGCCACCAAGTGCAGGTTTTGTGTTGATCGATCCTAACTATAAATTCCCGCAGGTTTGGAGAACAAACTTAGGCTTTGATAAAAAAATAGGTACCGGCTGGACATTGTCTATGGACATGTTGTACACCAAAGACCTTAATGCAACCGTTTTGCGTAATGCTAACCAGATTGCACCTACAAGCACTGTTAACTTAGGTGGCTCTACCAGGGCCAGCTATACCAACACTACTACCAGCACACGCAGACTGTATAACGGTTATGCTAATGCTATTGTATTGGAAAATAACAATGCAGGTGGTTCATTCTCACTTACTGCACAGGTATCTAAATCATTCAGTAAAGGTTTCTATGCTTCATTGGCCTATACCTTCAGTGCTGCACAGGATGTAACCTCTAACCCGGGTTCTACTGCATCATCTACCTGGTCGGGTAACTATACTTCAGGTACACAGAATGATAAAGAATTAGCTCCGTCTTCATTTGCTGTACCGCATCGTATCGTAGGTACTTTCTCGTACAGAAAAGAATTCCTGAGACATTTAGGAACTACTTTCTCTATTTTCTATGAAGGTTCACAACAGCAAGGTGGCCGTTTCAGTTATATCTATGGTTCTGCAGGCGGTACTGCCCCTACAGGTTTTACAAACACTGCTGATGTTAACTTTGATGGTAACAGCTCTGACCTGATGTATATACCAAAAGATCCTTCAGAGATCACTTTCATTCCGTTGACTGTGGGCTCTGGTGCTACAGCAGTAACTTATACTGCACAGCAGCAAAGCGATGCCTTCTTTGCTTTTGTAGCACAAGACAAATACCTGAGCAAACACAAAGGACAGGTTGCTGAAAGATTTGGTGCTTTATATCCATTTTATCATTTAGTAGATGTAAAATTGCTGCAGGATATTTTCACTAATATTGGTAAGAGAAGAATGACATTGCAATTCAGTGCTAACTGCACCAACTTCCTGAACTTACTGAATAAAGATTGGGGATTGCGTGATTTTTACGTGGTAAACAATCCATTAAGGGCAACTAAAAATGCAACAACAGGTGAAGTAAGATACCAATTGGCTACTTACACTCCTAATAATGCACCTGCAGGCAGCAACCCTATTTTGGTTGATAAATCATTTATCAAAAGCTTATCTACTTCAAGTACATGGGGCTTACAGTTAGGTTTGCGTCTTATCTTTTAATCAATACAAACCAACATAAAGTAAAAAGCTATCTCCAAAGAGATAGCTTTTTACTTTTATACAGTTCGCTTATACTATTTATATACTTTCATTTTGCGTACCCCATCCCCATTTCAAAAATTCGGGAAAGGCTTTTGCCCAGGTTGGCACATCGTGCTTCCCATCTTTCAGCTCAATAAATTTGATATCTTTTTCTTTATCGTATCCTTTCTCTGCCAGTTCATCGATCAGCGCAACAGTGTCGTCTATAGAATCGATCACACCGTTCTTATTACGGTCGGCTGTTTCATCCAGTGTACCTACTTCAAAAAAGAATTTCAGCCACGGCGCATAGCTGCCTTCCCTTACCTGGCGGTGCATGATGCGGTCGTAATCTTCGTCAAAATCTTCATCATCCTGGTCTTTATCCCGCCACCATAATGAACCGCTGAACACACCTGCTTTTGTAAATTCCTGCTGGTTGTTCCATACAATATCCAGTGCAGAAAGACCGCCTAATGAAAAACCTGCAAATGATTTTTCGCGGAAGGAAATAGCGTTGTATGTTTTACGGATGAAGGGAAGTAATTCTTCAAAAATGAAGCGGCTGTACAAAGCGGCTTTGGCCCCTCTTCCTTTATAATCCAATATTTTAGCCGTACCGTATTCATTTTTCCGGTCGGCCGAGCAATGGATGCCTATACATAATAAAGGGGCAATAGTGTTGGTCTCGTACAGTTCTTCCAGTATTTCGTCAAACTGCATGGTAACGAGGTCCTGCCCGTCATTGATGAGTAATATGCTGACTTCTGATGCCTGAACCGGTTGGATGGGTAAATAGCAATCGACCTTTACTTCTCTTTTTAAAAACGCTGATTCGATGATATGATTGATGATACTTATTTCCGTTGTTCTCTCCTGTGACATAAGCTTCAAAAATAAGGAAATACTGGTTATTTCTAATATTGCCGTTCTAATTGTAGAAAACCAGTCATTTGCAGTTATCACCTAAACATAATTTGTTTTATTGCATATGAAAAAATATATTTGAATAATGCATCATCATCTTATAAAATAAATCATCAGTTATGAAGAAAATCGGAGTGTTATTTGGAAAAGAAAGAAGTTTTCCGGAAGCTTTTATTGAACGGGTAAACAGCAAGAACGTGGATGGCATCAGGGCCGAAGCAGTGCGTATAGATAAAGTGATGCAGGGAGAACCCAGCGGCTATGCTGTTATCTTCGACCGCATATCACAGGATGTTCCTTTTTACCGTGCCTTTTTAAAAAATGCGGCGCTTTGCGGCACTACTGTTATCAACAATCCCTTTTGGTGGAGCGCTGATGAAAAATTCTTCAACAACTGTTTAGCTACCAAGATAGGTGTGCCTGTACCAAAAACGGTTATCCTTCCTTCGCACGAACTGCCTGATGATACCAGCGCCGAATCTTTCTCTAACCTTGCATACCCATTGGATTGGGAAGGCATCTTTAATTATATCGGCTTCCCCGCTTACATGAAACCATTTGCCGGTGGCGGATGGAAAAGTGTATATCAATTGAACAGCCTGGAAGAATTCTTTGAAAAGCATGCCGAAACAGAACAGCTGGTGATGATGCTTCAGGAAGAAATAAAATTTGAAGAGTACTACCGCTGCTATTGTATTGGCGGCAAATATGTACGCATTATGCCGTACGAACCACGCAACCCACATCACCTGCGCTATGTAGCCGATTTTAAACCATCGCCTGAACGTTATAAATTGATGGAAGATATTGTATTGCGTATCTGTCATTATCTTGGCTATGATTTTAATACCGTTGAGCTGGCAGTAAGAGATGGTGTTCCGTATGCTATAGATTTCTGCAACCCTGCTCCTGATGCCGAGGTAACCAGCGTAGGCCAGGAAAATTTTGACTGGGTGGTAGAAACCGCAGCAACCTATGCCATTGAAAAGGCCCTGGAACATAAAGATGGCGCAGATAACCTGACCTGGGGCGAATACATTAAGAGAAGCAGCAGTAAACAGCAATTATATTAATAGTCCATGGTCGATAGTCTATGGACCATGGACTATCGACCATTAACCAACAGCTAACTTATGGCAAACATTTCCTACAAACATTTCACTTTAGGTGTAGAAGAAGAATACATGGTTATTGATCCTGTAACAAGGGAATTAAAAAGCCATGAACAGAAGATAGTGCAGGAAGGGCAAAAAGTGATCAAAGATAAAGTGAAGGCAGAGATGCACCAGGCTGTGGTGGAAGTAGGCACTGATATCTGCAGTGATGTGGATGAGGCATTTATGGATGTGGGTACGCTGCGTAAAACGATCAGCAGTATTGCCGAAGAGCTTGGCCTTTGGGTTGGCGCTTCCGGTACGCACCCCTTCAGCCATTGGGAAAGCCAGCTGATAACGGACCATATCCGTTACAGTGAAATTGTAAATGAATTACAGGAAGCTGCCCGCAGCAACCTCATCTTTGGTTTGCATGTGCACGTTGGTATGGAAAACAGGGAGATGGCCATTCATATCGCCAACTCGGCCCGCTACTTTTTACCGCATATTTATGCATTAAGTACCAACTCCCCTTTTTGGGAAGGAAGAAAAACGGGCTATAAATCTTTCCGCACCAAAGTGTTTGATAAATTTCCCCGCACAGGCATACCGGATTATTTTGAAAGCATAGAAGCGTATGATAATTATGTGAAGCTTTTAGTAAAAACAAATTGTATTGATAATGCAAAAAAGATATGGTGGGACCTGAGGGTACATCCTTTCTTCAATACTGTTGAATTCAGGATATGCGATATCCCGATGACCGTGCAGGAAACGATCACTATTGCGGCATTGTTCCAGGGCATTTGCGCCAAGCTGTACAAACTGCGTACACAGAACCTCAACTTCATGATGTATTCCCGTGCATTGATCAATGAAAATAAATGGCGTGCCGGGCGCTATGGTATCGATGGCAGCCTGATCGATTTTGGTAAGGAAAGCGAGGTTAATACCCGGATACTGATCTATGAACTCCTGGATTTTATTGATGATGTAGTGCCGCATTTGGGCAGCAAACATGCCGTAAGCAATGTGCATAAAATGCTGGAAGCAGGTACCGGCGCCGACAGGCAGCTAAAAGTGTATGAAGAAACGGGCAGTTTACCTGCTGTAGTGGATTATATACACACCAATTTTTTAGCCGGTTTGTAGTTGGCTGAAATGATTAAAAAACATATCTTTGCCGTCCGAAAATAAAAAATGGCTGCGTAGCTCAACTGAATAGAGCATCTGACTACGGATCAGAAGGTTTTAGGTTTGAATCCTAACGCGGTCACCACACTACCTTCCGTAGGAACCGAAAAGCCCTGTAACTCAATCGTTACAGGGCTTTTTGTTTGGCGATATTTTGGTTGCCATCTTTTTTCATCGGTTTTTAGGGCAAGATTGTTTCACCGATTGTCCATCCATTGAAAGATGAATACTTATTACCAGAACTTGGCATAGAGTGCCATCAATATAAGCAAGGTTGCCACTATCATGGCAGTAATTGCCGGGCTTACTTTAAACATCGATTTATCCAAAATAAATGCTTTCGGATTTATTTTAGGGCCAGCAAGGCTTACTACAACCATCACTATTAATGTAATAACAAAAGCCCATCCCATATTGATCAGGAAAGGGATTTCATAAACGCCATCGTTGTTTTTAAAGGCAGTATACATAAAATTCTCATGCCCGAAAACTGAAACCGCAAAACTGTTGAAGAAAATAGCCATCGCAAAACCAGTCAGCAGGCCCGCTACGGCAGCAGTGCCGGTTGTTCGTTTCCAGAACATCCCTAAAATGAACATGGCAAAAACACCCGGGCTTATAAACCCGGTATATTTTTGAATAAAGGTAAAACCGCCTTCGCCACCTATGCCCAACAAATCCTTCCACTCAAAAACAACTGCTAACAAAATTGAAAATGCAGCAGCCATCCGCCCAACCCAAACCATATTTTTCTCTTCTGCCTCTTTCCCAAAACCTGCATTTGCTACAGGCTTTACTGTATCTGCATTAGCCGTATTTTGAACCGGTTTCTTTCTAAAATACTTCATGTAAATATCAAGCGTAAAAATGGTGCCGATACTATTCAATTTACCGGCAAGCGAGGCTACTATGGCAGCTGTTAATGCTGCAATAGCCAATCCTTTTAAGCCTGAAGGAAGAAAACCAAGTATGGCTGAATAAGCGCCATCCATACCGCTTAAACCCGGCAGGTGGCCATTGGTATGCAATACATAAGCAGCAATACCCGGCAGCATAACAATGATCGGCATCAGTAATTTTAAAAACCCTGCAAACAAAATCCCTTTACGGGCTGTTTGCAGATCGGCACCCAATGCACGCTGTGTGATGTATTGATTGCAACCCCAGTAATTCAAATTCACGATCCATTGCCCCGCAAAATACATGGCAATACCGGGCAGTATCAAATATTTATTGATATCCTCCTGCGAAGATGCTTCGGTTGGCTTTTTCAATATCATGTGAAAATGATCCGGGGCCTGAGACATCAATGTTTTAAACCCTGCCAATGCATCTCTGCCTAAACCAAATTTTTCGCTAACAATAGTTAATGCAAAATAAATGGTTGCAAAACCGCCGATAATTAAAACGGCCACTTGTATAACATCGGTATAACCGATCACCTTCATTCCCCCAAGTGTTATCACCAAAGCAAAAACTGCCAAAGCGACCATCACTACATGCAGGTATTCCGGCCCGATCAAACCACTAATGGCAATGGCACCGAGGTATAAAATAGAAGTAAGATTTACAAATACATAAAGCAATAGCCAGAAAATAGCCATGATCAGCGATACCGTTTCATTATACCGCTGTTTTAAAAACTGCGGCATGGTATAAATTTTATTTTTCAGGTAGATAGGGATGAACCACACCGCAATAATGATGAGTGCAATTGCAGCTATCCATTCGTAAGCTGCAACGGCAATACCAACAAAATAACCGTTACCGCTCATGCCAATAAATTGCTCTGCAGAAATATTGGAAGCAATAAGAGATGCGCCGATTGCCCACCAGGTAAGCGAACCTTCTGCCAAAAAGAAGTCATGCGAGGCTGAAACGGTTGCTTTCTTCTTTTTTAAATAAACCCAATAACCATACCCGGCTACCAGTATAAAATAAATAACAAAAATGATGAGATCTAAAGAGGATAGACTGTTCATAAGCAAGCTTTGTTGTTTGGTTATAAAGATTATTTATTGGCCAGCTGGTAATAGATATCATTCCAGCGCAATTCATTTTTAAATTGATAAATATCAGTGCCCTTTCCAATGCGTACATATTCAACACCCAGCATTTCGGCAAAATCTTCTATGTGCTCTGATGTTAAATTTTGGCTGTACCCGGTATGATGTGCACCACCAGCTAATATCCATGCAGCACAACCATCGTTCATATTTGGATATGGTTTCCATAAAACTCTTGCTACGGGCAACTTTGGCAAGTCATGAACCGGTTCAATTGCTTCTACTTCATTCGCCAGTAACCTAAAACGGTTACCCATATCAACAAGCGATGCATTGATCGCGGGGCCGGCGGCTGAATTAAATACCAATCTCACCGGGTCTTCTTTGCCACCAATACCTAAAGGATGAATTTCGCAGGAAGGTTTGTTGACGGCAATGCTCTCACATATTTCCAGCATGTGAGAACCCAGTACTAACGGATTGGCAGGATCAAAATGATACGTATAATCTTCCATAAAACTGTTACCGCCTTTTAAACCAGTACCCATTATTTTCATGGCCCTTACCAATGCAGCTGTTTTCCAGTCGCCTTCTCCGGCAAAACCATAGCCCTTTGCCATAAGGCGTTGCGAAGCAATGCCCGGCAATTGTTTCATGCCATGCAAATCTTCAAACGTATCACTGAACCCTTTATAATTTCCATGCTCTAAAAAATATTGCATCCCTAATTCTATTTGGGCAGCATCTCTTAAAGACTGGTATTGATTGCCGCCTTTTTTTAAAGAATCCATCACATTGTAACTGTCAAAATATTCCTGTGTTAATTTATCAACTTCTGCATCACTTACTTCATTGATCACTTTTACCAAATCACCAATGCCATGTGTGTTCACACTAAATCCAAATTTTGATTCGGCTTCTACTTTATCGCCATCGGTTACGGCAACATACCGCATATTATCGCCAAAGCGTACGAAACGTGCACCTTGCCAATCGTTGCGGCCGGCGGCGGCCCTTGTCCAGATATTGATGCGCTCAATAACAACCGGATCCTGCCAATGCCCAACAACAACTTTCCTTTTCAATCGCATCCGGCTCATAATATGGCCAAACTCCCTGTCGCCATGAGCGCTTTGGTTCAGGTTCATAAAATCCATATCAATATTACTCCATGGAATATCACGATTATATTGTGTATGTAAATGCAATAATGGTTTATTCAAAATATTCAACCCACGTATCCACATTTTTGCCGGAGAAAAAGTATGCATCCAGGTAATGATGCCAATGCAATTTACAGCCGCATTCGCTTCTACACATACCGCATAAATTTGTTCCGGCGATTTTACGGTTGGCTTGTACACAACCGATACCGGGATAGCTTCATGATTATCAAAATATTTTGCTATTTCCTCCGAATGTACAGCAACCTGTTTCAATGTTTCTTCTCCATACAGATCCTGGCTACCTGTCACAAACCAAACTTCCAACTGTTTTAATGATTTCATTTTTTAAGAGAGATTTTTATAAGTTTGTTTAATTCTTAATTCCTAATTAAAATTTATTGCCCATAATAACTACCCGGCCCATGTTTGCGTTCAAAATGCTTTTTTATGATCGAATCTTTTAATCTTGACGCTGATGGATTTATTTGTTCGGTAAGTAAGGCCGTTTGTGCTATGTATTCCAACACAGCACTGTTATGTACCGCTTTGGCTGCATTTTTGCCCCAGGTAAATGGTGCATGATTGCCTACCAATATCATTTCAAGTTCTTCATAATTCAATCCTTTTTCTTTAAAACAATTGATGATCTGAAAACCGGTTTCATATTCATAATCGCCTTTGATCATTTCGTCGCTCATCGGCGCTGCACAAGGAATATCAGCCGTGTTGTAATCTGCATGGGTGGTACCAAACAACGGAATATCCCGCTGCGATTGTGCCCAGGCTGTTGCATAAGTTGAATGTGTATGTACAATACCTCCGATCTTTTCCCAATGCTTATATAACACGGCATGTGTTTTTGTATCAGAGGATGGGCGCCCATTTCCTTCAACGGTTTTGCCATCAAAATCAACGATCACCATTTTATCGGGTGACAGATCTTCGTAAGGCACACCGCTTGGCTTGATGGCGAAAACACCCAGCGCTCTGTCAGCAGCGCTTACATTGCCAAATGTAAACAGCACCAACCCTAATTGCGGCAATTGCATATTTGCTTTATAAGCTTCATCCTGTATATGTTGATACTTACTCATAATTTAGTTGTATTGTTTTATGTGCCGCCTACTCTCTATTGTTCTATTCTTATTATAAAGAACCGGCCTCCAAAAACGCTCCCATCCTTTTATACTTTTCATATCTTTTTTGATAAACCGTTACCAGTGCCGCATTCGGTTCATAATTCGCATCAAAACCCTGCCCCATCGCTTCCATGGCATCTTCTACTTTGTTATAAACGCCGGCCACAGTTGCAGCAAACATAGCTGCCCCCAGTGCACAGGTTTGTTCCGATCTGTGTATGCGTATAGGCATGCCCATTACATCGGCCATCATCTGCATAATGAAAGGCGATTTTTTTGCAACGCCTCCCAACCCGATCAATCCCTTAACAGGTATGCCTTCACTAATAAAACGTTCTACTATCGCTTTGGCGCCAAAGCAGGTAGCTTCTACAATGGCTCTGAAAATAATTACCGCATCACTGCCCAGGTTCAACCCGCTGACAGCTGCTTTCAACAACTGATTTGCATCCGGCGTCCTTCTGCCATTAAACCAATCCACTGCAAGTTCACTATCCTCATCAACCGGTAACTGACCTGCCAATAAGCTTAGTTTTTGTATCAAAGCATCATCAGTTTCCTGTATTAATTTATCAATCGTTATCGAATCAATTGTTTTCGATTGAGACAAAACATTTTTCACAGGCCACATCAACACATTTTTGTACCAGGCATAAGCATCGCCAAAGGCAGACTGCCCTGCTTCCATGCCTATCATACCGGGAATAACAGAGCCCGGTACCTGCCCGCAAATACCTTTTACCAATTTATCTTTTACATCATCTAACGGCGCCACCAAAATATCGCAGGTAGATGTGCCCATTACTTTGCTGAGATAATAAGGCTCTATCTGCCCGCCCACAGCGCCCATGTGTGCATCAAAAGCGCCAACACCAATCTGCACATCCGCAGGCAAGCCGAGGCGCTCACTCCACTCCTTACTGATAATACCGGCCGCTTTATCTGCTGTGCAGGTGTCATCAAAAAGCCTTTCTCTAAAACCATCCAGCAACGGATCCAACGATTTAAAAAAATCATTCGGCGGTAAACCGTTCCATTCCTTCGCCCATAAAATTTTATGCCCGGCTGAGCATACGCCTCTTTTCATTTGCTGTATATCATTACCACCGGTTAAATGAAAAGGTATCCAGTCGCAATGCTCCACAAAAGAATAAGTGGCATTGCATACTGCTTCGTCTACACGCAATACATGCAGCAGCTTGGCCCAAAACCATTCGCTTGAATAAATGCCACCAACATACTTCAAATAATTCGTTTCAAATTTGGCAGCATGTTCATTTATCTGTGCAGCTTCTTCAATACCGGTATGGTCTTTCCACAACACAAACATGGCGTTGGGGTTATCCCGGAAGCCCGGCAGCAAGGCCAGCGGTGTACCGGTTTTATCTACAGCTACAGGAGAAGAACCGGTTGTGTCAACCGAGATTGCTTTTACATTTGCTGCAATACCTGGTCCTGCTTTTGTAACACAATCTTTTATCGTGTATTCCAACCCTTCTATATAATCCAATGGATGCTGGCGAAACTGGTTTTCTGTTGCATTGCAAAACAATTGCTGCTTCCACCTGGTATAATAAAAAACCGACGATGCCATTTCTTTTCCATTGCCGGCATCAACAATGATCGACCTCACCGAATCTGTTCCGTAATCAACGCCTATCACATAATTTGCTAAATTGTTCATCTTACTTATTTAAAGAAACCTTGTACTTGGTTACGGTATGATATGTTTCGCCCGGTTTTAAAATAGTAGAAGGAAACGCCGGTTTGTTTGGCGAATCAGGAAAGTGTTGTGTTTCCAAACAAAGCCCTGTATGTTTCATGATCGGTTTGCCTGATGGCGACTTAATAGTGCCATCTAAAAAATTTCCGCTGTAAAATTGCAGGCCAGGTTCAGTGGTAAACACTTCCAGTTTGCGGCCGCTTAAAGAGTCAGATAATGTTGCCACCAACTCCAGTTCGTTCCCTTTGCGGTTAAGTACCCAGTTATGATCATAGCCACCTTCAACCGCTGCAATGCGTTCACCAATTTTATGCGGTTGCAAAAAATCGAACGGTGTACCGGTTACGGATCTCAATTCGCCGGTAGGTATCAGGCCTTTATCAACAGGAGTATAGCGATCCGCATTTATCTGCAGGCTATGGTCCAGAATGGAATTGCCAACATCGCCCGTTAAATTAAAATAACTATGGCTGGTTAAATTCACCGGTGTGGCTTTATCGGTAGTGGCAGTGTAATCTATCAGCAATTCATCATTATCGGTTAAGGTATAAACAACCGTAATGTTGAGGTTGCCGGGATAACCTTCTTCGCCATCTTTACTGAGATACGTTAGTTTTAAAGAAGCTGTGCTATCAGTTGCCGGTGTTGCATTCCACACTACTTTATCGTAGCCCTTGTTGCCGCCATGCAAATGATTTACGCCATCGTTGGCAGCAAGTTTATAAGTAGTGGTATCAATTTTAAAAGTTGAATTACCAATGCGGTTACCATAGCGGCCTATCAAAGCGCCAAAGTAAGGAGGCTTCGCCAGGTAACCGGCCAGGCTATCAAAGCCCAGTACAATATTGCTTTTATTGCCTTTTCTATCGTTGGTTAACCACTGGGTAACGGTACCGCCGTAATTGGTTATCTTCACCTGCACACCATTCTTATTAGTGAGTGTGTACAGATCAACGGGTTTGCCATCGGCCTGCCCCCAACTTATTTTGGTAACAGCTGCTGCAGCAATTGCTGTTTTTTCTTTTTCATTCGAATTGCAGGACAACAATACCAATGCTGCTGCAATTTTTGGCAACATAGACTTTTTTACAATACTCATATAGCATTTTTTATTTCGTAAAATAATTTTAAGAAAACATCAAAACATTAACTATTACTCAAAAAATCATAATGATCTTGATATCCCCAATTCAAGCCCCCTGAGTTCAGCCAATCCTTTCAAACGGCCGATAGCACTATACCCGGGGTATGTTTTTTTATTCAGGTCATCCAGCATCTGGTGCCCATGATCGGGGCGCATAGGTATTGATACATTTCTTCTTCTCATCATCAGCACTACTTCTTTCACAATGGCATACATGTCTGTATCGCCACCCAAATGATCAGCTTCATAAAAATTACCTTCGCTATCTCTTTTGGTATTGCGTAAATGCAAAAAATGAATTTGTTCAGAAAAACGTTGAATCATGCTTACCAAATGATTATCGGCCCTTGCACCAAAGGAACCAGTACAAAAGCATAAGCCATTGGATTTTGATGGCACTGAATTGATAACATCAAGTGCATCCTGCTCAGTACTGACTATCCGGGGCAAACCAAGTACAGGATAAGGCGGGTCATCCGGATGAATAGCCAGCTTCAATCCGCAAGTCTCTGCAACCGGAACAACCTTTTTTAAAAAATAAAACAGGTTTTGCTGCAATTGTTTTGCATTTATCCCTTCGTAGGTTTTTAAAGCTGCAATAATTTGTTCCGGTGTAAATGATTCATCGCTGCCGGGCAGACCCAGCATGGCATTGTTGAACAGTTTCTCTTTTTCCTCTTCACTCATATTTTCAAACCGCTCTGTTCCTTTTTTTATTTCATCTGCTGTATAGTCATTTTCAGCACCGGGCCTTTTCAATAAAAACAGGTCAAAAGCAACAAAGGCCGCCCTTTCAAAATACAAGGCCTTACTGCCATTAGCTAATTTATAAGACACATCTGTCCTAAGCCAATCCAGTATAGGCATAAAATTATAGGTAACAACTTTTAACCCACAAGCCGCAACATTGCGTAAACTGGTTATATAATTCTCTATATATAACTCAAAGTTTCCCGAATGTTTCTTGATATCTTCATGTACCGGCAGGCTCTCGATCACCGTCCAGGTTAACCCAGCATTTTCAATTATTCTCTTCCTGGTGTTTATCTCTTCTGTTTCCCAAACTTCTCCCACCGGAATATGATGCAATGCCGTTACTACGCCGCTGCAACCCGCCTGCCTGATATCAGCCAAACTAACTGTATCGTTTGGGCCAAACCACCTCATCGTTTGCTCCATCAACATAATTGCTGTATTTTTATTTAGATCAATGCTGTTTACATATTATACTTGTCCAGGCCTGTACGGCAAAATTGTATTTATTCTCCCGTCATTATCATAAGTAAGTTCAGTTATTTTAACCGATCGCAAATGGGTTACTCCTTTACTTAAACTTGAGTCGTGGTAAAATAAATACCATTTACCATTAAATTCACAAATAGAATGATGCGTTGTCCAGCCAACAACCGGTTCAAGAATTTTTCCCTGGTATGTAAAGGGGCCGTAAGGGTTATCAGCTATAGCATAACAAATAAAATGTGTATCACCTGTGGAATACGAAAAATAATATTTGCCATTGTATTTGTGCATCCACGATGCTTCAAAAAACCTGCGGCTGTTGTCGCCCTGCAATAATGGTTTTCCGCTTTCATCTAAAATGATAAGGTCTTTAGGTTTTTCACCAAACTCCAGCAGATCATCTGTAAGCCTTGCAACCTTTGCACATAGTGCAGGTTCATCATCAGCCGGTAAATGTGCAACCGGGCTCTGTTTCTCTGTTGAATTAAAGTTGCCCGTTCTCCAACGTTGTAGCTGGCCTCCCCAAATACCGCCGAAGTACATATAGTAACTGCCATCATCATCTTTAAAAACAGCAGGATCGATAGAGAAACTATTTTTTATAGCTTGTAACTGTGGAGTAAATGGGCCTGTAGGCGAATTGCTTGTTGCTACACCAATGCGAAAGATATCATCGTGATCTTTTGCGGGAAAGTAAAAATAGTATGTGCCATCTTTTTCTGTTGCATCTGGTGCCCACATTTGCCGCGAAGCCCATGCAACATCTTTTATATGCAATGCACAACCATGCTCCACAACTTCTCCACCGGGGCTATCCATTGATAAAACATGATAGTCCTCCATTGCAAAATGGCTTCCCAGATCATCAAAAGCATCGCCGGCATCAATATCATGCGATGGATAAATATAAATCCTACCATTAAATACATGTGCTGATGGATCTGCAGTATATATATGTTTGACCAACGGCTCAGAAATAGCACGTTTGTGCAGCTCATCAAAATCAATGTGTCCTATACTATCTTCAGGCATTATTAATAGTTCTTGGTAGTAAATTAATTTCGTCTTGCTTTCAAATCGTTTTCAATTTGTATTTCTTTTGCTTTGTTTATTTCATAAGCAAAAAGCAATGCAACAACAACAAGGAAAGGTATTGCCGGGTAAATACTGATCAGCATTTTAGTACCGTTAATGGCACTTTCTGTTTGCCCTGCCGTGCTTTTTGGCACATAGCCATAGCTTCCCAATATCCACGATACCAGGGAACTTCCAATGCTTAAACCGGCTTTTAACCCCACCATCATGGCAGAAAAGATTATTGCAGTAGCCCTCCGGTTGGTTTTCCATTCGCTAAAATCGGCCACATCTGCGATCATTGTCCATAAAACAGGAGTACTGATACCATAAAAGAAACCGTGCAATATCTGCATGCCAAACATTAACCCAACAGATCGGGGAGAAATAAAATAAAAAGAAAGAATAAACAGGGTTGAAATAAATAATGATGCCATGAACGTATTTCGCTTGCCATACTTATTGGCAAATTTTTGCGAGATCATAATACCAATCAGGCCTGCTAAAATGCCACCGCCATTAAATACACCCAAGCTAAGCGATGTATCATTTTCAAATGTGGGAAGAAATTTTTTGAACGGCTCTAAAAATGTTGCCAGGCCAGCTTTATCAACATAATTCTCAAAATAATAAACATAAGAGCCTCCTTTCATAGCCAGGGTAATAAACACCAATGTTGTTGTGATCAACATAATGATCCAGGGCTTGTTCCTAACAAGGTCTGACAGGTCTTCTTTTAAACTCGACCGTTGTTCTGCTTTGGGAATGATCCTTTCTTTAGTGGTAAAAAAACAGATCAGCAACATAACCGTTCCAATAATAGCAAGCACCGTCATTACTTTGGACATGCCTACGGCCTTATCTCCTCCTCCTGCACTGATAATAAAATTGTACATGAATACCTGCACAAAGAACTGCGAAAACATAACCGCTACAAACCTGTAAGACGACATGCTGTTGCGTTCTTTCATATCGCCGGTAATAACACCACTTAATGCAGAATAAGGCAAATTATTTGCTGCATATAATAAAAGCAACAAGGTATAAGTAATGACTGCATAAATAAGTTTCCATTGATCGGAACCGCCCGGCGTAGTAAAAGCCAATATGGCAACAACTCCTAAAGGCACAGCAGTCCATAATATCCATGGCCTGAACTTTCCCCACCTTGACCTGGTACGATCGGCCAATGCACCAATGAGCGGATTAAAGCCAAATGCTGCAACAAGGCCGACAATCAAAATAACTGCTGAGGCCTGTTTGGTATCGAGCCCATAAATATCAGTATAAAAATAAGCCAGGTAAGTAACCAGTGTTTGAAAAACCAGGTTTGCTGCAAGATCGCCAAGGCTGTAACCAATTTTTTCTCCTACTGATAATTTTTGTTCGTTTGCAGCCATAATATACAGTTTAGTTTTTAGGTTTCAGCGCAGTTATTTTTATAAAAGCATGCCTGGGTTTTAATTCGGGCCAGAAAAAATATCCTGTTTTGAGAACAGTTTATATTTTACACCGGCTTAAATGAAACGGTTGATAATATTTTCAAGATACTCCTGTTTACCACTTATAACAGCAGGCTCATTATTTTCAACGGCATAATTGCGCAGATCTTCCAGTGAAAGTTTACCATCTTCAAAATCTTTTCCTTTACCGCTGTCAAAAGAAGCATAACGATCGGCTCTTATCTTTTTGTAATCCGATTTTTGTAAAATATTATCAGCACTAATTAATGCTCTTGCAAAAGTGTCTATGCCGCCAATATGTGCATAAAACAGGTCGGCCGCATCGGTAGAGTTACGGCGGATCTTTGCATCGAAGTTGATACCACCACCTTTAAAGCCATTTGTTTCCAACAACACCAGCATCATTTCTGTCAGTTCATTTATATTGTTGGGAAACTGGTCTGTATCCCACCCGTTTTGATAATCTCCGCGATTGGCATCCATGCTGCCCAATAAACCGGCATCGGCGGCAACCTGCAATTCGTGTTGCATAGTGTGGCCGGCAAGCGTTGCATGATTCACTTCAATATTCAAACTAAAATCATTCAGCAGATCGTATTGGCGTAAAAATCCTATTACCGTTTCGCTGTCGTAATCATATTGATGCTTGCTTGGTTCACATGGCTTTGGTTCGATGAAGAACTGCCCTTTAAAACCATTTCTTCTTGCATAATCTTTTGCCGTGTGTAAGAATCTTGCCAGGTGTTCTTTTTCTCTTTTCATGTTGGTATTGAGCAAACTCATGTACCCTTCTCTTCCGCCCCAAAAAACATAATTATGGCCACCTAATGCTATTGTTGCATCCAGCGCAGCTTTTACCTGGGCGCCGCCATGCGCCAACACATGAAAATCAGGATTGGTAGCTGCACCATTCATATATCTCCTGTTAGAAAAAAGATTGGCCGTACCCCACAGCAGTTGTACGCCACTTTGATCCTGCTTTGCTTTTAAATAAGCTGTAACAGCCTGTAACCTTTTTTCATTATCAGCAACATCGTTCGTGTGATCAACTACATCCACATCGTGAAAACAGTAAAAAGGCAAACCTAATTTGGTAATAAATTCAAATGCGGCATCGGCCTTATCTTTTGCTTTCTCCACTGCATCGCTTTTTTTGTCCCATGGAAAAATATGTGTGGGTTCTCCAAAAGGATCAGCACCGCTACCAACAAAAGAATGCCAGTAAGCAACGGCAAAGCGTAAATGCTCTTTAAGAGATTTACCTGCCACTATTTTATTTTCATCGTACCAGCGGTATGCTAACGGGTTATCGGTTTCTGTTCCTTCAAATTTTATTTGCGGGATACCTTTAAAAAATTCAGTTTCTCCGGTTACAATTTTCATCTTAAATAATTTAGGGTTATGCTATTAGTATTTGTTCGTTTGGCATATATAATTTTTCTTGTAAAAACGCTTTCCATTCCTGGTATAATTCCTCAATACTGTTGTTTTGCTCCGGCTCAATACAGCCGGTAGCTTTTTTATTGTTAAATGCATCAGCAGGGCTTTTGTATATAGCTGCACCGATACCTGCACCAATTGCTGCACCGTAACTTCCGTCGCCGTCATAAAATTCAACGGCAACACCAGTACTATTTACAAATGAACTGGTAAATACATCACTTAAAAAAAGATTGGCTTTACCGGCACGGATGATGGTAGGGTTAATGCCGTTCTCTCTCATAATATCAAGGCCATAGCGAAAGGCAAATGCAATGCCTTCCTGTGTGGCTCTTACTATATGTGCGTCTGTATGGATATTAAAATCAAGGTTTTGAAAGTGAGCCCCAATTTGACGGTTGTTTAACATGCGTTCAGCACCATTGCCGAATGGCAAAGCCAGCAAACCGTTCGCTCCCGGGGCAATATTAACCGCAGCATTATTCAGGTCCGTATAACTCCTGTTTGAACCTATCAAATTCTTAACCCAGCGGTTAAAAATACCAACTCCATTTATGCACAATAAAATGCCGATCCTGTTTTCTGTTACGCTATGATTAACGTGTGCAAAACTGTTAATGCGTGACTGCTGATCGTACTCCAGCTGATCGCTAACGCCATAAATCACTCCACTTGTGCCTGCAGTGGCAGCCACTTCGCCGGGTTTTAAAACATTTAATGAAAGGGCGTTATTTGGTTGGTCCCCGGATTTATAAGCCACCGGGATATTGGTTGTTAGCGACAACCTTGTAGCTACTGTCTCTTTCAAATAACCATGTGTTGAGAAAAGTGGCCTTATCGTTGGAAATAATGCAGGGGCGAAGCCAAAATAGTTGATGATATCCTTCGAAATATGGTTGCTCCTAAAATCCCAGAATATACCTTCAGAAAGTGCCGATGCTGTTGTAGTGACCTCACCGGTTAATTTCATAGCAATAAAATCTCCGGGCAGCATCACTTTATCTATCTTTTCATAAACTGCAGGTTCGTTTTGCTTAACCCAGGCAAGTTTTGATGCAGTGAAGTTTCCTGGTGAATTTAATAACCTATATAAACATTTTTCATTGCCGATATTTGCAAAAGCTTCATCGCCAATGCCAACCGCACGGCTATCGCACCAAATAATGGAATTGCGTAAAACATGCTGGTCTTTATCAACCAAAACCAAACCATGCATTTGGTAAGCAATACCAATAGCACTGATATCTTTTGGGTTGTAAAGATTGGTAGCATTGCATTTAAGAACAGCCTGCTTTACATTTTCCCACCAAAGGTCCGGGCTCTGCTCTGCCCAACCCGGTTGCAGGGAAATAATATCTGCCTCAGTTTCGGGATAGTGTACAGTTGCTACACATTGTTGGTTGGCTGCATCCAGCACAGTAACTTTTACAGATGAAGTCCCCAGGTCTATTCCTAATAATAACATGATCTATTTTAAAGTCAATATGGAATCTATTTTTTTAAAAGAGGAGGATGAACCAAGCCACCCCCCTCGATCCAACGATTGCTATATAAGAAAAATAACTGCACTCATAAATGATCTCATAGCTAAATAAACATTTCAATTAATCTAATAATCAATCTGGTACTTCTACATTTATCAAACATTCCCAGGTAAAAGAACAACTAAACTTGCTGCTTAAACATTTTAATAAACCCGAACTTATATTTGAAAAACTAACAGATGAGAAAAATCAAAAGAGGACTAAACATTATATCATAAGAAATAATATTTTCTTCCAATTCATACAGCTAGCATTTATTTCAAACACGTTTATTATGGATTAAAAACGTTTTGCAGAACGAATATAGGTATTTTTTTAAAAAATACAATCGATTGCAATTTTAAATTTATCCTGTTGCGGCTTCATGTACCATTATTTGATATACAGCAACTCATTGAAATAAGATTATGTTTATCTTACAAATAAGTTTTTTCCTGATGCTTAAAAATTTCAATACCAGTATGTATTTCTCTAAAAATACTAAAACCGTTCACCTACAAATATTAACCCCTAAGTAAGTGCCTGACAGGCAAATAGTTTAATTTACTACAGGTAGATGTAAAGAGCATAAAAAATTTGTAAATAGAAAAAAAATTGCGAAATTCACGCAACCGATTGCAACATGAAGCAAAAAAAAGAGGTTACGATATACGATATTGCCCAAAAGCTGGATATATCTTCTACAACTGTAAGCCGTGGGCTTAACAATAATGCAGCTATTAATAAAAATACCCGGAAAAAGATACAGGAAACAGCCAGGGAATTAGGTTACAGGCATAATACTTTTGCCAGTAGCTTACGTAAACAGCAAACCAATACCATTGGTGTTATTATTCATGAATTGAATAGCAACTTTATTACCTCTGTTTTAGCCGGAATAGAAAAAGTGACTGCCGAAAATGGTTATGACCTTTTGATAGCCCACTCTTCTGAAAGTTTTAAAAAAGAAGCTGCAAACTCATTAACCCTTTTCCATAAACGAGTTGACGGAGTGCTTGCTTCATTAGCTTTTGATACTGAGGGATTAGGCCATTTCAAGCATTTTGAAGAACGGGGGATCCCTGTAATATTTTTTGACCGTGTAGAAGAAAATATTGAGAGTACAAAAGTTATCATTGATAATTATAAATGTGGCTACCAGGCTACACAACATTTAATAGAGCAGGGCTGCAGGCGCATAGTATTAGTAACTGCCAACTTAAAAAGGAATGTGTATGCCCAAAGATACAAGGGGTATAAAGATGCACTTTATGATAACAAGATCAAACTGGATGATAAACTTTTGCTGATAAAGGACCTGAGTGAGCAAGGCAGTATAGAAGCTGCCCATGAAATCCTAAAAATGAAGCCGCTTCCTGACGGGGCATTCATTACAAATGATTTTTCAGCCGCCGTATGTATGCAAACACTGAAAGAGAATGGTGTCAGGATTCCACAGGATATTGCAATTGTAGGTTTTAACGACGACTCTATCTGTAAACTTATAGAGCCGCAATTAAGCACTGTAAAATATCCTGGTGGCGATATGGGGGAAATTGCAGCGCATAATCTTATAAATCATTTAAAGGGTGTTTCCGACATTAAACAAACCAATACGATCGTTGTGCGGTCTGAATTGATTGTCAGAAAATCGTCTTTGAAAAAAACAATAAAATAACCTGTTGACAGACTAATGCTTATGTTGGCCGAAATAAATACGGCAATGGTTATTGATGATAATTATACAAGAAGCTGTTTATTTTTCAATCCAAAATAAAGCCTCAAATTTTTAGAAAAAATAAAAAGAACAATCGTTATGGCATCGATAAATCCAGCCTTTAATGGCTCAGAAAAAAAAGTTGCCATAGTTACCGGAGGTGGTTCTGGCTTAGGTTTTGCCATAGCCAAAAAATTTGTAGATAATAATATTACCACCATCATTGCCGGCCGTGATGAAAACAAACTGATCGCAGCAAAAGAACAATTGGGTGAGCTCTGTTTTGCCATGCCCTGCGATGTCAGTAACCTCAGGAGCATCCCTTCATTTATAGATGATGTACTAAAACAATTTGGACAGATAGATATATTGGTAAACAATGCCGGCATCAATCTAAAAAAAGAATTCACAGAAGTTACAGACGATGAATTTGAAAGCATCATCACAACAAATGTTACTGCAGTATTTGCCATGAGCCGTGAGGTTGTAAAATATATGCTTACAAAAAAATCGGGTTGTATAATCAACATCAGTTCTATGGCAGCACAGTATGGCCTGCCCAAAGTAATTGCTTACAGCGCCAGTAAAACAGCCATTGATGGTATGACAAGAGCCATGGCTGTGGAACTTTCTCCCAACGGTATCCGTGTAAATGCCATCGCCCCGGGTTTTATTTATTCGGCCATGACAGAAAAAGCACTTAACAGTGACCCGGAAAGAAAAGCAAAAGTATTTTCAAGAACGCCCATGGGCATCATGGGGCAGCCTGAAGATATTGGAAATGCAGCTTTATACCTGGCAAGCGATGCGGCAAAATATGTAACCGGCGTTGTGTTGCCTGTTGATGGTGGCAACTCAATTGGATTTTAAATGTATCTGTCTTTTCAGATAAATATTAAAGAATGAAAATAAGATTGCCTTTATTTTTCGTGTTATTGACATGTTGCACCATTCATGTAGCAGCTCAACAAATAATTTCTGAAAACAAGCTGCCGAATTCTTTTTCCATAAAAGAAGCAGTTATTTATGTTGATGCAAATGATTTTGCACTGGTAAAAAAATCTGCCGAATTATTGCAGGCCGATATTGAAATGGTAACCGGCAAAAAAATAAGTATCACAAACAGCATTTCTTCCCTGGCAAAAAATGTAATTGTTATTGGCAGTGCAGAAAGGTCATCATTAATTACTGCGTGGCTCAAACTTACCAAAATAAAATCTCCCGGAAAGCAATGGGAAGCGTATTCCATACAAACCATAAACAAACCCGATAAAAATATTGAGGCTGCGTTGGTAATTTCGGGCAGCGACAGGAGAGGCACTGCTTATGGTGTGTTTGAGTTGTCCAAACAAATAGGTGTATCGCCCTGGTACTGGTGGGCAGATGTACCGGTGAAAAAGAAAAAAGACATCTACGTTAAAAGCGGTGTATCTGTTACTGATGCACCAAAAGTAAAATACCGGGGCATCTTTATCAATGATGAAGCACCTGCGTTTTCCGGCTGGGCAAAAGAAAAATTTGGTGGCGTTAACCACCAGGTTTACGAAAAAATATTTGAGCTTATTTTGAGATTGAAAGGCAATTACCTGTGGCCCGCTATGTGGGGCAATGCATTTAACGACGATGATACATTAAACCCTGTAAAAGCCGATGAATGGGGCATTGTTATGGGTACATCGCATCATGAACCAATGCTCCGTTCGCAGCAGGAATGGAAACGATATGGAACAGGCAAATGGGATTATGACAGTAATGAAACCAACTTAAAGTCATTCTGGAAAAAAGGGATCCGGAATATGGGGCAGCACGAAAGCATTATTACCATTGGCATGAGAGGCGATGGAGATATGCCCATGACTGCAGGCACTGCCACTACCCTGCTGGAGAGAATTGTAAAAGACCAGCGCAGCATCATCGAAGAAGTAACCGGTAAGCCTGCTGCTGAAACGCCACAGCTTTGGGCATTGTATAAAGAAGTACAGGACTATTACGATAAGGGCATGCGGGTGCCCGATGATGTAACGCTTTTACTATGCGATGATAATTGGGGCAATATCCGGAGGCTGCCCAAATTACATGAACCACCCAGGAAAGGCGGTTACGGAATTTATTACCACTTTGATTATGTAGGCGGCCCACGAAATTATAAATGGGTAAATACAAATGCTATTCCACGGGTGTGGGAACAAATGCACCTGGCATACGAATACAACGTAAGGAATATATGGATCGTAAATGTGGGAGATATCAAACCTATGGAATTCCCGATCTCTTTTTTCCTGGATTATGCATGGAACCCTGAGAAAATTGGTGCGGAAGATCTGCAAAAATATACTGAAGATTGGGCAGCTGCGCAGTTTGGCAAACCGCATGCAAAAGAGATAGCTGCTATCATCTCAACATATTCAAAATTTAACAGCAGAAGAAAGCCTGAGTTACTGGATGCGAATACGTATAGCCTTGAAAATTACAATGAGGCTGCAAGAGTTGTAAATGAATACAATGGCCTGTTATATAAAGCTGAAAAAATTAACGAAGCCTTACCTGCTGATTATCGCCCCGCATATTTTCAATTAGTATTGCACCCGGTAAAAGCCTGCGCTAACCTGAATGAGCTTTACTACCAGGCATCATTAAACAGGCAGGCTTATAAAAACAAATATGCAGTTGCCAATGACTATGGCGAAAAGGTAAAAGAACTTTATGTCAAAGACTCCCTGATCTCTATTGAATACAACCAGTTAAACAATGGCAAATGGAACCACATGATGGACCAAACTCATATTGGTTATACGTACTGGCAACAACCGGCAAAACAAAAAATGCCTGATGTAAAATATGTTCCAATTGATTCAGTTATTGATCAACGGCCAATAACAGATACTGCCGTAAGGGCCTATTCGATACACAAAAAAAATAACCGGAACCTTTTTTATGAACTTGACGGAGTTGTATCTATCGGTGCATCTCATTTTACAAAAGCCATTAATGCAAATAATATACAATGGAAGATCCTTCCCGATCATGGAAGAGAAGGATCTTCTATAACTTCTTTTCCTGTTACTGCAGCCAATCAAATTGCCGGTGGCAATTCAGCCCATCTGCAGTATGAATTTTATACCTACAGTTCCGATACTTTTAAGATCAATGCTTACTTCTCCCCTACATTAAATTTCCATAATTCAGAAACCGGGTTGCAGTATGCCATTTCGGTTGATGATGAATTGCCGCAAACCATTGCTATAAATAAAGAAGACAATAATGTAAGAACCTGGGGAAACTGGGTGGCAAATAATATCATCATCAAAACCACAAAACACAAAATATTGCAACCGGGCAAGCATATCTTAAAATACTGGATGGTAAGCCCGGGCGTGGTTTTACAAAAACTGGTAGTAGATTTTGGCAATGTAAAACAAAGTTACCTGGGCCCCCCGGAAACAATAGTTAAATAATTTTTTGAACCGTATAAAACAGGTGATTGATGAACAGAGCGTTTAAAGTGGCAGTAATCGCGGCTGCACTATTCTTTGGCAAAAAAGCACATGCACAAACTGATTACAGGGCACTTCCAATGTGGAATACCAAACTCTCGTTTGAACAACGGGTTAATGATCTGGTTAGCCGCCTGACACTGGAAGAAAAAGTAGCACAGATGCTGAATGCAACACCTGCAGTTCCACGCCTGGGCATTCCTGCCTACGATTGGTGGAACGAAATATTGCACGGTGTTGCCAGAACTCCTTTTAAAGTAACCGTATATCCGCAGGCTATTGGTATGGCAGCTACCTGGGATACCAACTCGCTGAAACGCATGGCTGATTATTCGGCTTTGGAAGGCCGCGCTGTTCACAACAAAGCTATTGAACTGGGCCGCACCAATGAACGTTATCTCGGGCTTACTTACTGGACCCCTAACATCAATATCTTTCGTGACCCCCGCTGGGGCCGTGGACAGGAAACTTATGGTGAAGACCCATTTCTTACTGCCATGATGGGAAGGGCTTTTGTACGTGGGCTGCAGGGCGATGATCCCAAATACCTGAAAGCTGCAGCGTGTGCCAAACATTTTGCAGTTCATAGCGGCCCCGAACCTTCGAGGCATGTTGATAATTTTGACCCCTCAACTTACGATTTATGGGACACTTACCTGCCTGCATTTAAAGAACTGGTAACTAATGCAAAAGTTGCCGGGGTAATGTGTGCATATAATGCCGTAAATACGAAACCATGCTGCGGCAACGACCTGCTAATGAATGACATACTACGCAAACAATGGAAGTTTTCCGGTTATGTAACATCAGATTGCTGGGCAATAGATGATTTTTATAAATTTCATAAAACACATCCCGATCCTATAACTTCTGCAGTTGATGCTGTAATGCATGGAACAGATGTGGAATGCGGGCAAACGGTTTATAAAACGCTGATTGATGCTGTAAAAAATAAATTGATCACAGAGCAACAACTGGATATTTCCTTAAAACGCCTTTTTATGATCAGGTATCGCCTTGGCATGTTCGATCCTGTATCTATGGTGAAGTATGCACAAACTCCTGCTTCTGTTTTGGAAAGTGCAGAACATAAAGCACATGCATTAAAGATGGCACAACAATCGATCGTGCTGCTTAAAAATGATAATAATACTTTGCCGCTTAGTAAAACAATAAAAAAGATCATTGTACTTGGGCCCAATGCCGATAACGCTATTGCTGTGCTGGGTAACTATAATGGCACACCGTCTGAAGTAGTTACAGCACTTGCAGGTATTAAAAATAAACTGGGCAATAATGTTGAAGTAGTGTATGAAAAAGCTGTTAACTATACCAATGATACCCTGCTGAGTTATACAGACATCAGCAGCCAGTGTTCATTTGAAAATAAACCAGGTTTTAAGGCGGAGTATTTTAATAATAAAGAACTCAAGGATGAACCTGCGGCGGTAAGAACAGAAAATAAAATAGATCATTCCTGGCAGGAAGGTCAGAATGTTATTGGCAATATCACAGCAGGTAATTTTTCAGCGAGGTACTCCACCAATTTTACGGCTGCCACTGATGGTTACACAACTTTTGAAATTGAAGCTGATGATGGCTACCGCTTATTAATAAACGACAAAGAAGTATTGAACGCATGGCAGCGGAACCGCTGGGGTGCCAGAACTTACAAGCTGGAAACGAAGAAAGATGTGGCTTATAAAATAGTATTGGAATACTGGCAGGGAGAAGGCAAGGCAAACGTGAGGCTGAGCACGGGAAATTTTGAGCAAACCAATTATAACAGGTTATTGGAAAGCACCAAAGATGCTGATGCAATTGTATTTGTCGGTGGTATCTCTCCGCAACTTGAAGGAGAGGAAATGCAGGTTAATTACCCTGGCTTTTATGGAGGAGACAGAACCTCTATCCTATTGCCGGCAGTTCAAACAGCGTTGATGAAAAAACTGCAAAGCACCGGCAAACCGGTAGTATTTGTAATGATGACAGGCAGTGCAATTGCTACACCCTGGGAATCTGAAAATATTCCCGCCATTGTAAATGCCTGGTATGGTGGCCAGGCTGCCGGTACTGCACTTGCAGATGTGCTGTTTGGCGATTACAATCCCGCAGGCCGCCTGCCGGTAACTTTTTATAAAAGCGATAACGACCTTGCCGGTTTTAGCAACTATTCCATGGCAAACCGTACCTATCGTTATTTTAAAGGCGATGCATTGTATCCATTTGGATATGGTTTAAGTTATACCAGTTTTACTTATGATAACCTGGTA
This sequence comes from Bacteroidota bacterium, assembly GCA_048497855.1. Lineage (GTDB taxonomy): Bacteria > Bacteroidota > Bacteroidia > Chitinophagales > Chitinophagaceae > Ferruginibacter. The sequence goes on along the minus strand of JBEHZB010000009.1, from coordinate 131,936 downwards.
ATTCCTGCTACAGTTAAAACCGGGAAAGACATCACAGTTAGTATAAGGGTTACCAATACCGGGAACCGGGATGGTGAAGAAGTAGTTCAACTATATGTCTCTAATCAAAATAAAGAGATCCGTTCTGCAATAAAGTCCTTGAAAGGCTTTCAGCGCATAACTATAAACAAGGGTGAAAGCAAGATCATTTCCTTCAGGTTATCACCGGAACAATTATCCTTAACAGATGAACAGGGAAAATTATTTCAGCCAAAAGGTAAGATCATGATCAGTATTGGCGGTGGGCAGCCTGGCATAAGTAACAAAACAACCAGTAATACAGTTAGCGGCTACCTGCAAATACGCTGATATTTAAAATAAAAAACGAAATACAAACCAATGAATCAATACAAGGCTTTTCTTTTTGATCTGAATGGAACAATGATCGATGACATGTCATACCACATCAATGCATGGCATAAAATCCTGAATGAACTTGGATCTTCTATATCACTCGAAGAGACAAAATTGCAATGCTATGGCAAAAACGATGAATTACTCGAGCGTATTTTTCCAGGACGTTACAATACTGATCAAAAAAACAAAATGAGTATTGAAAAAGAAACTGCTTATCAACAAAATTACCGCCCGCATTTAAAACTTATAAACGGGTTGGCCTCATTTTTAAAAGATGCTCATGCAGCCGGCATTCAAATGGCAATTGGATCGGCAGCCATCAGGTACAATATTGATTTTGTGCTGGATGGATTAAACCTGCAGCATTATTTCCAGGCCATTGTAGGCGCAGAAGATGTACTGAACAGCAAGCCGGCCCCAGAAACATTTATTAAATGCGCAGAAAGATTACATATTGATCCTGCCGATTGCCTCGTATTTGAAGATTCGCCAAAAGGAACGGAAGCTGCATTACAAGCCGGAATGAAATGTATAGCCATAACAACTATGCACAAAAAAGAAGAATTTGATGATACCAATATCATCAGGTTTATTGATGCTTACTCGTCGGAATTATTTCAGTTTTTGATGAATAAACAACCTATCCGAATTTAATAAATAGATTCAAAACCGTTTTGTAATTGTTCTTCATCTATAAAATAAAAATGAAAAAACATGTCAGCCCCAAACAAATTAACTGCTCAATCAAGAAGGAAGTTTATTTACAATATAGGGCTTGCGGGTTTAAGTATTCCTATACTTTCAGCAGGCCTTAAATTCAACAACCAAAATAAACCAGCATCAATGCCTGAAAAAAATAAAAAAGACGGAAAATTAGGAGTAGCACTTGTGGGCCTGGGAGGCTATGCTACCGGCCAGTTGGCTCCTGCATTGCTACAAACAGAGCATTGCTACCTGGCGGGTATAGTAACGGGCACTCCATCAAAAGCGCAGCTATGGAAAGAGAAATACAATATACCTGAAAAAAATATTTACAATTATGAAAATTACGACAACATAAAAGACAATGCTGATATTGATATTGTTTACGTGGTATTACCAAACAATATGCACGCAGAATTTACCATCCGTGCCGCACAGGCCGGCAAACATGTTACTTGTGAAAAGCCTATGGCCATAACTGTTGAAGATTGCGACAGGATGATTGCTGCCTGTAAAAAAGCAGGCAAAATGCTATCCATCGGTTATCGCCTTCATTTTGATCCTTATAATTTAGAGATGGCCAGGCTTGGCTCAAAAAAAATATTCGGAAACATAACAAAATTGTCTGCCGGTTTTGGTTTTAAAGCACAAAAAGGTATCTGGCGTTTGGATAAAAAAATAGCAGGCGGCGGGCCTTTAATGGATCTTGGTATCTATTGCCTGCAGGGGGTTTGCTATACCACAGGCTTAGAACCGGTTGCCGTAACTGCACAATCTGCCCCAATATCCGACAAGGAAAAATTTATTGATATAGAAGAAACACTTTCTTTCCAGATGGAAATGCCAACAGGGCTTATTGCTGAATGTAAAACAAGTTATACCGATAGTTTAAATTACCTGAAAGCTGAAGCCGAAAATGGATTTTTCGAATTACAGCCATCCTTTAATTATTCAGGCCTTAAAGGGAAAACATCTACAGGTATAATCGAATATCAACCTATGTCTCAACAGGCAAAACAGATGGATGAATTTGCCCTTGCGGTAAAAAACAACCGCCCCACCATTGTACCGGGAGAAATGGGAAGAAGAGATGTAAAGATCATTACAGCTATTTATGAAGCAATGCACAGTGGAAAGAGAGTGATCGTTCCTAAGGAATAAGGCTTTTTAAAACCATCTGTATTGGATCAAATCATTTTACAAAAAGCGGATTACAATTCATTCTTTTGCTGCAGGCTGGCAATTTCTTCAAACTCGGCATTAAACTTTGTACTTAGCCTTTTAAAAATATCGCCATACTTTTTATACAAAGCATTATTTTGTTTGTTGGGCTTAAATGTTTCTGAAAATTCAACGCTTTTTGCTGCCTCATCCAGGTTTTTATAAAGGCCCATATCGGTAGCACTTAACAAAAATGCCCCCAACCCTACACTGCTATTGTTTTTGCTGATACCTACCGGCTTATTAAACATGTCGGCTATGATTTGAGAACAGAAAGGTATAGTTGCAAAACTTCCATTTACCGAAAGGCTTTTTATATTCCGGTGCTCTTCCAAAGTTTTTCCAATGCTATATATTTCATAGAGTATGCCTTCAATAGTTGCACGTATAAAATGTTTTCGCTCATGATTAATATTCATGCCAAAATAAACACCCCGTGCATTTGCATTCCATATCGGTGCTCTTTCGCCCAACAGGTAAGGCAAAAATAAAAGGCCGTCTGATCCGGCATTTACTTTAGATGCGTCATTAATTAATTCCTCTATACAGTTTTCTATATCATACGCATATTTAAATTCTCCAAACTGGTTGGCAAACCATTCAAAAATAACACCCCCACTGTTGGTAGGCCCGCCACTTACATAGTATCCTTTTGTAAGTACATAATTAAAAAACCGTTGCTTCTCATCTTTTAAAATATTTGTACCTACTACCCTCATGGCGCCACTATCCTCAATAGTTATGGTTGCTTTTTCTTCTCCCCAAACGCCGGCACCCAGTGTTGCCATGCAACCATCACTTGACCCTGTGATGATCTTTGTGCTGGAAGACAGGCCTAAAGATGTCTGGTATTCCTTTCGTAATTTTCCTGAGGAATGAAAGACGGATACCAGTTCAGGCAGTTTGGCTGCGGTAATCCCTGCATAAGCCAACGCATCATTATCCCATGTAAGACGATGGATATTAAACAGGCCTGTTGCAGATGCAATGCTGTAATCTATCACATATTCGCCCGTTAGCTGTTGAATGATGTAGCTTTTAATAGATAAAAATTTATGCGTTTTTTTAAACCTTTCCTGGTCCCTGTTTTTTAGCCATACAATTTTTACCAGTGGCGACATAGGATGCAGCGGCGTACCTGTTGCCTGGTAGATCGTTTTGCCAATGATATTTTTTTTCAACTCATCTGCCTCATGTTTGCCCCTGTTATCAGCCCATGTTATGGCATTGCCGAGCGGCACACCAAATTTATCTATAGCCACCAGGCTATGCATGGAAGCGCTAAAACAGATATTGACAACGCTGTATTTTTCTGCGTGCACTTTTTCTGTAAGAAAATTTTTCAATACATACAACATGGTAATAAACAATTGTTCCGGATCCTGCTCACTATAGTCGGCCTGGGGATGAAAACTTGGATAGGCGCCCTTGGCGGAGCCAATTAAATTGCCGGTTATATCAAATGCAAAAACACGTACAGCATTGGTGCCGAGTTCGATTGTAATAACACAATCTTTATTACCATATTTAATCTTGCTCATTGGAAATATTTTTTTTTCTGAATGCACTTGGCGTTGAGCCTGTTAATTTTTTAAAAGTTGTTGAAAAATGCTGTGATGAATAAAAGCCTACATCCAAAGCAATATCTGTTACACTGCTATTATTTTGTTTCAGTAATTTAATTGCTTCGGAAATACGTATCGTAATTAAATAATTCAACGGCGTAAACCCAGAATAGTTTTTTACTTTTTCGGTAAAGGTTGTTGTACCAAGCCCTACCAGTGCAGCCATTTCTTCTACCGTCCATTGATGGGACAAGTTTTGCCTTAAAGCCTGCTCCAGGTTTAAAAAAGACCTGGGAAAATCACGGTGTGTATTATTTTCTAACGTAAGCTTACGTGCCAGCAGTATGATCAATTCATCGATCAGTTGATTTACCCGTGTAACATAACCAACCTGTTGGTAAAACAGTTCATGGCGAATACCATTAAGTATACGTTCGGCTTCTTTTACACGGGATATTACCGGCGTATTGCACAACCGGAATATTTTACCAATTGTAAGTATTTCATTCACCGGAAAGCTGCTCCACTTGCCTAACATTAATACTTCCAGGGATTTTGTTTTTTCCAATTCAATAAATATCCAGCAAAGCTTTCCTATATCCAAAACACCAGGCCGGCGGCTGAATTTGCACCCGGGCTGTATCACTACCAGATCGCCGGGATAAAGGATATAATCACTGTTATTTATGGTCCACTCAAATCTGCCTTCCAAAATATAAAAAATACGCAGGCAGTTTTTATTGCCTTCATCAGCTACCGCAACCTGGGTAGGATTATTCTTTTGCATACCATACTCAATAATGTGAGCAAATTGCTCCAGTTCTTTAGAACTCCCCTGCTGAAGAAAAAACTGGTTCATATGGCATTCCTTATTGACGTTCTAAAATACCAATATTAAATATACCATTTGTACAAAATCGAACGGCGTTTTTTAATGGAAGTTTTTTACAATTAAGTTCTCCTATTTTGTAGAGTATAAAAAAAACCAGCTGTTACAGCCGAAAATTTTTTAACCTATTAACTTGCTTTTATGAAGAAAAAATTGCATCGGGCATTTTCGCCCGGCATAACCCGCCTGTTTTTATTTTGTTTATTTCTTATGCTCTTTTTCAATACATCCTTTGCCCAGAACATTACGGGCAAAGTATCAGATGTTACAGGAAAGGGTATCCCAAATGTTTCTGTAGCTATAAAAGATGCTAACACCGGAACGTTTACAGATGCTAATGGCCAGTACAGTATCAATGCCGGGCCAAAGGCAGTTTTAGTCTTCAGCTCTGTTGGCTTTGCAACCCTGGAAGCTGTTGTTGGTTCCAAAACACACATAAATGTTGCATTAACAGCCATTGATAAGGATATGACAGTTGTTGTTGTAACGGCACTGGGCATAAAAAAAGAAGCTAAAAAACTGGGCTACGCCACTACATCTGTTAAAACTGATGAGCTGATAACAAACAGGACTACCAATGTTATGGAGTCGCTTGAAGGCAAGGTCTCCGGGTTGAATATTACTCCCCCGGCTGCAGGCGCAGGCGCCAGTAACCAAATTCGTTTGCGTGGACAGGTTGGTTTTGCAGGAGCTGATAATTCGCCCCTGATTGTAGTTAATGGCCTGCCCTTAGACCAAGGTGCCAGGTTTGCTGATGGTGGGGGGCAACAACGTGACCGTGGGGATAACCTCGCCAATATCAATCCTGATGATATAGAAAGCATGACAGTGCTGAAAGGTGCTGCTGCTGCTGCAATTTATGGCTCAAGGGCAGCCCGTGGTGCAATAATCATTACAACCAAATCCGGCCAAAAAAACCAGGGTATTGGAATAGATTTTACAACCAGCTATACAAGTTCGCAAGCCCTCAATTTTATGGACGAGATTGTACAAACCGAATATGGCCAAGGCCAGGGTGGCGTTAAATTTACTACAGCAGGGCAGGTACAGGCAAACGGCCAGTTTGGCTGGGGTGCAAAATTAGATGGTCAGCCAACCATTAATTTTGATGGAGAAATGAGGCCTTACTCTGCTCATCCTTATCAACTTTTCGATTTCTTAAGGACCGGAACAAATTTCACCAACACGTTAGGATTATCTGCAGGCGGTGCAAATGGAAGTTTCAGGGTATCTATCTCAACTACAGATGCAAATGGTATTGTACCTGGTAATGATTATAAAAGAAAAATTTTCAACATTGGTGTAAACCAAACGTTTGCTCAAAAACTAAAACTTTTATTAAACGTTAATTACGCTGATGAAGATTACATAAACCCTCCGCAAATAGGTACGCAAGGCGATGGTGCCGTAAACTTTTTTAACAGGCTGCCTATTTCTACTCCAATAGAAGCTTACAGAGACCATGCTGTAAATGCTGCCGGTGCCGAGTGGAAAACCAGCGGGTTCCTGGGCACAGTTAACAATCCTTATTACACTTTGCAAAAAGGCCAAAAATATAAGGAAGACAGGAATCGATTACTGGGAACAGTTACTTTGCGTTATGACATTACCAACTGGCTGTTTGCTCAAGGCAGGTTCAACTATGACCGCGGAGATAATTTTGCAGAATGGAATACCCTGAATGGTACAGGTTCCGAAGTACTTACCAACAACGATGGTACATACCGGGGCAGTTACAATTTAAACCAGGTAATTTCAACAGATATAAATGCTGATTTTTTAATCGGCGCAAGCAAAGTGTTTAAAAAGTTTTCGTTCGATGCAAGTTTTGGAGGAAACACATTGAGATCTGAATTTAAAAACCCTAGCCAGAGTGCCACTAATTTCAGTGGCCCTAACCTGTATTCAATTCCTAACGGAACTGTTAAAACGCAGGCTTATGGGTATTCCAAAAGCCGCACCAACTCGCTTTATGGTGTAGCAGAAGTTGGATACAAAGGTTTCATGTACCTGAACTTCACCGGCAGAAACGACTGGTTCTCCGTATTAAACCCCGACAATAACAGTAAATTCTATCCTTCTGTATCCGGTAGTTTTATTTTCTCAGAATTGATGAAAAAAGTAAACTGGCTTTCCTTTGGTAAACTAAGAGCTTCCTGGGCGCAGGTGGGCAGCAACGCCGGTGTAGGCCCTTACGAAGGTGTATTAACCTACACTTACAATCAAAGCCCTTTTAATAACCAGACCCTGGCAAGCGTTAATGGCAATAATGTACCCAACCCTTTGATAGCACCTTTTACAGTAACAGAAAAAGAAATAGGGCTTGAGCTGAGGTTGTTTAAAAACAGGCTGATGCTGGATGTTGCAGCATATGACAAACTTACAAAGGCGCAAATAGTAGATGCTGTATTATCCAGCGCTTCGGGATATACCGCTTTTAAACAAAATGTTGCATCCTTAAAGAACAGTGGCTTTGAAACAAATATTGAATTTAAGGCAATACAAAATAATAAGTTTAGCTGGACTACATCCTGGAACAATGCTTATCTTAAAACAAAAGTTTTAAATGTTGGTACGCCCAGTGGAAGCAGGTTATTGCTATATTTCAACGGAACCGGTAATGAGTTTTTAGGAGAAATAAGATATACAGAAGGGCTTGGAATGAACCAGTTATATACCAGGACCTACAGAAGAAATGCGAAAGGCCAAATTGTTGTAGGTGACAATGGCCGTTTGCTTGAGTCGACAGGGGGCCCGGTTGGTAACGGTTTTATGCCGGTGGGAAGTTCTATTCCTAAATTTACCGGAGGCTGGAATAATACATTAACCTACAAAAACTTCAGCCTCCAGGTACATGTTGATTATAAATTTGGCGGTACCGTGCTATCTTCTACCCTGCTCAACATGACCAGGCAGGGGCATTCTAAATTATCATTGGCAGGCCGTGAAGGCGGATTGATTTTCCCCGCGGTTTATGAAAGTTCGGGATTACCAAACACTACCGTAATTACGGTTGCGGGTAATGGTTTACAAACGTTTTATACCGATTACAGGAACCTGCAGATTGGCGACCCCTTTATATTTAAATCTGATTTCGTAAAGCTTAGAAATATTTCTTTAAGCTATAATTTTTCGAACCTTATAAAAAAAGTACCGGTACTTAAATACACTAAAGGATTAGTGTTGTCAGCCTCTTGCCGCAATGTGGCCATCTTGTACAAAGATCTGCCAGGCCTCGATCCTGAAGCTATACAATCATCAGGAGATGTGAGGGCCGGCTATGAAAATTCTGCATTGCCAACCACACGTAATTACAATATTACTTTAAACGTTAAATTTTAATTCCATGATAAAGATCATAAAACGATTTATACTTGTAAGCACTGCCTTTGTGTTTGCATCATGCGATAAAGATTTTGAAGAGATAAACACTAACCCTTATGCTGCCAATTCAGTTGATCCTGCTCTTTTATTTTCCGGATCGCAACGTACCCATTTAGGAACCTGGACAGCAGAGCATACAATTGTTCAACAATTTGTAGTGCCGTATAATACGGGAGCAAATGTTGGTTTTAATTTTAATGAAGATATAGATGGGATCAGTATTCCCAAATGGGATCAATCGTATGCTATAGGCGCAAACAACCCGAATGGTTCGCCTAACAATTTTCCGCCTGTTAAAAACTTCGTTCAGGCAATAAATTTACTGGGATCCAGTACTACCCGTGTTAATTTACTCAGCATGCTCCGCATCTGGAAAGCCCAGACATTCATGGGATTGGTTGATGCTTACGGGGATGTTCCTTATTCGGAAGCAGGCAGGGCCATCAGCGATGCGATCTACTATCCTAAGTATGATGACGATGCAGCCATTTATGATGACCTGTATAAAGAAATAAAAGCAGCAATAGCTGCATTAAATCCGTCCGGAGATTATGTTTCTGCTGATCTTTTTTATGGAGCAAACGCCCAACCCTCTGTTAAAACTTCAAATGCAGCAGACCAGGTAGCAAAGTGGAAAAAACTGGGCTATTCATTGTTACTAAGGCTGGGAATGCGCTATTCGAAAGTTAGCCCGTCAAAAGCACAGGCAATAGTTGCTGAAGCATTTGCGGGTGGCGTAATGGCATCTAACGCTGATAATGCTTTTGTTAAATACGACGGAACAATTTTTACAGAACTTGATAACGCAGCATTACGAAATTTCTCACAGTTTAACTATGCCGCAGAGCCCTTTGTCAACCAATTAAAGTCAACTAACGATCCCCGTGGAAGGTTCATACTGGCTAATTTTCCCAATCCGGGCAATGTTGCAGCTACACCCAATCCCGATACTGTTTTAGCCAATCAGTATGGTGTACCTATTGGTGTAACAGATGCACAGATCACAGCAGTTGGCAGCCCTTACAGAGGTGCCAGGTCGGGCGGCTTGAACTATTCACAAATGAATGTATGGACGGTAGCTTCGCCTGCTGCTCCTGATTTTTATGTAACCTATGCATCCACTTCCCTGCTTTTAGCAGAGGCTGCAAAGAGAGGCTGGATCACCGGAGGCGACGCTGCTGCAAAAACCTATTACGAAAATGCTATAGCGGCAGATATAGCAACATATGCACTCTATCCAGGCACTTCAACTGTTTCTGGTTCGGAGGTTAATGCGTATATAAATCATCCGTCAATTTTATACAACCCAGCAGATGCGCTTAAACTCATTAACACACAATACTGGATCGTTAACCTGAGGAACGGAACTGAAGCATTTGCTAATTTCAGACGAAGCGGTTATCCTTTGCTAAGCCCTAATCTTTTCAATAACAAATTAAATGGCGGCTTTGTTAGAAGGCTGACTTATCCAGATGCGGAATCATCTGCAAACACAGCCAATTACCAGGCTGCTTCAGCAGCCATTGGTGGCGATAAATTGACCGTAAGAGTATTCTGGGATACTCCTTAAAATTTAATAGCGTAGTTTTCTCATAGTTAATAAGGCCTTTTGTTTCTACATCAGGTCTTTTTAAAAAGCTTTTACCATATTATCCTTAGAAAACAAAAGAAAGAATTGTAATGAAACAACAGCAACATATCATCGGGTTTGATTATTCTGCATCGGGAAGCGAAGTATTTTATTCTTACAACCCGGTAACAGCATCTGCTAACGAATATGCTTTTTATGCAGCTACCACTGCCGAAATAAACCTGGCGGTTGAAAAAGCGGCAGCAGCATTTCAATCATACAGAAAAAAAACAGGAATTGAAAAAGCAGGTTTTTTAACTGCAATAGCAGATGAACTGTTAAACACCGGCGATGAACTGGTAACTGTTTGCTGCAGCGAAACCGGTTTGCCAACAGCGAGAATTGAAGGAGAAAAAATGCGAACTGTTAACCAGTTAAAAATGTTTGCTTCATTATTACAAGAAGGGTCATGGGTAGATGCAAGAATAGATACTGCCCTTCCCGACAGGGCACCAGTACCAAAACCCGATCTTCGTTTTATGCAAACGGGCATCGGGCCTGTGGTTGTTTTTGGCGCCAGTAATTTTCCGCTGGCATTTTCTGTTGCTGGTGGCGATACCGCCTCTGCACTGGCAGCAGGTTGCCCGGTGATCGTAAAAGCCCACCCCGCTCACCCAGCCACTTCTGCTATTGTTGGCAAGGCAATACAAAACGCTGCCCGTAAAACTAATATGCCCGATGGTGTTTTTTCCTTGCTGTTCGATAATGATATTAACACGGGTGTGCAACTTGTAAAACATCCATTGGTAAAAGCTGCAGGCTTTACCGGTTCATACAAAGGAGGCAAAGCATTATACGATATTGCTGTAAGCAGGCCCGACCCTATTCCTGTATATGCAGAAATGGGCAGCACTAATCCTGTTTTTATTTTACCCCGGGCCATGAAAGAACAGGGTAATGAAATCGCTGCAGCTTATGCAACATCGGTAACACTTGGTGTTGGGCAATTTTGTACCAACCCTGGTATGTTGATACATCAAAAAACCGATGAGGGTTTTACTGATTCTCTTAAAATTGCTTTTGAAAAAACAACCGGTGGCGTTATGCTTGCACCCTATATTTTAAATGCTTTTAAAAACGGCATACAGCAACAGCTGGCTACAGAGGGAGTTCATCAACTGGCGGTTTCAGGTGCTCATGCAGATGGCGCAACAGATATTGCCGTTCCGGTTTTACTTGAAGCAACTGTCACTACCTTCAACAATAATCCGCAATTAAGCGAAGAAGTATTTGGCCCTGCAAGCATTGTAATCCCTGTCAACACCAAAAAAGAAATGCTGGATATTGCTGCAAACCTTTCAGGGCACCTTACAGCTACCATTCATGGCACAGCTGAAGAATTGACAGATTATAAAGAGCTGGTGGATATATTGGAGCAAAAAGCCGGAAGAATTGTTATCAATGGTTTTCCAACAGGTGTGGAAGTATGCAGTTCAATGGTACATGGCGGCCCCTTCCCTTCTACTACCGACAGCAGATCCACTTCAGTAGGCACTGCTGCCATTTATCGCTTTACCAGGCCTGTTTGTTTTCAAAATATGCCGCAAGCGTTATTACCGGCAGAGTTAAAAAATAAAAATATTTTAAACATTTCCCGGTTGGTCAATGGAGAAATATCTAACAAAGACATAGATTTAGTTTGACGTAAAATGAATAAAAACTTATAAACACAATATCAGATGAGCAGGAAATTACGGAGCCAGGATTGGTTTGGCCGAAAAGATAAAGATGGAATTATTTATCGTAGCTGGATGAAGAACCAGGGCATGCCAACAGATATGTTTGATGGCAGGCCGGTAATTGGCATATGCAATACGTTTAGTGAACTAACGCCCTGCAATGCCCATTTTCGTGAACATGCCGAAATGGTAAAGCGTGGTGTGCTTGAAGCAGGCGGCTTTCCCTTAGAGTTTCCTATTATGAGCCTGGGCGAAACATTGCTGAAACCAACGGCCATGCTTTTTAGAAACTTAGCCAGCATGGATACCGAAGAATCAATTCGTGGCAACCCGATTGATGGTGTTGTACTATTAACAGGCTGCGATAAAACCACGCCGTCAACAGTAATGGGTGCATCAAGTGTAGGCCTGCCTACCATTGTTGTGCCGGGAGGCCCCATGCTTAACGGCAGGTATAAAGGGCAAACCATTGGCAGCGGTACCCATGTATGGAAATTTGATGAAGACATGAAGATGGGAAAGATGACTGCTGAAGAATGTGAGTTTGCAGAGAGCTGCATGAGCCGCAGTATCGGCCATTGTATGACAATGGGCACCGCAAGCACTATGGCATGTATGGTAGAATCATTGGGGCTTACTTTGTCGGGCGCTTCTGCTATACCTGCTGCTGATTCAAGAAAAAAACAAATGGCGCAACTTAGTGGCCGGAGAATAGTTGAAATGGTAAAAGAAAACCTCACTATTGACAAAGTACTTACCAGGGAAGCTTTTGAAAATGCCATTATGGTAAATGCTGCTGTTGGCGGTTCTTCCAATTTCATCATTCACCTGGCAGCTATTGCAGGAAGGATTGGCGTGGATATTAGCCTGGATGATTTTGATACGTTGGGAAGCAAGATCCCACTCCTGCTAAACCTGATGCCTTCGGGAAAATACCTGATGGAAGATTTTTATTATGCCGGCGGGCTCCCCGTTATTTTAAACGAATTAAAAGACAAACTGCATAAAAATGTTATCACCGTCACCGGTAAAAATCATCATGAAAATATTGCCGGCAATACAGATTGTTATAACGAAGATGTAATTGCATCCTACAATAAACCATTCATCCCCGAAGCAGGCTGCGTTGTAGTAAAAGGCAACCTGGCAAAAAACGGTGCGGTGATAAAACCTTCTGCGGCCACACCTGCGTTAATGAAACACACGGGAAGAGCTGTAGTGTTTGAAAGCATTGAAGATTATCATGCACGGATTGATGATCCCGAACTGGATATTGATGAAAACTGTGTAATGGTATTAAAATATGTTGGCCCCGTTGGTTATCCCGGCATGCCGGAAGTTGGCAACATGGCTTTACCTAAAAAAATATTAGAGAAAGGGATTAAAGACATGGTCCGCATTTCTGATGGCAGGATGAGCGGCACTGCTTATGGTACCGCCGTATTGCATGTATCGCCGGAATCGGCTATCGGAGGCACGCTTGGGCTGGTTCAAAATGGCGACATGATCGAACTGGATGTAGCTCAAAGAAAATTACACTTACATGTTACGGATGAAGAACTGGAAAAAAGAAGAGCAGTATGGCAAATGCCAAAACCTGCTGCCACCCGTGGTTACGTTAGTATGTATATCAAACATGTAATGGGGTCAGACAAAGGCGCTGATCTTGATTTTTTGCAGGGAAGTTCGGGTTCGGAAGTAACGAGAGACTCTCATTGATAATAAAAATTTGCCAATGAAAATATTATTAACGCTTTGTTTTATAACAGTGGCAAGCACCTGTAATAATAAAAGAACCCCAAGTGAAGCTATGGGAAAATATAAAACAACAGGCAGCATAGAACGGATTGATGCAGCATTAGATGCAATCTTAGATACATCTGCAAAAGCGGAGATCATTGCTGAAGGCCTGGACTGGAGCGAGGGCCCGCTTTGGATTGAGAAACATAAGATGTTGCTATTTTCTGATGTTCCCCGGGATACTATTTTTAAATGGACAGAAGAAAAAGGAAAAGAAGTTTACTTAACACCTTCGGGCTACACTGATGCCACACCAAGGGGCGGCGAAATGGGATCGAACGGGCTAACGCTTGACAAAAACGGCAACCTGGTCCTTTGCCAGTGTGGCAACAGGCAAATGGCCAGGATGGATGCACCATTGGATAAACCGCAACCCAACTATGTAACCATTGCCGGAAAGTATAATGGCAAACGCTTTAACAGCCCGAATGATGTGGTGTATAACAGCAAAGGCGAACTATTTTTTACCGATCCTCCTTATGGTTTGGAAAAACAAATGAACGACCCTAAAAAAGAGATTCCCTTCCAGGGTGTTTATAAAGTAAAAGCAAATGGAGAAGTGGTATTGATTACCGATTCTCTCACAAGGCCCAACGGGCTTGCATTTTTACCTGGAGAAAAAACGCTGCTGGTAGCCAGTTCAGACCCTGCAAAACCAAACTGGTATGCATTTGAATTGGGCGAAGGTGACAGGGTGGTTTCTTCCAGGATATTTTACAGTGCTGCCGGTTATGATAAATCTCTAAAAGGGTTACCCGATGGAATGAAAATAGATAAGCAGGGAAATGTTTTTGCAACAGGCCCCGGCGGCATCTGGATATTTAACAGCAATGGAAAACTTCTGGGCAAAATAAAGTTCGATCAGGCCGCATCCAATATTGCCTTATCGCCCGATGAAAAAACCATGTACATTACCAACGACATGAACATACTAAGATTAAAAATGAGAAACTGATCATACGCCCCACAATGAAAAAATATTTATCTGTACTTATTATTTTGATTTTTTCAGGCAATTGCTTTGCACAGGATTCTCTTTATAAACTTGGCCCCGATTCAAAACGAAAAGATGGCGTACCCAAAGGAACTGTTACCAAATACACATTTGAAAGCAAGCTGTATAATAACTTCCGGGAGTATTATATCTATGTACCTGTTCAATATGATTCAACCAAAGCTACAGCCATTATGATCTTCCAGGATGGGCATGCGTATGTAAAAGAAGATGGAGATTACAGGGTACCGATCGTGTTTGATAATCTTATCTGCGCAAAAAGGATCCCGGTAATGATCGGGATCTTCATCAACCCTGGGCATGCATCAAAAGAGTTCCCTCAAGATCCTTTCAGAAGTTCAAACAGAAGCGATGAATATGATGAGTTGAGCGACCGCTATGTAAATTTTCTTATCGAAGAATTAATTCCGCAAATAAAAAAAAGGTACAACATTTCCAATGATCCAAAAATGCATGCCATTGCCGGGTTATCATCCGGTGGCATTTGTGCATTTACAGCGGCATGGCAACGGCCTGATTATTTTCAAAAAGTGATGACACACTACGGGAGTTTCACCAATATTAAAGGAGGGCATGTTTACCCCGACATTGTGCGTAAAGCTGCTAAAAAAGACATTAAAATATTTATACAGGATGGAAGCAATGACCTCGATAATATACACGGCAACTGGTGGCTCAGTAACCTGCAACTGGAAGCAGCTTTAAAATTTAAAGGTTACAATTATAAATTTGAAAAAGGCACCGGAGGCCACAATGGCAAACATGCAGGTTCAATTTTACCCCAATCTTTAGAATGGCTATGGTCAGATACAACAAAGAATTAATTACAGCAATAAACAAAACAAATGAAAATTTTTAAAACAGCAGCAGGAATTGTAATTGAAAAAGAAACGCAATTCTTTTTATTAAAAGATGAAAGCTGGGATACTTTCATAAATGATGACGGCCTTTTTAAAAAGGCTTCTTCGCTTATCGCTTCATTGCCGGCAGGCGAAAAGGAATTGGTTGCAGATGTATTGGCGCCTGTTGGCAGCCAGGAACTTTGGGCATGTGGCGTTACCTATCTCCGCAGCAAAGTTGGCCGGCAGGAAGAATCAAAATTATCCGGCGGAGCTGATTTTTATGCAAAAGTTTATGATGCCGAAAGGCCGGAAGTATTTTTCAAAGCAACACCACACCGCATTGTTGGCAATGGCGCCAAAGTAAACATACGCAAAGATTCTACCTGGGATGTACCCGAACCCGAACTTACATTGGTGGTTACTTCATCAGGCAAAATAATTGGCTATACCATTGGCAACGATATGAGCAGCCGCAGTATTGAAGGTGAAAACCCTTTGTATCTGCCCCAGGCAAAAACCTATGATGCCTGTGCAGCGATAGGGCCTTGCATTTATATTACAGAACAAGCTTTGCCAGCCGATACAATGATCACACTGGCGATCACCAGGAACAATGAAATTGTTTTCGAAGGCGCTGTTGCCATCAGCCAGATGAAAAGAACTGTTGAAGAACTGGTGTCTTATGTTTACAGGGAATGTAGTTTTCCTTTTGGTTGTTTGATCATGACGGGAACAGGAATTGTACCGGGAAATGACTTTACCTTACAACAGGGTGATGAAATAAAAATAGCTATTGCAGGAATTGGCGAATTGGTAAATACTGTAGCATAAAACACATCAGTTGAAAAAGATAATAGTAAAATTAGTTTTTGCACTCAGCATCGTTTTGGGTTTTGCAGGTTGTGTGCAAACACGAAAGGCAACATCCGCTGCGGCCTCATCATTAACATTGAAAGATGTTTATAAAGATGCTTTTATTTTTGGCACTGCCGTAAACAATGCTATTGTTTCAGGAACCGATAAACGTTCACAGGAAATTGTACTTGAGCAGTTCAACAGCATTACAGCAGAAAATGTAATGAAAGCTGCATTAATAAATCCGGAACCAGGCGTATACAATTATGGCCCTGCCGATGCTTTTGTTGATTTTGGCACAAAAAACAACATGTTTATTATTGGGCACACCCTTGTATGGCACAACCAGGTACCGGCCTGGTTTTTTACAAATGCTGATGGCAAACCAAACAGCAAAGAAGAACAGATTGAAAGGTTGCGCAGCCATATTAAAGCAGTAGCAGGCAGATATGCAGGAAAAGTACATGCATGGGATGTGGTAAATGAAGTAATAGATAACGATGGCAGTTACCGGCCTACCACATGGGTAAAAGCTTTTGGCAACGGAGATACGCTGGTAAAATACGCTTTTAAGTTTGCCCAGGAATTTGCCCCCAACACAGAATTATACTACAATGATTTTAATGCATGGCGGCCAACGAAAAGAGATGGCATTGTCCGCATGGTAAAAATGCTGCAGCAGGAAGGCATACGCATTGACGGTGTGGGTATGCAGGGGCATTGGGGGCTTAATTACCCCGAAACAAAATATATTGAAGCTGCTATTGATGCATATGCAGCTTGCGGGGTTAAAGTAATGATAACCGAACTGGATGTAGATGTGCTGCCGCTTACCAAAGAAGGGCAGATCATTGGCCAGGGAATGGCCGATAAACAATTTCAACTGGAGGAGTTCAAAAAATTTTTAGACCCCTACCCTAATGGTTTGCCGGACAGTGTACAAACATTGCTCACCAAACGTTACGAAGAATTATTTAAGATATTTTATAAAAGAAAAGATAAAATTGCCAGGGTAACACTTTGGGGTGTGCAGGATAATATGAGCTGGAAAAACGATTATCCCATTCCCGGCCGTACCAATTACCCATTGCTGTGGAGCCGGGATGGCAAACCCAAACCTGCTTTAGAAGCCATATTATCGCTACCGCTAAAAATGAAATAGTATGCAGTTACCCATAATCGTCCTGGCAATTGCCTTCCAGATCTTTTTAACTTATAAAAAGGTAAGCCCCTTTTTATCATTGCTGGTAGTTGCTATTTTGTCGGGCCTATTTTTGGGCATGAGTCCTGAAGCGATTTTAAAATCGCTGAAAGACGGCGTGGGCAATACCTTAGGCGGGCTGGCACTAATCATTTGCCTGGGTGCTGTTTTAGGAAGGATACTGGAAGCCGGAGGTGCAGCAGAAAAAATATCCACCACTTTAATAAAAGGCTTTGGAGAAAAAAACATTCAATGGGCAGTATTGCTTACCGGCTTTTTAATTGGCATACCGCTTTATTACAATGCAGGTTTTGTGATATTGGTACCGCTGGTATTTTCTATAGCCGGTAAAGCAAAACTTCCTTTGCTGTATGTAGCCATTCCCATGGCTGCATCATTATCCACCACGCATTGTTTTTTGCCGCCACACCCAAGCCCGGCATTTTTGGTGAATGCCTTTCATGCCAATATGGGCAAGACTCTTATCTATGGCTTACTAATTACCGTACCAGTTGTAATTGTGGCCGGGCCATTGCTTGGCAGAATGCTGAAAAATATTGAGGTGGATATTAAATCGTTTTTCTCATCCGGCGAGCCCGTTGCGGGCAAAAAATTACCTGCCGCTTTGCCCAGTTTTTTAATAGGATTGCTACCCGTTATTTTAATTACATTGGCTGTTATTGCTGATAATTTTTTAGCTGATAATCTTTTAAGAAAAACAATTGTATTCATCGGCGATCCTGCCATAGCCCTGCTTTTAGCTGTACTGGTTGCCATGTGGTATTTGGGGTTACGGGCAGGCGAACCTGTGAGCACAACATCCAGGTGGCTGAATGAAGCGATTTCAGGCATTGCAGTTATTTTACTGATCATTACAGCCGGTGGTATTTTTAAGCAGGTGCTGCAGGATAGCGGGACTGATAAATATATCGCTTCCTTCAGCAGCAAATGGCAAATGCCTCCATTGCTATTTGCCTGGGTTATCACCGCTTTGTTACGTGTTGCTATAGGATCGGCTACGGTAGCCGGTATTACAGCGGCAGGCGTTGTAGCACCGTTGGTAGCAACTGGTTTGGTATCTCCTGAATTAATGGTGCTGGCAGTTGGCACCGGCAGCGTATTTGGCTCTCATGTAAATGATTCGGGCTTCTGGATGTTCAAAGAATTTTTTAATCTTTCCTTAAAACAAACTTTTTTGTCGTGGACAGTGATGGAAACAACCATATCTGTGCTGGGATTGATCGGAGTACTGATATTGGATATGTTTGTTTAGAGAAGAAAATACAAACCGTCTTTTTGCAATCTTGTTAATAATTATATCTACTCTTGCTACTCCTGCCACACCAGCACTTCTGCCGGTTGAAGTGCAGCGTTTTTTCCGATAATGATCCTTGCATTCGCCGGAATATTTACCTGCACAGGAATGCTGTTATAATTAATTACAACCCAGAATCCGCTACGCCACACTTTTACAACTCCTTCCGGTAATGGCTCTGTAGTGAGCCCGATTGAATTGTATAACCTTGCAATTATATCCTTCTCTATGCGGCCATCATCTGAGTCAACACCGATATAGGTAACTGTGCCTTTTTCCAGTTTTCGGTGTGTTACTGCAGCGGCACCTTTATAAAACTGGTCGTTGTAAGTAGCCCACGTTTCGGTATCTAAACCGGGTTCAAGAATATCTGCCCAATTGTTCCAATAATACTTTGCGGTGTCTGCTACTATTTCGGCACGGATATCATCAGATAAAACATCAAACATTTTAATTTTAGCTCCGATAAGTGTTGAAATTTTGGCACCATACAAGGCTTCAAATTGTTTACCGTTTCTGTCTCTTGTTCCGGATCTTACCGTTAGTATCAAATTTCCGCCGGTTTTTACATAATTGGTTAGTTTCAGCATTAATGCGTCATCAACCAATTGATAGGCTGGCAAAAGGAGTACTTTATATTTTGAGAAATCTCGTTCTTCAGAAATAAAATCAACAGGAATGGTTTGCGATGCTAATGCATTGTAGAGTTTTTCTAAATGAAAACCATAACTCCACTGAAAGGTTTGCTTTAACTCGTTTGTATTCCATTCATTATCCTTATTATACAAAATAGCAGCTTGTCGTTGGCTATATGCTAAAGGGATCCCAACTGATGGATCGTAAAGTTTACGTAGACCCTTTATTTCCGAAATGAATTGGCTGTATTCAAGCCCACCTCTTGATGGCGTAACTCCATCGGTACCAACCATACCGTAATGATATTGTTCTCCCCCGGCCAAAGGCTGCCTGAAACGGTATGAACAAATAAAACTCAGGCCTCCGGCAAAAGAATTCCATAACCATGCCCTAACTGCGCCCGGATAAGGCTGAGGGTTATACCTGCCCCAATTAACCTGTCCTGGCTGCAGCTCCATAACACCTGTTTTACCTTTGACAGATCTGTACATATCGTTGGCAAATGAAATGCCTGCCGGGTTACCGATCCTGAAACCCTGCGTTCCTACCCCCCTGGTATAACCGGCAACCGGGTACATGGTGTAACTTACAAAATCAAGATCGGTATTTCGCCATGGGTCAACGGCCTCGTGGCTGCTCATAAAGTTGGTGGTAACAAACTGATCCTTGCTTATAATCCTTTTAAGTATGTTGCTTTGAAAACTTACAAATGAAGCACATTCATCTGCCGAAAATCTTTTAAAATCTAATACCGAGCCTGGGCTTCCTGTTCCTGATATGAGTAAAGATTTATTGGGAAGTTCAACCTGATTAAAATCAGCATACACGCCACTCCAAAAACTGGTGCCCCAAGCCTTATTTAAGTTTTCAATTGTCCCATATTTCTTTTTTAGCCAAGCTTTAAACTTTGAAGATACTTCTGGGCCATAATCTACAGTTCCATAATGTGAAGGTTCATTGTCAATTTGCCAACCCCAGATACGCTTATCTTTTCCATATCGTTTAGCCATTTCAGTTACAATCTTTTCTGTCAGCTCCCTGTATTTCCTGCTCGACCAGGAATAATGTTCCCTCGTACCGTGTATTGCTTTTTGCCCGTTTTCTTTCGTTAACAAAACTTCAGGATATTTTTTTGTAAGCCATACAGGTGGCGTTGCAGTTGGTGTACACATAATTACTTTAATACCATGTTTACTTGCCAGGTCAATTGCTCTATCAAGCCATTTAAAATCATATTTACCTTCTGCAGGCTCAAGCATTGCCCATGCAAATTCAGCAAAATGAGTAAATTCAAAGCCCATTTTCGCCATGTTATTGAAGTCTCTATCCCATTGGGCACTATCCCATGCTTCAGGATAATAATAAACTCCGGTCTCAATAAGTTTCTTATCATCAAAATAGTTTTGCGAAAAACTATAAGAAATTTGCAGAAATAAGAACGAAATAAAAATGAGCATTTTTTTCATGTCACATTCTAATTTAAAAAAGCATTGGGAAGAATGAGTACTCATCCTTCCCAATGCTTTTTAATGAAAAAACTAAACTTAATTATTAATAATTAGGGTTTTGATAAGCCTTCTTTTCATCTGGTGTTGCCTGCAAGGCATCAATTTCACCCTGCGGAATTGGACGCAGATAATGATAAGGTTGAATGGCCCTGGTTACAGTTTGAATAGTATGATCTCCGGCAGTAGCTCCACAGATCTGGTATGTGGTAGCTAAAGACGTCCATTTTTGTGTGCGAACCAGATCATACCAGCGATATCCTTCACCAAAGTATTCACGTGAACGTTCAGCTAAAATGTAATCAATATCTATGGTTGCAGGTGTGGCACTGGTAAGGACACTACTAAAGTCAGCTGTATAAGCTACGTTTCCGTTGTTGTAAAAACGCCACTTACCAGCACGTGCACGGATAACATTGATCAGATCTCTTGCAGTTTTACCAGCCTGAGTTGTGGCTCCTTTTACAGCAGCTTCGGCAGCTATAAAGTAGAATTCAGAAAATTTCGCAATGTTGAAAGGGCGTGTAAGGCCGGCGTTTGGATATCCTAAGCCAGTGCCGTTATCGGTACGATAGGTACCCATTTTCCAAAGGCCTGGAAAGATAAGCCGGCTGATACCGTTTGGTGATATTACCCAATCAGCTCTTCCCGGTAATACCCCTGCCCCAACATTACTATTACCCCCGCCTGAAGGATAAGTAATGGGCGTAACAGGTTCATCATCCAGAAAAGTAAGAATGGCACTGCCGGGAGTAACTGGTAAAAAATTAGCATTATACAATGTGGTATATGTAGAAACAGGGGCAGAGCCCTTTTGCCAATTACCACGATAAACGGCAGTAAAGGTACCATCGTAGCGGGAATCATTTGATTTGTCTGCAAAGGTATTTTTTATAGCGCCGATGGTAGGGCACATACGGATATATGGACGGCCAAGATGTTGTTCTGCTTCACGTTGCACAGAACTTACAGCCGCAAATGAACTGCTGGAACTGCTGCTTCTGATATTCGTATAGTTCGGGGTCATCATCCATACTGCATAGTTATCTTGATTAAGTCCGTTAGGGCCATTTCCATCGTAGATATTACCACCTGTATACGTTGAATTTTCAGTATGGTCTGCAAACAGGAGAATTTCTTTATTACGATCATTCGTAGCTATGTTTACATCATAATAAGTCGGCTGCAGTGCATAAGTCGCTCCGGCATTACTAATACCCGCCAGAGCAATATCATAGGCTTGCTGATAATAATATTGAGCATTCTTTCCATTAGGATCAGTGCGGCTGGCTGCCGGATAAGTAGGTATGTTATTAGGATTTTCAAGCCACCATCCATAGGTTAAGTAAGCTTTTGCAAGGAACAGGCGGGCCACCGTTTTAGTAACACCTCCGGTTACACGAGGCACATCGGGCAGGTCATTCACGGCTGCTATCAGGTCAGGAAATATAGCCTTGGTATATACCTCAGGAACAGTATTACGCTTAGAAGTCCTTACTGCAGAAGTATTGAATTTAAGTTCGCCCGAACCTTGATCCAGCGCCACTCCACCAAAAGTCTGAACCAGCAGAAAATAATCAAATGCACGGAAGAACTTGGCTTCTGCAAGCAATGCATTGGAAACACCTAACTTTCCGCCATTTTCAATAATACCGCTGGCGGTATTAATATTAGAGTATGCCGGCCCAAATATTACATCCGCACGGCTATTACTGGAAGTAATATTTCCCTGGCCGGAAATATCCATTACCTTAAAATTCTCATCTGCACTTTGAGCATAGGTTGCTTCGTCGGTGCCTGTTTCGCAGGTATTGTAGTAGTAGCCTTGCCCATATATAAAGCGTAAGTGGGCATATAAAGAAGTAATGCCTCCCTGCACTCCGCTTGTCGTTGAGAAATAGTCAGGAGTAAAGCCACTGCGTGGCTGTTCGTCTAAGATTTTCTTGCACCCGCCCGAAAACACTGCAAGAAATGTTAGTATTATAACTGATTTTAGTTGTATGCGTTTCATATTGATAATTTAAAATGTTACATTAAGACCAAGTATATAATTTCGGGTTGAAGGTGTATTAGTCCCGATTGTCAGGATACGCCTCTGGTAACCAGCTACTGCCTGGTTTTCATTACCATATGAATTTGTTTCAGGATCCATACCCGATTCTTTATGGTAAGGAGAGAACAGTACAAATGGATTTTGAACAGTAGCGTACATGCGTAATCTGATGTTTGAATTTTTCATCAAACTATGATTGAAATCATATCCCAGTGTAATAGTGCGGACTTTTAGATAGGATGCACTAAAATAACTTAAAGTACTTCCATACTTTGGATTATCTCCGCTTATATTACGCCCCGGCCTTGGGTACTTTGCATCCGTATTAGTAGGTGTCCAGTAGTCAATTTTTATATTGTTCCTGCGGCCGGTTTCCAGGTTAAGATAGCCTGCCGATCCATAGAGTGTGCTAACAAGGATACCGCCGCTTTTAAAAACTCCTACCATACTCAGGTCAAATCCTTTATAAGATACACGGGTATTGAAGCCACCCTCAAAGTCTGGATCTACATCTATGATCTGCCTGTCGGCAGGCCCAATTGCCCGGGTTGGTTTACCTGTGTTATCGTAGGTTCCTGTATACAAAACTTTAATAGAACCTATTATTTGCGAATCAACGCCAGGCTCCAAAATACTCCTGTATGGATCATTCTGCTGCCATAATCCTATTTTCTTATAATCATAAATAGCATTGATGTTATGGCCTACAAACCAGCCATTTCCTTCATCACGATCCTTTCCATCGGCAAGCGCTACCAGCTTATTGCGATTAGCATAGATGTTAAAACCAGCTTCCCATGTCCATCCATTAACATTATTAAGGATCGTTCCGTTAACAGTAAACTCAATTCCTTTGTTTTGCGTTTTCCCGATATTTTGAACAACGCTGCTCACACCGGAAGTAGGAGGTAAACCCACGCTCTGTAAAACACCCTCTGTTTTCGTACTGTAATACTCTATAGTTCCAGACAGGCGATTATGCAATAACGTAAAATCCAAACCAACATTAAACGTTTTAGAATACTCCCAATCTAAACCTGCATTAGGCAGTTGAGATACATAATATCCCACAGCGTAAGCAGTACCAAAATTGTAAGGCCGCTGCGATAGTGAGCCGAGCGTAGAGTAAACAGGTATTGCCTGGTTAGAAGTTTGGCCAAACCCTGCCCGTAACTTCAAAGTATTAATGGGCTTAATGTTTTTCATAAATGATTCATTAGCCACGTTCCATCCTACAGATACAGCAGGATAGGTGTGCCATTTGTGACCCGGAGCGAGCCTTGATGACGCATCGGAACGTATTGTAGCTGATAGTAAGTAACGTTTATCATAAGAATACATTACACGCCCCATATACGACATTAAACCTGACAACTGATAAGTACCTTGGTTAACAGTGATATTGGTGGCAAGTGCCGATCCCAGGTTATAAAACTGAAAAGCCTCATTAGGTATGTCAGTCGCAGATTCGGAAGAACCATTTACTTTATTTTGTTCAGCGGAATAGAGCCCCAGGAGATTGAAGCTGTGCTTACCGAAAGAATGATCGTAGGTAAGTATATTCTCAAGTGTCCAATGGTAAGTTTGGCTATTACTGATACCGGCACCTGATACCGCTGTAGGATTGATATTATTTACACCCATACCTGTAAAGTTCCCGTTGTTATTTTGAATAAAGTCTACCCCCGCATTTAGACGATACTTTAAGCCTTTTATCCAGGGTACGCTTACTTCACCGTATATAGAATTATAGGTTGCAAACCCCCGGGTTTCGTTTAGCCATGTGCCTGCTTTATCCAGGCTATCTATCCTGCCCTCCGTTAATACATATTGCTCATCTAAGGCCATTTTTACGGTTTTTTTCAGTGACCCATCCGTATTGTATGGATTTGCAATAGCAGTGTTGCTTAAGTTAGCATATATACCTATTTGATTACCCTCACTCAGGTTGTAGTTACTGTTTGAAGTGAATCCAAAGCGGAAATAATTACCCATCTGCTGATCCATAGAAGCTTTAATAGAGTAGCGTGTGTATTTCTGGGTGGGGATAACAGACTGGTTTTGATAATATCCCAGCCCGAAACTATAGCTGCCCTGTGGAGTACCACTAGCTAAGGTAATACTATGATCTGTTACAACACCTGTCTTAAACATCAGGTCCTGCCAGTCAATATTTACATTATCATTTTCATCCAAACCATTTGTATACAAACCGGCTGCTTTACGAAGGGCAACAAATTCAGGCCCGTTCATCATGGGATATTTAGCAAACACCGTTTGTAACCCGGTATAGGTATTGTAGGATAATTTAGCTTTTTGCCCTTTTTGTCCCCGGTTTGTAGTTACGATAATAACACCGTTTGCACCCCTCGAGCCATAAATTGCCGTAGCTGACGCATCCTTAAGAATGTCAATACTTTTAATATCGTTAGGGTTAATATCACCAAGCGATCCAATGTAGGGAATACCATCCAGCACTATTAACGGATCATTAATTCCCAAATTAGAGTTGGTAGCAAGCGAACGTTCGCCGCGGATGCGGATCTGCATTGTAGAACCCGGCCGTGTAGAAGTTTGGGAAATGTCCACCCCTGCCATACGCCCCTGCAAGGCTTGTGAAATATTAGGCGTTGGTACATCCCGCAAATTATTCCCGCTTATTGAAGCAACTGAACCAGTAACTGCTTCTTTCCTCTGTGATCCATAACCTATTACCACAACTTCTCCTAAGGCTTTGTCGGTGGATATAAGTGTAACATTAACAGTTGCCGTTCTCACCTGCACTTGTTTAGGCACAAAGTTTATGGAGCTGATAAGTAAGGTAGCTCCTTTAACAGCCGAAATAGAAAAATTTCCTGAAGCATCTGTGGAAGCTCCCACAGTAGAGCCTTTAACGAGAATGGAAGCACCAGATACAGGCGCTCCCGTTTCATCAGTTACCAGGCCTTTTACACTTAGGTTTTGTGCAAAAGACATGATCGCAAAAACCTGCATCACAATCGTAAGGCAAAAGATTTTTGCTGTTGTTTTTTTCATCATAGTTAATTAATTGATTTGTTAAGCAAATTTGTTTGGTAAATATTTAGCGTAGCGGATTTTCTCTTATCCTGGTAATGCATAAAATTTCAATCCTTTAACCGGATGAGAAATAATAACGTTCTATTGGTGTATTACAATTTATTAATGGCTGGCCCCTTAGCGCCGGGAAAGAAAATGGCTTGAAAAAAACTAAAAACATCCCTGAATGGAATAGCGTTTTTCCCATTGAGATGGAAACACATACTGAGTTAGTTTGTAACCAAATGACTTTCATATAGCAATTAATACTTAGATATTAGCTATTTTAAATTCATTGTAATGGATTGCATTAAATATCAAAAATAACCATAGCTAAATAGTGCTCAGCATATTTATATTTAATAAAATCCCCCTCTCAAAACTACATTTGAATTCTTAGCAATGTCTAATCGTTTCGCCTGTTTTAATAGTAGATACAGGCATTTTCGCAATCAGTAAAAACCTTTCTAGAAGGTTTTATTAAATGCAATGTAAAACAAAAAATCAAAAAATGCAACCGATTGCATTTTTTTCTGAAAAAAAACTTATTTTTAGCTTCTGGCTATATAGGCTGTTCATCCTGAATTGATTGCTTCTATTATGGGAAAAGAAATAACTATTGACCACATTGCCCGGGAATTAAGCATTACTGCTGCTACGGTTAGCCGGGCCCTTAATAAAAGCAAGTTCATAAGTAAGGATGCTACAAGGCGGATCTTAAAAAAAGCAGAAGAAATGGGTTACAGGCATAGCAATTTTGTCGGCGGCTTAACCAAACAAAAATCTCACACTATAGGTATCATCCTTCACCGGCTTAACAGTAATTTTATAGCATCAGTACTTGCAGGAATAGAAAAGATCACTACAGGAGCAGGATGCAATATCATCATTACGCATTCTGATGAAAGCTATGAAAAGGAAGTGGCAAACGCTATAAATTTATTTCATCAAAGAGTAGATGGGCTTATTGTATCTCTTTCCTTCCCAACAAAAAGACTTGACCACTTCAATCCATTTTTTGAAAAAAATATCCCGGTGATATTTTTTGACCGTGTAGATGAGAACAGTGAAAATACCCATGTGATCATAGACAATTATAAAAGCGGCTATATTGCCACTGAACACCTGGTGCAGCAAGGTTGTAAACGTATCGTATTATTTACTTCCAGCCTTAATAGAAACGTTTATAAACAGCGCCACCGCGGTTATATGGATGCACTTTTTGATTCAGGAATTCAGTATGAAAAAAGATATGTTTTGGTTAAGGATATTAGTGAGAAAAGTGCACTGGAAGCCGCACATGAAATTCTTAAAATGAAGCCCATGCCAGACGGGTTGTTTGCTACCAACGATTTTGAAGCAGCGGTTTGTATGCAGGAACTAAAACGCCATGGCGTGAAAATCCCCGAAGACATTGCTATTGTTGGTTTCAACAACGATACCATTTGTAAAATCGTTGATCCGCAATTAAGCACCATTAATTACCCCGGTTATGATATGGGCGAAATTACTGCACGCAATCTCATTAACCAGTTAAATGGATTGGAAAGCATTGAAAAAACCAACAGGATAATTGTTAATTCTAAACTGGTTTTGAGGGGGTCATCGCTGAAGAAGAAATAAATTGTACAACGATAAAAGTTAAAGTATTGCTTGCAAACATCCGTTGGGGTTAGCACAATTTGGCAACAACCGGATAAAAATAAAGGATATGAAAAAAGACATGGCTGCTATATTTCTGTGTGTTTTACTGTTAGCTGGTTTCCAAACAGCTGCTCAAATAAAGTTACCACGCCTGGTAACCGACAGTATGGTTTTACAAAGAGATGTTGAGGTAAAAATCTGGGGATGGTCATCGCCCGGAGAAAAAATTAAAATAGCTTTTCAAAATAAAAGCTATAAAACTACCGCAACTGCCGATGGTAAATGGTTGGTAAAGTTATCCCCTATGAAAGCGGGCGGGCCTTACACTATGGATATTTCCGGTAAGAATAAAATCACGCTGAAAGACATTCTCATTGGCGATGTATGGTTTTGTTCAGGGCAATCCAATATGGTTCATCAATTGAACATTCATGATGTAACCTATGCCAATGAAATAGCCAACGCAAATTATCCGCAAATAAGACAGTTCTGGATCCCGACACTCACCAGTTTAACAGGTTCAAAAGAAGATCTGCCTGCAGGAAACTGGAAGGCTGCAGTGGGAGAAGATGCGAGGCCATTTTCGGCTGTTGCATATTTTTTTGCTAAAAAACTTTATGAGAAATATAATGTTCCTATTGGCATTATCAATGCCAGTGTAGGCGGCACTCCTATTGAAGCCTGGACAAGTGAAGAAGGCCTGGAGGATTTTTCTTCTCTGCAAGCAACTATTCAAAAAAATAAAGATACAGCCTATGTAAACGGGTTGAACCGCAGGGCTTTTTCTGGAAATACAAACAGGCCGGTGCCTGATAAAGGGTTGATTGAAACACCAAAGTGGTTTGAAATTAATTACGTCCCAAAAAACTGGCACAACATTAATATCCCCGGCTATTGGGAAGACCAGGGTGTTAAAGATTTGAATGGTGTTGTTTGGTACCGTAAAGAAATTGACCTACCTGCATCCATGGCCGGTAAACCTGCCAAAGTTTTTTTGGGAAGAATTGTTGATGCTGATGTGCTATATATTAATGGCAAACAGATTGGAGCCACAACCTATCAATATCCACAAAGAAGATATAACGTGCCGGCAGATATTTTAAAACTCGGTAAAAATATTTTTGTAATAAAAGTAACCAACACCAATGGCAAGGGAGGATTTGTTTCGGGTAAGCCTTACTGTATTTTTAGTGGCAATGATACAGTTGACCTAAAAGGTACATGGCAATATAAAGTTGGTGAAGTATATATCCCCCGTACCGGCGGCTTTGCAGGAGGAATATCAGCACAAAATCAACCGGCAGCTTTATATAATGCCATGGTGGCACCGGCAATCAATTACAGCATCAAAGGCTTTTTGTGGTACCAGGGCGAAGCAAACACCAGCAGGCCTGAGGAATATGCAAAACTACAACCAGCCCAAATTGCCGACTGGCGCAACAAATGGCAACAAGGTAACCTGCCTTTTTTGTATGTGCAGCTCCCGGGCTTTATGGATTATAATTACCTGCCTTCAGAAAGCCAATGGGCGCAGTTAAGAGAGTCGCAATTAAAATCTTTATCCGTTTCAAATACCGGTATGGCTGTGGCCATTGACCTGGGAGAATGGAATGATATACATCCGGATAATAAAAAAGATGTTGGGGAACGCCTGGCGCTTATAGCCAGCAAACTTGCTTATGGAGAAAACATTGTTTACTCCGGGCCATTGTATCAATCCTCAGTTATTGATGGAAATAAAATAACCGTTTCGTTCACTAATACCGGGAGCGGGCTAATGACCAGTGATGACGAAGCTCCTGCAGAATTTGCAATTGCGGGTGCCGATAAAAAATTTGTATGGGCAAATGCAAAAATTGACGGGGATAAAATTGTAGTGTGGAGCGATGAAGTGCCTGCACCATTATATGTAAGGTATGCATGGGCAGACAACCCGGTTAATCCGAATTTATATAACAAAGAGGTTCGCCAGGATGGATCAGTTGTGCAGGGCTTACCGGCTTCGCCATTTAGAAACAATTAATAAAACCAGGAAATGAAAAAATGTAATTGCTTGTTTACGATATAATAAAACCTGGTTCCTGTATTGCTTTATTTAAATAAAAATGAAAAATGAAATTAACTACTCGATTACTGCTCCCTGTTATTGCAATTTTCTTTTGCACAAGTGCAACAGCACAAAATAAAATTGTAGTGCATGCCAGCCAGGCAAAAGACACTATCAATAAAAATATCTACGGGCATTTTGCAGAGCACCTGGGGCATTGCATTTACGGAGGTTTTTATGTTGGTGATAATAATAAAAAAATCCCTAACAAAAACGGGATAAGGCTTGATGTGATAGAAGCATTAAAAAAACTAAAAGTACCCGTGCTGCGCTGGCCCGGTGGATGCTTTGCCGATACTTACCATTGGAAAGACGGAATAGGTCCTAAAAACCAGCGCCCTTCAATGCTTAATGTATGGTGGGGCAATGTGAAAGAGGATAATAGTTTTGGTACCAACGAGTTTTTGAATATGTGTGAAGTACTGGGCGCAGCACCTTACCTGAGTGGCAATGTGGGCAGCGGAACACCACAGGAACTTGCAGACTGGGTAAAATATACAACACATCCTGCAGGAAGCAGCCCCATGCCTGAGCTGAGATCAAAGTATGGCAGGCCCAATCCATGGAAAGTTAAATTCTGGGGCCTGGGAAATGAAGCCTGGGGATGCGGTGGCAACATGACCGCAGAACATTACGCCGATGTTTACCGCCAATACGCAACTTTTATGACCGACTGGAATAATAGTGATAAGATTTACAGGATCGCCTCCGGGGCATCCGATGATGATTATCATTGGACCGAAGTGTTGATGAAAGAACTGCCGCCAAAAATGTTTGATGCACTGGGGCTTCATCATTACTCTGTAATTGACTGGGGCAAAAAAGGTTCTTCTACTGATTTTTCTGAAGCAGAATATTTTACTACTATGCAACGGGCCATGCAAATGGAAGAACTGGTAACGAAACACAGCGCTATCATGGATAAATATGATCCGCAAAAAAAGAAAGCATTGGCGGTAGATGAATGGGGCGGTTGGTACGATGTGGTACAGGGCACCAATGGCGCCTTCCTTTTTCAGCAAAATACCATGCGTGATGCCATGATAGCCGGCACTACACTCAATACTTTCAACAACCATTGCGACCGGGTGAAGATGGCCAACCTGGCACAGATCATCAATGTACTGCAGGCGGTAATTCTTACTAATGAAGAAAAGATGATCGTTACACCTACTTATCACGTAATGGAAATGTACAACGTACACCAGGATGCGGTAATGATTCCACTAACAGTTACCAGCAACGATTATGTGCTGGGCGATAAAAAACTAACTGCTGTTTCTGCATCTGCCTCAAAAGATAAAAACGGCACCGTTCATATTTCATTGGTGAATATTGATGCAGCCAAAGAACAAAAAATAACTATCGATCTGGGTGATATCAAGGCAAAGAATGTAAGCGGCCGCATTTTAACTTCTGCAAAGATCCAGGATTACAATTCATTTGAAAAACCAAATGCCATAACACCAAAAACATTTAACAATGTGAAACTAAATGGTACAGAGATGGAAGTAACGCTGCCGCCATTCAGCGTGGTGGTATTGGCGCTTAATTAATAAATGCTTATCCTGATCACAGGATATCAAGAAACAGGAATCAACCATGAATTATTTATAAAGAATACCCGGTTTTTAAAGTGATTGCCTTCAGGGGCATATCAGTAACATAAAATGAAAAAAACGATCGCCATAATCGGTTTGATAGTATCAGTAAATTGTTTGAGCCAAAATAAAAACGGGCTGAAACTCTGGTACAACCAGCCTTCCGGAAAAACCTGGGAAAATGCTTTGCCTATTGGTAACGGGAGATTGGGTGCTATGATCTATGGCAATGTTGATAAAGAGATCATCCAGTTAAATGAACATACGTTATGGAGCGGCAGCCCCAATCGTAACGATAATCCCCTGGCTTTGGATTCGTTAACCGAAATACGCAGGCTGATATTTGAAGGCAAACAAAAAGATGCAGAAAAATTAGCCAACAGGGTAATCATCAGCAAAAGATCGCAGGGGCAGATGTTTGAGCCTGCCGGCGAACTGAACCTTTTATTTTCCGGCCAGGAAAATTATACCAATTATTATCGTGAACTGGATATTGAAAAAGCCGTGGCTAAAACTTCATACACGGTTGGCGATATCACTTATACAAGAGAAGCGCTGGCCTCATTTCCCGATCGTGTAATTGTAATGCAGCTTACAGCAAGCAAACTAAAAAGCATTTCCTTTACTGCCTTTTATACAACTCCGCAACCTAATACTGCTGTTAAAGCAAAAAATAACCAATTAATTATTTCGGGCACTACTATAGATCACGAAGGCGTGAAAGGCATGGTGAAATACAAAGGCATCAGCCAGTTTAAATCTGAAGGAGGAAGTTTTTCATCAACAGATACTTCAATAACTATCAGCAATGCAGATGCTGTTACTATTTATATTTCCATCGCCACTAATTTCAATAACTATCATGATGTAACAGGTGATGAAAATGAAAGAGCAACAACCTATCTTAATAAATCAGTAAATAAATCATTCACTGATATTTTAAAAACACATGTTGCAGCTTATCACAAATATTTCAACAGGGTGAAGCTTGACCTGGGTACAACCGATGCTGCCCAACTCCCTACCAATGAACGCTTACAGCATTTTAATTCAGCTCACGATCCCGGCCTGGTTACACTATATTTTCAATATGGGCGTTATCTTTTAATTGCTTCATCGCAACCCGGCGGCCAGCCAGCCAACCTGCAGGGAATATGGAATAATAAAATAAGGCCGCCCTGGGACAGTAAATACACCATCAATATAAACGCCGAAATGAATTACTGGCCGGCAGAAAAAACAAACCTGTCCGAACTGCACGAACCTTTTTTACAAATGGTTAAAGAACTGGCTGTAACCGGTAAACAAACAGCCCTGGATATGTATGGGGCAAGAGGCTGGGTAGCTCATCACAACACAGATATATGGCGTACAACCGGTGCCGTTGACGGCGCTTTTTGGGGAGCATGGGTTAATGGCGGCGGCTGGAGCAGCCAGCATTTATGGGAACATTATTTATATAATGGCGATAAAAATTATTTAGCATCGGTTTACCCGGCGCTGAAAGATGCAGCACTTTTTTATGCCGATTGTTTAATTGAACATCCAAAAAATCATTGGCTGGTTATTTCCCCGGATGAGTCACCGGAAAATGCACCCAAAACACATGATAACTCATCCATTGATGCAGGCGTTACCATGACGAACCAAATCATCTTTGATGTATTCAGCACTGCTATTAAAGCCGCACAAATTTTAAATAAAGATGCAGAGCTTATTGATACGTTAATACAAAAGCGCAGCCTCCTTGCTCCCATGCAAATCGGCCGGTACGGGCAATTGCAGGAATGGCTGGATGATGTGGATGATCCGGAAGACAATCACCGCCATATCTCCCACCTGTATGGATTATTTCCTTCAAATCAAATATCACCTTATCACAGCCCTGAATTGTACAGCGCTGCTAAAAATACACTCATCCAGCGTGGCGATATATCAACAGGTTGGAGTATGGGCTGGAAAGTTAACTGGTGGGCAAAAATGCTGGATGGCAATCACGCTTACAAATTGATACAGAATCAACTTACACCTGTTGGTACTGTTGCCGGAGGCGGAGGGACTTATAATAATTTGTTTGATGCTCACCCCCCATTTCAAATTGATGGAAATTTTGGATGCACTTCTGGCATTGCAGAGATGCTGATGCAGAGTGCGGATGGAGATATCCATTTGTTGCCTGCCCTGCCCGATGTATGGTTAGCTGCCGGCAAAGTTTCGGGTCTGCGTGCAAGAGGTGGTTTTGAAATTATGAACATGGAATGGAAGGATGGGAAGATTGTGAAAACAGTTATCAGGTCGGCATTGGGCGGTAATTTAAGATTACGGGTTCCAAATGAGATGAAGTTGATCAGTGGCACGATATTAAAAAAGGCTGCCGGTGAAAACCCCAACCCTTTTTATGAAATACCAATAATTAAGTATCCTGTCATTTCTGAAAAAGCGATCATAACACCTGTTGTGTTAAGCAAAACCTTTTTGTATGACATACCCACAAAACCCGGGCAACTATTAACGCTGATATCGCAATGATACTGGCATAATATCTAATTGTTTTGACAACATAAGAACTATAAAAATATTGAAAGTATAAAACGAGTGTAGATTTTAATTAATTGTATGGCAGCAATATAAAGGAGTTTTTAGCGTATTTGTGTAAAATCCTTCGCTGTGGTTTTTTGGTAGTTTAAGATTTTATGGCTGGTTAACTTGTACGAATCAGACAGCTTCTGTTAACCTGACTAAAAATTGCTTGGCTATTTTATGAACTGCACTTTGCCGCTACACACAATTTTTTTATTTCTTAAAACAAAAAAAATGATCAAACATGTAACATTGTTGCTAATGCTGGTTTCAGGCATTAGTTGTTTTGCCCAAAACACGCCACCTGCTGTAATTGAAGATTTTAAACCTTCAATATTAAATCAACCGGGGCAGGAATACCCACAGGTAAATTCACAGGGATATGCACGCTTTAAAATAATTGCACCCTCCGCAGATAGTGTAAGAGTAAGCCTGGGCTTAGGTGGCAGGGGTGGCACCAAACTTAAACAAATGCCGGATTCATCCTGGATGGGTACTACCGAAGGCCCGTTGGATGAAGGCTTTCATTACTACAATGTACGAATTGACGGAGGAAAATTTAATGATCCCGGCGCTATGAACTATTACGGCTCTGTACGTTGGGAAAGCGGCATTGAGATACCGGCACACGACCAGGATTTTTATGCACTTAAAAATGTTCCGCATGGCAATGTAGTACAGGTACTCTTCCCTTCTCCCAGCACAAATACGTCACGCAGGGCATTCGTGTATACTCCTCCGGGATATGACAGCAAATCAAAAAAACGCTATCCCGTTTTATACCTGCAACACGGCTGGGGCGAAGATGAAACTGCCTGGAGCAACCAGGGCCATGCCAATTTAATTATGGACAATATGATCGCTGAAGGAAAGATGCAGCCCTTTATTATTGTTATGACATACGGCATGACCAACAATGCCAGGTTTGGCAAGATCAGGGAATTTAAAACAGACACATTTCAAACGGTACTTGTTGATGAGTTGATACCTTACATTGATGCAAACTTCCGCACCATTGCCAAACAATCAAGCCGTGCCATGGCGGGCCTTTCTATGGGTGGCATGGAAACAAAAACAATTACGCTTAACAGGCCTGATGTTTTTTCTTACTATGGATTATTGAGCGGGGGCACTTATGCCCCAACAGATATAACAGACAAATCAAAAGTTAAGCTCATCTTCCTTAGTTGCGGCAGTAAAGAAAGGCCTGAAGGAGTTAAGGCTGCAACAGAAGCTTTAAAAGCTGCCGGGTTTAATGCAGTATCGTATGTATCTGAAAATACAGCACATGAATTTTTAACATGGCGCCGCAGCCTGCGTGAACTGGCCCCGCTTTTATTTCAATAATTAAAAACCAGATCGATAAATGAAATACGGGTGTATCCTTAACAATTTTACGCAACGAAAGTATTGCTTTTTATCAATGCTGGCACTTGCTTATGCGCTTTGCACAACAACATTGCAGGCACAGGTAAAAACAGCGGCAATTACAACCGGGGTATACAAAAATGTTTTTAAAGAGGCTGGTTACAAACAAGCCGATATTGATGCTAAAATTGAAAAGGCATACAAAGCCCTCTTTGAAAACCCGGCAGGTATTTATTTTGAAGTGGGAGATTCAATGGCCTATGTTTCTGATCTTAAGAACCATGACGCAAGAAGCGAAGGGCTCTCTTATGGTATGATGGTAGCTGTACAACTGAATAAGAAAGATGTGTTTGACCGGGTATGGCGCTGGACAAAAAAATACACCCAACACCAGGATGGCCCAAGAGAAGGCTATTTTGCCTGGAGCATCAATCCAAAAACGATGAAGAAAAATTCGGAAGGCTCGGCATCTGATGGTGAATTATATTTTGTTACCGGTTTATTATTTGCATCTAACCGTTGGGGAAATAATACCGGCATTGATTATTATGCAGAGGCCAGAAGGATTTTAGATGCTATGTGGAAGAAAGATGGCACCGGGAAAATATTTCATGTTATCAATACAGCATACAAACAAATAAGTTTTGTACCCGAGGGAAATGGATATACCTGGACAGACCCCTCTTATCACCTTCCTGCATTTATGGAAGTGTGGGCCCTGTATGCAAAAGACGGGCACGAACAATTTTATGCAGCATGTGCAGACACTTCAAGAGCTTATTTGCACCGGGCCTGTCATCCGGTTACCGGTTTAAATCCTGATTACAGCGAATTTAGCGGGGCACCGCATAATACCAGGTGGATACCTGTTGCATTTCGTTATGATTCCTGGAGGGTGCCGATGAATATTGCCATGGATTATACCTGGTTTGGAAAAGATGCAGCCTGGCAAATGGATTATGCAAAACGCATACAGCAATTTTTCCGCTCAAAAGGCATCGACAGTTTCGGCGACCAGTTTAACCTGGATGGCACTAAACCGGATTCCATTTTACAAGCTGGCGGTTTTAAAAAATTACGGCACTCATTGGGCCTTTTATCCACGATTGCCGCTACTGCCATGATCAATAAAGAAAAAGGAAGCTACGATTTTGTGCATGCTTTATGGAATGCAAAACTGGAACCTTACGAAGACGGCTATTTCGATCCTTATTATGATGGATTGCTGTACCTCTTCAGCCTTATGCACCTGAGCGGAAAGTATCAAATAATTACACCGGGTAAAAATTAAATACAGATTTATAAAACACACACATGAAAAAAAATATTTTATTGCTTGCTATAACAACAGCTTTTACATTTGGCGCTGTTGCACAGGTAAAACCTGCGGCTGCCGGATTTGACACCGTACGGAATATAGCACATGGAAAAATTGATACTATCTCCTACCCTTCAAAAACAGTTGGCACAAACCGCAGATCGTTGATCTATACGCCACCCGGTTTTTCTAAAACTAAAAAATACCCGGTGCTGTATCTATTGCATGGTATTGGCGGCGATGAAAAAGAATGGTTGAATGGCGGCCACCCGGAAGTGATACTGGACAATTTATTAGCCGATGGAAAAATTGAACCCATGATCGTTGTGTTGCCCAATGGGCGTGCCATGAAAGATGACCGTGCTGCAGGAAATATTTTCGACAGTGCCAGGGTACAGGCTTTTGCAACTTTCGAAAAAGATTTGATAAATGACCTTATCCCATTCATAGAAAAAAAATATCCTGTAATTGCTGACAGAGAGCATCGTGCCATTGCCGGCTTATCAATGGGTGGCGGGCAATCGCTCAACTTTGGTTTGGGTAACCTGGATAAATTTGCATGGATCGGAGGTTTTTCTTCGGCACCCAATACAAAAACGCCGCAGGAATTAGTACCTGATATAAATGCAGCAAAAGAAAAAATAAAACTGTTATTCATATCCTGTGGTGCAAGCGATGGGCTTATCAGCTTTAGTAAAAGGACACACGATTACCTGCAGCAAAATAACGTGCCACACATTTATTTTATAGAACCTGGTGTGCATGATTTTAAAGTATGGAAGAATGGCTTGTTCATGTTTGCTCAATTGAATTTTAAAGAAGTTGATCAATCTTCTTTTTCAAAATATCCTGTTGCAGGCGCTCCTGCCCCTTCCAATATCCGCAATGCTGCATACCCGCAAGTAACAACAGACAGCCGTGTGCTTTTTAATATTAAAGCACCTGAAGCTAAAAAAGTACAAATTGACCTGGGCAAGAAATACGACCTGGTAAAAGACACAGCCGGCTTTTGGAAAATAACCACTGATTCCATCAGCGAAGGTTTTCATTATTATTCTTTGCTGATAGATGGCGTAGCCGTTGCAGACCCTGCAAGCGAATCCTTTTATGGCATGGGCAGGCAAGCCAGCGGTATTGAGATCCCATTCAGTGGCGGCGGTTATTATGCACTGCGTAATGTGCCACATGGCGATGTGCGTATTAAAAGATATTTTTCAAAAGTTACCAATTCCTGGAGGCAATTTTACATTTACACGCCACCGGGGTACGATTCTGCAGTTAACTTAAACTATCCTGTTCTATACCTTTTACACGGCGGCGGCGAAGACGAAAGAGGCTGGGCCATGCAAGGGAAAACCGACCTGATCATGGATAACCTTATCGCCGCAGGCAAAGCAAAGCCCATGCTGATCGTAATGCCCGATGCAAACATTGGCGCAGGCGGTTTTAACGCCGGTGGCATTGAAAATTCTTTAAAACAGTTTGAAAGGGAAATGAAGGAATCCCTGGTACCTTTTGTAGACAAAAATTATCGCACACTACCGGATGCCAATAGCCGTGCCATGGCAGGATTATCGCTTGGCGGTATGCATACCTTATACACCGGAATAAATAACACCGATAAATTTGCTTACCTCGGCGTATTCAGTTCCGGCTGGATTGTACCCATGATGAACAGCATCAGCGAAAAGCAATACAATTTCCTGAAAGAAAATACTGAAAAGGTAAACAGCAATATAAAATCATTCTGGATATCAGAAGGTGGCAAAGAAGATATTGCATGGAAGAATGGGCAGATAATGGTAGAAAAATTAAATGAGCTGAAAATAAAAAATGTTTACAGCGAATATTCCGGCGGGCATACCTGGCCGGTTTGGCGCAACAACCTTTTCAATTTTGCACAAATTCTTTTCAAGTAAAAATATTTAAACAACAGGTGATGAAAAAAAGTATCAGAAGAATTTTATTTGTTGGCAGCTATCTTTTTTTTAGTGCTGCAATTGCAGTTGCTCAACTACCCTATCAAAATCCTTCTTTAAGTTCTGATGAACGGGCAAAAGATCTGCTGACGAGATTAACGCTGGAAGAAAAAGCTTCGCTGATGTTTGACCAATCTCCTGCAATACCAAGGCTGGGCATCAAAAAATTCAACTGGTGGAGCGAAGCCTTACATGGCCTTGCCAATAATGATAACGTAACGGTGTTTCCGGAGCCTGTTGGCATGGCTGCATCGTTTGATGATTCCTTAGTGTTTAAAATTTTTAATGCCACTTCAGATGAGGTTCGTGCAAAATATCACGATGCACTCAGGAATGGAAAAGAAAACCGCAGGTTCCTGAGTTTGTCTGTATGGACACCAAACGTAAATATATTCCGTGATCCCCGCTGGGGCCGTGGCCAGGAAACCTATGGTGAAGATCCATATCTCACTTCAAGGATGGGTATCCAGGTCGTTAA
Source organism: Bacteroidota bacterium (assembly GCA_048497855.1). Taxonomy (GTDB): domain Bacteria; phylum Bacteroidota; class Bacteroidia; order Chitinophagales; family Chitinophagaceae; genus Ferruginibacter. Next base: position 93,116 of record JBEHZB010000009.1, on the reverse strand, counting down.
AGGTTTGCAGGGGCCTGCTGATGCAAAGTACCGTAAGCTGCTGGCCTGCGCCAAACATTATGCTGTGCATTCAGGGCCTGAGTGGAGCCGCCATACATTGAACCTGAACAATGTAAACCCAAGAGATCTATGGGAAACCTATTTACCTGCATTTAAAGCATTGGTGCAGGATGCTGATGTTCGCCAGGTAATGTGTGCTTACCAGCGATTGGATGATGAACCTTGTTGCGGCAACAGCCGGTTGCTGCAAACCATCCTGCGTGACAAATGGGGATTCAAATATGTTGTGGTTTCTGATTGCGGCGCCATCACCGATTTTTTTACCAGCCATAAAACATCTTCTGATGCAGTACATGCATCTGCAAAGGGTGTTTTATCAGGTACCGACGTTGAATGTGTATGGCAAGGCTATGCGTATGAAAAATTGCCTGAAGCAGTAACCAAAGGATTGATAACGGAAAAAGAAGTTGACAGCCATTTACTGAAAGTATTAACAGATCGCTTCGACCTGGGCGATTTTGATGATAATGTCATTGTACCCTGGGCAAACATCCCTATGTCGGTTGTAAACAATGCTGAACACAGAAAGCTGGCATTGGATATGGCACTTGAATCCATGACGTTATTGCAAAATAAAAACAACATTCTTCCCTTAAAAAAAACACTAAAGAAAATTGCGGTCATTGGCCCCAATGCGGATAATGAACCTATGCTTTGGGGCAACTACAATGGCAAGCCGCAAAGAACTATTTCTATCCTTAATGGCATTACGTCAAAACTGGCAGCAAATAGTGTTTTGTATGATAAAGCGTGCGATGCGGTTGAGAATAAAGTAACACAAAGTTATTTTGCAAAAACAATATCAGATGGCAAACAGGGTTTTAAAGCAACTTACTGGAACAACCGGGAACGTACCGGCGATATTGTTACAACAGCCCAGATCGGCAACCCGTTTAAAATTACAACCGCAGGCGATCATGAGTTTGCATCAGGCGTTAAACTTGTAGGTTTTTCTGCAAAATATGAAACAGCCTTTACCGCACCTGAAACAGAGGAAATAGTTTTCAAAGCCGGTGCCACAGGTTATTTTGAATTGTTTGTAAATGGCAAATCGCTGGCACGTTATAATAACTGGCGTACGCTGCCTTCAAGAATTGTGTACAATGTTGAAAAAGGAAAAACCTACCAGATAGAGATCAGGTATGCACAATTAAATAACTGGCAGGCCAACCTCGAATTTGATTTTGGTAAAGAACTGGATATTGATTTCTCAGGGCTTATTAATAAGCTAAAAGGAATTGATGAAGTTATTTTTGTTGGTGGCCTTTCTACTTTACTGGAAGGAGAAGAAATGCCGGTGAATTTTCCTGGCTTTAAAGGCGGCGACCGTACCGATATTGAATTACCATTAGTGCAACGAAATTGTTTAAAGGCATTGAAAGCTGCCGGTAAAAAAATAATTTTTGTGAACTGCTCCGGTTCTGCCATTGGCATGGTGCCTGAAACACAAAGCTGCGATGCGATACTGCAGGCCTGGTATGGCGGCGAATCGGGCGGACAGGCAGTTGCAGATGTTTTGTTTGGTGATTATAACCCTTCCGGCAAACTACCCATTACCTTTTATAAAGACACCACACAGTTACCCGGTTTTGAAGATTACACTATGAAAGGAAGAACATACCGGTACATAACTACTGATCCGCTTTTTCCCTTTGGTTACGGTTTAAGTTATACCAGTTTTAAAATTGAGGATGCACAATTAAATAAAACTCAACTTAAAAAAGATGAAAGCCTTGTTCTTACCATACCGGTTAGCAATACCGGTAAAAGAAACGGTACAGAGATAGTGCAGGTATATGTAAAAAAAGTAAACGACAATACCGGCACCATAAAAACATTGAGAGGTTTTAAAAGAACGGAAGTAGCTGCCGGCAAAACGGCGAATGCGGTTATCGATCTGCATCCGGCTGCTTTTGAATTTTATAATGATAAAACTTTGCAAATGGATGTTACGCCAGGCGAATATGAATTGTGGTATGGCAACAGCTCGGCTGCAAAAGACCTGAAAATGGTAAAAGTTACGATACAATAAAACAACAGCATAAATAAGAAACTATGAGCATGATAAGAAAGCTGGTATTGATCATTACCTTATTTTATTTGCCGCTTACTATACTGGCAGATAATGGCCACGGCCTTTGGTTAAAAAAAGTAAAGGCCTCACCGGTAAACATAATTGCCGCAAAAAAAACGGCTGCGATAAACCTGGCCATACAGGAACTGCAACAGGGCTGGACGGGAAAGAGTGGCGCCAGTTTTACATTATTGATTAAACCCGATGCCGCTGTAAAATTTGATGGTTTCAAACTTTCTGAGAACAGTGTGCAGGCCAATAACCAATGGGGTATTTTATATGGTGTTTATGAAATATTACGCCGCCAGCAAACCGGTATGCCTGTACAAAACGGTGAAATTGTAAACCCCTCTTACCAGCAAAGGATTTTAAACCACTGGGATAACCTGAATGGTTCTATTGAACGTGGCTATGCCGGCTTATCTATTTTCTGGAAAGGCGATAAAAATAGTAACGTTACTGATGATGATAAAAAACTGTGGGCAGAATATGCAAGAGCCAACGCATCGATCGGCATTAACGGAAGCGTGTTAAACAATGTAAATGCATCGCCACAAATGTTAAGCACCGAAAATTTACAGCGGCTGAAAGCCATTGCAGATGTGCTTCGTACCTACGGCATCAAATCGTATCTTTCTATAAATTTCTCCTCTCCTGCTGCCCTGGGCAAATTAAAAACATCTGATCCATTGGATAAAGAGGTAATTGAATGGTGGAGAACAAAAGTGAAAGAGATCTATCAATTGGTTCCCGATTTTGGCGGCTTTTTAGTAAAAGCCAACAGCGAAGGGCAACCAGGGCCACAGGATTTTGGCCGCACTCATGCCGATGGTGCAAACATGCTTGCAGATATATTAAAACCATACAAAGGCATTGTTATGTGGCGTGCATTTGTATATAACCCCAATGATAAAGACAGGGCCAAACAGGCATACAATGAGTTTATACCGCTTGATGGCCAATTCAGGGATAATGTAATTATACAGGTAAAAAACGGCCCTGTTGATTTTCAGCCAAGAGAGCCGTTCAGTCCTTTATTTGGTGCCATGAAAAAAACATCGGTAATGCCGGAAGTACAGGTCACACAGGAATACCTGGGTCACTCCTACCAGTTAGTATTCCTATCTACTATGTGGGAAGAATTTTTGAACAGCGATACTTACCAGCAGGGCAAAGGCAGTACGGTAGCCCGTTGTACAGATGGCAGTATTTACAATCAAACCAATACCGCCATTGCAGGCGTGGCCAATATCGGGCTTGATACTAACTGGTGCGGCCACCCGTTTGCACAGGCCAACTGGTATGCCTTTGGCAGATTGGCCTGGAATAATACTTTGGCGAGTGAACAAATTGCAAAAGAATGGATACAGCTTACCTTTTCAGATAACATCTCCAACAAAGAAAATTCATTGGCAGTGGATGAATGGAACCGGAATTTTTTATTGCCGGTAAAAGATATGATGATGCTCAGCCGTGAGGCTGCTGTTAATTATTCTATGCCGCTTGGCCTGCATCATATTTTTGCAGGCGGCCATCATTATGGGCCCGGCCCCTGGTATGCTCCGAAAAATGTAAGGGCGGATTGGACACCGCCTTATTATCACCAGGCGGCAACTGATGGCATTGGTTTTAACAGGACAAAAACGGGTACCGATGCTGCAGACCAATACCACGAACCAATCGCTTCAAGCCTGAACGATATTAATACCTGCCCGGAAATTTATTTGCTATGGTTCCATCATGTAGGCTGGGACCATAAAATGAAAAGCGGAAAAACATTGTGGGATGAACTCTGCTTTAAATATAACGATGGTGTAATGCAGGTAAGGCAGTTTCAAAAAACATGGGATGCACTGGAACGCTATGTAGATAAGGATGTTTTTGCCGATGTGCAAAGCAGGTTAAAAAGGCAACAGAGAGATGCACAAATTTATAAAGATGGGTGCCTGCTATACTTTCAGCAGTTCAGCAAAATGCCTATTCCGTTTGAACTGGAGCGCCCGATTTACGATCTGCAGTTCATTCAATCAATAGATCCATTGAATTTATACAATACTAAAAATGTAAACAAGAGAAGAGAGTAAAATAAATTTTAAAAAAAATTAAAAAGAATTATGCGAACAGGAAAAAAGATGGCATTGGTATTCATTTTATTGTTTACCATGTTTTCAACATCGGCACAAAAGAAAAAATTCTACATCTTTCTCGCCTTTGGGCAATCGAATATGGAAGGCAATGCAAAGATCCAACCGCAGGATACGGTTGGTATCGACACACGCTTTAAAGTTATGGAAGCAGTTGACTGCCCAAGCCTTAACAGAACTAAAGGTAACTGGTACACAGCAGTGCCACCACTCTGCCGTTGCCTCACGGGCCTTACTTTAACTGATTTTTTTGGCAGGGCAATGGTAGCCAACCTTCCTGAAGATATAAGTGTAGGCATCATCAATGTTTCCGTTGGCGGTTGTAAAATTGAATTGTTCGATAAAGATAATTTCCAGTCTTACGTGGCCAATGCACCATCATGGATGCTTGGGATGATAAAAGAATACGATGGCAATCCGTATGTCCGGTTGGTAGAAATGGCTAAACTGGCGCAAAAGGATGGTGTCATTAAAGGAATACTCCTGCACCAGGGCGAATCAAATCCCAATGATTCGTTATGGACAAAAAAAGTAAAAACCGTGTATGATAATTTATTAAAAGACCTGAACCTGAAAGCCAAAAAAGTTCCGTTGCTGGCCGGTGAAACAGTGGATGCAGCCCACGATGGTAAATGTGCAGGTATGAATAAGATCATTGCCACGCTGCCGCAGATGATTAAGAACTCCTACGTAATATCATCCGCAGGCTGCCCCGATGCGGCAGACAATTTACATTTCACCGCTGAAGGATACAGCATATTGGGAAAAAGATATGCAGAGCAAATGCTTGCATTGTTAGGTGTTAAAAATTAATTTTTAAAAATGATCACAGTATGATGCGGTTACAGCTCCTTTTATTGTTTCTTTTTACAACAGCTGCCAGCCAGGCACAAACCTGGCAAAAAACCAATGAAGGAATAAAAGCATCCATCAATAAAACAACAATTGAAATTCAATTTTATACTGCGGCTACAGTAAGAATAATCAAGTCGCCGGATGGAATTGCTTTCAATAAAGCAAGCCTCTCAGTTATTAAAACACCTGAAAAAATAAACCTGGATATAAAGCAACAGGGAGTTTTTGTTGTGCTGCAAAGTGAAGGCCTGGCTGTAAAGCTCAACCTCCATTCAGGTATGTTAACTTTTTTCAGCAAAGCAGGTACTCCACTTTTAAAAGAAAAAGAAAACAGTGCTTCCTTCAAATCTTTTAATGATGCCGGCAGCAACACCTATACTGTTGAGCAGGCATATGTTTTAGATGAGGATGAGGCCATTTATGGCCTGGGCCAACAACAGGCGGGCAAAATGGTACAACGCAACCTTACCATGAACATGGTACAGAATAATACCAGCGATTATGTTCCTTTCTTTCAATCGGTAAAAGGCTATGGTTTGTTCTGGGATAATTATTCGCCTACTCTATTTACCGACAATACAGAAAGTACTTCTTTCAGATCTGAAGCAGGCGATTGCATTGATTATTATTTTATGTACGGCGCCAATGCCGATGGCGTGATTGCAAAAATGCGTGAGCTTACGGGGCAGGCGCCGATGTTTCCATTATGGGCCTTTGGATTTTTTCAAAGTAAAGAACGTTATAAAAGCCAGGATGAAGCTGTGGATGTGGTAAAGAAATACCGGGAATTAAAAGTTCCGCTTGATGGTATTATACAGGATTGGCAATACTGGGGCAACAACTATTTATGGAATGCCATGGAATTTTTGAATGCAGATTTTCCTGACCCGCAAAAGTTTGTAAATGATGTACATAAATTAAATGCCCACTTAACCATTTCTATCTGGAATTCATTTGGCCCCAAAACAAAACAGTATCATGAGCTGGACAGCATTGGAGCATTGATGAATTTTAATACCTGGCCGCAATCCGGTTCAGAAAAATGGCCTCCCAACCGGGATTACCCCTCCGGCGTAAGAGTATATGATCCGTACAACCCGTTGGCAAGAGATATTTACTGGAAGCATTTGAGTTATATGCATTCACTCGGTATAGATGGCTGGTGGATGGATTCTTCGGAACCGGATCATCTTGATTTTAAACCGTCCGACATGGACAATAAAACATTCTTAGGGTCTTTCAGAAAAGTGCGCAATGCTTTTCCATTAATGACAGTCGGTGGGGTATATACGCATCAGCGTGCAGTTGATTCATCTAAACGGGTATTCATTCTCACCCGTTCTGCATTTGCCGGGCAGCAACGTTATGGTGCCAATACCTGGTCAGGCGATGTGAACTCGTCATGGAATGCATTAAGGAACCAGATCTCTGCAGGATTGAATTTTTCTCTTACCGGCATTCCTTATTGGAACAGTGATATTGGTGGTTTCTTCTTATGGAATTTTAAAAAGAAACTGGCAGACCCTGAATACCGTGAACTATATGTTCGCTGGCTGCAGTTTGGTGCCTTCTGCCCTATGATGCGGTCCCATGGCGCCGATGCGCCAAGAGAAATTTACCAATTCGGGTCAAAGGGCAACAGGTACTACGATGCCATTGAAAAATACATCAACCTTCGTTATCGTTTGTTGCCCTATATCTACGCTACTTCCCGGGATGTCACAGCCAACCAATCCAGCATGATGCGTGCCCTGGTGATGGACTTTGCTGCGGATAAAAATGCATTGGATATTAACGATCAATTTATGTTTGGCAGATCCATTATGGTAAGCCCGGTTACCAATGCCATGTATATAAAACCAATCGTTAATGGCAAAGACACATCGTTTGCCGAAGATTTCAGCAATATTAAAGCAAAAGAAACATACCTGCCTGCCGGTGCCAGTTGGTACGACTTCTGGACAGGAGAAAAAATAAGCGGTGGTAAAAAAGTAACAAAAGAAACGCCACTTGATATTATTCCGCTGTATATAAAAGCTGGCAGCATACTGCCCATTGGCCCTGCAGTACAATATACCACAGAAAAAAATTGGGGAAATCTGGAAATACGGATCTATCCCGGCGCTGATGGAAAATTTGTATTGTATGAAGATGAAAATGACAACTACAATTATGAGAAAGGAGTTTATTCAACCATTAGCTTCAATTGGGATGATAAAAAAAAGGTGCTGGTTATTGATAATAGAAATGGAAGCTTCCCGGGAATGATAGAAAGCAGGACATTCAATATAGTCATGGCAAATGGCAATAAGCCTGGCGGGGAAAACATAATTACCCCGGCAGATAAAGTGGTTACTTATGCCGGAAAGAAACTTATAATTAAATTTTAAAAAGCCGGTTCAAAATAAAAGGATGAGATTAAAGATCATTTTCTTTTTTGTTGCTGTATGCTGCATGCCTTCTGCCAGGTCGCAGCAACTAACTGTGCTGTCACCTAACCAAAAGATAATTGTTACCTTAAATCAGCTGCATACCGGCGAATGGTATTTAAAAGCATCTTACAGTAATAATGAAAAAATTGCAGATGCCATTCCACGAATTGATCTCGGCTTATCCCGCAGCGACCAGGATTTTTCAAAAGAGCTGAAGTTATTGAAAGCAACAAAGCCACTTTTAATAACTGAACAATACACAGCCATTCACGGCAAAAAATCATTGTGTACTAATGCTGCCAATGAGGTGGTTGTTTCTTTTGAAAATCCATCAAAAGCAAAACTTAATATTATCATCAGGGCATACAATGACGGGATAACTTTCCGGTATGAGTTTCCTGAAAAACAAGGATCGTTTATTATCAAAGACGAGTTTACCTCTTACAACATTACAAAAGAAACAACCCGGTGGATGGAAAAATGGAACCCGGCCAATGAAGGATTGTACACTGCTATGAGTGAAGGCAAAATACAAAAACAGGAATGGTGTTACCCTGCATTATTTAAATTAAAAGACAGCTCTTGCTATTTTCTTTTGCATGAATCTGATGTGAACAGCAGCTATTGCGGTACAAAACTCAGCAACACGAATGACAGCAATGCATATAAACTTATGTTCCCTGATCAAAAAGATGGAAGAGGCATGGGTGAATCAATGCCAACTGTGGCACTTCCCTGGAAATCATCCTGGCGTGTTATTATAATGGGCAGCCTTTCCGATATTGTTGCATCTACATTGGTTGATGATGTAGCTACACCTTCTGTTATAAAAAATACCAGCTGGATAAAACCTGGGCTTGTATCCTGGAATTACTGGTCCAGCAATCATGGTACAAAAGATTATAAAACGGTAACAGCGTTTGCCGACCTGGCCGCTGAAATGAACTGGTCTTATACTCTACTTGATTGGGAATGGGATAGCATGGCCAATGGTGGCAATGTGGAAGATGCTGCCAAATACATTTTAGCTAAAGGAGTAAAACCATTGATATGGTATAATTCCGGTGGCAATCATACCTGGGTTTCTTCTACACCAAAAGACCGCATGCTTACACATCAAAACCGGGTGGAAGAATTTTCCAAATTAAAGAAGATGGGATTTGTTGGAGTAAAGATTGATTTCTTTGAAAGTGAGAAACAGGATATGATCAAATATTATATCGATATACTTGAAGATGCAGCACAATTTGAAATGATGGTGTACTTCCACGGTTGTATTGTACCAAGAGGCTGGGCAAGAACTTATCCTAATTTGATGACGTACGAGGCAGTACGTGGCGCAGAATGGTATAATAACGGGCCCGAGTTTACCAGTACAGCACCTGAGCATAATGCCACATTACCTTTCACACGAAATGTGGTTGGTGCCATGGATTACACGCCGGTAACGTTTACAAACTCACAGTTTCCGCACATAACATCTTACGGGCATGAGCTGGCTTTGAGTGTATTGTTTGAATCAGGGCTGCAGCATTTTGCAGACAGGGCCGAAGGATATTATGATTTGCCCGATGCAGCAAAAACATTTTTAAAAAATGTCCCCAATGCCTGGGATGATACCAGGTTACTGGAAGGCACACCCGGGAAAGAGGTTGTGCTGGCAAGGCGCAAAGGAACAGCCTGGTATATTGCCGGCATTACGGCAGAACAGCATAGAGAAAAAACAAAATTGCTGAAGTTTGATTTTTTACCCGAAGGTGTAAAGTATAAACTCACATTAATAAGTGACGGCACACATGACAAAGCGTTTGCAATACAATATTTAGTGATAGATAAAACCAGTTCTATGGATGTAAAACTGCTTCGCCGTGGCGGCTTTGCAGCATCGTTGATACCGGTTCAATAATTAAAATGAAAAGCATGAAAAGGGTACTGGCTTTTTGGATTGGATTATTTCCGCTTGCCGTGAATAACTATTAGTATGAATAAAAATATTTCAGTAACAAATTAAGCTTATGAAGAGAATAAATTTAATTGGTTGTGTAGCCAGCTTATTATTGCTTATTAACAGTACAGCTTATGGTCAGGATAAATTATATCCCAACGAATTTGCATTGCAGGATATTAAATTGCTTGCCGGCCCTTTTCAACATGCCCGTGATTTAAACATTGATGTATTGTTGAAATATGATACCGACAGGTTATTGGCAGGATATCGTAAAGAAGCCGGGCTCCAACAAAAGGCAGTTAGCTTTAAGAACTGGGATGGATTGGACGGGCATATAGCCGGGCATTATCTCTCTGCGCTTGCAATGAATTATGCAGCAACCGGAAATGTTGAATGCAAAAAAAGAATGGACTACATGCTTGCAGAACTAAAAGCCTGCCAGGATGCCAATGGAATTAACAATCCTGGCTGGGCAAAAGGCTATGTAGGTGCAGTGCCCAACAGTAAACAAATATGGAGCAGTTTTAAACAGGGAGATTTTGCTGCTTTCCAATCAGCCTGGGTACCGTTTTATAATATTCATAAAATATACGCAGGTTTAAGAGATGCCTGGCTGTACGCCGGCAATGAAAATGCAAAAACTATCTTTTTAAAATTTTGCGACTGGGGAATAAATATCACAGCACAGCTTTCGGATACACAAATGCAATCTGTACTGGATATAGAACAAGGCGGCATGAATGAGATCTTTGCTGATGCCTATGAAATGACCGGCGATGCAAAGTACCTGGCTGCAGCAAAAAGATTTTCGCATAAAATGCTGCTGGATGCAATGGCGGTAAAAAAAGATAACCTTGATAACAAACATGCTAACACACAGGTTCCAAAAGCCATAGGTTTTGAACGCATTGGTGAACTTGCAAATGATGGCCAATATAAAACTGCAGGTGATTTTTTCTGGGAAACTGTAACGACAAAACGCAGCCTTGCATTTGGTGGCAACAGCAGGCGGGAATCTTTTCCCAGCGTAACATCCTCAACAGATTTTGTTAATGATGTGGAAGGGCCTGAATCCTGCAATTCCTATAATATGCTAAAGCTTACAGAAGATCTTTTCCGGGTTAACCCTTTAGCAAAATATGCCGACTTTTATGAGAGAACGTTGTACAACCATATTTTATCAACACAACATCCGGAGAACGGAGGTTATGTATATTTCACGCCTGCACGCCCACGGCATTACCGGGTGTACTCCTCTCCCAATGAAGGTATGTGGTGCTGCGTTGGCAGCGGCATGGAAAACCATGGCAAGTACAACCAGTTTATTTATACCCACCAAAAAGATGCGTTGTATGTAAACCTGTTCGTTGCTTCGGAATTAAACTGGAGAGCAAAGAAAATTAAAATTAAACAACAAACCACTTTCCCTTACGAAGAACAAACAAAGCTAACTGTTACAGAAGGAACTTCCCGTTTTGCATTGATGGTCCGATACCCCTCCTGGGTAAAAGATGGCGCTTTAAAAGTACTGGTGAATGGCAAAGAAATTTCATTTAGTAATCACCCATCATCTTATATAAATATCAGCCGGTTATGGAAAAAAGGCGATGTGGTTACCATAGAATTGCCTATGCATAACAGTATTGAATACATGCCCAATGTAAGCAGCTATATCGCTATCATGCATGGCCCTGTTTTGCTGGGTGCAAAAACCGGGACAGAGGATATGAAAGGGCTGATAGCAGGCGATGGCAGGTGGGCACATATTGCAGGCGGAAAAAAATTACCGGTCGATAAGGCGCCGATCATTATTGAAGACAATATCAATGAATTAACTGATAAACTACAACCGGTTGCAGGTAAGCCTTTAACCTTTACAGCAACTGCTGTAAAAATGATCAATCCAATTGATGTTGTTTTTGAACCCTTCTTTAAAATTCACGATGCCAGGTATATGATGTACTGGATGGCATTAAGTAATGCAGGTTATCAAACCTACCTTGATTCGGTTGCCGCAATAGAAAAAAATAAACTGGCACTGGAAAAACGCACTATTGATTTTGTAGCACCCGGCGAGCAACAACCCGAAGCCGATCACTTCATTCAAAAACAAAATTCAAATACAGGCAATTCCATGGATGCATTCTGGCGTGATGCCCGTGGCGATGGCTATTTCAGCTACCAGCTATCTACAAACAATGAAACAGGCTTATCGCTTTTTGTAAAATACTGGGGAGCCGAATGGGGCAACAGGAAATTCGACATCTACATTGACGATGAAAAATTAGTTGCAGAAGATAATACCGGAAAATGGAACCAGTCGCAGTTTCATGACATAGAATACAAAATACCCGATGCGATGGTAAAAGGCAAAAACAATGTACGGGTAAAATTCCAGGCTTTGCCGGGTAATACAGCAGGCGCTGTTTATTATGTACGCCTGGTGAGAAATAATAAAACCAATGAATAAACTGAACCTGTGATACAGAAGTTAAAATTATTTACCGGTGCCTTATTAAACCAGGCATCAAAACCCGAACTTATTTTTTAACCATTTAAACTATAAAATGTATGATCAACTTTTCAGGTAAACTCCGTTTTATGCTTGCCTTCACCATGATAGTATGCAGTTCTTTATCAGTAAATGCACAACGGGCCAATTTTTCAGGTGACTGGAAACTGGATGAATCAAAAAGCGAACTGGGAGAATTTAGCGGAAGGGCTGCCCGTTCCGTTAAAGCAGACCAAAAAGATGATGCTATCACCATTACAAAAACAACTCCCGGATTTAATGGAGGCGACCCCATTACAACGACCGTAACATTAACCTACGACGGCAAAGTGGCAGAATCTGAAGGCTTTGGCGGTGCTAAAAGAAAATCAACGGCTAAGTGGTCAGAAGACGGGAAAACACTTACCATCAGCAGCAACATGGTTTTGGAAAGAGACGGCCAGTCTTTTGAGATCAAATCAACAGAAAACTGGACATTAACAAAGGAAGGATGGCTTTCAATAGTTACCAATTCTTCTTCACCAAGAGGAGAAATGACTATGAATGCAGTTTATACCAAATAGTATTTCTTAAACAAAATTGGCCGATCATAAAATGAAGCGGAACAAGCGAAAATCAAGTTTGTATAGATCAATGGATATGAAATTATTTTTTATCACGGTTTTAATAAGCTGTTGTACAGTTGCACCTGTACAATCACAAACAACAAAACAGGTAAGCATAAAAAACAGTAAAAAAATAAGCGCCGACCTTTTCGGTTTATTTTTTGAAGACATTAACTATGCAGCCGATGGTGGTTTGTATGCGGAAATGGTACAGAACAGGTCTTTTGAATACAGCCCTGCCGATAACCTCAAGTGGCATTCTCTTTCTTTCTGGGAATACATTACCCCCGGCTTTTCTTATGGAAACCTGGACGAGCAAACTTCGGCACCGGTTAATGCAAATAATCCACATTATGCAGTGCTGGAGATTGAACATATTGGCACTGCACCCGAAAGAAAACCGGATGCAGCTCAGCAACCTTTACCGGCATCCATCACCACAGGCCGGCCCGGTGTAGGTATAAAAAATACAGGCTTTGCAAATACCATTATAAAGAAAGGTGAACAGTATAATTTTTCGGTTTTTTCAAAACTGCTTTCCAATAAACCGGTTGATATGTACATTTCTCTGCAGGATGCTAAAGGGAATACAATTGCTGAAAACAAATTCATAGTTGATAAAAAAGAATGGAGCCAGTATACTGCTACCCTAACGGCAACCGAAAACAGCGATAGCAGCCTCATTGTAATAACCGGGGTAAGTATTGGCAAGGTAGCGCTGGATATGGTTTCCCTTTTCCCTTCAAAAACATTTAAGAACAGGCGTAATGGCTTGCGGCCCGGCCTGGCAGCATTACTGGCCGACATGAAACCCAGTTTTATGCGTTTCCCGGGCGGATGTCTTGCCCATGGCAGTGGCCTAAACAATATGTATCGCTGGAAAAACACAATAGGCCCGCTTGAACAACGGGTGGAGCAAAAGAATTTATGGGGCTATCATCAAACCGCAGGTTTAGGTTATTACGAGTATTTCCAGCTTTGTGAAGACATAGGCGCCAAGCCATTACCCGTACTACCGGCAGCGGTAAGTTGCCAAAACTCAGGCGGCACGTGGCGTATTGGCGGCACCGGCCAACAGGCGTTGCCGCTTGAAACAATGCAGGAATATATACAGGAAGTGCTTGACCTGGTGGAATGGGCAAACGGGCCTGCAACAAGTGTATGGGGTTCAAAACGTGCAGCGGCAGGCCATCCGGCGCCTTTTAACCTGCAGTACATTGGCATTGGAAACGAAGATAAAATTACACCGGAGTTTGAGCAACGCTTTAACATGATCTTTAAGGCAATGAAAGAAAAGCATCCCGAGATCACTATCATTGGAACCAGCGGGCCTTTTCATTCCGGTGAAGATTTTGATAAAGGCTGGAAGGTTGCCAACGAACTGAAAGTACCGTTGATTGATGAACATTATTATGTGCAGCCCGATTGGCTCATTAAAAATCAATACCGTTACGATAAGTACAACCGCAACGCAGGTAAAGTGTACCTGGGAGAATATGCATCCTGGGGAAACAAGCTGGAAAATGCCATTGCCGAAGCCTTATTTATGACAGGGCTTGAACGCAATGGCGATGTAGTAAGTATGGCATCTTATGCACCATTGTTTGCAAAAAATAATTTCACGCAGTGGAAAACCGATATGATCTTTTTCGATAACAGCGGTTATTACCTCACACCAAACTATCATGTACAAAAAATGTTTTCAACCAACAAGGGCGATTATTATGTTGATAAGGTGATCACAAAAAACAATTCTGATTCACTTAGTGCAGGCTCCTGTGTGTACGATAGCAAAACCGGTGATATTATTTTAAAACTGGTGAATGCCGGGAATGAAATAAAAGGAATGAAAGCCAATCTTGTTGTTTTCGGTAAGATCATACCCGCAGCAACGCTTACACAATTAAGCGGCTTGGCAAAAGCGGAGAATTCATTCCAGTCTCCTGAAGCAGTAGTGCCGGTAACTATCTCATTCACTGCAACCAGGAATTTTGATTATGATATGCCGCCTATGTCGCTTACAGTTATCAGGATAAAAACACGGCAATAATTTTTTAAAAAAAAAGAAGAAACAACTTATATGAACCTGTCAAAAAAAATCACAGCAGCTGTATTAGTATTTTCATTATTAACAGGTACTAACAATTTTGCTCAAACGACTTTGGTAAACCCGATCCTGTCAGGCTTTTATCCTGACCCCAGCATTGTACAGGTACAATCTGATTATTACCTCATCAACTCTACCTTCTCCTACTTTCCGGGGATCCCGGTTTTTCACAGCAAAGACCTGAAGAACTGGAAACAGATCGGCAATGTGATCAGCCGCACATCGCAACTTGATTTCATGGGCGAACGCATGACGAGGGGATTGTTTGCTCCCGCTATTTCTTACAATAACGGAACGTATTATGTTGTATGCACCGATATTGACCATGATGGAAATTTTGTAGTAACAGCAAAAGATCCTGCCGGGCCGTGGAGCAACCCGGTTAAAATTCCGCAGGTACGTGGCATAGACCCTTCTTTATATTTTGATGATGACGGCAAAGCATTTATTGTTTACAACAGCGATGCACCGGATAATAAACCTTTGTATCCCGGCCACCGTACCATTCGCATGTATGAATTTGACCCGGTTAACCTGAAAGTTATTGGCGAAGAAAAACAATTGGTAAATGGCGGTGTTGACATCAGCAAAAAACCGGTTTGGATAGAAGGGCCACACATCATGAAAAGAAATAACTGGTACTATTTGTATGCGGCCGAAGGCGGCACTTCTGTCAATCACTCCGAAGTGGTGTTTCGCAGCAGGTCAGTTTGGGGCCCGTACATACCTTATGAAAAGAATCCTATACTTACGCAAAGAGGTTTACCCGAGGACAGAAAACAACCAATTACTTCCACAGGCCATGCACAATTTGTAGATGGCCCCGATGGTAAAACCTACGCTGTGTTTTTAGCAGTAAGGCCCTACGAAGGCGACTACTACAATACCGGCAGGGAAACATTCATTGCTCCAGTAGAATGGAAAGATGAATGGCCTGTAATTAATTACGGCAATGAAGAAGTGCAGTACAGTTACCAGGCTAACTTTAAGGAAGTAAAGCAAAAAGGCGCACTGCCGCAGTCCGGCAATTTTTCTTACAGTTTACAGTTTAAAAAACAGCTCGATCCATCATTGATTTTTATGCGTAAGCCGGATAGCAGCGCATTCAGCCTTTCAAAAAAAACAGGGCTTACGTTAAAGCTAAAGCCGGAAACGGTGATGGATTATGGAAGCCCGTCTTTTATAGGCAAACGCCAGCAACATTTATACAACACGATAGAAACAAAAATTGATTTTACGCCAACTGCTGCTAATGAAAAAGCAGGGCTGGTGGTTTTTCAAAGCGAATCCAATTTTTATTTCATGGCCAAATCCATCTCCAACGGTAAAGAAGTGGTACAACTTTTTAAAGGGAAGCCGAAAGAAAAAGTAATGGAAACGATGGTAGAAATACCTTTACAAACAGCCTCATCAAAACTTTATTTTAAAATAACTGCTGAAGGAAATACCTACAGTTTTTATTATTCAGCCGACGGGGAAAGCTGGAGTTTATTAAAAGATAAAGCAGATGCAAAATTTGTAAGCACTAAAACTGCCGGTGGATTTGTAGGATGTATATATGGTATGTATGCCACTTCATCCGGCGAAACTTCATCCAATACAGCATCTTTTAACTATTTAAAATATAGCGGCAATGACCCGATGTACAGGTAATAAAATTTTATAAACCCGTTAATGCGATGATATGAAAAAAAAATATTTCCCCGCGGCATTGCTGCTTTGCTTTTGCTGTATTGCTGTAACAACAAGATCACAGCAGGCAACCAACCCGGTTATTTTTGCTGATGTGCCAGACATGTCAATCGTTCGTGTTGGTAAAACGTATTACATGAGCAGTACCACTATGCACATGAATCCCGGTGTGCCCATAATGAAATCTACAGACCTGGTAAACTGGAAACTGGTAAGCTATGCCTACGATACACTGGGCAATATGGATGAATTAAACCTCAACAATGGCAAAACCATTTATGGCAGGGGTTCCTGGGCCAGTTGCCTGCGTTATCATAATGGTACCTACTATGTTTCCACTTTTTCTCAAACGCCCAATAAAACTTTTATCTACTTCACAAAAAATATTGAAAAAGGGCCGTGGAAGAGAATTGACTTTTCTCCTTCTTACCACGATCATACTATCTTTTTAGATGATGACGGTAAAACGTATCTAATAACAGGTGCCGGTAAACTTAAAATATTCGAACTAAAAGAAGACCTCTCTGATGTAAAACCCGGAACGGAACGTGTATTGATCGAAAATGCCAGTGCACCTGCCGGCGGCGACATCATGCTTAAAGCAGAAGGTTCACAGCTTTTTAAGATCGGGGGCAAATATTATTTATTCAATATAGTGTGGCCACGTGGTGGCATCCGAACAGTATTGATCCACCGTGCCGATAAGATCACCGGCCCCTGGGAAGGCAAGGTTGCATTGCAGGATAAAGGTGTAGCACAAGGCGGCCTGATCGATATGCCCGATGGCACCTGGTATAGCTATCTCTTTCGTGATAACGGCGCAGTTGGGCGTGTACCCTATTTGGTTCCGGTAAAATGGAAAGATGGGTGGCCGGTGTTGGGTATTGATGGTAAAGTTCCTGCCACATTGAATTTGCCGGCCAACAAAAGCCTTATTCCCGGCATTGTACATTCAGATGAATTTACCCGCAGAAAAAAAGATAAACTGCTGCCGTTGGTATGGCAGTGGAACCATAATCCTGATAACAGCTTATGGTCGCTTGAAGAAAGAAAAGGATTTTTACGCCTTAAAACAGGCAGGCTCGATACCTCATTTTTGTTTGCAAAGAATACACTTACCCAACGCACCATCGGGCCGGTTTGCACCGGCTCTACATCAATTGATGTATCGAATATGAAAGACGGCGATCTTGCCGGACTGTGTTTATTACAGAAAAATTACGGTCTTGTTGGTGTACAGGTAAATGGCAGCAGCAAATCAATCATAATGATAAATGCTACAGGCGGCAAACCGGTGAATGCTGCATCTGTACCATTGAACCAGGCCGTGGTTTACTTTAAGGCCCAATGCGATTTTACTGATAAAAAAGATGTGGCAGATTTCTTTTACAGCCTTGATGGCAATAACTGGGTTCCCGTTGGTACACAACTAAAAATGGCATATACCCTACCGCATTTTATGGGCTATCGTTTTGGCCTGTTTAATTATGCCACAAAACAAACCGGTGGCTATGCCGACTTTGATTATTTCCGCATAACTGATTCTATAACCGGGGCAAAATAAAATTTTAATACAACTGATCATGAAAAAAATACTGTTGTCCTTATTGATCTCCAGCTTTATTACAGGCCTTGCGCAGGCACAAACCAATACTGTAAGCAGCCCGGATAAAACCATTGTAGTAACCTGCGATGTTGCAAAAGCCACATACACTATTTTGTATAAGGGCAACACGGTTTTAGCTGAGTCAAAAATTGGCGTGGTACGAGAAGATGAAGATTTTTCACAAAATTTAAAATTAATAAAAGCCAGCAGCCCTGTTTTGGTAACAGATAATTACAGTATGCTGAATGCAAAAAGGAAGAACATAACCTATAAGGCTACCCAGCGCATTTTTGAAACAAGGGCCGCTTCGGGCAAAAAAATGAATATCATCTTCCGGGTATCTGATGACGGGGTTGCTTTCCGGTACGAATTTCCGGAAACATCAACCGATATTAAAAAAATATCGGCAGAGGCTACCAGCTTTCATTTTAATGAAGGAACACGGGCCTGGCTGCAACCCAAAACTGAGGCCCAAACAGGTTTCGAGCATACCAATCCATCTTACGAAGCGCATTACAAAATTGATATTGCTGCAGGCACGCCATCTCCCGGGCCTAATGGCTGGGTCTATCCTGCGTTGTTTAAGTATAACGATACCTGGATGCTGATAACAGAAGCTGCATTAGGCAGAAACTATTGCGGAACAGCCCTGCAACAATATTCGCCCGGCAATGAGTATAAGATCAATTTTCCGGAAACACCTGAAGTATTTAAGAATGGTAAAGCAACATTGAACCCTGAATCTGAATTACCATGGAAAACGCCATGGAGAATTATTGTGATCGGCAACATGAAAACGATCATAGAATCTACACTTGGTACCGACCTTGCATTACCTGCAAAAAAAATGGATGCCTCTTTTATAAAACCAGGCAAAGCATCCTGGAGCTGGGTGTTACAAAAAGATGACTCAACCGTTTACGGTGCACAAAAGAAATTTATTGACTATGCTGCTGACATGAAATGGCAATATTGCCTGATCGATGCAGAGTGGGACAAAAAGATCGGGTACGATTCTATAAAGTTACTGGCAGATTATGCAAAACAAAAAAACGTGGGCATTCTTTT
This sequence comes from Bacteroidota bacterium, assembly GCA_048497855.1. GTDB lineage: Bacteria > Bacteroidota > Bacteroidia > Chitinophagales > Chitinophagaceae > Ferruginibacter. The sequence continues at coordinate 74,013 of JBEHZB010000009.1, read as the reverse complement.
ATGGTACAATTCTGCCGGCAGCTGGAACACGGTGAAGATGACACCAAAAGATATGTTGCTAACACATGAAAGCCGTGTGAAAGAATTTTCCCGGTTACACGAAATGGGCATAAAGGGAATAAAGGTTGATTTTTTTGCCGGCGATGGTCAGTCGATGATCAATTATTACCAGGATATACTGGAAGATGCTGCTACTTATAAACTGCTGGTAAATTTTCATGGCGCCACCCTGCCCCGTGGCCTGCAAAGAACCTATCCAAATTTTATGACAGCAGAAGCCGTACAAGGTTATGAAATGATCACCTTTAACCAGAATGATGCAAACCTGTATCCGCAGCATGCTATCATGGTAGCTATGGTTCGTAATGCATTTGATCCGATGGATTTTACGCCTATGTGCCTGTATAAAATCCCACGCATTAAAAAAACCACCACATCGGCTTTTGAACTGGCTACTTCCGTTGCCTTTCTATCCGGTATCCAGCATTTTGCCGAAACCCCCGAAGGAATGCTGAATGTGCCGCTTTATGTAAAAGATTTTTTGAAAGGGCTTCCAAACAGCTGGGATGATACAAAATTAATTGAAGCTTTTCCCGGTAAGCTGTATGTAATTGCCAGGAAAGCCGGTAACAAATGGTATGTGGCAGGATTAAATGGCGAGGATATTGAAAAAAACCTTTCGCTGGATCTTTCTTTTTTAAAAGGCAGAAAAGCAACATGGATAACCACAGGCACCGGAGAAAAAAATGTGGTTTCATTTGCAACGAAAAATGAAACGGTTCCATCAAATGGCAAAATCGAATGCACTGTAAAAGGCAATGACGGATTTGTAGCTGCTTTTGAATAAGATATCTTAACCAGTTTTTGTACTCAAAATAAAACAAGCAAAATGAATAAATATATAATAAAGCTTTGCACAGCCGCATTCTTTATAGTTTTTCTCCAGCTTAATGCGCTGCCGCAAAACCCAGTCATAAGAAACCTGTTTTCTGCTGATCCTTCCGCAAGGGTTTTCGGCGGCAAAGTATATCTGTTTCCTTCGCATGATATACCTGGCGTGAAGGGGCATAGGGAGCGTTGGTTTTGTATGGAAGATTACCATGTATTTTCTTCATCAAACCTTACCGAGTGGACTGACCATGGCGTAATTGTAACACAAAATAAAGTGCCCTGGGTAAGGCCTGATAGTTACAGCATGTGGGCTCCCGATTGCATTGAGCGAAATGGGAAATACTATTTCTATTTTCCTGCAGCAGCCAAAGACACTACCGTTTATGGGAAAGGTTTTGCAATTGGTGTTGCAGTAGCTAACAGGCCCGAAGGCCCTTACACGCCGGAAGCAACACCGATAACTGGAGTTCATGGTATCGATCCTAATGTATTTATTGATAAAGACGGGCAGGCGTACCTCTACTGGTCAGCCGGGAATATTTATGGCGCAAAATTAAAATCCAATATGCTGGAACTGGATTCAAAAGTTGATACATTGGGAGATTTACCCAAAAAAGGTTTAAAAGAAGGCCCTTATCTTTTTGAACGCAACGGTATTTATTATTTAACCTATCCCCATGTTGAAAATAAAATTGAAAGGCTGGAATATGCTATGGGCAATAATCCATTGGGGCCATTCAAATTTACCGGTGTCATTATGGATGAATCTGCATCCGGCTGCTGGACTAACCATCATTCGTTTATCAATTTTAAAGATCAATGGTATTTATTTTACCACGATAAGGATTATTCGCCGGGCTTTGACAAACTCCGTTCCGTAAGAGCCGATAGCCTGTCCTTTAATGCAGATGGCACCATTAAAAAAGTGATCCCCACTTTACGGGGCATTGGTATAAGCAATGCAACAAAAGAAATACAAATTGACCGGTATACTGCCATCAGCAAAGAAGGCACAGCTGTTGATTTTATAGATACCACTAACAGGTTCCTGGGCTGGAAAACTGTTTTCAGCAAACCCGGCTCATGGGTACAATATAATACCGTTGATCCTGGTAAGAGATCGTTAAAGAAGATACTGGTACGTGCAGTTTCGGAAACAGGCGGCACATTGCAGGTACGTACAGGCAGTACAGATGGAAAGCTGATCGCAGAAATTATAATTCCACAAAGCAGCGAATGGAAAACAGTGAAAGGAACCGTGCTGAATTTACCCAAAGGCATCCAAAATATTTTTGTAATGCTTAAGGATGAAAAGCAAGTAGCTGTAGACTGGATAAAATTTGAATAAACAAAAATCATCAACATAAAAAATACCTGTTCGATTTTTAAATAACCAAAACCTTCGCTTCATGAAAAAAATAATTTTCTGTTTGTTAATGGCATCTTCTGCTATCAGCAATGCTCAAAACCTGCCTGCCGGGCAGGCAGGTGCAACAATTAAAATTGATGTAGAAAGGACCATCGGTGAGATAGACCCGAAAATTTATGGTGTATTTATGGAACCCATACAGATCAGCGGGCGAAGAGGCTTACCTGATTCACCGGTTATTAATACACTCTACGGCGGCCTCTACGACCCTGCTTCTCCGCTAGCAGATGAAAATGGTTTTAAGAAAAATTATATTGAAGCCATGAAGGAATTAAAAGTTACCAATATCCGCTGGCCGGGTGGTAATTTTTTAATGGGCTACAACTGGCAGGATGGAATTGGGCCAAAAGATAAAAGGCCTGCCCGTATAAACATGGCCTGGGGTGGCATTGACAATAACCATGTAGGTACCGATGAATGGTTTGCCTTAAATAAAGCAATTGGCAGCGAAAATATTGTAGCAGTTAATCTTGGCCTGGGCACTATACAGGATGCAGTTTATTGGCTGGAGTATTGCAACTATCCTAAAGGCACTTATTATTCTGACCTGCGTGCAAAGAACGGGCATCCGGCGCCTTATAAAGTAAAAATCTGGGACCTTGGAAATGAAGTGGACGGCAAGCCCTGGGAACTGGGCCACAAAAATGCAGAGGACTATATTGAAGTAGCAAGAGAAGCTGCAAAAGCGATGAAAGCAGTTGATAACAATATTGAGCTTGTTGGTTGTGGATCATCCTGGTACAGCAAGAATGAATGGGATAACTGGAACAGAAAAATATTAACGGGCATCGGTGATAAAATAAAATACCTCTCTATACACAGCTACTGGGAAAGTTCGCCGGATTATTACACCCACATGGGCGATGGCGGCAGGATTTTTGATGACAGGATAAAGATCACTGCAGGAGAAATTGAAGCTGTATCCAACACGCAGGGATTTAAAAACCCGATCTATCTTTCGGTGGATGAGTGGGGATCTTTTGGCAGGAATTTTATGAATATACTGCCCGTGGCGCAATCATTTAATTCCTTCATCCGCCATGCAGATGTGGTAAAAATGGGCAATTTCACCATGCTCACTTCTCTCCTTTCAACCGATGCAAAAAAAGGCACTTTCAAATCACCGCTGTTTTATGTTTTTAAAGCATACTCTACCAATTGCCTTGGAACTGCTGTTGATACTTATGTAAACTGCGACACTTTTAATACAGAAAAATATAAGGGCATCCTTTACCTGGATGTTTCAACAACGTACTCCAAAGAAAATAATACCGTATGCATTAATGTTGTAAACAGGCATAAAGAGAAAGCCATTACAGCAGATATAAATAACACGAGTGGCGGCTTTACCGGCAAGGCTGAAGTAAGTGTCATAAATGCAGCTGATTTGCAACAGCCTTTTGAATTTGACAAACAGGCTGAATACGTTCCTGTAAAAGCAACAGTTGATGTAAAGAATAACAGGTTATCGTACAGCTTTCCGCCACATTCATTTACGCAAATAAAAATAACTGTTGGCACAAAATAATTTTAACAGCAAATGAACATCATGAAAAAAGCAACATTCTTTATCAGCTTACATTTTTTAATTGTCTGGAGTTACGCACAACAGCCTGCATTACCATGGCAGGGCAAAAAATGTGCAGTGGTAATAACGTACGATGATGCCATTGACCAGCAATTAGACAATGCCGTTCCTGTACTTGATTCGCTTGGGTTGAAGGCAACTTTTTATGTGACTGCATTTTCCACGTCCATGCAAAACCGTATGTACGATTGGAAAAAGCTGGCCGATAAAGGCCATGAACTCGGCAACCACACCTTGTTTCATCCATGTATGGGTGGTAAAGGAAGAGAATGGGTAAGGGCCGATTACGATATGAAGAACTATTCCGTACAACGCATGCTGGATGAAACAAGAATGACAAATGTTTTTTTACAGGCCTTAGATGGAAAGACAAAAAGGACATTTGCATTTACCTGCGGTGATATGAAAATTGGCGACTCTTCTTTTATCAATGCCATGAAAAAAGATTTTGTTGCTGCACGGGCTGTTAGAAATGAAATGCACCAGTTGAATAAAATAGACCTGTATAATGTGGATTGCTATATGGTGAATAACAACACTGCAGAAGAAATGATTGCCTGGGTAAAAAAAGCAATGGAAACAAATTCTTTGCTCGTTATACTTTTTCATGGTGTTGGTGGCGGAAACGGGTTGGATGTTTCACTACCTGATCACCGGCAGTTTCTTACCTATTTAAAACAACACCAAAACGACATCTGGATACCAACTATGCTGGAAGCAGCGGAGTATATTAACAAACAACAATCCTCATCACAAAATAGATAACAACAATTTTAAAATAAATAAAAATGACAGCTAAAAGAATATTGATGTTAACATGCACGATTGCTTTAATAGCAACCCGATGTACTTCCACCAAAAACAATACAACCATTTCATCAGTACCAGGTTTAAAAGATGCGTTCAAGAATGATTTTGGCATTGGCACTGCCCTTAATACTGCGCAGATAGAAGAACGTGATTCACTGGCGGCTTTGCTGATACCCCGCCAGTTTAACATGGCCACACCAGAAAATATCATGAAAGCGGAGATCATTCATCCGCAATGGGCCACTTACAATTTTGATATGGCCGATAAGATGGTAGCTTATTGTAAAAAACATGGCATCAAAGTAAATGCACACACCCTTATCTGGCACAGCCAGTTGCCGGCTTTTGCCCGCAGGATACAAAGTATAGATTCTTTTAAAACATTTTTTACCGATCACATTAAAACGGTTGCCAGCCGTTACGATGGTAAAGTATATTCATGGGATGTGGTAAACGAAGCATTGAATGAAGATGGCACCATGCGTAAATCGATCTTCCTGCAAAAACTGGGTAATGATTTTGTTACAGATGCGTTTCGCATTGCACAGGCTGCTGCACCAAATACCGAGCTGTATTATAATGATTACAATAATGAGCAACCTGCAAAACGTGCCGGTTGTATTGCCCTTATCAAAAAAATACAGGCAGCAGGCGTACGCATAGATGGCGTGGGCATACAGGGGCATTGGCACCTGGGTAAAATTCCACTTAAAGATATTGAAGAAAGTATTGTTCAGTATTCGGCACTTGGCATAAAAGTAATGATTACCGAATTGGACATTGAAGTGCTGAAACGGGATTTCCAGGGAGCAGATGTTGGCCAGCGCATGAGGGCAGATTCTTCCACTAATCCTTATAAAAATGGTTTACCCGATAGCGTACAGCAACAGCTTGCCAGCGATTATAAAGCACTATTCCAACTCTTTTTAAAATACAAAGACAATATTGACAGGGTTACTTTTTGGGGTGTTAATGATGCACAAAGCTGGCTTAACGGATGGCCTGTACCGGGCAGAACAAACTACCCGTTATTATTTGACCGTGCATATAAACCAAAGCCTGCATTTTATGCGGTGATGGGGTTGAAGAAATAAAGCGGCTCGTGTAAGTTACGATTTGATTCAACGGTTTCGGATGAAGGCCAATATGATCACTTAACCGAAATAATTTGTAGTTGATTAATACCAGGCAGAAGATGACATAAAGAATAGATATATGACAAAGCCTTGCAAATATGTAAGGCTTTTTTATTGGAATTGACGGGGGTCGAACCACCTACCCCTCTGCGATAACAGGCATAAATTTATTTTTAACCAGCAGCACAGAGAGAAAACCTTCATATACTCAATTTGTAGTAGGCGCTATGTTTCATTGGCACATTACAGTACTTTAGTTGCAAACCCTCTTTTATGAAACATCTGCTGCTTTTTTGCCTGCTGCTTTGCGGCGCCGGTTATTTATCCTGTGCACAATCTTTAGCTGTTAATACAGATGGCAGTACGGCCAGCAGCAGTGCCATGCTCGATGTAAAAAGTACTACCAAAGGGCTGCTCATTCCACGTATGAGCCGCACCGAACGTAACGCTATCGTATCACCGGCAACAGGGCTGCTCATTTTTCAAAATGCGCCGGACAGCATTGGCTTTTATTATTATAACGGCAGCAACTGGGCCTCTCTTGCAGGTGCTGCTGCCGATCCGCTGGCATGGAGCACCGGCGGGAACAATGGTACAAATGCAGCTACTGATTTTATGGGTACTACGGATAACCAGGATATTGTTTTTAAAAGAAATAATATACGCAGCGGAATACTTAATGCCCGTAATACCAGTTGGGGCACCGGTGCATTTAATCCTGCGGCTACTGGTACAGGTAATGCGGCATTTGGCACTTATGCATTAACCGCTGCTACCAGCGGCAATTATAATATGGCCCTTGGCGATTCTGCGATGTACAGCAACAGCAGCGGCGCTTTTAATACAACCATTGGCGCCAGGGCGGGCTACGATCTTACCACGGGCAGCAGCAATGTATTCATTGGTTATGGGGCAGGGCATAATGTAACTACTGCTTCCAACAAATTATATATTGGCAATAACAGTATTGATCCGCCACTTATTTACGGCGACTTTACCAGCAAATCAATTGCCATGGGCTATGCCAACGATGTGCAGTCCTCTTATGGATTTGCAGTGGGCTACCAGGATACGGTGTCAGGTTTTAACTCAATTGCCATGGGTCACAATAACAAGGTGACCGGTCAAAGTTGCTTTGCAGCAGGCGATGGCAATTATATGAGCCCATCAAGCAATGGTTCTTTTGTGATCGGCTCTGCCAACAACATGAATGCAACAGCAAGTGCCATAATTGGTCAAAGCAGTACCATACTGGGTAATTATTCTTTTTCTGCCGGCACTTTTAACTATAGCAGCACTATGCAGGGCTATACTATCGGCATATACGACAGCACCTATACCAATAACACGGTTGCTATAGGTTTCGTGAATAAAGTAAGGGGTTCCTATGCCATGGCAATAGGAACCAATAATGAGGCGCCATCTTTTGGTGAAACCACAATGGGTATGATGGCTACCCGTTACACTCCTTCCAACGCAAACAGTTGGGTGGGTACCGACAGGTTATTTACCATAGGCAATGGTAAATTTTTTGGAGCCTTTTCAGACGCACTCGTACTATTGAAAAACGGCAACCTGGGCCTGGGCACCAGCACGCCCGGGAGTTTGCTGGATGTAAAAGGCGATTTTTCACTGGGAGCCAATGGTACTGTCATAACTGAGATCATTAAACAAACAGTAACCGGCAGTATTCCAAACATGTCGCCCAACAGTACTACCAACATGACGCTTACTGTGCCCAATGTAGTTACGGGCAGCAGTGTTATTGTATCGCCTGCTACTGTATTAAACACGGGCACCGTTATTGGCTATGCGCTGGTGAGTGCAGCCAATACCATTACTGTGTATGTAGGCAACTGCTCCGGTTCATCTGTCGGTACACAAACCGGGGTAAGTTTTTATGTTACGGTAATACGGTAAATGAATAAAACACCGCTGTGATGAGCTTCTCTAACTATCCCCCTCCTTCACATCATGTATCTGGTCAAAGGCAAGACCGCTGCTGCCTTCACCTCTGCCGGTTTTCTTTTTCATGCCCAGCCATACAAACACTTCGCCGTTCAGCCAGCGGGTACGCTGAAATGATTGCGATATCCTTACACCCGCCCGAGAAATTTCTTCTTCGTGAATATAGTAAGCCAGCGGATCGGGTTCTGCTTCAAGTCCTTCCCGAAGGATACCAGTCTGGGGTTTAATCTTCACCGGTGTTTGGGTATCGCCTTCTATTATGCGAAGCATGGATGCACGTTGCAGCTGTATCTCCCTGTTATCATTCTTTTTATGTACCGGTACAAAAGGTATCCAGTTCTCCGGCACATCTGTCATGGCCTGGTAACTGATCTTTGCAGCATAAGGAACCGGTACTGCAACGCTTCCACTCTTCACAATATTTTCATGGAACTGCCGTACACGCAATGCAGCTTCGCTTCCCTTTTCGCCTGTACCTGTTGCGGAAGGTACTATTGTTTCGATACCCCAAACCATGTTAGACATCTCATCCCGTATCAAAACGATCTCTTCCATCGGATCACTTTCGTGTACCTTCATGGCAGTTGGTGCCAGGAAGAGCGTATTGTTCTGCGTTGCTGCATGTAGTTTGAACATACTCCATACACTCTTACTCTTGCCGATCTCTTCGGTAGGTTTTATCCAGGTTACCTCTCCAAAATTATTTTTTACCGTAAGCCCTTCTACATTTGCCATTGAGCCTATCGGCAACATATACGGTACCAAAAACCAATCATTGGCAAACACCAGCCCAAACTCCATAAGCAATAGTTTGGAAAGATCGGTTGTAGCGGGCTTGATATCTCCCAGGTCGGTTTTACTGTCTTCAAACTGCCACCACCTTGTATTGGGCATACCGTCGAATGCTACATGTGCCGGTATGAATGTGCTGGTAAATTTATCTTTAAGTTTAGCAGGAGTATTGACGGGTGTCTCTGCAATATCAAATACATACCAATCAGGATGGCCCTGGTAATATTCTTCTGCCTTAAGTTCTTTTTCGGTACTACCTGCTGTTGAGCTGCATTCAAATTGATATTCCAGTTTTTCCGGCAGCCAGGCATTGTTGTTTTCATCTGCCGGCTGGTAATATATTTTGTTATACCATTTTTCCAGGTCTTTTCCCAGATCATCGAGCTTTGCTCCGTCCGCAAGGTCCAGCAGCACTATCCCATCCGATGCTCCCGTTGGCACTGTTATCGTTTCATACAATGCATAACCATCCATTGCCCTGCCGCTTATTGCTGCATACTGTTGCCACACTTCTTTATGAGCATAGATGTGCGCAGTGGTGCGGTCATTGGCAGGCAACGTGAATTTGTATTTATCTATGTAAGCATCCCTGTAATCCAATCCATTTTCGGTTAATAACCGCAGCCAGTATTTACCCAGTTGAAGTCTTATATCGATACTTATTTTTTTACCATCTCTTTTAAAAGGTATCTTCTTCTGTTCCACTTTTACTTCAAGCGGGATATTATCTTCAAAATCCTGCTCCGCTTTATCTGCTGCTTTATATTTCTGTACATGCGAACTGGTGATATGAATTTTTGCAAACACAGGAGATCCTGCATCATCGCCCTTAAATTCTCCCATCTGCCATTGCTTGGTAAGCATCCACAATGCATCCCGTACTTCTGCTTTTAATGCCTTATCAAAATTTTGTGTACGGGGCCGTCCTTCCAGCCTGTTCCACATCATCACCGTAGGAAATCTTTGCTGAACAAGCGCCTGCCTGATATCTGTAATCTGGTTAACTGCCATTGTTAATTATTTTATAGATATTATTATTTACAGAAAGATTGAGGGCCGCTGTTATCCAGTGCATAGTTACCGCCGTCATAGTTGCAGGTAAAAACTGTGCATAGCTGGTATTCTCTATCTGCGATGGTTCTACTGCACGCTTCTTAGCCATTTGTAATGTTTCTTCCATTGCTTCTATAATATCATTCCATTGCCAGCTGCCGGTGATCTGCGGTGGTGTTACCAGCAACATGGTTTGTGGTGGTTCACTGTTTGGCTGATCGTAATGAAATGCAACACCTGTAGTTTCTTCATTTGCAGGTATCACTTCTGTCCATTCATCTATTACGATACCACACTGAGGTTTTGTTTTATCAAAGCCGTTGGCAAAATGTGCGGTGTATAAAAGCTTGTCATTATTAATAGTAAAGATGAACTTGCCCTCCGGATTTTTTTCAGCCGGGTCTTTTTCATCCCTGAATTTCATTGCAAGCCAGCGGTCTTCCAACTGGTATGGGAACTGGGTTGGTGTAAGCTCAATTGCTGCTGCGGGTTTAAATGCGTTGGTAAGGAAAGTTATGTTTTCCCAATGATGTACCTTTTCTCTTACCCTTGCTACGCCGCCTACCCAATCTTCCACAGGAAACAGGCGGGCATCTTTTGTTTTTGCAAATACCAAAAGCTTATCGCTGTCTGTTACTGCATTTTCAAATTCAGTTGCAGCAGTTCCGTTTAAAACAAAACGTGGTAATATTAATGCTTCATCGCCTAATATTTTCTTTGCACCGTTAAGCAATGCTGTAATTTTTTCTGCATTATCTATGGTAGCGTCAGCTTCTGTAATGGCGGCTGTACAATCAGTGATCTTTTTTCCGAGGTACTGCGACAGGTTGTTCAATGCTGTTACAACATCTTCTTTAAGCAGGGTCAGCTGCAGTTTTTCTGCCTGGCAGTTGTTGGTTGCAGTATCTGTATCAAACGCAATAATATCGCAGGTAGCCAGCCGTTCAAGAACGGTTGTTGTATCTGCAATGAATGCTGTAACCTTTGTTTGGTTATTTGTTTTTAAAGCTTTGATATCTGCAAACAAGGTATCAAAGGCTGCTTTTTTGATATTGAATTTTGCCTGGTAGTCTGCCAGTGAAATAACCGGGTAAGTAGAAGTTGAGGAGATTATCATTTCTGCTTTTCGCAACACTTCTATTTTATCATCATCAGTAACTGCAGCTGCAAAGCCTGTCATGATAAGATCAAACTCAAATATCTTACTATCCCATCTTTCTACAACTGCATCTATCTTCAAGAATATACTGTTGTATATGCCTTCTATATTGCTGTGCATAAAACCGGTACCGGTTTGTACATTATCAAACATTGCGGCTGTAAGAAAAATATCCGAAGTATTTTTTACAAGATCATCCAGGTTAATGAAATCGGCTTCATATTGCAGCAGGTATTGCTCGTACTTTAGTTTTAAAGTATTTATAGTTGCCGGAACTGCAATGCTGCTGATGCTGTTCTCAAAAGCTGTAAGCAAGGCATTTTTATTATCCAAAACAGGATTTACCAAATAGGCTTTCAGATCGGCTTTCAACTGCGTAATGATCGATCCTATTGTTGATGCATCGGTAATAGCGCTACCAATATCTGCTGTAAGCTTTGCAGCAATACCCGCAATGGAATGAACACCTGCAGCAATGGTATCTACACCTGCTTTCACCGGCGCAAGATCATCATTCATTAAAGCCTGCACAACAGTTTTCAACCCTGCATCATCCTGTACCGATGGCTGCGGTGTTGTTTCTTTAGCTAATAATACCTGCGCCGGGCTTATACATTTTGCGCCTACCAGTATCTTACGCAAACTTTTTATTAAGGCAGATAATTCAAAAAAAGAAACATTGGTTTTATCAACTGTATTAACCGGGGTTGTATAATTTATTTTGATGGTTGTTTTGGGATGACCGGATATGGTATAACGCACATAATTTAAGATCCTGTCGTCCAGTTCTGTCATTGCCTGTTCCGTATCTGTACTAAAAACATACAACAGGTCTATCGGCTCAAGGCCTAATTGTTTTTGAGAAACTGTAAAAGGTGTTTCCGCCTGCACAGGGCTGCTGTAAACTATATTGCATAAAACTTTTTCGGGCGCAGGTAAATTTTCTGCCAGCCATTTATTTACAGCAGGTTCTGCTTTTGCCCTGGCAATTGTTCCCGGCAAGGCAACAGCATCTGCCTCAAACTGAACAGCCATACGGTGCGTAAGTGTAACACCGCTTCTTGGTGTGTTGATGATATCTATATCCGGCGGGTAATTTCCTTTGCTGTAGGCTTCTGCATTACCGGATGCTCTTTCAAAATTGCCTTGTACAACCTGGTACACCTGTTCAGCCATTACAAGGTCTGAAATAGCATCGTTGATATCTATGATGCGATCCAGTTCGTCCTGTATCGCTTTTAACTGTGCAGCATTTGCTGCGGGTAAATTAGCAGTGGCTGGTAAGCCAAACGGGTATGTTTTAACCGGTGAATTTTTTACGTAATTGATGAATTTAAGTCCATCAAGTACATTGCTGGCGGCTATTGTTTCCTGGCTTTCTTCCGGTTTGGATTTGGTGTCTTTCAGGTTATCTGCTACCAGTGGAAAAGCTTTCCTGAGCGGATAAATAAATTTATCTACTTCTCCCTGGCCAAGACTATACTTATCATGCAAGCCTCTTTCAAACTGGTAGCCAAGCAGCGCAGCAAGGCTTTGACCATTGCGCATACCTTCTAAAAAATTAGCAGCAATGCGTACCCTGTCTGATGTAAGATTGATTGCAAAGGGATTGCCGCTGCCTGTGTTTTTATTACTGTCGTATGCATTGCGAAGTATTGCTGCAGCACCCGCCTGGTTCAGCGATGGGGCATGTATATAACCAAGGTTTGTACTATCCGATTGTAAGGCTGTGTTATTGCCTTTATTAAAGATCGCATTCAGTTCCGGCGAAAGTGTTTCATTGGTAAGTATCTTGTGTTGAGGTTTTACATCAAGCAGCCAGCCATAAGCGCCAAGATAAATGCCTTTTTCCGGGATATTATTCGCACTGTTCTTCAACCGTTGCTCTGTAAGTTTGTATTGCACCAGTCCTGTCTTCCAGGCATCTATACGATAACTGCAGCAATCCAAATGCTCTGCCAGCAAACGTTCCAGTCTTGCAGTCGGCGTTTTCTCCAGTATCTTCAGTGCGTCTATTGTTTCCCGCAAATGTTTTGTTTCAGCAAAATTGCGCAGCACATTTGTTTTATGGAGATAGTCAACCAGGTTCAGTGACGCATCGTTGGTGATGGAAGGATAAGCATTGTATAAATGCTCGAACTTGCTTTTGCCTGTACCGTTCTTTTCTACATGAATAAAATCCGGATCGCTATAAACTTTTTTACTGGCTATTACATTATTAGAAACCAGCACCTTTGCCCCGGCACCCGATTGTGCCTGTGTAAGCGAATGCCTTAACAACAGGTACAATAATGCAGTGGGCGAAGGGTTGCCTCCAAAGTCTTCGGTACGTATCTTATCCGGCGTTGTTGCCACAAGCCATTCAATATAATTCAATCCATCAGCGCTGTAAGGTCTTACCGGTTCTGTTTCCGAATCGGGTACATCATCTATAAATGCACCGCTTAGTAAATTGGGTTTACTTAAAAAATATTTTTCCAGTACCGGCAGTTTACCATCTCTTATATTGATACCAAGTGCATTTAAAATAACCTGCCCACGCTGTTGAATAAATGAAGCTACCAATGCGCCCCAGAAAGGACCGTATTGCAAAGTCATCTGGTTGTATAACTGGTTTACCGTTTGCGCATAGCGCTGGTGAAACTCTATTGAATTGGCATGCAGCCCAACAACATCCAGTAATATTTGATGAGCATCTCCCGTTTTTCCAACATATGCTACACCAGGCAGCAGGCTATCCCAGTTGGTATCCATCTTCATCAATAATGCATGCAGCCTGGCTAAAAAAGGAGTTTTGGTATTGGTCGTTAAAGGATCGTTCTGTCCCTTTTCAAAGAAATTCAATTTTGAGTAAACAGATACAGGCAGGATACCGTATGGCTGCTTGCCGATCCTTATAGCAGGCAATGGGCCTCTTCCTGAAACAAAACCGGAGAAGAATGCTTTTGTTGCATCGATATCCCTGTCGGTAAATAACGGGTCCATCATTTCATCCATAAAGTAACCGAGTGTCGCAGGAAAGAGTGCGGTGTTCATTGCATAAGCTTCCAACTGATCTTTGCCGTTTGCATTATTTACGATTTTCAATATCGCAGGGTCTATACCAAGACAATCGGCTAATTTTTCTCCATCAGATTTTTTATCGGGTCCATCTTCAGATGAAAAATTCTCTTTGTCCTTAAACAACGCATCAAAACTTTCATCGCCATTATCGCTTAGCGAATGCCCCGCAGGCATGTCTTCTGTATTATTGGAGGGCGTCCCCTGTTTTAATAATTCAAACCCGCTCTTGCTGTAAAAATGATCGGTAAATAATTTTTCCAGTTGTTCCTTTCCGTCTGTTTCACTGGAAGTAAACCTGATACCGGTTACAAAAAGTCTTTCAAAGCCAAGTTCAGCTTCACGTGGCGTAAGATCGATCCTGGTTGCCATACCGGCATTCTCTGCTTTTTCAAAATCCACCATCCAGCTTAATTCTTCATTAAGCACAAGCTCATGATCTGCATCTTTTTTTACCTGGTCATCTCCTGATAATGAAGGATCAACACTTACAGCCAGGCTATCTTTTACCGGCTTCTTAAACAGTATCGTTCTTTTAGTAAGACCATCAAAAGTGGTCACTACAAACTTATCCGGCAATGCCATTGTTTTTGCAGCTTGTGTCCACGAGCCCTGCTTGGGGGTATAAGCCGGTAATACAATTTCGGAGATCAGTATTTTATTGATGTCCTGGTCAGCCGGTACATCATCAGCCAGGTTAACCGGGATATAATTTTCCTGTATTGAAATGGCTGTTGCCGGGCTTGTTGCAGCAATGAGTTCATCGTTTGCTGCCGCTGTTTTCAGGGCATCATTTTTTGCCAGCCAAACCGTTGCCCAATATTTAGCAGCAGCAGTTTTTTCATCACTGGTTAATACCGGTTGTGTTGTTACAACAAGTAATTTGTAACCTTCAGCCGGTTTCAGTGTCTTAACATTTGTTGGCTTATACTCTTGTATGATCCATGCCGAGCGGCCAGTACCGTGACTGTTCACCAAACTTCTCCATGCTGCCTTTTCTTCGGCTTCTGTACCACCAGCCTTCCACATTTCTATCCAGAATGCTTTTGCATTTTTTAATTCTGATTCGGAAAGTATATCTTCTTTACTGTTGATGTTGCAATCATCAGGATAAACCCTCAGCCAAAGCTGCTGTTGATTGCCTGTTGATTTGAACCGTGTTTCCAGCCTGAGCGGAAACATCAGTACAGGAATATTATCATTAAGCTCTGTGATCTTTTCTACAGGATCAAGTTGCATTAAAAAACCTTCTGCAAGACTCTTGAAATTTTCTTTCAGTGTTTTCTTCGAGTCTGTAAATGTTGCAATATCTTTTACCAGCAATTTCCTTTTCTCTTCATTGGCTTTTACTTTTTCTTCACGCTCCTGCGCATTGAGCCCTTTCAGGTCTTCTTTTTCCTGTGCATTCAGTTTGTCCAGTTCCGCTTTTGCTTTTTGCAAGCTGGCATTCGCCGTTGCCAGTTGCTTGCGGTTGTTGTTGTACCCATCCTGAATATTTTTTAATTCGCTCATAGTAAAAATTATTTTGGTAACATTCTGCTGGCATGTACGCCTACTAAAACAGGTACCTGGTAAAGGATGTAGGCCAACTCTGCAGCATTGGTATCAGGGCTCCATCTTGCCTGCACATCATCGGCATGCGGTTTATTTTCCTGGTCCTGTAAAGCATTGTATGCCTGGAAGCTGATCGTTCTGTTCATCTCTATACAATTCCCGTCAGCAGTCTGGATATCTTTCCAGGAAAGGTTATTCCAGTTGATGATCTTTTCCTGTCCTGCTTCATTCTTAGCTTTTTCAATATCCAATCCAAAGCGTGGCTCACCCGGCCTTTCTTTGATAACAAAGAACCAACCTGCATCATCGCTCAATGAGGTGGGGTTTAATTTCCCTCTTGCTTCTTCGTCATCCAGGTCGAACCCAAAGAAATAAATATCAGGATCTACCTTGGCCTCAAAGAGCGGTGTTTTAATGATCGATGTTGGCGGATCTTTTTCCTGTGCGGCAGTAAGTTTAACAAATATCCTTTCTTCGTTTACACTCCTGGGCTTGGGTGCCGGTTCGCCTGCTACTACAGTTTGATCGGGCCCCCAGTCTGCTTTGTGTGCATACACAACGGCAGTAGGATATTTCTTAAGCAGTTCGCCTCTTATCACCAGTACCAGTTGTGTTTTGCCACTCACGATAGCTCTTTGGTTGTGTTGGCCAAGCTCATTCTTTAAAGGCGAATCGGGCTGTGCCGGAAATACTTTTGCTGTATTTATCTTCGACCATTCATGTATCTTGGGAATATCCCTGAGCTGTTCTTTTATATTTACAGGCACAGGTTGCGGAGGTAAAAAACTTGTTACATCCCAAAACTGCCTGAAGTAAGAACCCCGTTGATCCGTAGGATATTCTCTCCACAATAATTCACGTGACATTTCATGATTTATCCCTACCATATAGGACTCGATGAACTTTTGATTGTTCTCCAGTAAGGTTATGCTGTTCTGTTCTATAAGGTTGATATTGGGCAGGAACAATTCTGATGACATCTTTGCCAGCGGATCATACATGGGCACATCTATTTCGGGATATACCATTACGGGTGCAAATGTTTCAACCATGTTGGCAATTATGTAACCCGGAATGGAAATGCCGTTATAGGTTCTCCTGGGAATAGTAACAGCAGGGTCCAACGATTGTATTATTGTAGCGGTTATACCTGCAAGGTCTATTTTTGGTCTTACCGGGTCTGCAAATTTTATATCAACAATGGTGAAGACATCTTTTAATGCTTCTTTAAATTTTATGCTTTCTGCACTGTCTGTGCTGCCGATGGTTGGTGTAACATTAGAGCCAGGCGTGGTTATCACAAAATCAGGACTTTTGGGGTAAGCATCAACTGCAGCAGGCGTCTGGCTATCCTGCGAAACGGATGTTGCTTTTTTAATTGCTTTATCCCAGTTATTGAATTTTATATAAAGCCATATCAATACGGCAGCAGCTACTCCCAATACACTCCATCCAATGGCTGTTCTGAAGAATAACAGTATGATCAGCAAAATGATCAGCAGCAACAGTAAAGGCAGGTACCTGAACCATTTATATTTTTTCAGCAGGGTGGCTATTACTGAAGGAATATTTTTCGGTGCAGCTTCTGCTGCTATATCAGTAAGGTTTACAGCGCCTGAAGGATCAACCTTTGGCGGCGCAATTATTACTTCTCCATTATTTATCCTTTCTATTAAATTACCGGGAGTGGCTCCGTTATTAAAAACCATTTTCTTCATTACCCTTCCTCTCGGCCTTGTAATACTGCGGAATGTACCGGATGTTACTGCAGTTGGTATCACACTTTGTTCTACCTGCTTATACGCTGTTAACTGCTGGTATAGTATTCTTTTTTGTACGGGCGCCGTAAATACAAAAGCCTTTTCTGTGATGAGCGGGGTAAAATGCTTTGTATAATATTTTAATGATACTTCCGTAGCTAACTGTGCAAACCGGAGTTTATTATTTGCTTCTACTACTTTGCCTACCTGCTCCCATGCAGCCTGCATATATTCTTCCTGGTTCTTTTGAATAACTTTTGTTCCCAATCCCGCAGCTACCCTGAACCGTGGATCGAGATTCAGTTCGTGCACCCAGTTCTTATTATGCGGAAGATCTGTATTGGCACTATCTTTCAACAATCGTTGCTGCAATGCATGCCAGCGGCCGTACAATGGCGATGTGATCACAGGATCGGGATCGCCTTTGGTAGTATCGGTTTCTGAAACAATACCTGCATCAAGATTTACCTGTTCAACATTCTTTGCCTCATTGGCATAATCATCGGCAAGATTGATCCTTTTTGCCATAGCTACAGTAAACGGGTGCGGATAAGGATGCTCATCCCATTCGTCGTATTTTTTAACGATGTCCTTATCAGCCTGCTTCATTGTATCGAAAGGCACTCTTAAAGCACCGCCGAGTTTTAAAATATTATTGAGGGCTGCATCATTGATCGGTGGCAGGTTTGAACCAGGATGAATGACATCTATATCCCTTACGCCTACACTTTTATCTGCGGGCTTAGGCTGAAGAAGATTAACGAGGTATTCAAAATCACCTACATTACCGGTTCTGAAATACCAGCGGTAATAGTAAGGGAATTCGATATTGCCTGCTTCATCCCATCCGCATTTTGTAGCTACCAATGTATCAGGAATATCACGACCGAGCCCTGCAAGTCTCCCGCTTTCGAATGTGGGAATAAGAAAAGCATAATAACCAATATTAGCTTCCAGCTTCCTGGGACATAAGATCCTTGAATATGCATGATCAGGTTCTGAATTGATCAAAGCAGTAATAGCAGTATTGATAGCAGCAGCATCCGCAGTATTTGGCGCTGCTCCATCTGACAGATCTTTATTTACATGAACATGCGCCCAGGCCCATAGTTCAGCTGGTTTGGGAAAGATGCCTGCTGTGGTTTTTCCATCTTTCAGTTTAAAAGACGGAAGCGGCCTGTCCTTTATATTTTGTCCTTCCTCAAACTCTTCTTCTTTAAGCACTACCAACGTCAGCCATGGTCTTAGCCTGTCGCCTGTGTGCCTTGCAGGTGTATAGCGCCATGGAAAATCTTCTTCATAAAAATCTATATAGGGTAAATAGTTCGGTTCAAAATTGGTGATCCAGTTTCTTGGTTCTGTTTTTACGATTGCTTTGCTGTCTATGCCGATAATATCCCCGGGGCCATACAGCTGAATTTCTTTATCGGGCAATATTCTTTTATCTTCTGTTTTTCCATCCACCTTTACAGCATCAAGTTCGAGTGTGAGTTTTATTGACGCTCTTAATAATACTGATGCATCATTATCTCCCTTGATAATATTATTAGACAACCCCTGGCGCAGCCACGGCAAGAAAGAATAATTGGCTAATGTATCACTCATGATGTTTGTAATTCATAATTAGGAATAATGTGGAGCTCTTTTTTTAATCCCGGCTGTTGGGCTATTTGTTCCTGCATATACGTTTGCGCCATCATCTCGCTTCCAAATGTTGCATTTGCGGTATGCGCCTTATTATTTGCCTGGAACGCAACCGTGTAACCTTCTGCTTTTACTTCCATCTTGTCTGCAAAAGGCTGCAGCTTTCCTGTACTGCTTTTTGACAGCGGCGATTTGGCAACGCTATTTCCTTTAAGGAAGTGGCTGAATAAGATGCCGATCTGGGCAAACAACTTTCCTTTTTTAAAAGGCTTCACAGGTTCTTTATCAATGATGGTAATTTCATACTCTACATTTTTTCTTACAAACTTTCCGTTATTGATCGTTACACCACTTAACGATATCTGTACACCACCAGGCATTTTTTCGAACGATGGCTTTGATAATTTTTCTGCATCACTTAAGTTCTGGTACTGGGCACGGGCAAAATCTTCATTAACATCTGTAAGCTTTAAATTAACGCCGGAACTGGTAGCTTTTGCAATGGTTATCTTCTGCACATCACTTACTTTCTTGCTGCCTACCTTATCTATCTTTACCTGCAACGGCAGCATCTTTTGCTGTACTACCAGCGAACCGGCAGGATGCAGCACCAGTGGCGCCGTTGGCAGATCTTCTATTTTACGTAATGAAACAAGCAGGTTCTTATTGCTGGAGAGTACCGTGCTCCAGCATTCTCTTTTTTGAAGGTCGTCTATGAATTGCTGGTAGATTGCCGCTTCGGGGATAGAAGTATTTTTTTCATCGCCCCAGGTAACATCAAAATCGGCAGATATTTCGAAGAACAGTATAGTTACGCTTCCTGTGCCTCTTGCCCTCCATGGCGTAGGCCCTTCCAGCGACATCCTTACTCTTACACTTAATATATCAATACCTGCTGCACTTAATTTAAAGCTTGCCGATACTTCTATGATAAAATAGAAAGGATTGAACTGGAACAATGCATCAAAACTGATATAGCCTTCAATGGCACATACGCTCAGGTCGAATTTTATTTCTGCCTTGGCGCCAAACTGAACGGTGTTGGATGTTACAGCCTGGTAACACTCTACCCGTATCAATGCAATATCTGTGTTGAGTATATTTATCGCCAGCCTTTTCATGGTTGGCAACGAAAGCGGTGGCGGCGTATAGGATGGATGGAAGCCTCCAACACTTAACAGGAAATCCGGGTTGTCTCCCCATTTCAACCGTACAGCCATATCTCCTTCCAGTGTCATGGCAAGCACAAAGGATTCATACAGGCTGGCATCGAAGGTGAGCATCTTCTTATCAAAGTCGATAGTACCTACAAATAATACCTGTATCTGTACCAGGGGCACCTGTTCTGTTGGCAATGCCACTTTAAGCACACCAAGTATGGCTATGTTGCCGGGTATTTCTATAATAATGCCAAGCGAAAGTGTGATCAGTGTAGGCGTGCCCCATCCGATCTTCCCCATCGGCCCTATTAAGAATTTTCCTTCGTATGGCGGAAAGATCGCTTTAAGATCACTGATTATTCTCGGTGCATTGGCAATTACATTTTGCGGAAACATAATGCTGTTGACAGCACCGGTACGAACCGCATTGCGCAAAGGATCCAGCAGCATGGTCCTGTTCAATCCCAGCAGCCCGCCTACTGCATTCAACGTAAAGCCGTATCCTAATTGGAAAGGCGGTAAAAATTCTGCCGTGATGATAATGAGCATGGAAAACCCTTTGCTGCCATCGGGCATCTTGGTAGTAACCAGGCCGATAGCTTTTGCAGAAATGAACCCTGCAATGGTAAGTTCCAATACACCGGCGTATTCTTCTTTTTCAAAATCAAAGAAAAGATAACCACCACCAATAACGGCACCTGCATTGATGGAGAGGCCTACGCCGTTAGGGGGCTTGAAGCCAAGTGACAGGTCAACAGGACCAAGGTTGCCCCTGTTATCTCCGTTGAATCCAACATTTACTTTCAACCCGATATTTTCAACAACAACATTAAGCGGCCCCAGGGCTGCTTTTATCGTTGCACCGGATTCAAGTGCAAGGCCATCTGCAATTTTCAAAGAGATGGTGAGGCCTTCAATATCAACAGGACCAATGCTTATGTGCAGCGGCAGTTTTATTTCAATCCCCCCGCTCCCTTCAAAATAAAAACCTTCGCTGCCGGAATATCCCAATACCAGGTCGGTATTCAACACCAGTTCAGATGGTGCCAATTGCGAGATAAAGCCATCGCTGCCTCCAAGCGATATCACCACTTCTCCTTTTTCTAATTTAAAGAAGAACCTGTAATCGCCTGTTGCTTTGGTACCATTCCATTTTGCACTAAGCCCCATGCCTGCTGTAATAGACTGTGCAGTAAATCTTGTAGCATTGGGTTGCCCGAAAATAAATATTGGCTGACCTGCAGTAGAAGGAACTTTTTTAACGCTCAGTTCAAGGTCGCCTTTTATATCTCCTGACGGCGGCACAAATTCTATTCGGCCACCCATTAACAGTAATAACTTAGCAGCAGCTTCGATCTCTGAACGGATATCTATTTTAAAGAAAGTATGATCGAAGAAGAAAGGCATTTCAAAGCTAAACTGCTTTAGCCAGTCAGCTTCAATTAATAACTGTAAACCTTTATCTGGCCCTGTTACTAATGGCGATAAAGTGCCAACCGGAAATTTGATACTTGGCACTGCTGCTTTAAAATCTGCTTTGGCAGGCAGGAAAAAAGTATTGGCCCATGCCGCTATTTGCTTTAACAGTGCTACGCCATCAAAATCAGGTTTTCCCCACCTGTACAGTTCGCTGAAATGTGCCGCCGGATCTTTAAATAATTTTTCAAAAGCATCGAACCGTATCGTTTTTAATGGATAGGATGTTTTACCAAAGATGGTATCATCACCTGCTATATCTTCTATCTGTACAATACCCAAAAGATTAAGTACCCGCAACCATAAGGGCTGATAATCTTCCAGGTAAGTTACTACCAGCCAGGAAAATAATTTACCTGGTAGTTCGGTGGCAAAAGCCTGTACTTCGCTGGCAACAACTTCGGCAAAATCTGCAGATACATTATGTATCTCGTCGGATAATTGTTCAAATACCGTAACAGCACGTTTTATAAGGTCAACACATTTGCCAACCAGTTCGGCTATCTTACTATAATTCTTGTTTTCAATAGCCGTATTTAAATCGGTGATCATACCCGGCAGTTCGTTGGTAAGAGAAACAATAAAAGAAACAGCACCGGTGATACCCGGTTTGCTTTTTAATGCTTCAGGAAATGAAAGTCCCAACGATGCCAGGAATGGTAAAATATTTTCAGGCTGAACCTCTTTCTTTAGCGGTTCAAGCACCTTTAAAAGGCCTGATGTGATATCTTCTATGGTACCCCTGTTTTCGGGCATAATATTTATTTATACAAAAAGATTAGTAATGCATGGATACAATAACTTAAAGCGCCGCATACGGATAAAAATGAAATGAACAACAGGATATACGTATAGTTTATACCTGGCAAAAGGATATTGCTAACGTACCTGGTAAGCCGTAATATACCAATGACCGGCTCAAGCAACAGCCATTGTATGCATTTCCTCAGCAGTGGTTTATTCCTCACATATCTTGCTGCCCGCGGGCCATATTTATTATACACTTTGTTTACTTTGGCTATAACAAAAGAGCTTAGCCTGTTTGCCTTCATATCCACATCCCTGAAATGGCGGAGAAATTTAACCTTAACATGATCGGGATCGCAATACACAGCGGTGGCAACAAAACACCAGGAGTCTCCCGAAGCCGGGGGCGGCGTTGTGGGCGGCGGCGGTGATGAAACCGCAGGGGCTACCCAGTTGGCAGCAAAACCTGTGAGGCCGGCCAGCGCCGACCATATTTCCCGGCGGATCTTTTGATATTGCAATGCACTGGGATGAAATCCTCCTTCTGCACCATTCTTCTCTCCTGTTTCGATAGTGAATGCATAAATAGGATACCGCGAATTAGTAGCAGCATTATTGCCACTGGCGCTCAATTGTGTACTGAAGATGTAGTCATCTGAAGCTCCGGGAGCCGAATACAAACTAAAGGATTGCTTTACCTGGTAATTAGATCGTGCCTGCGCATGGGTATTGGATCCTGCATTGCGGGCAATAGCCTGCTGCATGGCATTGGCGCAGGAAATATAGCTGCTTAAAAATGAAGCAGAGGGTACGAACTCCCCATAGCTGGCAAGGTTACCTACATCCCTTCCTCCTGTACCCGAAACTGCATTCAATGTTGTATTTAAAAAAGTTTTGCTGGCGTCGGTTGTCTGGTTGGGATTGAGGCCCCAGCAATAATATATTTCTCTTTGAAAAGCGTGTACATCAATATAGAACCTGATGTTGTTACCATTTTGAACAGACATGATATTCTGTGTCTCCGGCTCTGAATTCGCAGAAGCACCTTGATATACCTGCTGTGAATCGCCGGGAGGATTTAATGGATTCGCCGGATCGGGATAGCATGGCGTATCACTGACACTTACTAATGATGAGCTTGCTGCCGCAGCATTATAATAACTCCTGTAATTGAAGCATATCGGGAAGTTACGGTTGATGTCCACACCTATCTCGCCACAGGAAGCACCCAACACATGCCTGTTCTTTCTCCAATCCATATTTGCAGCACCTGTCAAAGTGAAATTCCTTCCATCAGGATTGGCACAGGGAATTACAAAAATGCTCAACGAATTTATTATTCTTTGTACAGTAGGCGCATCTATTATGGTAGCCCTGTCGAAGGTAATAGCACCTGTGTAGGCATCCCCAACTTCTGCATTTGAACTTGGCCACGAAAAGCTGGAATCAGTAAAGGCTGTACTTAACCGTTTGGCTTCTAATAAATTCTTTACCCACTCCAGTACAGCATCGGGCGGCGCCCATTCCCTGGCATGTACCCCTCCTACGATCATTACATTGATACTGCCTGTTCCTATCCTTATCAACTTTACTGTTCTGCCTTCAGCAGTCTGGTTGGGTAAATTACTCACCTGCACAAATGCCGAGTAGTTTGCATTGGCAGCAATGGCAGCTATTTCTGCATCAATATCAGCTATCGATAACGGGTACGGCATTTTATGCTATATTATTATCCTGGTTATTCCTGAAATGTTCATTTATTGCGGATCTTTCGGCTTCCAGTTTTTCAGCGCTCACCAGTGTTTCTACTGTGATACCTCGTGCCTGCAAAGCAGCGATAGCTGTTTCATCGGCAAAAGCATTTACTTCCCACAGGCCATCATCCAATTGGGTGGCGCTTTTTATACGTACTTCCAAAAAACCTTCAACAGGTAAATTATACAGCTGAGACCTGGTGCCTTTCATTTTGATAAAACTTTTCATAAAGCGTAGTTTTCACTTTTTAAAAATCCATTTACTGCAGGCCAGGTAATTCCATTTGTTAAGCGGATGGTTTATTATAGGAGATAGATAAAAGCCGGATAAATATTGCCAGGCATCGCATGTCAGTTTACGGATAGCATAAATATAGATAACCTTTTACCCAATGTCAATACCCTAAAGTGGGTAGTGGGTGGGCAGTATCAAAACACCCTTTTTACATTAACATCGCCGGAAAAAATTACAGGAAACATCAAACCGGGTACTTTGCCGGTAAGCCGATAAGACGTCTTACCGGCACTTTCTTTAATTATTACACCACTACAAAACCCCGGTCGGTAAACCATTTACCGTAATCGTACCCATATTCGCCGCTGTAGTTGATGGTGATCTCGGTATGTGGAGGGATATCCTGGTATGCCGTATAGGTCATTGTTTTACTGCTCCTGTCCAGCAGGTAAACGGCATTGGGATATTGTGCATAGTTGTACATAGAGCCAAAGCCCATTACTATCGAAAGCGTGTTCTCTTCTTTATTAAAATAGAAACTGTAATTGGCCAGCTTAGTTTCTTCAATTGCCGATATATCTGTTGCGGGCACTACTATTACCGGGCATATCTCAATTGTTTCTCCCTTGCTTATGTGTTTGTTGCAAAACACACCACGGCCTTTGCCTTTTATTTCTTTTATGTAGAGTTGATGCGCCATTATTCGGGAAAATATACAGGATGATCATCATTGGGCCGGCCATTATAGTTGATGGTTATTTCCTCGCCGGCCAATATCTTTTTATAGGCATGAAAACTGATGGTATTTCTTTTCAGCGAAAAAGTGTAGAAGGCATTCGCCTGCGCTGAGTGATTATAAAAGGCGCTATAGCCAAATCCGAATACAGCAGGATGATCCCCGGTATTCACCAAAAAATAATAATTGAAAAGCAGGCTGTGCCGCAGCAATTCTTTTTCTTCGCCGGATAAAAACACAGCAGGCGCAACTTCAATGACAGCGCCCCTGCTGATAGTTGCCACAGCAAATACCCCACGCCCATGCAAGGAACTGTCCTTTACTTCAATACCAGCCGGCCGGTAAATATTTTTTTTAAAGCACATTAGCCTTTATGCAGAACAGGAGCATTTTTAAATTCCTGGCTGGTAACGGCTGCTTTTTTTATAGCTGGTGCATATTTTATTGCCGGGGCAATCTTTGCTTGTTTTTGTAATTCTTTAGTGGCAACATTGTTTTTAACCGCACCATTTTTAAGCAGGGTATCGGCTACCGGCTTTACAGTTTCTTTTTGCACACCGGCTTTTTGTGCCTTCAGGCCCGTTACTATCAGCAAAGCACTTACAATAGTGAATATCTTTTTCATGATAATTTTGTTTTACACAAAACTATCCTGTTCCTTTTGCTGCCACAATCATTAAAAAAGATGAGTTTTTGATTGATTTGCTACTGTCCTGGAAACTTTTCACAATCTCCCGGTAAATATTTTACCGGTCTTTACAGTGATAACTCCAATACTTATAGGTGTTTTCACCATTGCATTTGCAGCGGCCCTTGTAAATATTTGTACAACAAATAATTTTTACACCGTCTTTACCTTAAAAAAATAAAACCAACCCAACATGCGCAAGTATTTACTATTGCTATGCCTGGCGGCCAGCACAAAAATTGCTGCACAGGATGCAAAAGCTAAACTTTCACCAGGACAAACAGAGCTTAAAACGCTGGTGCAGCCTCCTTCGAGGGATACCATAGTACCCGTAACTATTGAACTGGTATTGACCGGCAAGATCAGTCGTCCCAGGCTTGATACTACGTTGACATTTATTTTGACAGACCGCACCAAAGCCAGTGCACCGGCGCTGATAGATCCGGCTATAAAATTCTCGGCAGCCGAATGGGAAGAAGCTGTAAAGGCAAAAAAAATAAAACGTACCCTGTTTATAAAATACACTGCCACTGCAACCCCAAAGCACGATGAATATGCCGAACTGACCATCAGCACCCAGCCCGGCGAAGAACACAGCTTGCTTTTTTCTTCTAAAGCTAAAGCTGCGTCAGTTGCTGCTGTTACCGAAGAAAAAGCAGTAAAGCCTGTGGCGCCCGATACTATCCGCTACAATAAAAGTTTTGGCTACGACAATGGCGCTCTTTTATTTGACCTGAAAGTAAAAAAGTATGAAGACAAAACAGAAGTAGAGGTGTGCAGCAACAGGGATACGCCCCCTGCTAATACCTGCAATAAAAGAGTATTGCTGGGCGATGTATCAAGAGAAAATTTTGATTCTGCTGTATCGGCATTGGCAAAAAAGATCATCCCCGGGGCCTATGATGTAAATAAAATAGCTCCTAAGGCCGACGACATGTTCGTTAATTATAAAGAAACTGTTGTAAAAAAAACTCCTGTTGACTCTACTGAATTTCAAAAATTAAATGCAACGATCAACGAAAAACTGCAGGGGCTGTTCAATGAAAAACCCAGCAGTAAGGCCATCGGGTATTTTAAGTTAATGAACAAAGAAGTGCATTTGATAAGGCCGCATAAAGCCACAGGAATGTTTGGAAATAAAATGATACGGAATAGTAATGATGAAGAAAGTGAAGAAGTTTATAAGATCGATTCGGTAGAGATCGTAATAACCAACGGCTGTATCAGGAAGAACGGCCTGAAGGTAATGCTGAGCAATAAGAGGGTTTACCGCAACAGGAATGCACCCATTACGCTTTATACATTCGAGAACAGGAAAGCTGATTATTTACTGGCAGACAGCCTCGGCGAGAAATTCGGTCTTCGTGTTGGCCAGGTCATTAATTATATCTACAACGAAAAATTCAACTACCCCTCCGACCAGGTAGCGCACCTGGGTCCGGCTAAAGGCACCGATTCTTTGTATGTTGGTACAACAGTGGGTGAATTACTGGATGTGAATATTTTTTCGGATCTGCTGGCGCTGCTTGGCCGTAAACCGAACGGGATAATACAAACGCAGGTAACTGCTACTTTTATTACCAATAGCGGCAACGTTAAAAATCATGACATCACCTTTAATAATACCATAAAGGCTTACTTCAAACTTTCTAAACTGGACAGCAAATTTGCACAACTGGACAGCAATGCATTTACAAATAAAACACTGGATACTGTAAAACGCTTATACCTTAACCAGACAGCTTATTTACAGGCCGGGTTAAAAGATAACGTGGTAAGAATAGGTGTGGGCAGCAACCAGCAACTGCTTTTAAATATCGGTTCGGAGATCAGCCTTACCAATGCCGACAGTATATATCATAAGGATATCATCACCATAAATTATTTTACCGAACTGGAGCATACCATTTCCCGGCTGGATAATTTTGGCCTCGAAACTTCTGCCAGGTTCATTTACCAGTGGGTTTCCAACAGTGCGCCTTTTAATAATAAAAAATCGATCTGGATATTCAACCCGCAGGTAGTTATTTATTATTATCCTTTCTCTAACCCCAACAATAAGATATATGTAAGGTATGCGCATTACTCGCAATTGGGAGATGGGCGCTACAACTACCCGCAATTTCAATTTGGGTTCAAAACAAATCTCTTTTCTAAAAAAGATAAAGCTGGATAGTAAAAATGTACAGAGTACCATAGTTTTTAAAAACTGTGGTACTCTGTACTAAGTTGCCAGCAGCTGTTTTTCGTTATTGGTTATTGGTTATTTTTTGTCTGTCCGCTGTCTGCTCCCATTATTAATTATTAATTACTAATTATTAATTAACACCTCCGCCTTCAGCAGTGTCTTCAATTCCTCCACATCCTTTTCCAGTTTTTCAATTTTTTTATCCTGTTCTTCAATGATCACCTGTTGCTCCTGTATCGCTTTTATGGCAGGCACAATAAATTCTGTATAGCGCAATCCGTACGTATCGTTTTCTGTTTGCGGCCGGGCAATACCACTGAAATTGTAGCCCGACTGTATAGCAGCCTGCTCTACTTCCTGTGCTATAAAACCCGTTTGCACTATTTTTTCTTTAGCATGTACAGCAGCCTGGTCCTTTTCGTTATAGGCTACCTGCAAAAAAGTATTCAGCGCCGTAACATCAAGGTTGTAGGTAACAGGACGCAGCAGCCTGATGAACGATAATCCTTTTACATCTTCCCTGATATTCTTTTTAAAACGTCCATCGCTTGTTGTGGTAATAGAAGTAACGGCTGCCTTAAGATCAGTTATCGATCCGTTGCCCAGCGCTATCTGGTTGCTTTTGGTTATCCTTGCCTGGTAACCCAGTCCTGTACTGTTAGTGAAGGCAGTACCGGTATAATTATTGGCATCGTATCCAATATAGGTACAGTTGTTATCATTGGATTGCGCGCCCGCAAAAAAACCGATAGCAGTATTATTGGCCTTACCATCCATGAACGACAGCGCCTGTCCGCCAATGGCAGTATTATATTCGCCATTGGTATTGTTGAACAATGCATTCTCTCCTACAGCTACATTCCAGGAAGCTACAGAATTTTTATACAATGCCTGTACACCGATGCCAACATTATTATGCCCGTCTGTATTATTCTGCATCGCAAAATTTCCGGCGGCAGTATTCTCATCACCATTATTAGCATTGAGTGAGTATTCGCCTATTGCAGTATTGTAACTGCCATTGAGGTTGGAGTACATACTGCGGAACCCTACCGCGGTATTTACATACCCGCCTATATTACTGTAAAGCGCCTGCGCCCCTACTGCGGTAAGATAAGTGCCGGTAAACGTACTGGTCAATGCCTGGTGACCGACAGCTACATTATCGTGCCCTGTGCTATCGTTGGCCAATGCAGATAATCCAACAGCTACATTTTCGTAACCTCTCAAATTACTGTACATGGCCTGGTAACCAACAACAGTATTATCGTACCCTGTTGTGTTCTTACGCAAGGCATTATAACCAATGGCCGTTTGCTTTGATACAGCAGAACTGTATAACGCACTGTCGCCGACAGCAACATTCTGACTTCCGCCGTCATTAAGTGCTGCAGCGCCAACAGCTACATTATGGCTGCCGGTAGTATTGTAAAAAAAACTTTGATTGCCTACCACAGTATTGGAACTGCCGGTGCTGTTATAATAACCGGTAAAGGCACCAAAAAATGTATTGGACGAACCGGTGCTGTTGCTGTAGCCTGCATTATCGCCTACAAAAGTTACTATACCCGAAGTAGTATGCTGCCCGGCGCTTGACCCGATGATCGTGTTGCCCAGGGCTTGATTTACCCGCCCTGCATAGTTGCCGATAACAGTACTCCACGGCGCTACACTGGTATCACCGGCATGCGTACCGATCAGTACGGCATAACCGTTGCCGCTGCCGATGCCTTTGCCCGCCTGGTTACCTATCACTACAGTTTCATCTGTGCCGGTTAAGCTGTATGCAGCACTATCGCCCAATACTACATTGTATTTCCCGCTGGTATTGGCTTTTGCTGCACCTGCGCCAATGGCTACATTGGCAAAGCCGGTTGTTCTGTTCAGCCCTGCATTAAGGCCGAAAGAAACCGTGCGGCTGGCGCTGTCCATTTCTCCCGCCCACAGGTTGTTGATGCGGAACCGCATAGGCTTATTATCGGTAGTACCTAAAAAGTTGAGCATGCTGCTGGTACCTGCATTGCCGGTCCTTTTCCATACTGTGGTATCTGTGCCCTGTATATTACCGGAAGATATCATCCACAACCAGGCGGTACCATTATAAAAATAAAATCCTGTGCTGTCGGGTGCATTCTGGTATACCAGCAACCCTGCGGCAGGCGTAGCTATCGACTGTCTTTCTGTTTTGCTCATGCGTGGTATAAGCAATCCTTTACTGGTACTTTTTACATCAAGCATGGCGCTGCTGCTGGCCGAACTGCCATCGGTATTGATACTTAACGATTGACTTTGGGCATAGCTGCAAATGATAAAGAAGGCTGTTGTAAGGAACAGTGTTTTTTTCATAAAAAGGTTATTAACAACTAAAGAATGATTACGGAATTAATAAGAGGTTGGGTTAGATCAAGGCCATTTCAAGATATGTAAAAATTGTAAGCAGGCAATAGGATGTGAAAAAGTTTGGATAGTACGGCAGGTTAAAAAAATATTATTTCCCGCAGATGAACACAGATTTTTGGAGTGTGCAAGACTACCGTAGTTTTAAAAACTGCGGTAGTTGGTGAAGAGAATGCTTTGCCGGTAAGAAGGTAAGACATCTTTACGACTTACAGGCTTTTATTATCATGCAGTTCAGGCTCCCGCAAACATTCTCTGTTCTATATAAGCACCTGTCGTACCTACGGCACTTAACCATATTTGTTTATTCTTTTCTACCAACCTGTTGCTCCTATGGAGCATAAAACATATAATGCTGAAATTGTTGCAGATAGATTTTATCAATTCAATTTACCGGCCAGGAATGTTTTTATAATCCCGAAGGGATGTCATTATTATAGCTTGAAATGACAAATAGGTTATAAAACCCCGAAGGGGTGAAATTACATCCCATGCCATCCCTTCGGGATTCTCATACCCGGTACCGGCTTTTCTATAATACTATCAGCCTTACAGGCTTTCTTAACAGGCAGGTTATAAAATAATTGTATAGATATCTTATCTAACTATACAGGATACTTGTCAGATCATTCGGTATAAAAAATAAAAATAAATGCCGAAGCATACTTTTTCCGAAAATAGGTGTCTTAGTAAGTATCAGTTAATACCTAAGTAACAGCTATGACTATCCGTTCACATGTTTTTTCTTCTGCATATTTCAGGTGGCAGGGTGCCGTAAAACACCTTCGCACAGGTGCAATGAAGACTGCTTTTTTGCCTGAAACCTTGCCCGGACTTCGGGCAGCCTGTCAGGCGTTCCTGAAAGCTTGCCGGTGTTTCCAGCGAACTGTCAGATGTTCCTGAAAGTTTGCCGGCGTTTCCAGCGAGCTGTCAGATGCTCCTGAAAGCTTGCCGGCGTTTCCAGCGAGCCGTCAGATGCTCCTGAAAGCTTGCCGGCGTTTCCAGCGAGCCGTCAGATGCTCCTGAAAGCTTGCCAGCATTTCCAGCGAACTGTCAGGTATTCCTGAAAACTTGTTGGAGAAGTGTTTTAACTAATTTATAATCAATCATTTAATCAATAAAAAAGTAATTATGATCAATAGTATCGATCTTGTCAGGCTTCGCAACGGCGAATACCTGCAATTCATGCAGGATGTGTTAAGTATTACCCGTGATAACGACCCCGCTTTAATGAAAGTGCAGGCACCCTTTGCCGAGCTGGAGACCATTACCGGCGAAATAGAATCCCTTTTTAAAATACCTACCGGCAGCGCTATTACGGCAGAACTGGAAAAGTACGACCTGCTGCGGGATAACGCCCTCCGGGGTATCATTGGCATGCTCCGCGCCAACAGCTATAGCGAGGACCCGATTATTACTCACCATGCCGATATGCTGAGCACTCACCTGGACCTGTTTGGCAAAGATATTACTGCCGACAGCTACCAGAGTGAAACCACTTCTATCCGCAATATCATTGCCGACTGGGATGCTAAACCGGACCTGAAGGCGGCCGTAATTGCGCTTAACCTTAACAGCTGGCGGCTGGCGCTGGAAAATGCCAACAACAGTTTCCTGGAATACTACCTGTTGCGGGCAAAGGAACAGGGCTTCAATGTAACCGAGAGCCTGAAAACAAAACGCCTGAAAGCCAATGAAGCTTATTACACGTTACGGGATAAGCTGAATGCGTATTATGTTATAGAGAATGGTATTGAGCCTTATAAAAGTGTAGTGGCTTATATCAACGGGCTGTTAACCAATTATAATGATCTGCTTAACCGCAGGCAGGGCGGCGGTGAGGACGAGAGTGCTGCGGGTAATGATGCGGCACCGAAAGCGTAAACCTTTTTGCAATTGCAGGTTTGACGCAAAGAGTCCCCGGTAACGGGGGCTTTTTGTTTATTCAATAGTGTGAGTGTCCAAAACTATTATTCTCTTCGAAGGCTTTGCCTTCGTAAGTATTATGTTATAAAGGGATTTTATCCCGTTTCTCTTTATGCAATGTTTCCTGTTGAGGAATACGGAGCAAAGCTCCTGCTGAACATAGGACTTACGAAGGCAAAGCCTTCGAAGAGTGGGGTGAGGATGAAGGTGCGGGAAATGATGCGGCGCCGAAAGCGTAAACCTTTTTGCAATTGCAGGTTTGACGCAAAGAGTCCCCGGTAACGGGGGCTTTTTGTTTATTCAATAGCGTGAGTGTCCAAAACTATTATTCTCTTCGAAGGCTTTGCCTTCGTAAGTATTATGTTATAAAGGGATTTTATCCCGTTTCTCTTTATGCAATGTTTCCTGTTGAGGAATACGGAGCAAAGCTCCTGCTGAACATAGGACTTACGAAGGCAAAGCCTTCGAAGAGTGGGTTAAAAACTACGGTAGTCTGTGAAGAGAACTCTACAGGGAAGATGTCTGCTCTTAGCATTGCACCGCCCTTAGGGCGGTGAATGAATTATTATGTATGCGGCTTTAGCCAAAAAAAATAATTTGGGCTAAAGCCCGGCTATCGACAATTTACTTTTACCCCCGCCCTAAAGGGTGGGGCAATTCATAACCCTCGCAGAAGAGGCTCTGTGGAGAAAAGGAAGAAGAATGGCTTGAAAAAAAATTGCCCGGTTCTTCTTTCGAACCGGGCAATAGTTTGTTGCAATAGATATCTGCTATAACTTCAATAGCGCTCCATTAAGTTCGTAATAAAAGTCTTTTTTCTTTCAGGATCATTTATAACATTCGCTAAAAAAAGCCCCCAATCAAAATCTTCTTCGTCTATATACTCAAATGGAGCAACATTTAATTCCCCGCCCACGAATTCATACAGAAAACTAACTACTACCTCGCCTGTATTTACAAAACTAACTTCACCCGCTGTTTTACTTATCTTATTAAGCAATACTTTGCAGGCACCTGTTACTAAAAACCTGGTTTCGCCATACAAAAAGTAAAGGGCATTATCCTCAACCAACAGCCCGGTCATTTTACCTTCTATCATCTTATATTTCCCTATACTTTTTCGCAGCGTTTTGAAAGAACAAAACCTTTTTGCGTCGATATCATAGTATTCTCTAAACAGGTCAAAGTTGTGTACCAGTTTCATCTTCGTTGTTTTAAATCTGCTTTTATCAATTCTTTTATTGAATTTACGATGTTGTTGAAATCTATATCCTTGCCACCCGGACTTTTAGCAGCCTCTATTATTTTTTCCCACGAATATCCCTTTGCTCGAAGAAATTTAATACTTGGCCCAAGTACATCGTCATATTTTATTATATTTCTTAAATAAAGCCACATTCTTAATTCCTCGGGTGTTGCATATTTATACGTTGCCGCGACCTGCCTTCTTACACGATGTAAAGTTTTCCCAATCTTATCAACCTGGTATCCTGCTGCTAACAACCTCTCTTCATGCTGTGATAGATTTCTAACAGCATTTTCGTACTCTAACCTAAGAGCCGGCTTCTCACCCGCAGCTTTTACTATCCCGTTTCCAACTTCTTTGTTGAGCAGGGCTTCCGCTACTTCTACCGGTATTTTTTTCCCGATTCTTATTACAGTGCTACCCTCACCCAGGGTGAATATATCACCAGCCAGCATTATGAAACCTATTCCAGCCTTAACAAAACTTCTTTCATCTATTCCTTCATATACCTGCTTTCCACTACCGACAAAAGGAACAAGATCTGCTCCTGCTGAAGCTGCTTCCTTAAGTGTTGCTCCAGTTGCTACAGTTGCCTTACCAATATCCTGGCCTGCAAGATTTAACATCCCAACAGTGTTATAAGGCTCTTCCCCACCAGGATCAGTATAACGCACAGGATTATTGAGCGTATAATTATAGGGCGACAGCGCAGCATATTTATCCACTTTAGGATCTACCGATATCCATACCGATGTTCGCGGATCGTAATACCGGGCGCCGTAATAATAGAGGCCCGTTTCGGCATCCTTTTCTTTAGCATTAAAAAGATAAGGGCTCTGGAAGGCATTGATATGCTCGTCAAAGAACGTTTCGCCAAAGGCAGTGTATTCCTGGTGCTGCGACACTTCGCCTTCCCTGTTAGTAACATAGGAAGTGCTGCCTAAATGATCAGGGTGATAAAAGTACTGATCGTTCTCATAAAAATGTCCGCCGCCATCAAAGCCATAGCCTGCTCGTATAGAGTCATTGGCAGGCACAGGGTTTACATAAACCGGCGGCCCCCCGTTGGCGGGAGATGTGGTATTACCGGGCCAGCCTGCGGGTATGCTGTTAACAGTACTATCCACCAATATCGGCGCTGCTATGCCCGTGGTATAAGGATGCGCATAAAAATATTTATCCGTTGGCGGGCCGGGGCTTAGGCCAAGTCCTGCATAATAAGCAAAGCGTTGCTTTTCCAGGTCGGCCCATCGACTGATATAATTGATACCTCCTGCACTTACCGTAGCCTGAGGAAAAGAGAGATTGGTAAACGTGCCCGAACCTATCTTGGTGGCAATACGTTGCCCTTCTACATAAATATGCTTGGTGTAAGCATTCTTTCTGCAAACGAGGTAAGGATTGATATAGGCGGTATAATTTGTATCGTGATTGATAAGCCCCGCCGGCGCACCATTTACCCATACGCCCTGTATGCCGCCGCTGCTTTTTATTGCCCGCTCGCCATCGGCATCATACGTGTACTTACTTAATATGCCTTTATCAATTACGGCCTGCAACCTGTTCTCTTCATCCCAGAAATGCTGGCGGTCGCCATAGGTCAGCAGGTTGCCGTTGGCATCATAACTGTATTTTACTCCCGATATTTCTTTAGGCTGATGCGGAGAAGTGATGTCGTATTTATAATCATATTCGTAATTGTATGGTGTGATCTCCCGCTCCATTTTTTTATGCACGATATTGTACAGGTTATCATAGGTCATGCTGAGTTTATACTTTGCCCCATTGATATACCCTTTGAATTCGCCGGTGGCACCGGTTAAGCGATAGAGTTTATCATAGGTGAAGCTTTGCGTAGCATAACCGCCGGGCTTATCAGGCACAGCCATTACATTATTCTCGATGGATTTGATATTGTTTACGCGGTCATATATGTAATCGTTGTTCATCATCTCCCTGCCTTTAGCGGTAAGTGCACGAAGCTTTACCAGCCTGCGGCGGAGATTATCATAACTATACGTGGTGGTGGTGCCATTGCCATATTGCATAAACACCCGCTGCTCATATTCATCATAGCCAAGCTGGCTTACATACTTATAATTATTGCCCAGCTTATACCCATCTACAGCAGCCAATCCTCCTCCCCTGTTATAATGATAACTTACTACTTCGCTGTCTGCATAGGTCATTGTTTTAATGCGGTTCCAGGTATCGTATTCCCACTCACTCACATAAGTAATGAACGATGACTGGTTAATGAGCATGGTCCTGATCTCTTTAGTAACCTCTCCCAGTTTACCATAATACAGTTCCTTACCACCGCTGGCATCTTCTGTCAATATAAGTCTTCCAGCACGGGCGCCTGTACCCGGTTTGCCGTAGGCGTAAGTAACCTTATTCTGAAACTGGCGTGGATAATCTATTCCTGAAAGCCGCTCAAATTCGTATTGATATTTTATCGACCCGCCATTGGGTATCTCTTTGCGAAGCTGTGCGGTGATCTTTTCCAGCAGGTTGCCCGCAGGGTCGTACTTGTATTCGGTAAGGCCCGCATCAGCCTGGTTGCTGCTTAATTTCCTGCCCAGGTTATCGTAGGTATATATAGTTACATTGCCTGCCACATCGGTTACCCTTAACAATTCATCCAAAGCATTGTATGTGAATTTCGTAGTGATGGTGCCGTTAGGCCCGCCAAAAAGGTTCATTGTTCTTTTGCGGCCCTTTACATCTGCAAGCACTTCGCTTGTATTGTTCATGGCATCTTTGGTAACCGTACTGAAAAAACCATTGCTGATGGAGTACGTATTTGTTGTTACAGATCCATCTGCCAGCGTAGCCGTAAGCACCCTATCCTGCACATCATAAGTAGTGCGGCCTGCAAGGCTTCCTGCTGTGGTATTCAGTATCGTATTGGAAGCGCCCATTGCTTCGGTATAGGGATAATGATTTTCCACAGCACGGCCAAAGGCATCAAAGATCGTTTTACCGCTTACGATCATTTTCACTTCGTCGGGCACGCCTTTGCCTTTAAATAAAGCGCCTTGTTTTTTAACCTGCAATGAACGTTTTAATCCATCAATGAAATTGATCGTATTGATATCGGCATTGTATTCGGGATCGAAATGGCGGGTGATAGCGTAAGGTACCGGCGCTTCGGGATGATATTCGAATGCGATGGTATAAGGTTTACCGGATGCAATTTCATACGGCCCCCTGATGCTTGCAATTCTTCCTTTATTATCCAGGCGGTATTGTATCGGCTCATCATTTTCACTGATACTTTCGATAACCGTTCCGAAGCGGTAATCATAACTGCTGCTGCTGGAATAGCCGAAGGCATCTTCTACTTTTGTTGTATAGGTTTGAACGGCATTGTCGTAAGTATATTTATACCACATGCGCTGGCCCTTATAATTAGCGGGCCTTGTCATCTTTGTAATGTTGCCGTAACTGTCGTACTCCATATCATTCGCACTCACCGATCCATCGGCCAGGTATTGCCTTACCTGTGTAATATTGCCCTGGCTGTTGATGCTGGTTTCTCTTCTGCGCTTAACGCCATCAACAGTAGTTACTGCAATAGATGCTGCAACACCTTTAATGTACAGGGCATTGTTGTTGTGATAGGTTACTGTTGCCCTCACCATATCCTGCGGGCTGCCATCACCTGTTTCCTGTATCAGTATCATATTGCCGAGTGCATCATAATTATATAAGGTGCTGGTGGTGATGCCTGCAACAGGCGCCCCTTCGTAGAATAATTTTTCAGTCTTTACCAGCGCAGGAAATTTCACACTGTCTGCTACTGTCCTTATATCATAATCGTAACCGGTTTCCGTGATCTTGCGCCCTGCCGCATCCTGCTGTACCTCATTTGCTACCAGGTTTCTGATGTAATAATTATCATTAAAGAACTGCTGTGTGGCAGTTCTGTACACTGCATCACCCGCGGCTGTGTTCAGCTGGTAGCTGGTAACTGTTGCAAAGCCATTGAATTCCCTGGCATCCCTGTCGTAATAACCGCCGGCATAACTAAAGCGGCTGCGCATTACATCAACACCATCTCCTGCCACACCATCCACCAGTTCTACATTTTTAAGTACCCATTTGCTGTTGGGCATTTGGTACGTGTTGCCCATACGTTCATAATCCATCGTAAACGAACTTCCCAAAGCACACTTCACACCATGCAGCATATTTGTTCTGCCGATGGTAGAACGCTTAACGGTTAAATTGCCGTCGTTATCAGAATGAAGCACATCAGGGTAGCCGTCGCCATCAATATCTCCTACCTGGTCATTTTCTCTTGATACACCTTTACCGGAGCTGCGGGAAGGATTGATACATAATTTGAGGATACAGAAAGGCGGTGGCAGTATAGGCAATGTAATGGTGAACGCTGCATTCATAGATTCACCGGTAGAAGAATTCTTCCGGACCGCATCCGCACCATTCCATGCAAGAGGTGCACTAAAGCCATTGCCCGTATTGAGTTCGGCAAGTATGGTACCGCCCGCAGAAGATATTCTGTCGGGCAATCCATCACCATTGATATCCTGGTAGGTAAAGGAACTGTTGCTTTTACTTTTACTGAGACTGAAGCCGCCCTGGAAGGAACCAAATACAATATTGAAACCGGCACCACCGGTTGACTGAGTACTTTCATTTTCTTCAATGCCGGGCGCAGCCCATTGTTCCGGTGCAGTAAAGCGATAACCAAGATTAAGCGCAACAGTTCCATCTTCAAATATTTTATCGGGCAAACCATCACCATTAATATCCAGCCAGTTGGTATTGCTTCTATCTGTATTGGTAGAAATATCACCGGAAACAGAAAGCCCGATAAAAGCCGCTGCATTTTGAACAGCGCTTAATGCATTGCTGGCAGGGCCATTGGTGGCTTTGGCTTCGGGCATAGAACCTCCCAGCGAATAGCTGCGGCATTCCCCGCCATACACTGCACCGCCAACACCATTGCCTTTGCTTGCCTGTTCCAATCCACCGTTGGGCAATGTATATTGTATATCGCCGTCATGCAGTACATCAGGATACCTGTCGCCGTTCATATCCATCATGTCCAGCTGATCGACAGTAGTTGCAGAAGAGTGTGTTGCATTGGCGCTTACAACAAACCCGATACCCAAAGAATGCGTGGTGCTTTTACTTGTTGTTACTTTATCAACAGCAGTGGCCGCAGTACCCTGTATGGTCATGATACTATCGGCAGCAACATCGTGCATCCATAAACGGGAACTGCTGATGAATGAGCCGGATACATATACGCTGCTGTCGAACCCAACCCAGGCTTTGGTATTGCTTACCGGGTACATCGGACCAAAGTCTGTAGCCGATGCACTGTTGATCTGGTCGAGCAGGCTGGTATCTGCATAATTGTTAGGGTTATTGGAATACACCGAAAAACCATTGAGGTTGATCTTTGTTTCATCAAGCGGAGCATTGCTCACATCGCCTTTAAAAGAAAACTGCCCCCAGCCCCTGAACAGCGAGCCGAGATAAGTATCTCCTGGTGTAGTATATAATCCTGCAAAAGAGATATCGGTATTGGTAACTGTTATGGTATTGCCTGATGCATCTACATACACCGAATCTTTTTTGCGTACTGCTTTTGCGGTTTGTATGGCAGTTGCCAGCGCCCTGTCGGATATATGGTATTCGCAGAAGATTACGTCATTGGCTTTGCGGATAACCGGTATGTTAGCTGATGCACCGCTTACATTGCCGTTAATGATCTGCAGTTTGCTTTTGCCATAGATGCCATCACGGCCCTTTACCGTAAAGCATACTGTTCCGGAAGCAGAAGCGGAAGCATTGATGAGTGGACTGAACACAACGGTATCCTGTACACTGTTGGCAATAACAGGTGTTTTGATGAGCCAGTCGTTATAATTACTGTTGTCGGGCACCACATCTTCTTCTATCGTTGGTGTGCCGTTAAGATTGGTAACGGGTGTGCCATCGGTAAATACAGTGTATTGATAATGCGGCGACCAGTTCAATGCTGTTCTGTCGATATGCGAATCGGAATAAAGAATGCATTGCAGGGTATCCATCGCATTTACTGTCAGTCCGGGAACAACAACAGGTTGGTTCACGGTTTGCGATGCGGCATACTCCTGCTGAAAAAGAACCGTACTTACAGCACCCGACTTTTTTGAAATGATAAGCCGTACCGTATCGGAAGTGATGTTCTTGCTGAACATACCATCTACCTGTATCACGCCCTGCTTTTGCAGTATAACGGGCTGAGCACTGGTGAGTACAAAATCATTGGATGCTTTGTATAAAGAAGTGTTCCTGTTGTTGGCATCTGCCGAAGGTGTTAATACATTGGTGTAGATGACAGAAGGGTCCCACTTAACAATATCATCATCACCATTATAAATGGATTGCAACCTGAAATAGATGCGCTGCCCTTTTTGTACTGTTATATTATTTACGTTGGCAGGCAGTTTCATTCCATAATCTCCTGCCGGTATTACTGTGCTCCACAACACGTTTCCGCTGTGTTGTATGCTTGCCCGTACCCCATCAAGTTTTGGATTGATTACACCCGGAGTGCTTACATCTACCAGGTGCAGGGGTGCATCAATGGAAACGGTACCATCAAAAGGCGCCTGCCAGAAACGGATAGCATCCTGCAAGGGGTAATCCTTTTCCTGCTCTGCCTGTTCAGCCAGGTCGGGAGCAAGAAAGACCGGGTTGACACCTGCACCTGCTGATACAGGACTTGGTGTTTGCGCACTGGTAGGAATAAACTGCGGATCGCCATTGGCATCCAGCCGGTTAAAGAATACCTGTCCGCCGCTGGCAAGGTCTATCAAGCCATCTCCATTAAAATCACTAAAGTATTCAGAGGTGGTATTGGTACTGCGTACCTTTTGCCTTGCTATGGAAAAGATAAAAAGATTGGCTTCCAGTCCTGTGCTGGAATTCTTTGTACGGGTATTATTGAACGCATTGATGCCCGTTATTGGTCTTGCTTCTGCAAACTGGTGAAAGGCTATTCCTTTATTGGCCCTGTAAAACAGTGCACCATCTTTTTTAAATACCTTATCCGGCAATCCATCACCATTAATATCTACCAGGGTTACCAGCCCTTCGCTCTTTCCAGACCCTGATCCGAAATTCCCTCCTATAGTATTGCTCTTATTCCAGCTGTAATCGCATAGGCCGAGCGCAATGGTCATGCCTTTGGAAGAGCTTTTTGATTTTGCGCTGCCCAGTACAGAAGTTTCATCGGTAAGGCCGCCAATGATATTACTCAGGTCGCCCCTGATACCATCTCCCGCAGGGCTCCAGTTCTCTTCTGCTCCTAATGGCACATAGCCTGATTGCGAGTTTACATCATCATAATAATCAAAATCGTGTTTGTAAAAAACAGTACCCGCATCATCCAGCTCGCTGATGCTTTTTAAAAGCGATCTGTAAAATGCGCCTTCGCGGTATTGAAGTTCATAACTCCTGATCGGCTGGCCATTAAAGCTGATGTTTACTTTTCGCAAGAGGTCTGCTGTAACCATCTTGAATCCCAGGCGGCCGTTTATATCAATATCTTTTCTTCGTGCCTCGCCCAGTTGCCTGTCTCTTACAAAAGTTACTTTATATGGGCCATCTGCTCCATTGTGCCCGGTGTATAAAATAGTACTGATATACAATTGTGTGCCTGCTACTGATCCGCCTGTAACCCCGGCATCGGTAACTTTTTCGTACAGGTAATGCACCACGTTATTATCCAGGTCCCTGTTGCCAACCAGCGCCCAGCAGGCGATATTACCGGCATCATCTTTCAGCACTGCACCATCAACAACGCCGCTTTCGGGTGTGCCGCCATAAAAACTTCTTGTGCCGCTTTTATCTGTTACTTCCCACCAGTAATTGGCAGGATTATTTCCATGACGGATGATCTTATTAAAGCTGCCTTCTACACGGGGATGAAATTGTTTTTCTGCTTCACGGGGTTTCAATGACTCACGGTGAACAAGAGGTGCCAGTTGCTCGCCACCCAGGGTATAGGTCTCTGTCTCTAAAGCGCCATCGTAACGCGGCACACCCCAGCGGGTATCAATACCGATGGAAGGGATGAAAAGGTTCCAGCCGGTTCCCAACCAGCTATTGCCTGCTTCGTTATTGTATTGAATACGAAGATCGGGCTGCATGCCCTGCCGCCCTGCAGGCAGCTTCAACCGAAAACCAACAGCAGCCGTTCCCATATTATTGGCAACTGGCGGAGCGATGAGTTCGATGCCCTGCGAAGGGTCAGCTGCTTTTATATCCTTTATTGTAGTAGGTGTATAGCCCTGTGTTTGCGGCGATTCGGGTACTTTGATGATACCGGAAATAACGTCGCCGAAATGGCCCAGCGCCGCTGTTACCAAATGCTCCTTCTCCTGCAACTGACCGGCAGGCAATGCTATCCATTGTTTGGCATGCTCTTCAAAATAAAAAACGCGGATGTCTTGTTTGGTGTATCCTTCGGGTAT
The DNA here is from genome assembly GCA_048497855.1 of Bacteroidota bacterium. GTDB lineage: Bacteria > Bacteroidota > Bacteroidia > Chitinophagales > Chitinophagaceae > Ferruginibacter. Next base: position 32,115 of record JBEHZB010000009.1, on the reverse strand, counting down.
CAATGTGCTGTCATATCCTACCGATATTTCTATCGCTTTTTTTAAAACAGCACTATGTGGTGTGATGCAATATCCTTTTGCACCGCCGGTAACATTAATGATCTCGGTGCCCAATGGCTGAAGGTCATTATCCCGCAGGCTGATGATGTTGAATGTGCTGCCGGTAGTGATGGTACGTGGCGGCAGCTGCAAACCGAAAGGTACCATCGGATCAGGAAGCAGGGTAAGCCCTTTGGCAGAAGTGGCCAGGCGTATATGAAAAGTACTATCCAAAGGATCATAGATCCATTTGCCCAAAGTATTATCAATGGCTCCTGAATCAGCATTTGCTTTACGTAAAAAATGTATTGCTTTTCCCTCCTGTATTTTTTCATCAGCAAACGGCGAATCTTTTTTTATGTAAACAACATCTTTATAATAATGAACAGGAGTATGCGGAAAAGTTATTGCAGTGATGGATGAAAGTATGCCTGCAACGGCTATAAAATATTTTATCATAGTAATCAGTTTATCGTTTATAATACCTGTCTATTGGCTAAGCCTATCTTGTTACAATTATCTTTTTTACTGTTTCCGACATGCCCGACCGGAAATGCAGGAAGTATAATCCGGGCATGGTCAATTCATGCTGAACAGTATAGTTGGAAAATCCCTGCATGATTTTTCGGCTTACCAGTTTTCCATCGCTGCTGTAGATCGTTAATTCTACATCGGCCGGTTTATCAATTTGTATAGCAGTGGTAAATATTCCATGTGCAGGATCAGGATAAACCGACACATTGGTAAAAGCTCCTTTGGCCGGGCTTTTCACCATGAACTGTTGCGTGTACACACAATCATTGTTACTGGTTTGCAAAATATAATTACCGGCAGCTGTTATAGTAACAACAGAAGCAGTGGATATGAAATGACCGGGCCCTTTCCATAAATAAGCGGTACCGGCAGGCATATTTCCAGACGCATCCAAAGAAAGTTTTTCACCGGCATACAGTATATATTCATTGCTGATATTAGCTGAGTGAGGAGCATTTTCGTTATTGACATAAAAAATATCTTCGTAAATATTGCCTTCTTTATCCTGCACTTTTACTTTGTACCTGCCGGTTATTAATCCATCAAACAAAACTGTTCTGCTTCCATTTGAAGCAGCATTGTTCATCAGCTGCTGATCATCTTTAAACAAATTGATGCGAAAAGGTTCTTTGCCTCCCCATATCCTTACATTGATGGAACCATTGCCAAGACCACAACCGGCATCTGTAACAGAACATGCTGCCAGCAATTCGCCGCCTGCTAAAAACCCGAATGCTTCTTTTGCTCCCGAAGACCATTTGATATTTTTAAAATGTGCCTGGCCGTTGGCATCCATTTCGTCCATCCGGTAATATTCGGTAAATGATGAAGTGAACTTTCCTTTGCCACTTCTGTCAATCGTCATCCAAAATACAGGTTTAGAAGGCAATGCGATATCAAGCTGTTTTGTATCGAGCACTGTTTCGCTGTTCAAAGAATCTGTCAATCCATTTTTTATGATGATCCATTTTTTTTCGAGCAGTTGTGGCAAGCCTGCTGCTTTACTTTCCAATACCAAATCGCCACCGTTATCTCCCCAAAGCACTGAGCTGTTATCCTGCAATGAATCGTGTGTTGCAATAACCAGCAGCCCGGGCATATTGCTGCTCGTGGCTTTCAACTGAAATAATCCTGAAGCATCATCACGTATGATACCCGCAATATTGTTATGATAACCATCATACGCTGCTCCATCCCAGATCTTTTCGCCACTACTGTTTAAATAACTGGCTCCCGGCTCCGAAAGCGTGACCCCGTATTTCAACGCCAGGTAAGATGCTACTTTGATCTGTTCTTCATTATTCAATACACGGTTGTATATCACCAGCTCTGGAATAAGACCACTGAAAGATGTTACAGGTAAAGAAGGTGAAACTGGTTTTTTGCCGATATGCAAATACTGTAACCCGCTCAAAAAATTGCTGTCGGATTTTTTTTGCAGGTACGTACTTACTTTCGGATCAAAAGGTTTTTTATCGGTAAAATTGATATAGTTCAAACTCTGCAGGTCGGCAATGCGCCTGTTGGTAAGCACCAGCTTTGCTGTTTGTCCATTATTCATATTCCATATCGTATTTTCTTCGGTGGCCTTTAATGTTTGGTAAACAGTAAAGCAACTCATGTTGCTGAGATCAGTATTTCCAAAAGGAATGTTGATATAACCTTCCTTCGGTATCAGCAATGACGGATAAAAATTCAGTGAGCCTGTACGGGAGTTGCCTTCTTTCAACAGCGCTACATTTCCCGTACCGGGAATATTATTTTTCAATCCCGGACTTCCTGCTTCAGTAGTAGTAATGTACCAGCAGCTTGCACCCTTTACACCACCGGGATCATGGCTTTGCGCATTGGCTTTGAAAGAGGCATCACAGATGAGTATATAAAGAAGATATTTTTTCATACCGCAATTATTTTTCGTGAATTAAAAAGGTAAAGCGTAACCGAGCGTAACATTGAAGTAAGAATTCCTGTTCTTATTCTCGATAAAATTGAAAGAGTTGGCTTGTGTTTCAACCACATCCGTTAACCCGAGCGTATATCTTGCATCGAATGTAAAATGCCCGAATTCGTATCCAATGCCGAAGATCAAACCATGACTGTTCTTTCCTTTAAGCACATTATGAAGCTGTTGCTGTTGTTCCATATCGCTTCCAAAAGCATCTGATCTTCCGCTTCCACCCGAAGTATAAATTAAATTGTGCGGCGCCACATTAAAACCAAGTTGTAAGCCTGCCGAAACATTAACCCCGCCAAGCACCGGGTAATCGTAATCCCAGGGATATCCTTTTAACATGGTGTTGATGGTGAGGTACTGGTATTTGAACTGTATCCTGTAATTGAAATCAGCAGCATTTTTAAAATTCAGATCGCTGCCCTGTTGCGCATAGCCCAGTTCGAATTGTATGCCCAGGTGATCGTCTGCCATTCCACGATAGTTAAGGAACAGGCCGCCCGATAATCCCTTTCGCCAGTCCTTTACAAGGGTATAGTTAACAAAGAACGGTTCACTTATGATGGTCGTCTCCAGGTCATCGATACGTGAATACGTTCCTCCCCCATATATGCCGTATCGTAAAGGATCGCGATAATTGTCATCGCCAAACTGGGCGTTGGCTGCGATCGGGAATAACAGGCAGCATAAGGCCTGCAGCAGTTTTTGTGGTCTCATGATTATTATTTTGGTAAGCAATTAACAAGTATCACGATCTAAATATTATTGCTAACATTTGAAATGTGATTTTCAATTTTACACAAAGCATTTTTCTTTTGCAACCTATCAGCCGTTTCTTTTCGCAAATACGCAATGGCTGACAAGGTTTGGGAATTTGGGAAAACGTTTGTCTTTTTTTGAGCATTTCGGAATGTGAGACGTGAGAGGTGAGACGTGAAACAGCGGCGCTTCCTGGCTTTTCTTCAATAGTTTTAAAAATTACGGTAGTCTATCAACGCTCTGCAGAAAAGAAACTCTGCGCCTCCGTGCCTCTGCGGTAAAAAACAAAAGCCCCGCGTTATCCGCAAGGCTTTTCAATCTAAAAATATTTTTTATCAATAATGTTGATTACCGGAATTATCTGCCTGGAAGCAGCCAATATCTTTACCCGGTAAACTTATTGTTGCGCCATAAGTACCGCCGGAATTAGGAACAGCGCCGTTCAGTGTAAAATTTGTTTTGCCTTTATTAATCGCAGGCGATGCAGGCAAGATCCTGAAATCACTTGTACCGATGTTTGTCAGTACCGCAGGCATAGCTGCTATTCCCATCGGGATGGTAACAGTTGAATAATTGAAAGCGTTTACATCATAACCGGCAAACTGCGGATTATTTGCACCAACAGTAGTACTCTGGATATCGCCAGCCTTGATAGTTGCTACGCCTGTTGATGGATAGAATTGCGTGCTAAGTACCGAAGCGCTTCCATAATACAACTGGTTATCGTAGATCGTATTGGCCACATCGGCATCTGTAGTGATACGCATACCATAACGTGAATTCACAATGATATTATTATATGCTTTGCCTTTTGCACCTTTCTCAAAATTTATAGAACCGCCCCTGCCTGATTGTACCTGGCGGAAACCGCAGTTAAGTATAGTGTTGTTGTACAGGCATACATTGGTCTGGATCGTTGTACCACCGCTGTTCGATACTTTCAATGCATTGGTGGCAGAGCCGATAAATAAATTATAGCCGATATCACCAACTGTCCCGCTTTTCATATTCAATCCTTCACCACCCGATTCGCCATTACATTCAAACGTATTGCGCATCACACTAACCTTTCCGCTGATCACCCTTATACCATCGTCCTTGCTGTTGCCTATCCACGAATCTTCGAGAATGAATTTGCCTGCTATGTTAGCATACACGATCGTATATCTCGGCACACCTGCTGTATAAACCGCCGGATCGTTGGCAGGACCCGCAGGACCACCGGCATATTCCATTTTTGTCCATTTGATGATGATATCACCGCCGCTTGTACCGCCTTGTATGCCACCCCAGAAGCCTTTAAACGCATTGGCCCTTGTGCGCAAGGCAGGCAATACTGAAATTAAGTTCGGTTCTGTTTGTGTACCTAAACTGATCAATGTACCGTTAACTGTTATCTGCGGACTTGTTGAATACGATGCGCCATCGCCCAATGCTATCAATGTAACACCTGACTGAAACAATAAAGTGTCGCCTGCATTAACAGTGATGTCTGTTTTAAAATAGTATGTCTTACCCGAGCGCAATGTACCTTTTACATTCCCGCTCAAGGTATCGGATGTAATTTCCGAACCGGCATTGATCACAGGTTTTGAGATGGTAACATCTTCTACCTTATGACATGCTGTAAGTGCAATAATAATTGCTGTTAAACCGGTTAATAGAGATTTAAGTTTCATGATAAAGTGTATAAATGAGTTTACAATTTGAATCGGAATCCTAATAAATAGTTGGCACCATAGGTGTCTTTACGCACAAACACATTCTTGCCTGCTTCCTGGAAAGGAACATACAATTGTTCTTTATAATCCTGGTGCAATTCTAATTTATAAGCGGTGTTTAAAATATTGTTGGCTTTGGCAAACACAAAGAAGTTTTTCACTATCCTTACTTCTGCTGAGATATCCATTTGCACAAATCCTTTTTGCCAGATATCATTATCTAAAAATGGAGAAACGGTGTTGATCCTGTCACCTGTATATACAACAGCTACTTGTGCATCTATCCCCTGCTTGCCATTTTTATACAACAATGAAACATTCGCAACATTTTTAGACTGCCCTTGCAGCGGACGCTTTTGTTCAGGATAATCCTGCGTTTGAGTAGGTTGCCCATTCACATCTACTGTTTGAAAGCGCCTTACTTTTGTTGTAGTGATCTGGCTCTTTGTAAAAGTGTAATTTGCTTTTATACCAAATGAATGGAAGTATTTGGTAACATCAAATTCAAACCCATAGTTGGAACCTGTACCGAAGTTGTTGGGAGAATAATAGGTATTACCTGCACCTCTTTGCACGATAGCATATTCTATCGGGTTCTTGATGCTCTTATAAAATACACCGGCCAATACCTGGTCGAGTCCTTTAGGAAAATATTCATACCGCAGATCAAAGTTCTCTGCCGTGGTACGTTTCAAATATGGATTGCCTTGTTCAGGATAATCAGAACCTGGGTCAACATAAGTGTGGGGTATCAGTTCATAAAAGCCCGGCCTGCTGATAGCAGAGTAATAGGATGCTCTTAAAAATTGTTTATTGGCCAGTTTATATTTTATGTGCACTGAAGGCAATACATCATTGTATTTGATATTGCCAAAGCTGCCCTCTACAGTTTTTGGCGCCGAAGTTTCCCAATCAAAATTGGTGAACTCAACTCTTGCACCTGCCACAACCTGCAGTTTACCTTTTTCTGCTTTTGCCATTCCGTAAAAAGCACTTACTTTTTCAAATGCTTTATAATTGAGCGGATCGGTAGATGAACCCTGCGGATTAAATACAGCAAACGTATTGTTATCTATATTGCCGTTGTATTCCTGCGGGCTTGTGGCCGGGCGGATATTATAATTATCATAAACACTGTTTCGTTCTTTATCCCTGTACATACCGCCTACAGTCCAGTCCACTTTTGCTTTTGCAATAACCGACCTGTACGTAAAATTCAGGTAGCCGCTTTTATCTTCATCGCTGTTCCTGCTCCAGTCACGAAAGCTGCTGTTATCTAAATAAACCTTTTGTTGTTCCAGCGTTCCGTTGTTCATGTTAACACCGGTTGTAGTAACCAGCGAAGCCCTGTCTGGCTGGTTGCCTGTGGCTTTTGAATAAACAGCTGACCATGACAATGAAAGATCTTTGGTAACAGTGTGCTCACCTTTCAGCGTTACATTATAGATACGTTGTACCTGGGTAGTTGTACGATAAGTATTAGTGATACGGCCCGTTCCTAATCCTGTTCTTCCCAATACAAGATTGGTATCGGATGAGAAACGGTATTCGCTTTGATTAAGATCCATATAAGCCATGTACAATTTCAATTTATTTCTTGAATTGATATTGTAATCGGCAAAGCCATGCAAACCCGAACGCTGCTGGCGGATAGAATAATTGCGCCGCTGAATAGCATCCAGCTTTGGATCGTTATCAGGATTTGTTTCGGTACCGAAATATAAAGCCTTTACATCCCTGAAATTATTTTGCGAACTGGCAGCTAATAATAACCCCAATTTATTTTTCATTACCCGGCCACCGATAGAAACACCTCCGTTAAATGCGAGGGCAGATTTAGTAGAGAATTTAGAAGCATTATTGGGAAAGTCTGCCATCGTTGCTAAATAACTTTCGCCATTCCTGTCACGTGGTGATCTTGCATTGCTTGCAGAATGATCGAACGTGGTGAACTTATCGCCGTCAATAAAACTCTGCGCATAACTTAATCCTGCATTGGCCTTCAGCGAAAATCCTGCAGGCGCTTCTTTCATCACCATATTTACTACACCACCAATGGCATCACCTTCCATATTTGGCGTTAAAGCTTTGGTTACTTCCAGTCTGTCCAATAATTCAGCAGGAAAAATATCCAGCGGCACATAGCGGTTCTTATTATCAGGGCTCGGAATTTTTATACCATTTACTAAAGTATAATTGTAACGTTTGTCCATGCCACGCACAATTGCATATTGCCCTTCGCCATTGCTGGAGCGCTGCAATGATACACCTGCTACACGTTGTGTTACGTTGGCAACAGAAAGATCAGGAGATACTTCTATCGTTCTACCCGAAACAACATTCATGATATTATCGGCTTTGCGCTCAACAGAAAGTGTTGCCGCATCGCTGCTTTTATCAGTTTTGGAAACCACAACCACTTCGTCCATTTTTTGCGAAGCAGCAACCAATGCAAAGTCTGTTACTGCATTGCCTGCTGTCAATGGCTGGCGAATGGTCTTGAAACCGGAATAGGTTATTTCAATTTCGTAACCCGAACCGGCAGGGATATTTTTAAAAATAAAAGTGCCATCAAGACCGCTTACGATAGTGCTGATGACCTTGCCCTTGCTATCGAGTAATTTTATTGATGCACCTTGTAATGGTTCTTTGGTAGCGGCATCAGTGATCCTTCCTTTAAAGATGTCAGCAGCATTTGCTGTAATGGCTGTAGTGAAAATAAAACAACAGAGTAGAAAAAATTTCATTTGCAATTAGGTATTTAGGTTTAACAGGTGCAAATGAACAGCACTGCTGTTGCCTTAACATTGTCTTAATATTAATTTAAGATTAAGCCTTTTGCAAAAGCATGCATCTACTTAATAGTGCGGAGATAAGAAAGCAAGTCGTCAGAAAGCCCGAGCTTGAGGGCTGCCAGTTTTTGAAGATAAAAATTCCGTACCTCATCCCATTTATAGAAAGGAAAATTATTGGTATCGAGGCCGGTGATATGTACATCTTTTTCGTTGAGCAGGCAACGCAGCTGGTAGCTGCCTTTTTCATCACGGTATATCAGCCATTGTATATTGGCGCTCAAGGGCACTACCTGTGCGGCGTCCCAGGTATCATCGCTGAAATGCCTGATATCCGTTACTGCTTTATCGGTGCCTTCCAGTTGCAGCAGCGCAGCAAAAGGCGCAATGGTTTCTGCATGGCTGAAACGGAACTGGCTTTGCACAGAACGATGTTCCACAAAATCATCTGTAGTGCGGATAAAATCTACTAATAATGGCGCAGCAATTTTTACCTGTATGCCGTTGTTATCAAGGCCCGGACCTTTCAATAAAAAATCCTCGGCCCTGTCTATCCTGCCCATTGCTTCCAGTTCTTTACAGCTAAAAAACTGTTGCAGCGAATCGATATTGAGTTTAACATTAGCTTCGTTCAGTTCCTGCTGTATGCCGGGAATGATGGTGATGAAACCCTGTATATCGGTAACAAAAGTTTCTCTCGCCTGCTCATCCAGCGTTGATAAAAATCCGGGTGCAAAGAACCGGGCAATGATCTTATTTATCTTTTTATCGCTGAATATTTTTTTCCGTAAACCATCAAGATCATTTTTCCAGGTGCCTGTTTGTTCAAATGCAAGATAAGCCGGTGCAAGATCGTAGAACCGAAGTACGGTATCATTCACCTTATACATATCCTTTTGCCTCTTACCACCCGCTGTTCTTAATACTTCAAGAAATGCAGCGGCGGTCTGGCTTGTACGTATCTCTTTGGTTACCTGTACATGGTAACTGAAATTACTGCTGTTGAAAAAAATACTGTCCTGCTGATATAACCTTTTGGCAATGCCTTGCTGTTCTTCTTTTCCCCTTGCCGAAATTGATTTGGTATAATTATGTTCTTCCAGGTTCAATGCCTCAATCATTTCCTTTAATTTTTCACCTGCCATTGTAAGTAAATGCAAGCTGTCTGCTTTTTTTAAGAGCAGATAACCGGCGGCCGTTACAGGATCTTTGGTAAGGTGCCTTGCGCCATGCCTTCCTGCATGGTTCACAAAAACCAGCCGGTAACCCGGTGGCAGCGAAAGTGTTGATGGTGTTGCAGTGTATAAGGTTTTTGTTCCGCTGTTTACCGTGCAGTTTTGCCCAAATGTAACAGCAGTAATTATCAGTGCAGTTATAAACAGTAGTATTTTTTTCATCGTAGCCGGTAAAATTATTGATTTAAATGTTCTGTCGATGCCGGTGCAAATTGGTAACGTAAATTTATTTTTCTGTTCACAACATAAAAAAACCTGGTGCCCGGTATTTATTGATCAGATTGTCCATATTCAAAATATCTACGGTAAAGAGCAGTGTATGATATGTAATTGTTTATTTTCCAAACGGTTTTTTGCTGGTAAGGCAAGACTATTGTAGTTTTAAAAACTGCATAGTCCGCAAACTGCTTTATTTGCTACCGTGGGTTTTTACGCATGATCTAATTTCCTGAGAAACTATTGCAGAATAATTATTTCTTTCTCCAGCAGTTTAGCAATAGCCGCGATGAGTTTTTTATTTTCCAGCGTAGTGATCTTCCAGCCACTCTTTAACCTGCGTATGATGATACCCAGGCTTTTATTATTAAGCGACAGCTCAAAGGCCTTGTGTTTTTTCGGTAAACGTGGCTATTACAGGTATGGCTTCGCCCTTATATCTTTCGCCATCTACTTCCGGTAACAGCGGTAGAGGCTTTTGCTATTCACGCATATCAACATCATTATTTAGTATGTACTATCCAAAGCTTCTGGCACTGAAATTGACACATTTTATCAGTTAATAAAAAACAAGTACAACGTTTAAGTGATATACAGTGCCTTTTACAAAAAATCAACCTTATGATCAATGCATGGACAGATTTGTATGGGTGCAGGATATGAAATTAAAGTTCAGCGAAGTACCCCTTGGAACTTTAATTCCTTTTTACCGCTCAAAAAAAACTTAATTACATGACACATGAAGAAGGGTTTGTGCCCGCAAAAGAAGAAGGAAAGAATCTTGACCTGGAATTTACTGCTGTAAAAGCTTCAGTTGAAGAAGCCGCTGATGTATTTCAAAATGCATGTAGCCGGTTATTGATGCCACAGTTGTGGCACCAAATTGCAGGCATTGCCAGTGCAACATTCCGGTTATCAACTCCCGGAAATAGCGATCCGGAAAGAGCACTTAAAATTAATGATTACGTAAGTATCAATATTCCCGGGCCAGGCAATATTTTAGGAGATGGTGCAGACTGGGTGAAGGTGGAAGATATCCGGCAGGATTTTATTGCAGCTGCTGATGAAAGCTTCGGCCTGACATTGCGTGCCTGCGCCAATCCCGGTACTATTGTAGCCGAAACCGCTCACTTCTTCGACAACTCTTCCACTTCATCGTTTATAGTACAAAGAAACGGCACCAAAGTAACTGTTAATTATTATGGCCGAAATGAAAAAGCAAATACCGGCACAGAAAGCGTTATTGACAATATAAGAAATGCGATAGTTGCTGCCGGTGCCGCCGGGGGATTTTCTAACCTGCAATGGAGTGCATTGTGCAAAGGGCTTTTAGCTGATCATTTGCAGTAAGATATCATACACGCCGGCTTCTGTATCTCAATCAACTTTTATGTCTCCCATTGCAGCTTACTGCCGCAGCATCTCACTTGTTTGTGATATAAGAAATGAAATATTTATTTTTTGTGGGGCCGCAAACTAAAAGCGAAGATCTGCCTCTCGCTGAAAACAGCAAGCTTCAACAAGTTTATGTTATACTTATAAACCTCTTCAAACATAATTTATTCATGTAGCGAAGAACGACATCCATAAACAAGTGTTTTTACCTATTGCACAAATTATTTCTTATACCTATTTTACTGCACCAAAACCTTATTACTTAACCCTTAACAAACACTTATGCCCGATTCTCTCAGCGCAGCACAAGCTGTTGTGGATACACCGCAGGTGCATCCTTTGAATAATATCAACGCAATACAGCATCCCGAAAAATTATACGCACACCCTATTCACGGAGTATGGGAAGTATTGGGATGGATATTTCTCGTTGCAATGGTTTTTTACTTTATGTGGCTGTTCATCAATTCTGCACTTTGCAGAAATGAAAGCTTCGACCCTGCTGACGGGCAGTTGCGGCCCTTAAAAGACAGGCCGTTCAGCTATGCCAGGGTACAGCTATTCTGGTGGACACTGATCATCTTATCCTGTTATTGGTATTTCTTCATGAGCTATGGCGTATTGCTTCCTTTAAATTCTTCCATTGCGTTATTACTTGGCGGGCCGCTGGCTGTTTTTGTATTTGGCAAAACGATCGACAATACACAAATAAAAAATAATAATGCTGATGATAACCTGCCTTCACGTCACCAGGATATAGAAAAATCAAAAGGCTTGCTGACAGATATTTTATCCGATAATACCGGCATCAGCATCCACCGGCTACAGGCTGTTTTCTTCAATACTATATATGGCATTGGATTCATCCAGTACTTCTGTAATAATGTGAAGGACCATAAGTACCCCCTGATAGAATTTGAACCCTGGCAGTTGGCTTTGTTAGGTATCAGCGCTGCGGGTTACCTTGCTATTAAGGCGAATGAGAATCCTGAAGCTACAAAGGTTCAGCGGAAAACACAGGCTATGGCAGTGCGGATTTCGAACACAGATAATAAGTAGCTTTTTAACTTTATCGTTCCCGATATTACCCCTGCAAGAATTCTTGCAGGGGTAATGATTTTCAATAAAAAGTTTATGCAAGATGTAAATAATGCCCTTCAATCCCTGCCGGATATTGAAGATTTTCTTTTCGCTGTAAAACTTGATAGATATACATCGCTTTTTCAACGGCATGATATTGAAACAAGAGAGTTATTTTCAATGAATGATTTAGAACTCGAAAAATTGGGCATTGAGTCGACAGGACACCGGAAGAGGCTTATAGAAGCTGTAGCACAATACAGAATTGAAATTAAAAACAAAAAGGCAGAACAGGAACGATCAGAAAGCAAAGAATTAACAAAGAAAATATTAACCGGTTATATCATTTTTTCATTCTTTATAGCAATCATACTGCAAGTGACAATAACTGAAAAAAGCCTTACCGACACTTTTTGGCTTTTGGATGGCTTATTGATCGCCGCTGCTTTGTGTGCATTTATGATCCCATCAATAATAGCATGGTGGCGGGGTGTTGAATTCAAATGGTGGATATTGATCGCCAATGTATTTTTAGGAGGAACAGGATTAGGGTGGGTTGCATGCTTCTTTTTTTCGTTAAGTAAGATCGATCATGACGCAGCAAAGTTTTTTATAGATAAAGCAAGTAAATTAAAATCAAACAAAAAACAATAATCGCTTAAGCTTTTTTAATTCTTACTCCCTAACGCAGTATGTATTTTAAATACATACTGAAACCGCCATATAAAGGCAAGCATTTTTTTTAACACAGGTGAATAAAGATATTTTTGAATACTATTAAAAATGCCTATATTACAATTATAAAATTTCTAAGTCGACCTAACCGTTTTAAAGCCTATCCTAAAAGAAAGGATTTAAGCCCCGTGTACGAGCGGGGCTTTTTAATTAGCCGATGCTTTTTTCTTATCCTGCAGTTTAGATCTGCGCATATATAATTTCAACACCTCATCTGATTTGAATACGGCATTACCTTTTGTATAGCCTAATAATTTATTCAGTTGCCTGCTTATGGAACCGGCTTTTTTATCAAGTTTATTTTTTGAAGCATAGTAAGCTTCATTTATTTTAATAGCGGCATTAATATAATGAAGCTCTTTATCGACATTTTTTAATTTCCGAAAAATGATCATTAAGCGTTGTATAAACTTGATATTACCGGGAGAGCGCCTGTGAAGTTTTTCATACACTGCAGCGGCATCTTTAAACGCACCTTCCTGCTCCATCAACCTGGCATCTTCAAAAGTTCCGTTATTATTACCTTTAACAGCATACATATACTTTCATTTAAGTACTTATCTTCTTTTGTATCGCGGCGCCAATTTCCTGTACCATCCTTTCATCAAATTCATCATCTGCATTCTTTAAAGCTATTACCCAATGCGCATTATCTTCCATATCCCTTGTTATAGTGAATGCAAGTTTGCCCTTTATCCAAACAGCATAATCAAATACATTGTCTTCCCTGCAACAGGGATGGATCGTGACTTCTGCCAAAACGCCCTGGTGCAGATACGTAATATTAAAGGGAGTTATATCCATAATAAGATTCATTGTCTAAACTCATACTGCTAACGATATACCATTTTATTATAAAAAAGGCCTGCTCACAAGAACAGGTCTTTTATCACTAATACTCAAAATTTTATTTAAAAGCCGCTAATTACGTGCCGCATCAAAAAATGTGTACAACTGCTACAGGATAAGCAGAGGCTTTATTTTTTGTAGAAAATGATGTACAAAATAAGGCCGGGTTGTGTACAAAGCGTTACAAAATTTATCTTCAGTTCTATTTATCAAATGAGGGAAAAGGATCGCTTCCATAGGTCCATTCAGCAATGTATTCTCCGTTATGCTTTTGTATCCGTATCTCCAAACATTCTCCCGGTGGCAATTTTGCTACTATCCTCTTTGCTGCGGCAATAGCAATTGATCTTAACGTATAAATATGACCGGTTTCTTCATTTGCCCAATGAACTTTCCATTGCTTGCTTACTTTTGATATATAGAGCGTTTTAACCGAAGGTTCTTGCATGATTTTATAAAGGCAATAATTTAGCCAATTATAAAACTGTTTATACCAATACGCTATGCTAATTACTTTTTATAGTTCAGGTAAAATATGTTTACCGACGTTTAGCACCCGTTCACCGACACTTGCCCGCTTTCTACCTAAAGCATCTTTTTACCTGGCGAAGCATACAATAAGTTTGCATCATAAATAAATAACAATGAAAAATGATTATGGCACAAACAGGGAGGGTGCAAGGATTGTTGCCGGCCTTATCCTTGTAGGAATTGGCGCAGCTTACCTGTTGCGCAACCTGAATTTTATAGTACCCGAATGGATATTTACCTGGCCAATGATATTGATTTTGATCGGTATTTACTCCGGTGTTAAACATAATTTCAGGAATGCCACGTGGGTAATACTGCTTGCTATTGGCGGCATCTTCTTAGCAGGAAATTTTTACCGGGAAGTAGATTTTGACCGGGCCTTTTGGCCGCTGATTATCATCGGCTTTGGACTTATGTTCATTCTCAGGCCCAGGCGGGAACGCTATAGTGAAAAAAAAAATTCAAGAGAACGATTCAACCATGAGTACATAGCATCTGCCAATATCGACGACAGTAATAAAGGCTCTTTAGACAGCAGCAATTTTCTTTACGTAAATTCTGTTTTCAGCGGGGTGGTTAAAAATATGATGTCGAAAAATTTCCAGGGTGGTAAGATCAATTGTGTATTCGGCGGTGCAGAGATAGATTTTATGCAGGCTGATATACATGGAACAGTGGTGTTAAAGATCGAACTCATTTTCGGAGGAACAAAGATCGTAGTGCCTGCCAACTGGACGATAGTGAATGAAATAGATGGTATGTTTCATGGCGTAGATGATAAAAGAAAGAATACCACTGTACTCCCCGATCCTTCAAAAACACTGGTATTGAAAGGCTCTGCAGTATTTGGCGGGGTGGATATCAGGAGCTATTGAGATGACAGACCATAGACAATGGACCATGGACTATCGACCATTGACCATCGACCATCGACCAACAACGAATAACCAATAACTAATAACCAACTCATGAAATGGTACCTTGCAAAGATCGTCTTCCGGATCATCTGCGGCACAGGCGAACATACACCCCAGTTTGATGAACAGCTCCGGCTTATACGGGCAGAAGATAACCTGGAAGCATTTTATAAAGCCAGGCAGATCGGTGAATGTGAAAGCAATATTGATCTGGGGCCGCAGGTGCAATGGAAATTCATTGATGTAAGCGAACTCCATGTATTATCCGAACTTACTGATGGAGCGGAACTTTATTCAAGAGTGAATGAAGAAGACGATCCTGATCTATATATTCGCAATACAAAAAAAAGAGCTGCACACTTACTGAATCTAAGCCTGCAAAGTGCAGATGAATTAAATTAGCGGAATGCAAGTAAAAAGAACACCGGTAAAAAAGACAAGAAGAAAATTTATTTTCTTCTTTCTTCTTTGGTGGATGGCATGGGTGTCTTTACAATCCATTGCTACCAGGCATGCCGGCGTCGTTTCTTCTCATGCACTCACCGATGCGCTTATCAGCAACGGGTTGCTTGCAGGATTCAGTTTACTTATCTTATCGAACATGAAATATTATCTTCCCGGCAAAGAGAAATATTTATACGTGTTCATTGTAAGCCTTGCCCTTGGCGGGCTCTGGCTGCTCATTACCAATATCACCGAAAGAAATATCTTTAAAAACGATGCTGTATTTCTTTATATTTTTAATTCAACACTGGGGCTTCGTTTTGTTCTTGCATTTTTAATGCTTACCTGCATTACGCTTACAGGGTTGCTTTGGCACACCGAACGTAAGCAGGCCGAAGATGAATTTTATAAACGTGAAACAGAACGCATTGCAAAAGATGCTGAACTTAATAAACTGCGCCAGCAACTGCAGCCGCATTTTTTATTTAACAGCCTTAATTCTATCAGTGCGCTTACCGGCACGCAACCCGAAAAGGCAAGGCACATGATACAGCAGCTCTCTGAATTTTTGCGGGGCACTTTAAAAAAAGAAGATACCGGCCCTATCACTGTTGAAGAAGAACTGCAGCAACTGGAACTATATCTTGAGATCGAAAAACTCCGTTTTGGTTACCGCCTTAAAACAATAATAGACAGCGACCCGGTACTGATGCACATGAAGATACCTTCGTTACTGCTTCAGCCGATAGTGGAGAACGCTATTAAATTCGGGTTGTACGATACCATTGATGAAGTAGAGATATCAATAACAGTAAAAGCGATCAATATGGCGCTGCAGATCACTGTTACCAATCCTTTTGATGCTGTAACTTCTATGCCGGTAAAAGGAACAGGCTTCGGTCTTTCTTCGGTAAGGCGACGCTTGTTCTTACTATTCGGCAGGCAGGATCTTTTGCAAACAAAACAGGATAACGGGAATTTTATAACCATAATAACGATACCGCAAACAACATGAATGTAATTATCATTGATGATGAACCTTTGGCAAGAATGGTGGTAAAAGAGTATTTGCAATCATACCCCGATATACATATTGCCGAAGAATGCAACAACGGTTTTGAAGGATTTAAGGCGATACAGGAACATAAGCCTGATCTTATTTTTCTTGATATACAGATGCCGAAGATAACGGGCTTTGAAATGCTGGAGCTGATCGAAAATCCGCCGGCAGTAATATTTACAACAGCTTTTGATGAATATGCCATTAAAGCATTTGAAGCGCATGCTGCTGATTATTTACTAAAGCCTTTTACTAAAGAACGTTTTGATAAAGCCATGCACAAATTCATGCAGCAGGAAAATACTGCTACGCCGGCTGTATTGGAAGCGGCTTCGCATTCGCCGGTACAAACCAACCGCATTGTAGTTAAAGATACCGGTAAGATAAGGATAGTACCCATGAGCCAGGTGCAATACCTTGAAGCGGCTGATGATTATGTAAAGATCCATACCACTGAAGGAGTGTTCTTAAAAAAGAAAACCATGCAGTTCTTCGAAGACAGCTTATCCGATAAAGAATTTATCCGCATTCATCGTTCTTACATTGTTAATGCTGCTTTCATTACAAGGATCGATCTGTATGAAAAAGATTCGCAGATAGTTTTACTGAAAAACGGCGGCCAACTGCCTGTTAGCAAAAGTGGTTATAAGAAGTTGAGGGAGGTGTTGGGAATTTAATCCATCGATCACATCCCGGCTGGCCCAAAGAAAAAAGAATATACAGGTTATAATATTTTTTTTATACAGCAAGAGATAAGGAAAAAAGCGAACCGGTTTTTTACTAACACAACAATGTGATGGCACGATCAGCCCCCTAAAATGCCGCTTTTGCACCCCGTTCGTTCTATTTATGTGCAGCATCTTTGTATCAACACTAAATATTTTTTTCAACTCTTAAAAATCAAGACATGAATAACTCAAACGTTAGTCAAATCAACAACATTTCTAAAGGGGGGCTCTGGACAGGACGGATGCTCAACATCCTTTGCCTGCTCTTTTTAACTTTCGATGCGGTAATGAAAATAATAAAGGAGAAACATTCTATTGAAGGTTCCGTTAAACTGGGCTGGCCCGAAAATTTAATTCAGCCGCTTGGTATTGTACTGTTAGTATGTACCATCATATTGGCTATTCCACGTACTGCAATATTGGGCGCTGTTTTAGTAACGGCTTATCTTGGTGGCGCAGTTTCTAGTATGGTTCGTATTGGCGAGCCGTTTTTCTTTCCCATCATCTTTGGCATTTTAATATGGGCAGGATTATACCTGCGTGATGCTAAAGTGCGTTCCTTCATTCCACTAAGGAGATAAAAACATTCATCACGGGTGATACAAATTGGCTCTATTTAATACGCATTCACAGTTTACACTGGTCAAGTGTAGATATATTACATTCTTTCTATGGGTATACCTTTTCCCTAAATGCTTTGTAGGTGTGGATTTAGCTCCCCATTCATAGCTATGGTTTGTTGAATGAAAAAACCGGGGAATGGATACAATTATGCTACAAAACTATCGCCAGGATGCTAAAATACAGTCAGGTACAGTTTTTGAGGGATATTAACTGTTTTACACGCTTAAACTCAATATCCAATCCGAAAGACAATGTGAAAACCACCAACCTCGTGGGCACAAAAATGAAGAGCCGGTAATACCGGCTCTTTTTTATATTTTTAAAGGTTACCATCTTCTTTTTTCGCAATTCGCATTTTTACAAAAAAGAAGGGCTGCCCCCAGGACAGCCTTCTTATGCTCAACCTACTATATAAATCGTTTATGGAATTATTTCATCGATCTCGGCTTTCGCATCTTTATTACCCTTCATTTGCTGCAGCTTGTCTTTTCGCATCTGCCTCATTTTTTCCCGCTGCTCATTGTTAAGGATACTGTCGGTAGCGGCCATCTGCTCTTTTCTTAATGTCCGCAATTTTTCTTTTTTCTCTGTATCACTCAGTTTATCATCGTTTTCTATCGCTTCCTTTTTTGCTTTCATGTTCTGTTGCATCTCCCTGAACTTTCCTTTTTGTTCCCTGGTAAGGTTTAATTCTTTGATCATTGCTTTCCGGTTTTGCATATCGTCTTTGGCAGGCGCCATACTATTATTGGTACCGGTAGCTGCAGAATCGCTGTTCACTGTTTTAGGCTTTACCGCCCGCTGTACCTGCGCCGTTGCGGCAACAGCTGCAACAAAAAATAGCAGCAACAGAACTGTTTTCTTCATTGATTTCGTTTGTTTTCGTTCGCTTTATACCACATAGACGGCATTGGTAAAAAAAGGTTTAACGCAGTAAAAAATAAAAAACCCGGCCACCTCCAAAGGTGCACCGGGTTACAACGATTGCTTGCCAGCTATTTTATCTTAAGAAAAGAATTTCCCTGTATTTTGGCAGTAGCCAGTATGCATCATCTACCAACAGTTCCAGCTTATCCACGTGATAACGTATCACATCAAAATATTGGCCTTTTACCTTATCGCAATAAGCAATAGCCCTTTTCCTTGAATCACTGATCTCATTTGCCTTTTTACGCTCTTCGATCATTTTTTCAACACTGTCGCTCATTACAGCAATATGCTTGCTGATCTGTTCCAATATTTGCTTTTGATTAGCGTATGAAGCTTCATCTAATCCTGCTGCTTTTAATCCTCCAATATTGGTGATCAATACATTTTGATATTTAACGGCAGATGGCAGTATGTAGGTGGTGGCCAATTCTCCCATTACCCTTGCCTCTATCTGTACCTTCTTAATATAATCTTCCAGCATGATCTCGTGGCGGGCTTCCAGTTCCAGGTGGTTGTACACTTCATTACTTTCAAATAAGTGCTTCACTTTATCAGAAATGTAAGCATCCAGCGCCAGCGGTGTTGTTTTTACATTGGGCAAACCACGCTTTGCGGCTTCTTTTTCCCAGTTATCGCTGTAGCCATCACCTTCAAACAATACCTTCTTGCTTTCTACAATATATTTCTGTATCACCTGCAGAATAGCTACTTCCTTCTTCTCCCCTTTTTCAATTAACGCATCTACATCTTTTTTGTATTGCCTTAATGTTTCCGCCATAATGGTGTTCAATGTGGTCATGGCATTGGCACAGTTGGCAGAAGAACCTACCGCACGGAACTCAAATTTATTACCCGTAAAGGCAAAAGGAGAAGTACGGTTACGGTCGGTATTATCCAGCATCAGTTCAGGAATGCTTTTGTGGATATCCAGTTTCAGCATGGCTTCGTCTGTTTCATCAAACTTACCGCCCACACGGGTTTCCACCTGGTTCAGTACATCCGTCAGATATTTACCGATGAAGATAGAGATAATAGCCGGTGGTGCTTCATTGGCACCTAAACGGTGATCATTACCTGCACTGGCAATAGATGCCCTTAACAGCTCTGCATAATCATGCACCGCTTTAATGGTGTTCACAAAAAAAGTAAGGAACATCAGGTTGGTCTTTGGCGTTTTGCCCGGTGCTAAAAGATTAACACCGGTATCTGTTGCCATGCTCCAGTTATTATGTTTGCCGCTTCCATTGATGCCGGCAAATGGTTTTTCATGCAATAATACCATAAGGCCATGGCGTTTGGCCACGCGTGCCATTACATCCATCAGCAAAGTATTATGATCTACTGCTAAATTCGTTTCTTCAAAAATAGGCGCACACTCAAACTGTGCAGGCGCCACTTCATTATGCCTTGTACGCAAAGGAATACCTAAGCGGTAACTTTCTTTTTCAAAATCCCTCATAAAGGCATATATCCTTTCGGGTATGGCGCCAAAATAATGGTCTTCCAGTTGCTGGCCTTTTGCCGGTGCATGGCCAAAAACAGTGCGGCCGGTAAGTACCAGGTCAGGGCGGGCATTTGCCAAAGCGGCATCTACCACAAAATATTCCTGTTCCCAGCCCAGGGTGGCGGTAACTTTGGTTACGTTCTTATCAAAATATTGACAAACATCAACAGCAGCTTTATCTAAAGCCACCAATGCTTTTAATAATGGTGTCTTGGCATCCAGCGATTCGCCGGTATAAGAAACGAAGATGGTAGGGATACATAATGTTTTGCCCTGGCCTATCTCCATGATAAAAGCAGGAGAAGATGGATCCCATGCAGTATAGCCGCGGGCTTCAAAAGTTGCCCTTAAACCGCCACTTGGAAAAGAAGAAGCATCAGGCTCCTGTTGTATCAGCGCACCACCATCAAACTCTTCAATAGGCGTTCCATCTCCTTTTAAGGTAAAGAATGAATCATGTTTTTCTGCTGAAGAACCGGTAAGTGGCTGAAACCAGTGGGTAAAGTGAGATACCCCTTTGCTTTCCGCCCATGCCCTGAGGCCGTTGGCGATCTGGTTGCCCATGTTGCGGTCTATCTTTTTACCGCCCTTGGTAGAAGCCAGCAAACTTTTATACGCTTCGTCGCTTAAAAACTTGCGGGCAGTTTGTAAAGTGAATACATTTTCGTTGAAGATTTCCGTAATTTTTGAAAACCCATCTACCTTCACTGAGGTAGGATTCCTGGTTAGCTTATCCAAGGCATTAAATCGTAAAGAATGCATTTTTTTAGTTTTAAGGCACAAAAAAAAGCTAAATACTTTTATAAAACAAGATTTTCAAAGGTTATTAACCAAAATTTTAGCGTTTGTGCAAAAAATAATAAATATTATTTTTTATTATAATTTATTATTTAGATCGTAAAAAGGAAGATGCAGAAAAATGCAAAGGGTTAGCGCACTTACGCAGTCTTTGTGTCTTTGCGTGATAACAATCTTTTCCAATCAATACTACAGATGACCGGTGTCATTAAGAAGGGCAGGTAAATACTCCGGTATCGAACCAGCGAACCAAGGTTGGGAACAATATAGCCGATGAACAGGAAAGCAGCTAAAGAAAAGAACACACCGAAACAGGTAAAGGCTTTATTATTATACTCTTCATTTTTTTTGGGGAAGAAAAGAAATAACAGGAATAATACCTGGTAGCAAAACAATTCAATATTCAGCGGCAGCAATGTTTTTACCGGCAGTTCCCACAAATAAGGGCGCAGTAAAAGATGATTGAGTGATTGCGGTGCATTGGCAGCAAAACTTGTAAAATTGGGCTCCAGCTTGGTTACCGGTAGTGGTGTAGATGAAATGGGCAGCGTTGAATAATCCGTTTGCTTTTGTACTATAGTTGCCAATGGATCTATACCGCTGAAAAGATAATGGATATTGAACAGCAGCAGTCCCGCTATAATATACACTACTGCAAATGTTTTCCAGGCCCGCCATTTGAATTTGGTTGCCAATATCCAGGCAATCAAAGCAGGCACCAATGCAATAAAAACAAAATTCCGCACCAGGAAAAGGATAATGAAACAAAAAAGCAATCCTGTCATTGCCTTCCATGACAATGACTTTTTCTGAAGAGCATTAAATATAGTATAGCATATTAAGGCCAGCATCAAAAAAACAATCCCGTCTTTATGAATACCGGAAGTAAAGTACAGCATGGAAGGCAGCAGGAAGCAACAAACAATGAGCAGCTTATTTTGCCCCGCAAAAACTTTTGTAAATACGCGGTACAGCGCTACATGACCAAAGAAAATAATGAAATTGAAAAAGAGGCTGTTGATATAATAATCGCCCCGGCTGAAAATATTGAAAACCGAAACCAGTTTGATGATCATATTATTCCGCAGGTCGTTCCAGAAAGAATGAAAAGAATCGAATACACCGGCATAACCATCGGGATAACCGGATGAAAAAAGATTGGTGAAATATTCTTTGGGGTTGGATAAAAGCAGTTGGTATTCGTTCCAGCTTTCCCGGTTCACATCCCAGTAATCATTGCCTGGGCCGTACTGGTGCAGCGCTATCCACCCGATAGCAACACCGGCTATTATCTTCAACAGGAAAAGCGCCAGTATCAGCCTGCTGTCAATTCCTGCCTTTTTAATAAAAGGCATCCTTACGATCAGCCAGCAAAAAGCAATACCATAAACAGCAAACAACAGGTAATTCAACACAATATATTTTCTATGTGGGAAGATAGTTAAAATATTGGCGCCCTGCTATTCGGATAAAACTGATAAGACGTTACCTTTGCGCTTTCTCAACTTTCCCTTCAGTATATTTTATGGAAATAACAGTAAAGACTGCCGAACAATTACGCATTACTCCGGAAGAATTTGAATTGATCAAACAAAAATTGGGGCGCACTCCTAATTTCAACGAGCTCTGTTCGTTCAGCGCTATGTGGAGCGAACACTGCAGTTATAAAAATTCTATCAAATGGTTGAAAACATTGCCCCGCGAAGGAAAGAAGATGCTGGTAAAAGCCGGTGAAGAAAATGCAGGATTGATGGATATCGGCGATGGCTATGGCGTAGTATTTAAAATAGAATCGCACAACCACCCTTCTGCCATTGAGCCTTTCCAGGGCGCAGCAACAGGTGTGGGCGGTATCAACAGGGATATTTTTACCATGGGTGCAAGGCCCATTGCATCACTCAATTCTCTTCGCTTTGGAAATTTAAAAGAAGCAAAGACACAACATTTGTTGGCAGGCGTGGTACACGGCATTGGCCATTATGGCAATTGCTTTGGTGTACCAACTGTTGGCGGCGAAATATATTTTGAAGATTGTTACCATACCAATCCGTTGGTGAATGCGATGAGTGTCGGTATTTTAAAGAACGGCGAAACTATTTCTGCCACTGCCGAAGGAAAAGGCAATCCTGTTTTTTTTGTGGGAAGCGCAACAGGTAAAGACGGTATCGGCGGTGCAAGCTTTGCATCGGCTGATATTACAGAAGACAGCGCTGAAGACCTGCCAGCAGTGCAGGTTGGCGACCCTTTCCAGGAAAAGAAATTGCTGGAAGCCTGTTTAGAAGTGATCAAGACCGGTGCCGTAGTAGGCATGCAGGATATGGGTGCGGCAGGTATCATCTGCTCTACTTCCGAAATGAGCGCTAAAGGAAAATCCGGTATGCGCATAGACCTGGATAAAGTGCCCACAAGGCAAAAAGATATGAAGGCCTGGGAATTATTATTAAGTGAGAGCCAGGAAAGAATGTTATTGGTTGCCCAAAAAGGTAAGGAACAACTGGTGCTTGATGTATTTGAAAAATGGGACCTTCCGTGCAGCGAAATTGGTGAAGTAACTGATGATGGTGTTTTGAATTTTTACATGCATGGAAATCTGGAAGCTACCTTACCGGCTTATGAATTAGTGCTTGGTGGAGGCGCTCCGCAAAATGACCGTGTGTACAGCGAGCCATCTTATTTTGAAAAGATAAAAGCATTTGACAGCGCAGCTGTTCCTGTTCCTGTAAACCTTAAAGCCGTTGCAGAACAATTGATACAGATCCCGAATATAGCTTCTAAACGTTGGGTTTATACACAATACGACAGCATGGTGGGTACCGGCAATGCTACTACCAATGCGCCAAGCGATGCGGCTATTATTGTTGCCAAACCTACAAATAAAGCATTGGCGCTTACCACAGATTGCAACAGCCGCTATGTTTTTGCCGATCCGTATAAAGGCGCAATGATCGCAGTGGCAGAAGCAGCACGTAATATCGTTTGCAGTGGCGGGCAGCCTTTGGGCGTTACCAATTGCCTGAACTTTGGCAACCCTTACGACCCTGAAGTATATTACCAGTTTGTAAATGCAATTAAAGGAATGGGTGAGGCTTGTGTAAAATTTGATACACCAGTTACCGGTGGTAATGTTAGTTTTTACAACCAGGGCCCCGACGGCGCAGTGTACCCTACTCCTACTATTGGTATGGTTGGTGTACTGAACAGTGCCCATGACAAGATGACGATGAACTTTAAGAATGAAGGCGATGTCATTTATCTTATCGGCACAAGCAGGGATGATATCGGTTCATCAGAATATTTACACAAGATCGTTGGCGAAGAATTTTCTCCTGCACCATATTTTGATATAGAAGAGGAATTTGCATTGCAGCAATGTATTCTTGGTTTGATAAAAGAAAAACTTATTCTTTCAGCACATGATGTTAGCGAAGGCGGATTGTTCATCACATTGATGGAAAGCGCCTTCACCAATAACCTTGGGTTTGATGTAACTAAAACTTCAGCGGTAAGAGATGATGCCTATTGGTTTGGCGAAGCGCAAAGCCGGGTGGTAGTTTCTGTTGCGGCTTCATCAACTGAAAAAGTAGAAGCCAAATTAAAGAGTGCAAATATTCCTTTTGAAAAATCAGGTTCGGTTATTGCGGGAAATGTGGTTATCAATGGCGAAGATTGGGGAACCATCGGCCTGTGGAAAGATAAATATGATAATGCCATTGCCAATTTACTGGCCGGTCATGAAAGCGAACATGCATTAAGCGCTTTGTAAAAATTATGGAAACAACTTCAACAATAATCGTTACAGGCGCTGCCGGATTCATAGGCAGTTGCATGGTCGGCTTCTTAAATGAAAAAGGATTTGAGAACCTTATTTTGGTAGATGAGTTTGACCAGGATGAAAAAGAGCTGAATCTTCTGCACAAAAAATATATGGTAAGGGTGGAAAGAGAAGGTTTCTTTGAATGGATAGCCAAAGAAAAAGTAAAAGTTGATTTTGTTTTTCACCTGGGTGCAAGAACTGATACTACCGAATTTGATTACAGCATCCACCAGAAATTAAACGTAGAATACTCACAGAAGATGTGGGAGTACTGCACGATCAATCATATCCCGCTGGTGTATGCTTCTTCTGCTGCAACTTATGGCTCGGGCGAATTTGGTTATGTAGACAGTCATGAAATGACAGAAAAACTGAAACCGCTGAATCCTTACGGTGTTTCCAAAAATGAATTTGATAAATGGGTGCTGCGTCATGTAGAAGATGGTACGCATTGTCCACCATTTTGGGCGGGGTTGAAATTCTTTAACGTATATGGGCCAAATGAATACCACAAAGCAAGAATGGCCAGTGTCATCTTCCATTCGTTTAACCAGATACAGAAAGATGGAAAAGTAAAACTCTTCCGTTCGCATAAAGAAGGGTTTAAAGATGGCGAGCAACTGCGTGACTTTATTTATGTAAAGGATGTGGTGAGTGTTTGTTACTGGTTAATGATGCGGTACTGCGATCATTCGCTGTCGTCTTTCAGTTCAGGTATATACAACCTCGGCACCGGCCAGGCAAGGTCTTTCAACGACCTGGTAAAAGCAACATTTGCAGGCCTTGATAAAGAAGCCGTTATTGAATACATTGATATGCCGGCAGATATCCGTGATAAATATCAATACTTCACTGAGGCAACTATGAATAAATTGATATCAACCGGCTATACTACTCCTTTTCATTCTTTGGAAGATGGCGTGCAGGATTATGTGCGGAATTATTTAAGCAAAAAACTTTACTATTAATTTTATAACAGGTTTATGAGCAAAAAGATTGCCATCATTGGTGGCGGAAATTTAGGTACAGCCATTGCAGAAGGTTTATTGAAAAGCAAATTCTGCAAAGCAGCAGATATCATTATTACCAAAAGAAATACCGCAACATTAAAAGACCTTGCAGCAAAAGGTGTAAAGGTCACCGATAATAATAATGAAGCTGTTCGCGACAGCGGGCTGGTGATATTAGCTATAAAACCGTTCCAGGTAAGCGAAGTATTGAACGGGCTGAAAAAAGACCTGTCTGCAAAACATACGCTCGTTTCTGTTGTAACCGGCGTGCTGATAAAAGATATCGAAGAGATCATCAAAAAGAAATTACCTGTGTTTCGTGCTATGCCCAATACCGCCATTGCCATACAGGAAAGCATGACCTGCCTAAGCTTCAGCAATGCAGCCACTGCAGATATCAGTTTTGTGAAAGAGCTTTTTGCTGTGCTTGGTAAAGTAACCACGATTGATGAAAAGCTGATGGATGCCGCAACCGTACTTGGTGCTTGCGGTACGGCCTATGCCATGCGCTATATACGTGCCAACATACAAGGCGGCATTGAAATTGGTTTTGATGCGGTAACCGCTAATTTAATTGCTGCGCAAACTGTAAAAGGTGCCGCAGAATTATTATTACAAAAAGGCACACATCCTGAACAGGAGATTGATAAAGTAACTACGCCAAAAGGTTGCACCATTGCGGGATTGAACGAAATGGAGCACCAGGGTTTCAGTTCTTCGCTGATAAAAGGAATTGCTACGAGCTATAATAAGATCGTAAAGGGCTGATATGAATTGCCCCGGGCTTCAGCCCGGGGCAATTCATAAACTTCATTTTTTTCCACAAAATCTCCCTCAAATTTCATCCTCCCGAATATTCCTCCTATCTTTGCATGACCTCTAGGATATTCCTATTTTACATATTTCCTTTGGTCGCAATAAAGGGACAGAAAAACAATCAGTTATTTATTTTATTTACAAGGTTTCGTTGTATCGCTTTGATAAAGATGCATATTGATATGCCGTACAAGTGAACAATGATGCCGGGTAATGTTTTTGCTGTTTGGTACAAGATTATAATAACAATTAACTTTTTAATACTCAGACCATGTCCAAGTACATTTTCGTAACCGGCGGCGTTACTTCATCATTAGGTAAAGGCATTATCGCCGCTTCTCTTGCTAAATTATTACAGGCAAGAGGATTGAAAGTTACCATACAAAAATTTGACCCGTATATCAATATCGATCCGGGTACATTGAACCCTTATGAACATGGCGAATGCTATGTTACCGATGATGGTGCCGAAACCGATCTTGATCTTGGCCACTACGAACGCTTTTTAAATACACCTACCTCGCAGGCTAATAATGTTACTACCGGGCGCATTTATCAAACTGTTATCAATAAGGAACGAGAAGGCGCCTACCTGGGCAAGACCGTACAGGTTATCCCTCATATAACAGACGAGATAAAACGCAGGATGCTGTTGCTGGGCAAAGAAAAAAAATACGACATCATTATCACTGAATTAGGCGGAACAGTAGGCGATATCGAAAGCCTTCCTTTTGTGGAAGCCGTGCGCCAGATGCAATGGGAAATGCCGGAAGAAGATTGTATGGTGGTGCATCTTACGCTGATACCTTACCTGCGTGCCGCAAAAGAACTGAAAACAAAACCTACACAACATAGTGTAAAATTATTGAGCAGCGAAGGCGTACACCCCGATGTGATCGTTTGCCGTACAGAAGAACCGCTGAGCAATGACTTGAAGAAAAAGATCGCCCTGTTCTGTAATGTAAAACCAGATGCTGTTATTGAGGCTATGGATGCCAGTTCTATTTACGAAGTGCCGCTGAAAATGTTGCAGGAAGGACTGGATGTTATCGTGCTGAAAAAACTGCACATCAATGGCTACGCTGCACCGGAACTCACCAAGTGGCGTGCCTTTTTGGATAAATTAAAATACCCGAAAACAAAAGTGATCATCGGGCTCATCGGTAAATACATCGAATTGCAGGATGCTTACAAATCTATCCTCGAATCATTTGTACACGCCGGCGCTATGAACGAATGCAAAGTACAGGTAGTGGATGTACACAGCGAAACCATCACCGAAGATAATGTGGCAGAAAAACTAAGCAAGCTCGATGGCCTGCTGGTGGCTCCGGGCTTTGGCAACCGCGGTGTGGAAGGAAAGATAACTGCGGTAAAATATGCAAGGGAAAATAACCTGCCGTTCTTTGGTATTTGCCTGGGTATGCAAATGGCTGTGATCGAATTTGCAAGAAACGTATTGGGATTGAAAGATGCCCATTCTACCGAAATGGAAAAAGATACCCCTAACCCTGTCATCGACCTGATGGAAGAGCAAAAGCAGGTAACGGCAAAAGGTGGCACCATGCGGCTGGGCGCTTATCCCTGCGATATCAAGGAAGGAACATTGGCGCATGCTATTTACGGTACCACGCAGATCAGCGAGCGCCACCGTCACCGCTGGGAATTCAACAATGCTTATATCAACGATTTTGAAAAAGCAGGCATGATACCAAGTGGTAAAAATCCGGGCAGCGGATTGGTAGAGATCGTGGAGATACCTAAACACCCGTTCTTTATCGGCGTACAATATCACCCTGAATTAAAAAGTACGGTAGAAAATCCACAACCGATATTTGTTCATTTTATAAAAGCAGCTAAAGAATTTGCAGAAAAAAAGGATGCGATAAAGAATCCGTTGCTGCAGAGTGAGATGATATAACAGACAATAGACTACGGACCACAGTTCCATTCGTCGTCGGTGGTCTGTCGTCCGTAGTCTCCTATGACATACTTTTGTACAACATGCGTAAACTTTCAATGGACGAACTCAACCGCAAATCGGTTGAAGAATTTAAACAATCAGATAAAACACCGGTGATCGCTGTGCTGGAGAATATCCGCAGCGCTTATAATGTGGGCAGCGTATTCCGCACAGCTGATGCATTTTTATTGGAAGCAGTTTATATCATTGGCTACACGGCCATTCCCCCGCATAAAGAAATAAAAAAGACAGCACTCGGTGCAGAAGAGTCAGTAACCTGGCAACATTTTCCCAATTCAGCCTCCGCTATTGAAGCATTAAAAAAAATGGGCTACAAAGTTTTTGCAGTAGAGCAGGCTGTAGATAGCCTTAAATTGCAGGAAATAAGTTTTACCCCTGAAGAAAAGATAGCGGTGATATTTGGCAATGAAGTAACCGGCGTAGAACAGCAAACTATTTTGCAATGCGATAGCTGCATAGAGATACCTCAACTCGGCATGAAGCATTCGCTGAACATTGCCACTGCTGCAGGTGTGGTATTGTGGGAACTGGTTCGTAAACGTATTAGTAACTGATAACACTAATTTTTACGAATTATACTAATTGTTTACAAATTATGAAATAGGAAATTCGTGTAATACAGTCTAAATGAAACATACAATAATTTGTCTTAATTTTATTTTATGGAAACAATAATCATTAAACCAAGATCAGTCGCCAAATCTAAGATGGTGCTGGACTTTTTAAAGAAAGAAAAAATATCTGTAGAGATCTATAAGGAACCTACTAAAAGCGAGATATTGAAAAGTATTGAAAAAGGCGCTGCAGAAACTGCGCAATACATAAAAGGCAAATTAAAATTAAAGGACGCTAAAGATTTATTGCGTGAGTTATAAAATTGCATACACCCCGGAGTTTGGAAAGGAAATAAAAAAGCTGTCAAAAAAATACACCTCTTTAAAACTTGATCTTAAATTACTATTAGAACATCTCACTAACAACCCACATTCCGGCGTTCCGTTAGGTAATCATTGTTATAAAATAAGACTTGCCATCAGCAGTAAAAATAAAGGTAAAAGTGGCTGAGCAAGAATCATTACTTATGTAGCAGTCGTAGAAGAAACTATTGTATTGGTAAGTATTTACGATAAATCTGAACAATCTATCATAAGTGATAAGGAAGTAAAAGAAAGATTAAAAAAATATTTGTAAATGACTGCCGTAAAAAAATACTTATCCCTCGTTAAATTCTCCCATACCATTTTTGCAATGCCCTTTGCTCTGATCGGTTTTACATTAGGCGTTTATAAATTAAAGCAGAACGATCTTCTTTTCAATACTTCGTACGACTGGTTCATTAATTTTCCTGTAGATGCTTTCAAAAATTATACATCGCAAAACCAGTTATGGATACGATTTGTACTGGTAGTGCTATGCATGATTTTTGCACGCTCGGCTGCAATGGCCTTCAACCGCTGGCTGGATGCAAAGTATGATAAGCTTAATCCACGCACGGCCATACGTGAAATTCCATCAGGCATCATTAAGCCAAATAATGCATTGCTGTTTACTATCGTTTGCTGTTTGCTTTTTATAGCATGTTGCTTTTTTATTAATACCGCATGCTTTGCTTTATCCCCGGTTGCATTGTTCGTGATTTTATTTTACAGTTACACCAAGCGTTTTACAGCATTGTGCCATTTGGTATTAGGCGTTGGTTTAAGCCTCGCCCCTATCGGCGCTTATCTTGCTGTAACGGGAGTATTTGATCTGTTGCCGATATTATTTTCCTGCACAGTATTATTCTGGGTAAGCGGTTTTGATATCATTTATGCCTTGCAGGATGAAGAATTTGACAAAGCACAGCAGCTGCATTCTATCCCCGCAGCATTAGGTAAGAAAAATGCGTTACGGGTTTCCGAATTGCTGCATGTGCTGTCGGCAGCATGTGTGATGTATGCCGGGCTGTACGGGCATTTCGGCTGGCTGTACTGGATCGGTGTGGGTATCTTTGCAGGCATGCTTATTTATCAGCACTCTATTGTAAAACCAACTGACCTGCGAAAAGTAAATATCGCTTTTATGACAGCAAACGGAATTGCATCAGTGGTTTTTGCGGCATTCGTGATAGCGGACGTTGTTTTCAGGTAAGAGAGAGATGAGAAGTGAAATGTGAGATGTCAGATGTTAGATGACAGACCAAAGAAGTAAAATGATCCCGGTAATTAAGGAAATCGTAAATCTAAAATCATAAATCGTAAATGAGCAGGATCCTCGCAATAGACTACGGCGGCAAACGCACCGGCATAGCCGTTACCGATCCATTGCAGATCATTGCTACAGGATTGACCACTATCGAATCTAAAGAACTCATCCCCTTTCTTAAAACTTATCTTAAACAGGAAGAAGTAGAACTCATCATCATTGGTCTGCCCAAGAATTGGGATGAGACCGATACTCACGGTACACCATTGGTAGAAGCCGCTATTAAAAAGATACAAAAAGAATTTCCGTCTGTTCCGCTAAAGACCGTTGACGAGCGCTACACTTCCAAAATGGCAAAAGATGCGATGCTGGAAATGGGTATGAAGAAAAAAGACCGCAGGGTTAAGGGAAATGTTGATGTAATTGCTGCGACGATCATGCTGCAAGAGTATTTAGGGATCAGGTAAATGGTTCAATTGTTATATGGTTATATTGACAAATAGCTTAACTGTTTATTTGTAACTTTGTAAAACAATTAAACAGTATAACCATTTAACAATAAAACAATTTAGCAATTAACCAATTTATGATTCTCCCAATAGTAGCTTACGGTTCGCCTGTGTTGAGGCAGGTTGCAGATGATATCACCCCTGATTATCCTGAACTGGATAAACTGATCGCCGATATGTGGGAAACCATGTACAACAGCAATGGCGTTGGTCTTGCCGCACCACAGATCAACAGGCCGATCCGCTTATTTGTAATGGACAGCGAACAGATCTTCCTTAACCAGGAAGAAGATGAAAAAGGGGAATATCCTGATGAACCCGGTTACAAAGGTGTATTCATCAACGCACATATTACCAGCCTGGATGGTGAAGAATGGGCGTATAACGAAGGCTGTTTGAGCATCCCTAAGATCAGGGAAGATATCTATCGTAACGAAACCGTAACCTTGCAGTTTGTAGATGAAAATTTTCAACCGCACACCAAAACTTTTAACGGTATCACTGCCAGGGTTATTCTGCACGAATACGATCATATAGAAGGAAAGCTTTTCATCGATTACCTGAAACCGCTAAAAAAGAAATTGCTAAAACGCAAGCTGGATGATATTTCCAGGGGCAGGATAAAAGTGGATTACCGCATGGTGTTCCCCAAATAATTATTCTTGCTGTTATTCATCTCCGTAACATAAACTTAATAGTGGTTGCAAAAACACGCAACTAGTTATCCCCATCAGGTATATTTTTTATAATACCCTTTTTGTGGTATTGCATTTGCCAAAAATTGAATATACTTTTGCCCTGAATCATTAAACTTTAAAACATTGCTTATGAGAAAAATGCGACTCATCTTTCTTGCAGTTGGTATTTTTTTCTCGCTTTCATCCTTTTCACAAAGTGTTACTCCTGCTATTCTAAACACTACCGGTGGAACCAATATGTTCACCTTTTACCGTTTT
>JBEHZB010000008.1:0-221914 GCA_048497855.1 Bacteroidota bacterium | reverse complement strand
CTTCTAAATAAATACTGAAAAGTTTGGTGCTCAGCAATTCGCCCTGCGCCAGTATATCCTTGTTCAGTGCTTCGCTGAAAGAGATCTTTAAAATGATGGTCAAAAATTCAAAGTGTTCCGCAATTACCATTCTTGCCTTTTGCAAAGCACTTTCATCCTTCAGCAATTCTGCAATAAAATTATGGTAATGCTTTTCCAGTGCATCAATTTGCTGCTTAGCTTCCAGCCTGTCGCCTGCCGCCAGTGCAGTACTTATTTCCACCAGTGCATTGGTGGTGCCGCTCAGTGCCGACAGTACCACTATCTTGCTCTCTTCATCTTTGGTGATCAGTCTTGCTACTTCATGCATGCGGTGCGGCTTGCCTACGCTGGTGCCGCCAAATTTCATCACTTTCATTTTGCCCTGTATTTATTGTTGAATAATCGTTCCGGAGTGCAAAAGTATCGGATAGCGCAGTCGTTTCAAAAAGAAGTTGACACAAAAAACCTATTTAATATTTATTTATATCAATGCAGCCTAATTCGTGGAGACGGGCGTTCAGCCGAGCGATACAGCAAACCGTTTGCCCAGCTCCTGCAGTTCGCTCATCACGGTTTCCAGTAGGGGAATACCTTCTTCCCTTCTTATGGCTTCGGTTTCCCGTTCAGGGTCGCCGGGGATGAGCACTTTTTCTTCGCCTTCCACTGTTTTGGCACTGCGGAAGCGTTGTATCCATTTATCCATGTGCAGCCTGAATTCGTCTGCCGTACGGAAAGCATCTATACGCATAGCACCGAAGAAATGACCGATGCCCTCGCCCGGCATATTCTCCGGCATGGGCACATACGCCGGAAAGGGCGGCACCCAGGGGCCATAATTAGCGCCGCTCAGCACGGCAGAAAAAATATCCACTATCGCACCCAGCCCATAGCCTTTATGGCTGCCATGCTCTTTATCGCCACCCAGCGGAAGCAGCGCCCCGCCTTCCTTCAACGCATTTGCATTGATAGACGGCGCACCATCTTTCGTTTGCACCCAGCCGGTTGGCGTATCCTTGCCTTTACGTTGCAGCATTTCCAGCTTACCGTTAGCAGCGGTGGTGGTAGCAAAGTCGGCCACAAAAGCCGGTTCGCTGCCGGCAGGTATGGCTACAGCAATCGGGTTGGTGCCCAGCAACCGCTCCACCGAAAACGTAGGCGCCACCAGCGGCGATGCATTCGTCATGGCAATACCAATCATATCATTTTTCAGCGCCATCATGGCGTGATGACCTGCAATACCGAAATGGTTGCTGTTCTTTACACTCACCCAGCCGGTACCTGCAACTTTTGCTTTATCAATGGCTACCTGCATGGCGTACGGCGCTACTACCAGGCCCAGCCCTGCATCACCATCTACCACTGCGGTAGAAGGTGTTTCATGTACGATCTTCAACGCCGGTGTTGCATTTACCCGCTTTGCTTCCCACAGTCGCACGTAGCCTGTTAGTCTTGCCACACCATGACTATCCACGCCCCGCAGGTCGGCGGAGAGTAAGGAAGTGGCGGCGGTTACCGCATCTGTTTCGGTGCAGCCGATAGCGAGGAAGATGTTTTTAGCGAAGGTGAATAACTGGTTGTAGGAGCAGAGTTTCGTCATGGGGCAAAAATAGGAAGTTGATAACTATTACACGAATTAGAACGAATTACACGAATTAAAGCCCCCTATCCCCCTAAAGGGGTGAAAAGGAGAAGACCAGAGAAGGAGATTATGTTTTGTTGATTGCTAATTCAATGCACTCTTAGAAGACTAACTGCCACAAGAGCATCATACTCTTCGGCCCAAAAGCATTCGTAAATCGTCATTCGTAAATCGTAAATAGCTTTCCCTTCCCCGCAGAGTCTCCTCTGCGAAAGCATTGTGTGCAAGGAGGGACGCACTCTTCGAAGGCTTTGCCTTCGTAAGCCTTATGTTATTAAGGGATTTTATCCCGTTTCTCTTTCCCCGCAGCATCTCCGGTTTGGAAGTACGGAGCAAAGCTCCTGCTGAACATAGTACTTACGAAGGCAAAGCCTTCGAAGAGTTAACCACGAATTACACGAATGAACACGAATTAGCCCCCTATCCCCCTTCCCGAAAGAATCGGGATGTTCCAAAAGGGGAGAAAAGGAGAAGATCGAAGCGAAAGGGACTCTGCGGAGAAGAAAACTGTGTTGCCTGAATTGCACCGCCCTTCAGGGCGGTGAGCAAATGATTATTATATTCCGGCTTTAGCCACAAAACAAATTGGGCTAAAGCCCGGTTGCTGGCATTCATTTTATCCCCGCCCTGAAGGGCGGGGCAATTCATAAAGCTCTCCTTTCCCCCTATCCTCCTTCCCGAAAGAATCGGGATGTTCCAAAAGGGTGAAAAGGAGAAGAACAAAGAGGAGATTATGTTTTGTTGATTGCCAATATTCAATGCACTCTTCGAAGAATTAACTGCGGCAAGAGCACTACACTCTTCTTCCCAAAGACATTCGTAAATCCAAAATCGTAAATCGTAAATTTCCTCACTCCATCTCTCCTACCACCATTATCAT
Source organism: Bacteroidota bacterium (assembly GCA_048497855.1). Taxonomy (GTDB): domain Bacteria; phylum Bacteroidota; class Bacteroidia; order Chitinophagales; family Chitinophagaceae; genus Ferruginibacter. Next base: position 219,374 of record JBEHZB010000008.1, on the reverse strand, counting down.
AGCATTTAGTGCATTGCACAGCCGTCCATAGGTGAAGAACACATTGTTGCGTTCGGTAACGGTAAGCACATCATCGTATTTATTGACAAAACTGAACACTTTTTGCCAAAGATCTTCTTCTAAAGTTTCGGCATTAAGCGTAGCTAAAAAACTACGAACAATGGTGAGATTGTGTTGAAATTCAGCCGAGGGCTGACTGGTAAAAGTAAGCAGCATACACACTGGTTAAAAAATGATTGAATATAGAAAAGGTGTGTCCTTACACTTACAACCAGTTTGGAGGCATGCGGTGCCTGAGAACAATTGCAAGCAAAGGAGCACACCGTTTCCAGTGTGTTCTCTTTTAACTTGCTCTGTTCTCTTGAAAAAACCCGCATTTTTCCAAACTAAAGCTCGCTATTGGGAACACCAATATTTTTTAACTGGCGCAAAAATAATATTAAATAGCTATAAGTGAATTAATACCATTTTGCGTTTGTCACCTATCTAGACACATAAAAGGAAGAAAAGGTTGCTGAGCGGGAAAAAAAAAATTAAGCCCCTAGCCCCCGAAGGGGGAAAGGAGGAAAGCCCCCTATCCCCCTAAAGGGGAGAAAAGGAGGAAAGCCCCCTATCCCCCTAAAGGGGAGAAAAGGAGGAGATCGAAGCGAAGAAGCCCCCTGACCCCCGAAGAGGGAAAAAGGAGGAAAGGCCCCCTAGCCCCCGAAGGGGGAAAAAGGAGAAGATCAAAGGAAATTATGTTTGCATGTCAGGAGAATGAATTTTCATGACAGGCAAATTGATTTTCATGTCAGGTAAATTAGTTTTCATGTGCGGCAAATCAATTTTCATGACAGACAAATGAGTTTTCATGACAGGCAAATTGGTTTTCATGACAGACAAATTGATTTTCATGTCAGGCAAATTGGTTTTCATGACAGACAAATTAATTTTCATGACAGGCAAATGAGTTTTCATGACAGACAAATTGAGTTTCATGACAGACAAATTGGTTTTCATGACAAGCAAATTGGTTTTCATGACAGGCAAATGAGTTTTCATGACAGGCAAATGAGTTTTCATGACAGGCAAATTGATTTTCATGACAGACAAATTGATTTTCATGTCAGGCAGATGAGTTTTCATGACAGGCAAATTGATTTTCATGTCAGGCAAATGAGTTTTCATGACAGACAAATTGATTTTCATGACAGGCAGATGGGCTTGCGCCTGTAATAAAAAAGCTTCCGCCTGGTGAGGGGAAGCTTTCGTGTAGCTAAAACCGGTATACATTTATGATGAAGGGGTTTCGCCGGAGTCGTTGCGGGGAGGCCTGGGGATGTTCATTGCTTTTGATACTTTACTGAAGTTGAACTGGTCTTTTACTGCCGCTGATTCTTTGAAGAAAGTGGCGGCTATCTTGGCAATGCTTATGATACTGTTGTAAATATCATTGAATTCTTTGAGGGCTTCTTCGGTAATTTCTTTTTTAGTGCCCTTGGTGAATTCCTGGCCTACGTTGGCTGCTTTCATCTTGTCGGCATAATTGGTAATGGCAGTGATCAATTCGGGCGATGTGCCTTTGGCAACGATATCTGCCTGTAGTGGTGGTATATTAACTTTGAACTGGTAGAGTAAGGTGATGAGGGCCTCCTGATCGCCGCGACGCGACTTTTCTAAACTGCTGCTAAAACCGAGCTGCTTCATGATCTCCTCCCGGCGCAGCTCTTCTTCTTTAAAATCTTCCATTACCTGCACCTTGAATTCCATTAAATTCTTTAGTGCGTCTTTTTTGATCTCGTTTATTGCCATGGTGGCCTGGCGAAGTTCTTTGGCATTATCATAACCGAGATAGACCTGCACTGCTGTGTCGATCCTTGCTTTCAGGTCGTTGAAGAACTGATCTTTCCAGTTGCTTCTTTTTTGCTGGAGGACATCTTTGTTTTTAATGGCGCTTTCTAAAATGGTGGATGATGCAACGAGCATGTCAACATCTTTAATCCTGTACTTTCTTTGCATAGTAATATGTTTTATTGGTTAATTCTTATAAGACCAATAAAACGAGAAAAAGGGTGCATGGGGAATGCAAGATTCTCATAATTGGATAAAATTCGAGGGAAAACTGGATGGGATTCGAGGGGAAGGGGTAGAAGGAATTCGAGGGAAGATGGACCGAGCAAAGCTACTGCTGAACATAAGGGTTAGGAAGGTGAAGCGTTTGAAGAGGATGAACGAGAATACCCAAGGCCAACTAATTAGTTTTATACTTGATCATATTTATAGACATATTTTTCCAAGTTAGGTGTAGGCAACAGTCCGAAAGGTTTATACCGGTTTATTTTTCTTCCAGTTTCAGAGATTAAATGCAATTGCTTTTTTGCCCTTGAAGCTAATACATAAAGTAATTTTTTGGAATTTGCATCCCCATCTGGATCGTTAAAATGGGGGACATAATCGTCTAATAATGCAAATCCAATCATTGTATCATATTCTTCACCTTTAACACCATGAATAGTAGAAACTGTTATTCCGCCTCTCTGCTTAAAAACTTTTCTGAAATTTTCAATATCGCCTATATATGGATTACCTTCTTCAATAAGCCTTTGTATTCTGCTTTGAGAGCTTTCAAAAAATGAAGAATGATGTTCTGCTAATGTAGGAAAAAGTGCCAAATTAAAGGAGAGTTCGGCACATACTCTGTCAAAGAATAATTTTAAATATGTTAATCCATCATTTTCCTCTATGTTAATTGAATTACATAATCTCAAAAAATTTTTATTTGTTATCTCTGAAACATTCACACCTGCATTATCGAGTTCGCTTAAAATTTCTTTACTCCATCTTAATCTTCGAACATACATGTATGGAGACGGTTCGGTTAGAACTATACGAGAAAGTTTAAACCAAAAGTTATCAATATCTCTAGAAAAAGGAGCCATGCCTGGACCATCAAAACTATAATCAGGTAATCTAACCATCAATCGCCTTGTAATACTTGCTAGATGTACCCATTGCGGAGCTACAATACATATTTCATTCGGAGATATTCCTTTTTCATTTACATTATAAAGTATAATTCTTGAAATTTCCTCTATCAAATCTAATACAGACACTATTTTGTTATAGCTAATAATACTCGGATATTCTTTTTCTCTGCCAAAGGGAGTAATAGTATTGGGATAAGTTTTAAAATACTCAAAATAATTAATGATTTTTCCTGATGATCTATAGTTTTTTGTCAACCCCATTTCTAATAGAGCAAACCCTAATAATTTCTCCAAGTTTTTTTTCGGCATAGGATATCCTCCCAATGAGCTATAAATAGATTGATTAGGATCCCCAACAATTAATGTTTTGGAAGCTCCTTTATTAGCGTGTAGAATCTTTGAAATTATATGATATTGAATTTCTTTTGTGTCTTGATATTCATCAATAAGAATAAATGGGAATAGTTTACATAATATACCAGATACTTGCGGCTTCGTTATTAGTATTTGATATGAATAAAATAAGATTTGTTCGAAATCTATTTGATTATTTTTCTCTAAAGTTTCAAAGTATGCAGCGAGAATATTTTTTAATGAACCATGCTTTCTTTCGTCTAAACAAGTCAAATAGAAATTATCTGTTTTTGCAAAAAAACCGCAATCCCAATATGTTATCTTTTCATTCCGATATGGTTTACATAATTCGGTTAATAGTATTTCTGATTCGTGAGAATTGGTTACTCTAAACCCATTTTTTAATCTATCTAAATAGAGATGATAAGGTTTTAAAACCCATTCTAAGCAAAAAGAGTGAATTGTACCAATCCATAATTGACTTATATCAACTCCTAGAAGCTCTACTCTATCCTTTATTTCATCAGCCGCATTATTTGTGTAAGTAATTGCAATTATATACTCTTTGGTAGAAGTAAGTTTACTTAATTCATATGCAATTTTATAGGTTAGCGTTCTTGTTTTTCCACTACCCGGGCAAGCAATTAATAAAACACTCTCAGGGTTTAATATTGCAGCTTCTTGTTCTTCATTTAAATCTTTCTTATCCCAATAAAACATTCAATTCAATACTTTTAAGTAAGGTTATTATTTGATCATCAGGGACTATTTTTTCAATCTCTGAAATTATATTTTCAATTCCCACTTCATTTTTTATATACTTGAATAAAACATCATTGCAGGTGGTAAAATCTAATTTTTCATCAGTTTCAACGTTTTTCTTTATTCTAAAATTTACAATGTCAGCGATAATTTCATTTGAATAAAATTCTTTTGCAAAGACAATAGCATCAATTATATATTTAGGAACTACTGTCCTCCAATAAATTTGTTTCGCCAATAAAATAGCAAACCACCCCTTACCTTCTTGTTTTGCCATTGTCAAAATACGTTTCCCAAAAACAGAAATTTCATCAGATTCCAAATCTTTTTTAGCTTGGCTGATTACATCCAGATCGGTATATACCTTATCTATTATCTCAATTACTTGCAAACCATTCCCTTCTTTAACAAAATCCACTTCAAAAGTATAATCTGCATAAAAAACATTAACCCAATCGTTGCCTTTTTTAAATTTATCAAGCTTAGCTTTTCGTTCCAATCCTTTTTGCTTGGAATTCTCAACTTTCCTTTTATATTTTTGAATTCTATCATTTTCACCTTCTACTAATGTGGTGTCACAAATTGCATCATCTAAATCCGTTATAATACTACATTTTCTTTGAATCCTATCATTATGGAATAATTGAGCCACATTCTCAAAACCAGTGCTTCGTATGTTTATTAAACTAATGCCAAGTTCATCAAGACTAACTCCAAATGCTTTTTTAACCATTTGAGGAATTAATATTTCTTCAGCATCCCCTTCAACTAATATGACGCCTTTAGCAAAAAGTAAATTTGTCCTTACAGCATCTAAATACCTTTGAACTTCAATAATGTTTTCTGTATCTAATCCAATAGCAGGTTGATAAACTGCTGCATAATTTAATTTTTTAGCAAGGATATTAATATTTTCTACATTGCTTACTTCTGATATTTGTGTGGAATGAGTTGAGTATATAATTTGGGTATCTCCATAATCCAATTTATCAAATAATGTTTTTTGAATATGATTGTGAATATGCGCTTCTGGTTCTTCAATTATTAAGAAATTAGCAAACGTATCTTTTGATTTTCGATATTTAAATTCCAATAGTTTTAGAGTAAGAAATATTAGGTTTGCCCCACCTAAACTTAATTCATGTATGCCCCCTTCATATAATTCATCAGGTTCGCCAATAAATAATTTTAAAGATTGTAAAAGTTTGTCAGCTTCATCAGGAACATTTGATTTTATTGAAAGAGAAGCAGGAGAATAAGTTTGACCTACTGCGTCATGAATTGTACTTCTTATATCTTTTCTAATATTTTGAACATCTTCTAAAGTTTCAATTTTCTCATTTAAATCTTTTACCAAATTACTAATTGGCTGATAATCTTCTTCTTTTATTTCACCACTCTTATTTTTCAGTAGGCCTAAAAGAGGGTTGGTTCTATTACTATTAAAATCACTAACAACATCTCGTAAAGCTTGAATAAAAGTAAAGGACACCTCTTTTGAAACTGAAAGTTGATGAGGAATTTTTGAACCAAATTTTGAAGCATCAATAGTAGAAGGAAATATCACATTTTCAAAGTCACCAACTAGTTCTTTATAAACATCAGGATTTGTGAAGTCTACAGTACTTTTGCCGGTAAAGAAAGTTTCATAGTTATCTTTAATAGTTAAAGAGCTTAGTAAATTGTTTAACGCTTCTTGATTTCCATTCTGTAATTCAGATAATTTTTGTCTTATGTCCGCTTTTGGCCTAAAAAACAAATTGTAAGTAGCTTTTTTTACATATTGTTCCTCTAATACCCCTGCTCCATGCACAAAAAGAGATTGAATTGCCTCTTCATTATTCAATTCGTCAAATTCAATACTGATAATAATCCAATGTCCTTTCCATTTATCTTTTTCTAATTTTCTATTAAAATCGCTCTCGGATAATTTATAGGCATATTGTAATGATGAATCTTCTAGCAAGAGTCTAATTGCTCTAAATACATTTGTTTTCCCAGAACCATTTTCCCCAATGATTGTATTTATTCCTTTATTAAAATGAAATTTTGCATTCGCGAAATTTCTATAATTGACCAAGCTTACTTTTGATATATACATTCGTAGAGTTTAGATTTAGTAGGCATTGACAAGATAAAAATTCTTTTTAACAAATATTAGAATATTTCCAAATCCGACTTAATCAGTTTTTCATAAGTATGAAGCTTTTAATGGATAATTTACAACAAAACATAAGAAAAGATGAGTAATGGTATGCGGTACAAGTGAGTATGGTACCACGAAAAACGAATGCTGGTAATCAAAAAGCATTCTTTCGTCCCTACGGGACTTAAATACATTTAATACTTATGTTTCTACCGATCTATCGCTCCTATGGAGCTTTTTATTCTCCGCAACATCCCTGTTGCGGAGATGTTGTGCAGAAAGAAAGACACTACGAAAAAAAGAACGTCCCGTAGGGACAATTAGATTGGTAGCAACGAAACGTTGGTGCGTTCTCAAGTGCCGTAGGCACGACAGACATAAAAGAAGTATGTTGACAAGTGGAGCCCAACGTTGAAACTTCGCCTGTATGCATCGCTGTACTTTTGTTCGATCAGGTAAATATCTATTTACCTTTTTGTTGTTAACTTCAGCTTTATATTTTCAATTGGGCAGCAGTTGCGGGCTGGGCGTTATAAAATACCCTGCTTGCAACAATAACTCCCCGTTAGCGGTCAGCTTAAAAGATACCTACACAAAATGAAACAATCAGCAAACAAAAACATAACTGAATTGACTTTTTTGAAAATCACTTTTTTCATTATTGTGATAAATATAATTTCCTGCAACCAAAACAACCAGCCCACACAAGACACAAAGCCACCAACAGCAGCTACCAAAACATTTATTGCAAGTGAGGAAATACCGATATGGACAACATCAATTCCAAATGCTGAACTAATAACAGGCACTGAAACTTATAATGACGGAATGGTTTTGAATGTTTCTAATCCCACCATAAAAATATTTTCACCTGTAAAGAACAATAGTGGTGCAGCTGTGCTTGTTTTCCCCGGTGGTGGATATATGAAACTTGCCATTGACCTGGAAGGTTCGGAAATATGCAAATGGTTAGCTTCCATTGGTGTAACAGGAATACTTTTAAAATACAGGGTTCCTGCTTCGGGGCCTCATTACGATAAAAGCTGTAATTGTGAAAAAGACCCTGTAAAACCTCTTGCATTGCAAGATGCTCAAAGGGCAATGGGATTAGTGCGTTTTCGGGCTAAGGAATGGCACATTGACCCCAATAAAATTGGCGTTATGGGATTTTCCGCCGGCGGGCATTTGGTTGCAGATGTAAGCACCAATTATAACAAGCGGGCTTACGCTGAAAGTGATGAAATGGACAACGTAAGCTGCAAACCAAATTTTGGAATAGTAATGTACCCGGGACATATGACTTTTCATACTGACAAACCTTATGAATTAAATAAAACGCTTCCTGTTGACAGTAATACGCCTCCCATGTTTTTATTGCAGGCAGGTAATGACAATGTGGATTCCATTCAAAATTCATTAGTATATTATATCGCACTTAAAAAAGCAGGAGTACCTGCAGAATACCATATTTATTCAGAAGGCGGACATGCTTTTGGTTTAAATGAATCTGCACAAAAGATCCCTGATTGGCATGAACTTCCAATTGCTGATTGGGAAAAATTGGTTGAAAGATGGCTAAAGACAATTAAGATGATTGCTGAATAACCGTCGATAATAAAAACGTTTCCTGATATCTTTCGTGTTTCTACGAATTCTAAAAGCACCAACCGTTCCGCCGGAACGCATTTTCTCACCTTGAATTTCTTTTCTACCTACCAAATGCTCCTATGGAGCAAAAAGCAGCATATGGTTTTATTTAAAACAGGTGGCAGTTTATGAACTGTTGGGTTTTATGTTCTATAGGAACATTTTGTTGGTAGCAGAGATAGTCTTGCAGAAGGATGAAGCGTTCCGTAGGAACGTGTGGTACTAGATGATTGCTTATTTCTTTTTGCAATACGAATAAAATATGCAATTAAAATAAATATGTATAGTTTTACTATATGCAATAACAAGCGAAAGCGTACAATCAGTTTTAATTAATCCTTTATGGCTAATTATACTAATAAAGATGTGCTAAAAGAAATCAACGAATATTCAAAGTATTTTTTTGAAAAGGCATTGAATTGGTTTAATTTCTTTGTTACATTGAATGGTACTTTAATTGGTGCATATTTAGTAGGTTTTACTAAACTAATGGAAACTACAAATTCTCTTCAATATTTATTACTTATAGGATCATTTGTAATGATCATATCCTGCATAATCGCAATTTTACAAATTAAAGATGTACAAGATAATTTTTCAAAAAAACAATCAAGCATATATACACTGCTTAAAAATATTAGTATTGATAAAAATTTACGAGATGAGAACCCCAATCCATTAGATTTTAGTCATTTTTACGACAAGGCTTTCATCAATATGAAAAAGACTTGTCAGATCTTATGTATCGCCTGGGGTATTATAGCAATTAGCACATTCTGTATTTCTCCATATGAAAGTAAAATATCACATTTGCCACAAACCCAAATTAATTCCTCCTCCTGTTCCAAAACTACAAATTAGAACCTTCTTGTTGTGCAGCAGTGGATATTTCTTGTCGATAATTACTCCTACTGAAGAAGCTCCGCAATTTTTTACTTCATCAAACATATCAAACATTGCAATATTGTGGATATCCAATATTTTTAATAGTAAGGAGGTTACATTCTTATTTGCCGTATGAAATATCGCAAAATCAGGTTTAACCGGCATTCGCTCAATTAAAGATAAAATATATGGCTCAGCTTGATTTTTAAAACTGACTAATTGTCTCGAATCAACTGTCAATTGTAAAAATGTCCAAGGGTCATGAATAATATTTGGTTGAGCTAAAATATCGTAGGCAGTATTTTGCCCTACTGGAACTTTAACGATATCAACTAAACTTTCGAAATAGGAATGATCTTTAAAGAGTAGCCCTTTGCCTGAGTCATCCGGAACAATAATACAGGAAAATGCTCCATTTGAAAAAACACTATTCAATGGACTTACGTTATCAATTCCATTTAAAGCAGCGTCGGCTATTACTATTATTACTTCTTGTCCAGAAGTTGAAGCAAGACTTGATCCTAATATCAAAGCATTGGTAGCTCCAGCACAACCTTGAACTAAATCTAATATTTGTACGCTTCGTGGGACAGAATCGATACTAGCAATTAAAACTTGTCCTAAAGAAGGAGCAATGTAGTCTGGACACGTAGTAACAGTAATGAAATATGCAATATTAGAAGTGTCATAATTCTTTATTGTATTAGATAAAACAGATGTAGCCATTTTTGTAACGGAATACCTGCCCCCTTCTTCCCTTTTATTAAAGGAAATATAACTACTTGTTTTTATTAACCTAGAGCCCATAATAATGCAAATATGCTGTTATTTATTGGTAATAAAAGGACTTAAATACTTTGATGCTTATGTTTCTACCAATCTATCGCTCCTATGGAGTTTTTTATTCTGCGCAAGGTCGTTGCTACCGAAACGTTGTACATAAAGAAAGCTACTACGAAAAAAAGAACGTCCCGTAGGGACAATTAGATTGGTAGCAACGAAACGTTGGTGTGTTCTCAAGTGCCGTAGGCACGACAGGCATTTCTTCTCTTTCCTGCAGTATCCTTCATTACTGCAGGCGTAACAAGGAGGAGACACTGCGGAGAGAATAAATTCGTGTAATTCGTATGAATTAGTGTAATCAAAAAAATCCCCCTTTTTAACGATTGCTCACCCCTGGCGTTGAAACTACTTTTATACCCGAAAACAATAAACATGAAAAAGACAATCACATTATTATCAGTATTCCTTGCCGGTACAATGGCAGCCACTGCACAACTTAAACCACCACCTGCTAAAACAACCATGCAGACACAGGTGATGACCTTACCGGAAGCTAAAACCGACCTGGCTATATCTATACTGAGCATTGAAGATAATTCCACTCCTATGCAAAACCAATTTACTGTTCATTACATGATCTCCAACAACGGTAACCAGGATATCAACCGCTATGTGAATGGTCCGCAATCCATTCATTTGACCGGCAGTTTTGTGGGACCCACTACCGAAGTGGCTACCTTCTGGGGAAATGCTAGCGGCAATGCAGAGAATTTTCAAATGGTGAGCTTTGAAGATACCCGTACCGGCAATGCTGTGCTGAAGCCCGGCGAAAGCAGCAAGGGAACGATCAAAGTATGTAAATACAATCCTTCCAATAATTATGCTGTTTACCTTAACCCCATCAAATACAAATTTGTACTGAAAGTGGATAGCAAGAATGAAGTAGCAGAAGTGAACGAGAACAATAATACTGCCGAGTTCCAGCTTCCGCTGCACGTGAATACCAATGCCGAGCTGTTCTTAACTTCTGTAACCGTAACAGTACAAACCGGTAATGACAATAAAGAAGCCAACAACTCGGATGTTACGTTCTCTCTTTCGCCCATAGGAATAGCCAATAAATTCGAGCTGAGCAATTACCGGGATGAAATTAAAGTGAACTCTACCGCTTCTATTTTATTGAACAGCGTGCAGGCGCCTGTTAGTCCGCAAAACACGCTGGAATTCTATAAACAAAAGGGATTGCGGTTCATGATAAAATACAATAACCGGGTGTTTCCTACGGATGCCTGGAAGCTGAACAATGTTTCTTTAAAGCTTGATTTTAAGGACCGCTTTGGCAACGACCTGCGAAATGTTACCATCAACTTCCCCAAAGCCAACGGCATTTTAGGCTACCGCTTTGGCGATGATGCCTTGAGCAATAAAAATCAACTGCGCTGGCTGATACTTGATGCTGATGGTAATTTTAATGCTAAAGGCGAAGCGGTATTTACTTTATTGCCTTAACCGGTAATGAAGGCAGGCCTTTGAAGAGTTTTTGCCGGTAAAGCCGATAAGACGCCTTATTGACTTACCGGCATATCTATTATTTTTCCCGCAGAGTATCTCTGCATGGAGAACGGAGCAAAGCTCCTGTTGAACATAGTACTTACGAAGGCAAAGCCTTCGAAAAGTTAAGTTGCCCCTTTCTGAAAAATCTCTGCATGAAGATACGGAGCAAAGCTCCTGCTTAACATAGTACTTACGAAGGCAAAGCCTTCGAAGAGTTAAGCATCTGTCATCTTACCTCTCCCGTCTCACCTCTTTCCTCAAGCTTTCTTACATTTAACCCATGAAACTATCATTCTGGTCGGTAGGCAAAGCGCATGAGCCGCATGTAAAGGAAGGTGTGGAAATGTTCACCAAACGCATCTCCAACTATTTCCCGGTGGAGTGGTACATTATACCCATGCCGAAAAACTCCGGTATGCTCAGCGAAATGGACCTGAAGAAAAAAGAAGGTGAAAGCATCTTAAATTTTTTAAGTAAAGATGACTACCTGGTGCTGCTGGATGAACGCGGCAAACAACTGAGCAGCGAGGCATTTGCAACCTTCCTACAGGCAAGGGCCAACGAGAGCGTAAAGAATATCGTGTTTCTCATTGGCGGGGCATACGGTGTAAGCGACGATGTGATGAAACGGGCAAATTATAAATGGAGCCTGTCACCTCTCGTATTTCCGCATCAGCTGGTGCGGTTGATATTAGCAGAGCAGGTGTACCGGGCATGCAGCATCATGCGCAACGAAAAATATCATCATAGTTAGTTTATTACTTTAGATTTGTTATTATGAATGAACTTCAGGCTTTTCCTATTACGTTTGGTATCATCGGGGTTACGGTATTAGTGTCTATCCTTGCTTTCAACAACCACGATCTGCGGAGCAAATGCATGTTCTATCCCTATGGCATGAACAAGCCTGATCAATACTACCGCTTTTTAAGTCATGGATTGATACATGCTGATTTCATTCACCTGTTCTTCAACATGTTTACACTGTATTCTTTTGGCAGGATCAATGAAGTGCTGATCTTCTCCAAACCTGAATACATTATATTTTATGTAACGGCGCTGATCGCTTCTTCTCTTTTTGATTTTATGAGAAACAGGAATAATCCTAATTATGCGGCGCTGGGTGCTTCGGGTGCTGTATCTGCTGTATTGTTTGCTACTATTATTTTAAGCCCGTGGACAAGCGGCGTTTCGCTTTTCGGGCTTTCTTTTTTAACGATACCCAATATTGTATTTGCCATTTTATACCTGGCCTACTGCGCTTATATGGATAAAAGGGGCAGGGACAATATCGGCCACAGCGCTCACCTGTGGGGAGGCTTGTACGGCTTTGTATTTACGGCGCTTGCAAAGCCAGAACTCTTTAAAGAGTTCCTGGAAAAACTTACGCATCCTTCTTTTTAAAGGTAAGCTGCAGCATTGTTGTTGTTTTATCCGTAAGCTTGAAGCGGTCGTCGATACGCATACCAATGATCCAAAGTATCTTTTTATTGCTTTCTATCACCCATACTTTTTCTTTATCGGTCAAGGATAATTTTTGATCTACAAAGAACCGGCTGAGCTTCTTTTTCTTTTGCATACCAAGCGGGTAAAAATAATCGCCCTGTTTCCATTTGCGCAGCAGCAGCGGGAATTTTATATCGGCAGCATCTAACTGGGCAATGAAGTTTTCGGTTTTGGGTTTGGGGTTTTCTGTTATTGAAATTTGGCTGATCTCGAGTATGCCGTTTTCAAAAGCGATCTTTTTATCTTCTTTATCAATTAAGATATGTTGTGCTTCTGTTGTTTGGTTGGGCGCAATGATGAGCCACTTGCGGTTCCTGATGATGCGATGTGTTGGTGATTGTACGTATTTACCACTATCGCTGCCCAGCAGGTTAACGATATCTTCCAGCTGGTGCGGACTGAATCCGTATGCTTTGGTGAGTTCGTAGGTAACCGTTAGTAAGGGTTTTGTCTGCGCCAGTTTCAATACCGGGATATGTATCTCGTTTCCTTTTTTAAACAATAATTTCTTGGCGTGTACCTCCAGCGCCTGTTTATATAATACTGCTACACCACGGTTGCGCCGGATATTGTTCAGCATATTTTCTTTTGTTTCGGGAAAGATCTTTTCTACAGCCGGTAATAATTCATTGCGAAAAAAGTTGCGGGTGTATATACTTTCTGCATTGGTGCTGTCTGTTACAAAAGCTAATTGTTGTTGTGCTGCAAATGCTTCTATATCTCTGCGGTAAGCAAACAGTAATGGCCGAACCAGTCTTCCGCGTTTTGGCAGAATGCCCCGCATGCCTTTAAGCCCTGTACCCCGAAAGAAATTCATTAATACGGTTTCGATGTTATCGTCGGCGTGGTGGGCGGTTAGAATGTATGTCGGTTTTGGGTTTCCTGTTTTCTGTTTATCAGCAGTAGTTAATTCAAGGAACCATTCATAGCGGAGGTGTCGGGCAGTTTCTTCAATGCCAGTCTTTTGTTCTTTTGCGATGGTAGTGGTGTCGAATGTTTTGGTAAAAAATTCTACTCCGTATTTATTGGCCAATTCTTTTACAAATTGTTCATCCCGGTTACTCTCCTCTCCTCTTAATTGAAAATTGCAATGTGCAATGGAAAAATCATAGCCTGCCTGTTTGCACAGTTCGCATAACACCACAGAATCTACACCACCACTTACCGCAAGCAGCAGTTTATCTTTTGGGTGAAAAAGATCTTCTTTAAGGATGAAGTGTTTGAATTGTTCTAAAAAGTTCATTGTTTGTTTTTTGACCTCACCCCAACCCCTCTCCTTTAGGAGAGGGAAGTAGAAGATTAGCCAGGAGATTATGTTTTGTTAATCATTGCTTCGTTAACACTTTAGCTTCATTCAACGCTGAATAAGTAGAGGACGAATTTGAAAATTATGTTTTGTTGATCTTCGCTCTGATCTTCTCCTCGGTTCCCCTTTAGGGGCGGAGGGGCTATTCCAAATCCTCCAGCGCCATCTGCAACTCATTATACGAATGCGTGTCACCTGCTTTTTTGGCTTCTTCCATGCCCCGTTTATAAATGCGTATCGCTTTGTCGAAATCGCCGACACGTTCCAGCAATTTGGCCAAATGATAATAAGAACCTACATAAGTGGGTTCCCGAAGCAATATCTCGTTAAAGAGTTTGCGGGCCGATTCGTCATCGCCTACCTTAATGTATTCCAGCGCCAGCGCATGTTGCAGGAAACTATCCTTGTCATTCGCTTTTAAATACTCCAACAGCTTTTCTATCCTGCTCAATTTTAGTTTTTTTAATTTTTAATTTTCTACTTTTGTCCTTTATCTTTGCATTAGTTGCATAAACAACTTATTTCAGTTATATAAATTATTGCTTCATGAAAATTTTAGTTTGTATCAGCAAAACGCCTGATACTACGGCAAAAATAGCCTTCGCCGATAACAATACGAAATTCGCTACAGATGGGGTACAATGGATCATCAACCCGTACGACGAATGGTATGCCCTGATTCGTGCCATTGAACTGAAGGAAGCCGATGCTTCTACCGTTATTCATTTGGTAACTGTTGGCGCTGCCGACAGCGAACCTATCATCCGTAAAGCGCTGGCGCTGGGTGGCGATGAAGCTATCCGCATCAATGCCGACAGCCATGATAGCTTTTATATCGCTTCACAAATTGCTGAAGTAGCCAAACAAGGCAGCTACGATCTTATTTTCACCGGTAAAGAAACGATTGATTACAATGGTTCTTCTATTGGCGGTATGGTGGCCGAGTTACTTGACCTGCCTTATATTTCTCTTGCTACCAAATTTGACCTGGAAGGAGCGACTGCTGTAGTGGTTCGTGAAATTGAAGGCGGCGAAGAAACCGATAAAGCGGCCTTGCCATTGGTAGTGAGTTGCCAGAAAGGTATGGCGGAACAACGCATCCCCAATATGAAGGGTATCATGGGTGCAAGAACAAAACCTTTGAAAGTGGTAGAACCGATTGCTGTGGAACCGCTTACGAGTGTTGCATCATTTGACTTGCCGCCTGCAAAGGCCGGTGTTAAATTAGTTAGTCCTGAGCATCCTGAAGAATTGGTGAGGTTGCTGCATGAAGAGGCGAAAGTTTTTTAAGGCCCCTCCGCCCCCAAAGGGGAACCGAAAAGGAGATTAGAGTGGAGATTATGTTTTTGTTTTTTGTGACAAGCCTTTGTACTACTATTAAACATCGTTGTGTCACTCACTTGTACATTTAGTTCTTTATTCAACGTTTTAAATTCATAACGCTTTTGATCTGTCAAAAGCAAAACATAAAATTCTATGAGTGTTTTAATATTTTTAGATCAGTCGGAAGGACAAATAAAAAAATCATCTTTGGAAGCGGCTTGCTATGGCGCTAAAGTGGCTGAGCAACTGGGCACTACTGCCGAAGCTATTGTGCTGGGCAATGTAACAGATGATATTGCCGCATTAGGAAAGTATGGCATTAAAAAAGTACACACTGTAAAGAATGCTGCCCTTGATCACCTGGATGCACAGGTATTTACCAAAATAATTGCAGAGGCCGCTACGGCAACAGGCGCAAAAGTTATTGTGTTCAGCAATAACCTCAGCGGTAAATCCATTGCACCACGCCTGAGCGTACGCCTGAAAGCAGGCCTGGTATCGGGCGCTGTTGCATTACCTGATACTGCCAATGGATTTGTTGTAAAAAAGAATGTATTCAGCGGTAAAGCGTTTGCCAATGTTGCAGTGAATACCGATGTGAAGATCATATCGCTTAACCCTAACTCCTACTCCATTACCACTACTGATGCTGTTGCTGAAGTGGCTGAATTTGCCGCTACTGTAGATGCAGCGAAAGTACAGGTAACAGCTACCAATAAAGTTACCGGCGAAGTACCATTAACAGAAGCTGAAATTGTAATAAGCGGTGGCCGTGGTTTGAAGGGCCCTGAGAACTGGAACCTGGTAACCGATCTTGCCAAATTATTAGGCGCTGCTACAGCCTGCAGCCGCCCGGTAGCTGATATTCACTGGCGCCCTCATCATGAGCATGTTGGACAAACAGGTATTGCTATTGCACCAAACCTGTATTTTGCTATTGGTATCAGCGGCGCTATCCAGCATCTTGCCGGTGTTAACCGCAGTAAAACCATCGTGGTAATTAATAAGGATCCTGAAGCGCCTTTCTTTAAAGCGGCGGATTATGGTATCGTTGGCGATGCGTTTGAAGTAATGCCGAAGATCATTGAGGCGGTGAAGAAGCTGAAGGGAGTTGCTTAGGAAAGACACAAGCAGCAAGCTACAAGCAGCAAGATCCAAGTAGCAAGAAGGCGCAAAAACACGTAATTTGATAAAGCTTTTCAATTGAGTTTGAAAGGCTTTATTTTTTTATATTTGCTTTTGCTTTAAAATTGACAATAGGCCCAAATTAAGGATATGAAAAAAATAGAACTGGAAATAGTGGCATTATCGCACAGCATTACGCAAACGCATTCGTATGCGGTTGTATTAGGAGAAATAAACGGGCTGCGCCGCTTACCTATCGTTATCGGCGGTTTTGAAGCACAGGCTATTGCCGTAGCGCTGGAACGCATGAACCCCAGCCGTCCGCTTACACACGACCTGATGAAGAATTTTATGATCGCTTTTAATGTAGAGCTGCATGAAGTGGTGATCAACGATCTGCAAGAGGGTATTTTTTACAGCAAGCTGGTTTGCAGTTCTGCTAATGATACTGCTGAAATAGATTCCCGTACTTCTGATGCCCTGGCACTGGCCGTTCGCTTTGGCTGCCCTGTTTATACCTATGATAATATCCTGGACCAGGCTGGTATATTAATGGAAGACGACGGCAAGAAGAAGAAAACAGCTACTGCTGCTGTAACAACTGAATCTTCTTCGCAGGATGATCTTAAATCGCTTTCGATGGATGAACTGGAAGGCCTGCTGACAGAAGTACTGGACCATGAGGATTATATCCGTGCCATTGCGATACGGGACGAGATACAAAGCAGGAAAAAATAATTAATAATGAATAATTAATAATGGATAATTATAAGAGTTCATTAATAGAAGCAGTTTATCAATTATCCATTGTACATTACCAATTGTTAATTAAATGGTTTTTTTCCCTAATTGTAAAATAAATCTCGGGCTTAATATTATCCGCAAAAGAGATGATGGTTTTCATGACCTGGAAACAATATTTTATCCTGTTGGTTTAAAAGATTGCCTGGAGATCATCACTTCAAACAATACGGAGAATGCAGTTGAGTACAGCAGTTCAGGTTTAGCAATTGATGGCAAAGAAGATGATAACCTCTGTATAAAAGCCTACCATCTTTTAAAAAAAGATCTTCCGCAACTTCCTTCTGTAAAAATACATTTGCATAAAGCTATACCAATGGGTGCAGGACTGGGCGGCGGCTCTGCAGATGGTGCATTTGCGTTGAAATTACTTAATGAAAAATTTCGTCTTAACCTTTCTGCTGAACAATTAATACATTATGCTGCACAATTGGGCAGTGACGGCCCTTTCTTTATTATCAACAAACCTTGCTTTGCAAGCGGCCGTGGGGAAATACTGGAAGAAATAAATGTTGATCTTTCGCCGTACAAAATTGTTTTGATCAATCCGGGTATCCATATTAATACAGCCTGGGCATTTACACAATTACAACCTGCTGTACCACAATATTCCATAAAGGAAATTATTCAGCAGCCCGTTGCTTCGTGGAGAGATATGTTGCATAATGATTTTGAGAATGCAGTGTTTACTGCTCATCCTGAAATAAAAAAGATCAAGGACAGTTTGTATCATCTTGGTGCTGTTTATGCAGCGATGAGTGGAAGTGGCAGTACGGTGTTTGGGCTTTTTGAAAAAAGGAGAATAGTCAAGCTTAATTTCCCTGAAAAGTATTTTATTAAAGTTGTTTAGATTTTTTACCGCAGAGGCGGGGAGACGCTGAGATTTAAACTCCGCGGCTCTGCAGTAAATCAATATTAAATCCTCAATATTAAATATTCAATCGCAATAGGTCATCCCAATCCAACGCCTCAGTACCCATCAATAAATTTCCATCTGCATCAACCGGCCATTCCTCTTTCGGCCTGTCCCAATATAATTCTACGCCGTTCATATCAGGGTCATTTAAATAAAGCGCCAATGATACGCCATGATCGGCAGCGCCCGTGAAGGTATAACCGGCATCGTGCAGGCGTTGGGCAATAGCAGCAAGATCTTTTTTTTCGGGGTAAAGAATAGCAATGTGATATAATCCAGCTGTATTCACTGGTGCAGGACCTGCATTTTTACTGTGCCAGGTATTTAACCCGATATGATGATGATAACCGCCAGCGCTGATAAATACAGCGCTGCTGCCATATCGCTGCGTTATTTCAAAGCCTAAAAGGTCTTTATAAAATTTTAAAGAACGTTCAATATCAGCCACTTTTAAATGCACATGGCCAATGCGTGTTTGAGGCGGGATTGTATAACTCATAAAATAGTTTTATCTTGCACCAAAATTACTACAATTAACACGCTGTATAACATACCATCTTTCTTACGCAGCAATCTCGACCTGCTTAACCATCGAGGTTAAAACCCTCCTAACCTCCCCGAAGGGGAGGAATAATTGTATTCCCTTTTAATTTTTTCACTTTTTCATTTTTAATTTCTTTTTATGCCTTCTACTATAAACATATCCGCCAATACCCAACATTATTTAGAACTGGAAGAAAAATACGGCGCACATAATTATCATCCCTTGCCTGTAGTGCTCGATCGTGGCGAAGGTGTTTTTTTATACGATGTGGATGGCAAGCGCTACTACGATTTTTTGAGCGGCTACTCTGCCGTAAACCAGGGGCATTGCCATCCGAAGATCATCACATCACTGGTGGAACAGGCAAAAAAACTAACGCTTACTTCAAGAGCTTTTCACAGTAACCTGCTGGGTGAGTATGAAAAATTCATCACCGATTATTTTGGTTATGATAAAGTACTGCCGATGAATACCGGTGTGGAAGCAGTGGAAACAGCCATCAAACTTTCGCGTAAATGGGCGTATGAAATAAAAGGCATTGAAAACAACAAAGCAACGATCGTTGTATGCGAAGGAAATTTTCATGGAAGAACAACCGGTGTGATCACGTTCAGCACAGATCCTGCTGCAACAAAAAATTTCGGGCCATTCATGCCGGGCTATAAAGCCATTCCGCATAACGACCTGGCAGCTTTGGAAGCCGCATTTCAGGATGCAACTGTTGCTGCTTTCCTTTTTGAACCGATACAGGGCGAAGCCGGTGTTGTTGTTCCCGATGAAGGCTATTATAAAAGCGTACGAACATTGTGTACCGAATATAATGTATTGATGGTAGCCGATGAGATACAAACCGGCCTGGCACGTACGGGTAAAATGCTGGCCTGCGATCATGAAAATGTTCGTCCTGATATTTTGATATTGGGCAAAGCATTGAGTGGCGGTACTTTACCGGTGAGCGCAGTATTATGCGATGATGAAATTATGATGACGATAAAGCCGGGCGAACATGGCAGTACCTATGGCGGCAACCCTTTGGCTTGTGCCGTTGCTATTACCGCATTGCAGGTATTGAAGGAGGAGAATATGATGCAGAATGCGGAAGCGATGGGTGAATTATTACGTACAGAATTGCGCAGTTTAAATTCTTCTTTTATAAAAACAGTAAGAGGTAAAGGTTTGCTGAATGCAATTGTTATCGAACATGCAAATCCTGATGCGGCATGGGAGCTATGCCTTGCGCTGAAAGAAAATGGGTTACTGGCAAAACCTACGCATGGAGATAAGATACGTTTTGCTCCTCCGCTTGTTATAACAAAAGAACAAATTCTGGACTGTGTGAATATTATTGGAAAAAGTTTAGCTATCTTGGAATCGTAAGCTTTGAACATTCCTACTAATTAATAATTGCAACATTGGATACGCACCTGCATCACGAGCATAAGGAAGAGCATTTAAAAAGTACCGATACACTCCGGGATATTGTTATTGGTATGAGTGATGGATTAACGGTTCCTTTTGCTTTGGCAGCGGGCCTTAGCGGCGCTATTGTAAACAGCAACATCATCATCATTGCAGGTATTGCTGAAATAGCAGCAGGCAGCATTGCTATGGGACTGGGCGGCTACCTTGCCGGTAAAACTGAACAGGATCATTATCAAAGTGAAGTAAAAAGAGAATATTATGAAGTGGATAACCTGCGGCATTTGGAAATAGCAGAGACGAAAGAATTCTTTGCCAATCTTGGGCTAAGCGAAGAAATACAGCAACAGGCTACGGAAGAATTGGCGCAGGACAAGGACCGCTGGGTAAATTTTATGATGAAGTATGAATTGGGACTTGAAAAGCCTGATCCTAAAAGAGCTACCAAGAGCGCTTTGAATATTGGCCTTTCCTATATTGTCGGCGGTATCATTCCTTTAACACCTTATTTTTTTATTGGCGATTCGTATAAAGCACTGGAATTATCCTGTATCATAACATTGCTTTGTTTATTTATTTTCGGATATTTTAAAAGTAAGATCACCGGTGTTAATCCCTGGTGGGGCGCTGTAAAAGTAACGTTGATCGGTGCTGTGGCAGCCGCTGCTGCATTCGGTGTAGCTAAAATTTTTACCGGCGGCCATTAACGGCGTTGCAGTATAATAAATGCTTCGTTGCCTGCTCTTTGCTCAATAGAATTATAACAGGGCTCCATTGTTTTTATTTGGAAATGCTGACTGAACAATTCCCTGTACTCTGTTATATCACCTCCAAAAGGCGGACTGTCATCAAAGTGGCGGTTGAAAACCACACCCGCAAGTTTGCCACCGGGCTTTAGCAATGCATACATCTTGTCTGCATAGTCTTTTCGCAATACCGGTTCCAATGCGGAAAAGAAAGTCTGTTCCAGGATAAGATCATATTGTCCATGCAGTTCAAAAAAATCACTTTGAATGATCTTTAGTTCTTTATCAAGATAAGTACTGTACCTCTTCTTCAAATTCTCACAAACAAATGCAGCGAAGTCAACTACTGTAATATTAGTAAAGCCTTGCTGTAACAGGTACCCGGCTTCATAGCTGTTTCCTCCGCCCGGAATTAAAATGGCGATATGTTTATCCGTTAACTGATCGATGTACTGCACCAAAGGTGTTGAAGGGTAGCCTATATCCCATGCAGCATCTTCATTGAGATAACGATCGTTCCAATATTTTTCATCAAGAGGCATTATACTAAGCGATGTTTTTCGTTGGCAGAAATATTTTCTATCGTCCACTCTATGCGTTGCATAAAAGGATGCTGCCGTACGGGACAATCATCTTTGGAACAGATATTACAACTGAACTCGAGACAACCATCAGAATGCACAAACAACTCTACAGACTCGCCATATTCTTTTTTTACCAATCCTGAAAGGATATCGATCTCATCATGTGCTTCATGAACATTAAGATACCAGGGTACGGTCATGTGGCAATCCAAATGCAGGGTGCCGCCATATTTTATAATTCGAAGGTTATGAAGATCGATCCAGTTGGGA
Organism: Bacteroidota bacterium; assembly: GCA_048497855.1. Lineage (GTDB taxonomy): Bacteria > Bacteroidota > Bacteroidia > Chitinophagales > Chitinophagaceae > Ferruginibacter. Next base: position 197,737 of record JBEHZB010000008.1, on the reverse strand, counting down.
CGGCGGCTTTGATTAAGCATGGCAACCATTGTCTTTAACAACGCGGTATCTGTTTCATCCATAATGCCAGCAATAGAACTGCGGACTATTTTATAACCCGTATAAATAATGATAAACGCAAATAGAATAGCCACTGCACTATCCAGCCAAAGGATGTGTGTAAATAAGATCAGGATAAGCCCGGCAATGATACCCAAAGTACTCCAGGTATCAGATTGTAAATGTTTGCCGCTGGCAATAAGCGCAAGCGAATTATTTTTCTTACCTGTTTTAACACAAAAGGTACCGGCAATATAATTGATGACCGCTGTAATGCCCACAAGAATAATTCCGTAATCCAAACGGGCTACTACATGTACTGTAAATAAATTTTTTACTGCTTCGTAAATAATGATAAAACCGGCAACAGTTATTAACGTGCCTTCAACAGCGGCAGAAATAAACTCTACTTTACCATGCCCGTAAGGATGATCGTAATCTTTTGGCTTTGCTGAAACATAAAGGCTGTATAAACCAATAAGGCCTGCCACCACATTAACAATGCTTTCCAATGCATCGGTTAAGATAGCTACCGAACCGGTGATATACCAGGCCGCCACTTTTGCCAGGAAAAGTACAATAGAGATAAAAGCGATGAGCTTTTGTACCCTGAGATTATGTTGAGCAGTGTGCAAGTGGTTTTTTGGTAAAGATAAGACTAGTTGATAGTTCATAGTTGATGGTTGATAGTTGAATGGCTTAATTGTTTGATGGTTTAATGGATTAAAGGGAACTGCAGGATAGGAAAATAAGCAGCTATGTTTTAGCTCCGTAGGAGCGACAGATTGGTAAAAGATAAGCCGGCAAATGTATTGAGTCCCGTAGGGATGATAGGATAATAAAAACATAAACAAAGATGAGTAAAGATATTCTGTATCCCGATTCAATCGGGACGACGCCAATGAAGCTGATTAAAGATTTGCTGTTGACCTCACCCCAACCCCTCTCCTTCAGGAGAGGGAACTGGAAGATCAAGCAGAAGATTATGTTTGTTCATCTTCGCCTTGATCTCCTCCATAGTTCCCCCTTTAGGGGGCGGAGGGGGTAGTGAGGACAGATGGCTCATTTCCCTTATTTTTGCAGCCTACTAAACGGTCGCTTATGAACTTTGAATTTTCTGAAGAACAGTTAATGATACGGCAAGCTGCACGTGATTTTGCAGTAAACGAATGCCTGCCCGGCGTAATTGAACGGGACGAATTGCAAAAATTTCCAAAAGAACAGATAGAAAAACTGGCTGATCTTGGTTTTATGGGTATGATGGTAAAACCGGAGTATGGCGGCAGTGGTATGGATACCGTCAGCTATGTTTTGGCTATGGAAGAGATCAGTAAAGTGGATGCCAGCGTGAGTGTTTGTGTAAGCGTAAACAACAGTTTGGTTTGTTATGGCTTGCAGGAATATGGCAACGAAGAGCAAAAACAAAAATATCTAAAGCCATTGGCACAGGGAAAGAAAGATGGCGAACTGCATATCGGCGCTTTTTTATTAAGTGAGCCGGAAGCAGGCAGTGATGCTACTTCGCAACGAACAACTGCGGAGGATAAAGGTGATTACTATCTATTGAATGGCACCAAGAACTGGATCACCAATGGCAACAGTGCAAGCACTTATTTAGTGATCGCACAAACTGATGTAGAGAAAGGCCATAAAGGCATCAACGCATTTATTGTAGAAAAGAACTGGCCCGGTGTAATTGTCGGTGCTAAAGAAAATAAATTAGGCATTCGTGGAAGCGATACGCACACCATCTTATTCAATGATGTAAAGGTTCCGAAAGAGAACCGTATCGGTGAAGATGGCTTTGGCTTTAAATTCGCTATGAAGACATTGGCCGGAGGGCGCATCGGCATTGCGTCACAGGCATTGGGTATTGCAAGCGGTGCGTATGAAAGAGCATTGGCTTACAGTAAAGAACGCAAGGCTTTTGGTAAAGAGATCATGCATCACCAGGCTATACAATTCAAGCTGGCAGATATGGCTACTAAAATTGAATGTGCAAGATTGTTATGTTTAAAAGCGGCCTGGGAAAAAGATCAACATCTTGATTATACTTTAAGCGGAAGCATGGCAAAAGTATTTGCTTCGGAAACAGCTATGTGGACAGCTACTGAAGCAGTACAGATACACGGCGGCTATGGCTTTGTAAAAGAATATCATGTAGAGAGAATGATGAGAGATGCCAAGATTACGCAGATATATGAAGGCACGAGCGAAGTGCAGCGGATTGTGATAAGCAGGAGTATATTGAAATAAAGCCCCCTCTATCTCCCCCGAAGGGGGAGGAAATGTAGAAGATATAAGCGAAGAAAAGATTGATTGGTGCAAATGAAAATTCATTTGCACTTTTTTATTGCAATACTTTGCGAACTTTGCGCCTTAACTCCTTTGCAGTAAAATTATGAGTATCAATAAAGAAGAATATTCGGCAATAATCAAGGAATTAAATGGCAAAGCCACACTGGTAGCTGTTTCCAAAACCAAACCCATTGAAGATATACAGGCGCTGTACGACCTGGGGCAGCGTGATTTTGGAGAGAACTATGTACAGGAAATGGTGGATAAATATGAGGCATTGCCAAAAGATATACGCTGGCATTTCATAGGTCACCTGCAAAGCAATAAGGTGAAATACATTGCCCCGTTCGTGCATTTGATACATGGTGTGGATAGCGAAAATCTATTGAAAGAGATCAATAAGCAAGGTGTTAAGAACAACAGAATCATTGATTGCCTTTTACAGGTACATATTGCAGCCGAAGAAACGAAGTTTGGTTTTGGGATCAATGAATTACACGAATTAGGCGGATTACATGAATTAAAGAATGTAAAGGTTGATGGTTTGATGGGGATGGCTTCTTTTACTGATGATGAAAATAAGATAAGGGAAGAGTTTCGCTCATTGAAACAACTATTTGATGCAAATATTCAACGATCAATGTTCAATGCTCAATTTTCAACGTTAAGCATGGGAATGAGCGCAGATTATAAGATCGCAATAGAAGAAGGCAGCAACATGGTTCGCATTGGCAGCCTGTTATTTGGTGAACGAAATTATGCAGCCAAATGACGCAGCAACTTATTATTCTTTGTATAGCAGCATTTGCCGCAGGCTTTATAGATTCTATTGTGGGTGGCGGCGGATTGGTACAAACTCCTGCTACGTTAGTGACATTGCCGCAATATCCCGTTGCTACTTTATTGGGCACGATAAAAATACCTTCCTTTTCAGGTACAGCTGTTGCAGCGCTGCAATATGCAAAACGGGTTTCGCTTCACTGGAAATTATTAGCTGCCATGTGCAGCATTGCATTGGCAATGGCTTATACGGGCTCATTCATGCTCGCATTAGTAAGCAATACGTTTATGAAGCCGGTGATATTTGGCATGCTGATCGTTGTTGCCGTTTATACCTACACTAAAAAAGATTTTGGAACAGCTACTACAAAAATGCTTTCACCGCAACAGGAGATGATATATGGTTGTGCATTCGCTTTAGTTATTGGCTTTTATGATGGATTTATCGGGCCGGGCGCCGGAAGTTTTTTAATTCTCTTTTTTATAAGCATTATCGGCTTCGATTTTTTAAAAGCCAGCGCTCATGCTAAATTTGTTAATCTTGCTACCAACATCGGTTCTATCATTTTCTTTTCGGGCAGCGGCAGGATATTGTATCACTATGCCGTGCCAATGGCGGTATGTAATCTTATTGGTTCATTTTTCGGCGCAAGGCTGGCGATACTGAAAGGCAATACATTCATCCGGGTATTCTTTTTGGTTGTCATTATCGGGACCATATTACGCTTTGGCTATGATATCTTTATCAAAAAATAGCAGATGAAAAAAGTTATTATCATTGGCGCTACATCAGGCATTGGAAGAGGCCTGGCAAAGTTGTACGCTGCTGATAATTATCTCGTTGGCGCAACAGGAAGGCGTGAAGAACTGTTACAATCTTTACAAGCTGAATTTCCCCAAAAAATAATTACGGCCTGCTTTGATGTAACCGCCAATGATACCATTGTTCAGTTGCAATCGCTTATCAATAAACTTGGCGGCCTCGACCTGTTATTATACAACAGTGGTTATGGCGAACCTTCCGAAACATTAGACTGGAACATTGATAAACAAACTGTTGCTATCAATGTAAATGGTTTTATTGCGGTCATCAATTTTGCATTCAATTATTTTGTGCAGCAGGGTCATGGACAAATAGCTGCTACGTCTTCCATTGCAGCTATCCGTGGTAACAGCTGGGCTCCGGCATACAGCGCCAGCAAAGCTTTCATAAGTACTTACTGCGAGGGCTTAAGTATGAAGGCATATAGAATGAAAGTCAACATTATTATCACTGATATTCAGCCTGGTTTTATAAAAACAAAAATGGCAAAAGGCAACGGGCAGTTTTGGGTAGCGCCTGTTGATAAAGCCGTGGCTCAAATCTTCTCCGCGATTCAACGTAAAAAAAGAAAAGTTTACGTTACTAAACGCTGGTGGCTTATTGCTAAACTGATGAGACTCATGCCTTACTGGCTTTATAAACGGATCAGTTGAGCATTTATCATTTTGTTAAAACCTTAACAAACTATGTGAAATCTGGCATGATATTACATCGTTAGGGGAATAAAACTCTAACTTTGATATGTATCACAGCGCTACAGTTATGTCATCAACATTTGAAGCAGAAAAAAATCAGAAAGCATTTATTTATACCGCAGTCATATGCGGTGCATTGGTATTGATCGCATTGATCAGTTGGAAGATACCTGCACCGCCGGTACCGCCAACTGAAGATTTGATAGAAGTGAACCTCGGCAATTTTGAAGAAGGTATGGGTGATGTACAGCCATTGATAAAAGGCGAAAAAGCGCCCGACCAGGAATCGGCACCGCCGCAACAGGCAACAGCGGCTACCACTCCTCCACAGGAACAACAGGCAGAAGATAATAACGATGATGATGCGGCACCGATCAATAAAACAGAAAAGCCTGTTACAAAATCAACAACTGAAACGCCTAAAGTACAAAGCGTTGTAACAAAGCCTACCGCGGTAGTAACGCCAACACCAAAACCTCAAAAGCCAAAGATCGCTGGCTACAGTGGTCCTGCAAATGGAACGGGTAATGGTGCTACAGAAGATAACGGCTATAAATATCAAGGCAATAATCCCAATGGCAGAGGCGATAACGGAAATCCGAATGGCAACCCTGACAGTTATGGAAAAAACCCGCATGGCAAAGTAGGCGGCTTGTATGTGAAAAGCGGCGACCGTACTATCATTAATAATTATATCTTCAGCGGCGATTTTGATAAGGCTACCATCAATGCCATCATCAAAGTATCTCCTGATGGTGTGGGCACATATGTTGGTCGTGATAAAGGCTCTACAAGCACCGATTCTAAATACACCAACGCCATTATACGATACCTGCCTAATGTAAAATTCAATAAGGCAGATCATGAATCTATTGTAACGGTGCCGTTTAATTTTACGGTTACGAATTAAACGCCCCCTCTATCTCCCCCATAGGGGGAGGAAAAGGAGAAGTTAGCCCCTCCGCCCCTAAAGGGGAACTGAGGAGAAGATTAAAGCGGAGATCAACAAAACATAATCTTCGAATTGATCTTCGTATTAATCTTCTACTTCCCTCTCCTTTAGGAGAGGGGTTGGGGTGAGTCAATCTTTAATCAATCTCATTGGCTTCGCACTCTTGTACTACATCTCTTTATTGATCTTTAATCACATTAAGTCATCTTCGCTTATATCTCCTATTTTTCCTCCCCCTATGGGGGAGATAGAGGGGGCGTTGTATATTTGCGTTGATGAATTACCAGCAAACCATCGACTATCTCTATGCACAATTACCGATGTTCAGCCGCATTGGAAGTGCAGCATATAAAGAAGACCTGCATAATACAAAAGCGCTTTGCGATTGGTTGAATGATCCGCAAACAGCATTCAAAAGCATACATATAGCGGGCACCAATGGCAAAGGTAGTACCAGTCATATGCTGGCTGCCATGTTGCAGGAAGCCGGTTATAAAACAGGCTTATACACTTCTCCTCATTTAAAAGATTTCAGGGAGCGGATAAAGATCAACGGCCAGATGATAACGGAAGCTTTTGTTATTGAATTTACCGAACGCACTAAACAAATCTCCGACACCGTACAACCTTCTTTCTTTGAACTTACTGTAGCGATGGCATTCGATTATTTTGCCAAAGAAAAAGTTGACATCGCTGTTATTGAAACAGGATTGGGCGGCAGGCTCGACAGTACCAATATCATCACTCCTATCCTTTCCGTTATTACCAATATTGGTTACGACCATATGAATATATTGGGCGACACACTGGAAAAGATCGCCTCGGAAAAAGCGGGTATCATCAAACAAAATGTGCCTGTTGTTGTTGGTGAGTATTTACCTGAAACAAAAAATATCTTTTTAACAAAAGCGACTGAATTAAGTGCACCTATCTATTTTGCCCAGGATGAATACGAAATATCCAATGTCAATTACTCACTGCATTCATTGAAATGTGATGTGTCAAGCATAGCTGATAAGATAACAGAATCATTTGAGCTTGATCTTAACGGTTGGTACCAAACAAAGAATTTACGTACCGTACTTTGCGCAGAAGGCATTTTAATGCAGCAGGGATTTACAATAAAAAACAATGCTGAAAAGAAGGCACTGAGTAACGTAAAAAAAATTACCGGGTTATCTGGCCGGTGGGATATTATACAGCATGACCCTGTAGTGATACTGGATGTGGCGCATAATGAAGACGGCATAAAGCAGGTGTTAGAACAGTTGCAACACTCAACTGGCAAAGATCAACGCATACATTTTGTAATGGGTATGGTAAATGATAAGGATGTAACCAAAGTACTGTCGATGTTGCCAAAGCATGCCGCTTATTATTTTACCAATGCACATATTCCAAGAGCATTACAGCATGAAGCCTTAAAAGATAAGGCCGCAACTTTCGGGTTGCAGGGCGATAGTTTTGATGATGTAAACGAAGCCATTGAAGCTGCAAAAAAAACCGCCGCAAAAAATGATATCATCATCGTTTGCGGCAGTGTATTCGTTGTAGGCGAAGTGAATGCCTAAATTTTTTCTTCCAGTTTTTGCAAAGCGTAAAAAATGCAGGTAGTGTGCAATGCCTGTGCTATCTCATTCTTTTGCAGCATTTCTTTCACCTGCTCCAGTGAAAATAATTTGATCTCAATATCTTCATTCGCATCCAGTTTTTGTTCAGCTACCTTCTTCCCTCCTCTTGCTAAGAACAAATGCGTGTAATTATCCAGCACACCCGGGTTGGCAGCAGACTTAGCTAAATAATCGAAAGAAGTGAATTGATAGCCGGTCTCTTCCAGCAGTTCCCTGGCAATGGCCTGTGTTGCATCTTCTCCTTTATCAATAAAACCTCCCGGTATTTCAATGATAGTTTCTTTTACCGGATGCCGGTATTGTTGTATCATGATCACTTCATTATTTTCTGTAAGCGCCATAGCACAAACACATGGCGGCAATTCCACCACAAAATATTCCGGTACCAGTATGCCATTCGCTCTTTCACAAACATCTTTACGGGCCGTGAAGTATTGATGCTTGCTGAGATATTCGGAGGATAGTATTTTCCAGTTCATAGTTAGTCGATAGTCGATGGACAATGGTCCATAGAGCAGTATCTAAGTTAGTAAGTTTTTTATCTGTTTGATCAGTTTAAGATAATAGGTTATTGTCGATGGCCCATGGACCATAGAGCAATATTTGAATTAATTATCTATTTATTTATCAGTTGCTGTTTAAGATTGAGAAGTTTTTCTATGGTCTATCGACTATCGACAATGGACCCAGATCACCCCAATGAACCCCTCAACTTATTAATCATTTTGCATAAGACCTCATACGCATTGTAATATTTTTTAAACGTAGCATCATCGATATAATTTTTCCTTTTGGCAATAAATAAGCAGCTAACAACTTCAATTCCTGAGCGCATCGCATATCCTAAAAACCTGCTAAACTCAGGGTTTGATTGGCCTGTGCAACCGTCTGCAATATTTAATACTACAGAATCAGCTGCTTTCCTGATCTGGTTGCACAAACTATACAATTCAAAAGAAGGAAAGATCTTTGCTATATCATTTATTTCTATCGTCAGGTTCAGCGCATTTTGCCAAACCTGTAAATTCTCAAATTTAAAAGCCATACTGTTATTCTAAATAAAAAGTGCTATCAATCATAATACCGTGCTATTGTCTATCGACCATCGACTATGGACATCTTTACCAGCCCCTATTCTCCCTCAACGTCGTTACATGCGCCGTATGATGACGGCTATGCCAGGCATACATGCCCAGTAGAAACCAAAGCGTCATTTCTTTTTTATGTTCAGGATGAAATACGGTTCTGTTAAAATCAGCAGCACTCATATTTTCCAGTATGCTGTACCATCTTGTATGTAATGCGTGTAATAATGTAAGCGATACATTTATCGGAACAGCAGCGCTGTCGTGCATTTCGGCCCAAAGTTTTTCTTCGTAAGGTTTAATCGTCGGGTTATCTTCTGTAAGCGCCAGCTTAAAGCGGATATACGCATTCATATGGCTGTCGGCCACATGATGCACTAATTGCTTTACTGTCCAGCCACCATCGCGGTATGGCGTATCCAGTTGCGCTTCATCTAAATTCAAAACCGCATTCTCTAAATGCTGCGGCAAAAATTTTATGTCGATCAGCCAATCTTTTAATTGTTTATCCGAATAAGGTTGTGGCTCGTATTTACCTATCGGGTATTGATTTTCTTTCATGGTCAATTAATTTTAGTTGTGGTAAAACAAAACGGGAAATATAAAAAGTTGTTCTTTATATTTCCCGTACTGTAGTTATTTATTTTTTATTGATTAATGATCTGCAGCTGCTGCTGGTTTGATACCTTCCAGTGATATTTCGAAGATCAAAGCCGATCCCGGAGGTATAACATTCGGATCCCTCGGGTTCATATCATAAGCCAGTTCTGTAGGAATAAACACTTTCCATTTTGCGCCTACATTCATCAGTTGCAATATCTCTGTCCATCCTTTGATAACACCATTCAAAGGGAAAATTGCAGGTTCACCACGTTTAAATGAATTGTCGAATTCTTTTCCATCTATCAATGTACCGGCATAATTTACTACTACCGTATCAATTACTTTAGGTTTATTGCTGGTAAGATCGCCGATCGTCATCACCTCATATTGCAATCCGTTGGGCAAAGTAATTACTCCAGGTTTTTTCTTATTCTCTTCTAAAAATGCCCTGCCTGCTGCTTTTGCAGCTTCTGCTTTTTTAGTGGCAAATTCCTGTAATTGTTTTTGTAAGCTGCTGTTCACCTGGTCTGTATTTAATTGTGGTGTATTATTTTGAAAAACATCATCCAATGCTTTATGCAAAAGCGCTGTATTCACTCCTGTAATTCCCTGGTCTTTCATGTTCAGCGCAATATTATAGCCTGCTGCGTAACTGAAACTATCCAGCAGATTCTTCATGGGCATTACAACTGCTTTTTTTGCAACAACCGGTTTGGTTGTTTTTACCGGGCCCGGTTTCGGGGCAGCTGGTTTTGTTGTTTGAGCCGTTACCGTTGACACAGCAGCCAGTAATAACACAGGCATAACTAATTTCTTCATTAAATATATTTTTGGTGAAAATTTAAAGTGCAAATAAACGCATCTTTTACTCATCTCTCATCTCCTTACCTGTTAATTGTATGAAAACGTCTTCCAGGTTGGCTGCTTTTACCTGTTTGGGGCGCTCAAAACCTGTTGCCACAAGGTCATCGATCATTTTATCCGGCGAATCCAGCGAAATGATCTTTCCCTCATCCATAATAGCAATGCGGTCGCAAAGCTGCTCTGCTTCATCCATATAATGTGTAGTAATGATCACAGTTGTTCCTTTAGACCGTATATCCCTTATCAGATCCCACAAATTCCTTCTTGCCTGTGGGTCAAGCCCGGTAGTAGGCTCATCCAAAAAAATGATCTTTGGTTTATTGATAAGCGTAGTGGCAATAGAAAAGCGTTGCTTTTGTCCGCCACTCAATTCCTTGAATTTATTCTTTGCTTTATCTTCCAGGTTCACCAGTTTTAAGAATTCCATCGGCTTTACCGGCTGGTTGTATAAACCACCGAATAATTCGATCAGTTCTACCAGGTTCAGCCCGGGATAAAAACCGGAAGTCTGCAGTTGCACGCCGATCATGCGTTTTATTGCATCGGGGTCTTTATCAAGGTTAATCTCATTCACGATCACTTCGCCGCTGGTCTTTTCACGAAGCGTTTCAATGATCTCCAGTGTAGTTGATTTGCCTGCGCCGTTAGGGCCAAGCAAACCAAATATCTCTCCTTCAAATACATCAAAAGAAATTCCTTTTACCGCTTCAAATGTGCCGTAATTTTTCTTTAGTTCTTTAACTGAGATTATTGTTTTCATTATTTATTTTTTTACCACGAATTAAACAAATTGCACTGATTACACGAATTTGTTTGCTTTATAATTAGTGTAATTCGTTTTAATTAGTGTCATTATTTTTCTTCTGCTTTTGTAAAACTTTCCAATTCCTCCATCATCAATTTACTGCCAATGAACATCGGCGTACGCTGGTGCAGCCTGGTTGGCTGTATATCCAGTATCCGCTGTGTGCCATTGGTTGCAATACCGCCTGCTTTTTCTACAATAAAAGCACAGGGGTTGCACTCGTACAACAACCTCAGCTTTCCTTTTGGCTTATCCGTAATAGCAGGGTACATAAAGATACCGCCCTTTAATAGATTACGGTGCACATCGGCTACCATGCTGCCGATATAGCGTTGTGTATAAGGACCGCCATTGCTCTTATCCTTTTTCTGGCAGGCTGTAATATATTTTTTCACCCCTTCATTGTATTGAAAAAAGTTGCCGTGGTTCACCGAATATATTTTACCGGTTGGCGGACAAACAATATCAGGATAACTCAAGGTAAATTCGCCAATGGCCTGGTCGAGCGTAAAACCATTTACCCCTCTTCTTGTAGCATATACCAGCATCGTGGAAGAACCGTAAATAATATATCCTGCTGCTACCTGCTTATTGCCCGGCTGTAAAAAGTCGGCTTCTGTTGCGGGCTTGCCCAGTTCACTGATCCTGCGGTAAACACTGAAGATGGTACCGATAGAAACATTCACATCAATATTGCTGCTGCCATCCAGCGGATCGAAAAGGCAGACGTATTTGCTTTTATTACTTGTTTCGTCATCAAAGATCACGATATCGTCCATCTCCTCGCTGCCGATACCGGCGCAGCTTATACCATGCTTCAACACACCGATGAACTGCTCGTTGGCATAAATATCCAGCTTCTTTACTTCCTCGCCTTGTACATTCACCTCTCCCGTATCGCCCAGTATATCTACCAGCCCGGCTTTGTTCACTTCTGTATTTACCCGTTTTGCGGCAAGACCGATATCTCTTAAAAGACCGGCCAATTCGCCTGTTGCCTGCGGAAAGTCTCTCATCTGCTGGATAGTGAATTCATCTAAGGTCTGTACTCTGCGGTTAGTAGCCATAATATATTTCAGATTTGTGATTTTAGATTTTAGATTTGTGCCTCAAAAGTAGGAAATTAAGGGAATGTGCGCATGTGCAAATGAACGAATATGCACATTCACACATTTGGCTATTTGCACACTCACCAATCTGCACATTAAACATTATGAAGGTTTTCAAATTCGGCGGCGCCAGCATCAACAGCGTAGAAAGGATACAAAATGCAGGGGCCATCCTGCGTTCATACGAAGGCGAGCAACTGCTGGTGATCATATCTGCCATGGGCAAAACCACCAATGCGCTGGAAAAAGTGGTAGATGCTTTTTTTGAGGGCCGTAAAGAGGATGCGATCCGGTTATTTCAACAGGTTAAGGATTCGCATTTGAATATGCTGAAGTACCTGGTTACTAAAAACTGGCAGGAAGCCGAGAACCGCCTGAAAGATTTTTTTACCGAAATAGAATGGTTGCTTCACGATAAGCCGGTCAGGGGTTATGATTATTATTACGACCAGATCGTTTGTTGTGGTGAGTTGCTGAGCACATCAATGATAAGCAGTTATCTCAACGAAAACGGTGTGCCCAATAAATGGGTGGATGTACGTGATATTGTGCGTACCGATAATAATTTCAGGGATGCCAATGTAAACTGGAATTTTACACAACAAAAGATCAATGATACGATCGTGCCGCTTTTTGAGAATTGTAATGTTGTGCTCACGCAAGGCTTTATTGGCGCTACCGATGAAAATGAAAGCACTACGTTGGGAAGAGAAGGCAGTGATTACAGCGCCGCCATTTTTGCCAATATGCTGAATGCTGAAAGCCAAACGATATGGAAAGATGTGGAAGGCGTGATGAATGCCGATCCCAAACAATTTCCCGATGCAGTTTTTATTGACAAGCTCAGTTACAATGAAGTAATTGAAATGGCCTATTATGGTGCACAGGTCATTCACCCGAAAACGATAAAGCCTTTACAAAATAAAAATATTCCGTTGCATGTGCGTTGCTTTTTGCAGCCCGAAGCACCGGGAACTGTTATCAGCGATAAGCCTGTTCATCATTTACCACCGGTCATTGTATTGAAAGAGAGCCAGGTATTAATGCAGTTGAGCAGCAAGGATTTTTCTTTTGTGGGGGAAGAATATGTAAGCCGGTTGTATGAATTGTTTGCTGATATCAAGATACGCCCCAACCTTTCTCAAAACGGCGCTATCAGCGTGGTTTGCTGCCTGGATGACAAGCCGGAGAAAATAGAAAAACTGGCGCTGGCAGCAGAAGAAATATTTGATGTTAAACTTCAAAAAGGGCTTACGCTGTTAACCGTTCGCCATTATACAGATGAAGCTATTGATAAACAAACCAAAGGTAAGACCATTTTACTGGAGCAAAAAACCACGGAAACGATACAGTTATTAATGCTGTAACTTTAGTGTAACTAATTTTAAAACGGATGCCTGCTTCTTCTACCGTAAAATTGTTACGCATACCCTTTTCTGTTTTTTTATCGCCGTTATATTTATTTGCCTTATCGCAGGTACCGCATATCAACTGGTGGCATGCAGGCTTGATATTTATCATCCTTCACTTTTTAATTTACCCTGCCAGCAACGGCTACAACAGTTTTATGGACAGGGATACAGAAAGCATCGGCGGACTGGAAAAGCCCCCTCCTCCATCCAGGCAACTGTATTATGTTACGATCATTTTGGATGGTACAGCTATTGCAGCCAGCCTGATCATCGGGCCGCTTTTTACCGGCGTGATCATTTTATACATCAGCGCTTCCAAAGCCTACAGTTACCGCAGAATAAGACTGAAGAAATATCCCATCATTGGCTACCTCACCGTCATCATTTTCCAGGGAGCATTAACTTTCTGGCTGGTGTATTTCGGCAGCAACGCCGTGCATGATCTTCATGTACCGTGGATGGGCTTGCTTGTGTGCGCCTTATTAATTGGGGGATTTTATCCCCTTACGCAGATCTACCAGCACCGGCAAGACCTTGATGACGGCGTGCAAACCATCAGCTACAAATTAGGCTACAAGGGCACTTTCGTGTTTTGTGCCATTGTTTACCTGCTTGCGTGGATTTTTATGGCACGATTGTTTATCCATAATAATGAAAAAAATAAATTGGTGATGGTAAGCATCCTTTTGCTTCCAATACTCGTATACTTTACGGGTTGGTTCGTAAAAGTGGCAAAAAACACCGAAGCAGCAAATTTCAAACATGCCATGCAAATGAACTGGATAGCTGCTGCATGTACCAATACCGCCTTTTTAATATTATTATTTTGGAATCAATTTGAGTAAAATTATAGCCATAGGAACTGCGGTGCCGCAGTACGAACATAAGCAGGAAAGCATATTGGGCTTTATGCAAAATGTATATGCACTGAATGAAGCTGATAAAAGAAAATTAAAGTTCCTTTATCACCAGGGTGGCATCACCACAAGATATTCGGTGATACCGGATTACAGCCTTCCCGCTAACGAATGGCAATTCTATCCTCCTACAGAAAACCTGGAGCCTTTTCCAAAACTGGAACAGCGGATGGAATGGTTTCAAAAATATGCGGCGGAGCTTTCTATGGATGCGATAAACAAATGCCTTCAGAAAAAAGAAGGAATGAATATCACACATCTTATCACAGTAAGCTGCACCGGCATGAGCGCTCCCGGGCTTGACCTGGAGATCATGGAGCTGATGAAATTACCGCCCACAACTTTTCGTACTTCTGTAAATTTTATGGGCTGCTATGCCGCTATTCATGCATTAAAATTAGCAGATGCTTTTTGCAAAGCAGATAAAACTGCCAATGTGCTTATTGTTTGTACGGAATTGTGTACGCTGCATTTTCAAAAAGAGCACAGCATAGATAATATCACCAGCAGCATGCTCTTTGCCGATGGCGCAGCGGCCGTTTTAATTTCGGGAAATGAAGAAGACGACGGCGCAACGATCGATAGCTTTTATTCGCTGGTGGCAGCAAAAGGCAGTAACGATATGGCATGGAAATTATCCTCAAAAGGTTTCTTAATGACGCTGAGCAGTTTCATTCCTGACCTTATTGAAGAAGATTTTGAAGAACTGGTACACGGTGCATTACGATCCGCCGGCATCAGTAAAAATGATATCACCCATTGGTGCATACATCCTGGTGGAAAAAAGATACTGGAATCAGTGCACAAAAGCCTGGGCTTTACTAACGGGCAATTGCAAAACTGCTATGATGTATTGAATGAATACGGAAACATGTCTTCCCCAACTGTATTATTTGTTTTAGAAAAAATATTGGCTTCGCTAAATAAAAAAGAACCAGGCAAAATATTCGGCGCTGCATTTGGCCCCGGCCTTACTATGGAAACATTCATTTTATCAGCATGATAAATTTAACACAGCGCAGTTACCAGAAAGAATTGATGGATGCGGATGATGTGCCTTTTGATGCTATGGCGCAAACCTTAAAGGAACTGAATACCATCAACACATTACTGGGCGGCCATGCCATAACATTGCAAGGTGTAAAGCAATTACTGAATAATAAAAGCGATACCATCACTGTCTGTGAGATCGGTTGTGGCGGCGGTGATAATTTATTTGCGGTAAAAAAGTTTTGTGATAAAAAAAATATCCCGGTAAATTTTATCGGGATAGATATGAATGCTGAATGTATTGCATTTGCAAAACAGCAATACCCGCAATTGAATTGTGAATGGATCTGCAGTGATTATGCAAAAGTTGATCTGCAACATAAAAAGCCCGGTATCATTTTCTCTTCTCTTTTCTGTCATCATCTTACTGATGAACAATTGGTACAGATGCTGCAATGGCTGCAATTGAACAGCAAGGGCTTTTTCATCAACGACCTGCAACGGCATTGGCTGGCATACTATCTTATAAAATACATTACCAAATTCTTCAGCAAATCGTATTTAGTTAAAAACGATGCCTGCTTATCAGTAGCAAGAAGTTTTATTAAAAAAGACTGGCAGCAATTATTTCGTACAGCAGGAATAAATGAATATACGATCCGGTGGAAATGGGCCTTCCGGTATCTAGTAACACATAATGCCAAACAGTGACTGATCAGCAACAATATGATGTGGCCATCATCGGCGGTGGTTTAGCGGGCCTTGCTTTATCTATTCAGCTGGTAAAGGCAAAACATCGTGTTATTCTTTTTGAAAAAGAAAAATATCCCTTTCATAAAGTTTGCGGAGAGTACATCAGTTTAGAATCCTGGGATTTTTTATGCAGCCTTGGTATTGATCTAAAGCAAATGGATCTACCTATATTAAAACAATTACAGGTCTCATCTCCCAATGGGAAATGTATTGAACACCCGTTACCATTGGGTGGCTTTGGTATCAGCAGGTTTACGCTCGATCATGTATTGATGAAGCTGGCCCTTGCTGCCGGGGTAACCATAAAGGAAAATAACAAAGTAGATGATGTTGTATTTGAAGAAGACCGCTTTATGATAACAGCAGAAAAGGCAACTTATTTTGCAACTGTAGCCTGCGGAAGTTTTGGCAAGCGAAGCAATATTGATGTAAAATGGAAACGCCCTTTTGTTGCGGCAGCAAAAAATAAACTCAATAATTATGTCGGTATAAAATACCATGTAAAATATGATCTTGCACCGGATATCATTGCCTTGCACAATTTCAAAAATGGATATTGCGGCATTGTAAAAATTGAAGACGATAAATATTGTTTATGCTATCTCACTACTGCTGCCAATCTTCAACAATGTAACGGCTCTATAAAAGAAATGGAAGCTGCTGTGTTATCAAAGAATCCACATCTAAAAAAAATATTTACAACAAGCGAATTATTATTCGATACTCCTTTGGTGATCTCGCAGATAAGCTTTGATAAAAAACAACAGGTAGAACAGCATGTGCTGATGATCGGCGATGCGGCAGGAATGATAACACCACTTTGCGGCAACGGCATGAGCATGGGATTGCACGGCAGCAAGATCGCTTTCGGGCAGATCGATCTTTTTCTTCAGAAAAAAATATCAAGAGCAACGATGGAGCAGGAATATACTGCACAATGGAAAAAACATTTCAGCAAGCGGTTGAGAACAGGAAGGTTTATACAAAAAATTTTTGGCAATAGCTGGCTGAACAATATGTTCATAACTGTGCTTAAACCTTTTCCCGGTTTAATAAACAGGCTGATAAAACAAACACACGGAAATAAATTTTAGAGAGATCAGTTAACCAGGTACTGGCCCTTTTTATTTATCATGATCACAGGCAGTTGTTTCTTTTCTTCAAAATAATCAAAGGCTTCTTTAAGCTGGGTAGAAAAATTTTGGAGTGCTGCATTCGACTTGGTTGTCTCCGCTAAATAATCTGCCGATTTTTTTACATTATATTTTACCGGGTAAACATGTACCGGGATAAAATCCTGGCCCTCTGCTTTTACGGTTGAAGCAATAAGATATAACTCTTCTATCGGTGCATCGCTGATGGCGATGCAACCTGTAGAAACACAATTGCCATGAATATAAATATCATTACCCGGGCGAACGGAATCGCTCAGTATCCTGTCGGATGCATTGGGATAATTCAAACCCAGTGAAAGATGGTAATTACTATTGGGATTAAACTCGTTGATATAATAAAAACCTTCGGGCACCTGGTAATCGCCTTCCATACGCTTTGGCCCCATAGTACCGCTTTGCATACATACCTTATAGGTCTTAAAAAGACGGTAAGGTTCTTTCAGGTCGCTTTTTACCCATACTTCCAGTTGCTTATCGTATTTAAAGGAGCGGATGAACAATGACTTAGGTGGCCATGACATTTTTTTGGCTTCAAACTGCTTTTGTAAAGTGTCTTCCAGCCTGTTATGCAGGTCGGTAACTTTAACTGAAGTGCGGGGAAAATCAACATACGTGCCTTGAGAAAAGCAATAGTTAGCTGTTGTAAAACACAGCATTACAAAAAGAAAAGTTCTTATGAATAGGTTCTTAATCACGTTAGAATGACGGCAGTTTCAGTGTATTGAACGTGAAAATAATAATTTTATTGATTTTTGAGTGTTAAAAAATCGATTTTTATATGAATTAAGCCATCACTGAAACCATTGTCAGCACCTTTTCTCCCAATATTTCATTGCCGCTTATAGCCACATCTTTCCATGCATTGGCGCTTGTTATTCCTTTTGAAAATAATTTCCAGGCAATATCCGGAGACATACTGACTCTTGTTGCTGGCTCAAAATCAGCGCTATAACAAAGCTTCCAGGTGTTGTTCTTTCTTAGCAAAAACCAATCGCCGCCTATTTCGGTATCAATGGTTATTTTGATCACGGTATCTTCATCGGCACTTATATTTCTGTAGGTATGCGGTAATGCCTGCATAAATGTATTGATGAAGGGATAAAATAATTCCTTCGTCATTAAGCCCGGTTTATTAACTGCATCACGTATCTGCTGCTGGTGTATCCATTTTTCGGTGTATTCCCGTGCAATATGAAACCAGTTTGCCGACTTCTCCTCTCCTGCCCATGCAACAGAAAATACGGCTTCGCCAAAAGGATCAAGCGAAGCAATATGATCGCAATAAGCTTTGCCGGAAGATTCCAGCAAGTCGGTCAATACTCCGGGACTCACTCTTTTTGATGCCTTTACCCAATCTGCATTTAGCTGGTTAAGGTAATCAACCAATTCTTTATAAGAATTAACCGCCGGAGTTTGTTGCCCAAAATATTTATCTCTTGAAAAAGAAAGTGTACGCAAGTTGCCATCCCATAAGTGAGCGGCAATATCCTTTACCGTCCACAGTTTGGCAATACTAGGTTTGTTCCATTCTTCCGGTGTAAGCGACCGCAATAATTCGATCAGCATTTTATCAATAACAGGAAATAGATGAACCGTTTGTATAGGCACTACTTTCATAGAACAATATTACAGGTTTCCCCTTGCATCCTGTTCTCTTTCCAGTGCTTCAAACAAAGCTTTAAAGTTTCCTTTACCAAAACTTTTGGCGCCTTTACGTTGTATGATCTCGAAGAACAAAGTTGGCCTGTCTTCCAAAGGTTTGCTGAATATCTGTAATAGATAACCTTCATCATCACGATCAATTAAAATCCCCAGTTCACTTAATGGTTGAAGGTCTTCATCTATCTTTCCAACTCTATCCAGTACATCTGCATAATAACTCTCCGGTATCTTTAAAAATTCCACACCGCGGTTTTGCAGTTCTTTTACTGTCTTTACAATATCTGCTGTTGCAATAGCAACGTGCTGCACACCTTCGCCATTATAAAAATCAAGGTATTCTTCTACCTGGCTTTTCTTTTTTCCTTCGGCAGGTTCGTTGATCGGAAATTTCACATAACCATTTCCATTGCTCATTACTTTACTCATCAAAGCAGAATATTCTGTAGAGATATCCTTATCATCGAAGCTTAAAATATTCCTGAAGCCCATTACATCTTCATAAAATTTTACCCATGGGTTCATCTGGTTCCATCCTACGTTTCCTACGCAATGATCTACATATAACAAGCCTGTTTCTGTTGGGTTATAAACCGTTTTCCATTCCCTAAAGCCCGGCATGAACACGCCGTTATAATTTTTTCTTTCTACAAATAAATGCACGGTATCGCCATAGGTATGGATACCGCTCAATACTACTTCACCAGTATCATCTTTCAATGTGGTGGGCTCCATATAGCTTTTGCCGCCGCGTTTGGTGGTCTCGTTCCAGGCACTTGCTGCATCATCCACTTTCAATGCTAAAAATTTAACCCCATCGCCATGCTTATAAATATGGTCGGCAATTTCGTTGTTGATACGCAATGGTGTTGTTAATACAAACGTGAGTTTATTTTGACGTATCACATAACTTACTTTATCCATCATGCCTGTTTCGGGACCGGCATATGCCAATGATTGAAAACCAAAAGCGGTTTTATAAAAATGTGCTGCCTGTTTGGCATTGCCTACATAAAATTCTACATAGTCGGTACCATTCAATGGTAAAAAATCTGTTACAGGAGTTTGCTTTTCTGTTGTTAATTCACTTATCATAAAAATAGGTTTGAAGCCCCTTAATCTCCGCCAGCTGGCGGAAAAAAGAGAAGATTATGTTGTTAATGATTTGTATTGGTATATTTCATTGCCCGTTTTATTTTTTAGGAACAAGCTTTTGAATATCTATTAAGTGGTGTTGGATCGCACTCTTGTACGTCAACAACGCTATGCAGCAAATTGCGCATCCATAGCTAAAACCTCCATCAGCAGATTGTAATGGCAGCGTTTATCTTCGAAGATCTTATGTGGATAATCGGGAGTCATGTTGTTGTAACAAAGATATATAATTTATTTGATGGTTTAGAGTCCTGAGCGAAGTCGAAGGATGAGTTGCCAGTTTTGAGCGAAGTCGAAAAACGAGCGAAGTCGAAAAACGGGCAATTACAAAACTGCACAATTATTATCTTGCATCATGATTTATAATACCTCTCAAGAAGCCTATTACATCTATATTATTTTATGCAATGACGGTTCTTATTACACAGGTTTAACTGACGACCTCACCAGGCGGTTTGAAGAACATGTGAACGGCCTTATGAAACCTGCTACACATTTAATAAACGCCCTTTAGTTTTAAAATACTATGAGACCATCCCGTTTTTAAAAGATGCTGTTGAAAGAGAAAGACAAATTAAAGGCTGGTCAAGAGCAAAGAAAGAAGCATTGATAAAATGGGAATTTTCACAAGCTTCAGTTACTTTCGCAATGCAATAATCTTTCTCATCATAAATATAAAGATTTGGAAAAGGACCTCGACTTCGCTCGGTCTGCCAACCCTTCAACTACGCTCAGGGCAGGCATACTTGGCGGCGGCCAACTCGGCAGAATGTTATTACAGGCGGCAGCCAATTACCCGGTAGAAACCTTCGTAATCGAAAATGATGCAGCATGCCCGGCTGCACATTTATGCCATCATTTTACCAAGGGCGATATTACTTCATTTGATGACGTATATAATTTCGGCAAAGGGCTTGATGTACTGACCATTGAAATAGAAAGCGTGAATGAAGCTGCGCTGGAAAAACTGGAAAGCGAGGGTGTAAAGATCTATCCTAAGCCTGCGGCATTAAAGATCATCAAGAATAAGATCTTACAAAAACAATTCTATAAAGACAATGAGATACCGACCTCTGAATTTGTTGTTACGCAAAATATAAATGAGTTAAATCAACATGCGGCGTTTTTACCAGCTGTACATAAAACAGGCATGGGTGGGTATGATGGCCGCGGTGTACAGGTGATAAAAACGAAAGATGATATTGCCAAAGGATTTGATGCGCCTGCGGTGCTGGAAAAAATGGTGACCATAAAAAAAGAGATCGCTGTAATTGTAGCTGTGGCTGATAATGGTGAAACGGCTTTATATCCCTGCGTGGATATGGTATTTGACCAGCGGCTTAATTTACTGGATTACCAGATAAGCCCTGCCGAACTGCCTGAAAAGGTTTTGTGGAAAGTAGAAGCTATCGCCTTGAAAGTAGTAAAGGAATTAAAGAGCCCGGGCATTTTTGCTGTAGAACTATTTGTAGATGATAAGGATAATGTGCTGGTAAATGAAACAGCGCCAAGAGTGCATAACAGCGGGCATCATACTATAGAAGCCAATTACAGTTCGCAGTTTGATATGCTGTGGAGAATATTATTGAACTATCCATTGGGCAGTACCGAACATATTTTACCTGCGGCTATTGTAAATCTTTTAGGCGCCGAAGGCTATTCCGGCGATGCTTATTATGAAGGATTGAAAGAGATACTGGAGATAGAAAATGTGTTTGTGCATATTTATGGTAAAAAACAAACCAAGCCCGGCCGCAAGATGGGACATATCACTGTTATCAGTAAAGAAAAACAGGAACTGATACACCAGGCTAACAGGATAAAAAGTTTGGTAAAAGTTATTACAAAATAACTATTGGTCATCTCTGCGCCTCCGCGTCTTTGCGGTTAAAAAAATTAAAATGTTAACTGGTTGGCCAACCGCTTCAATTCGATCTCAGCACTCTTGGCTGCATAACTTAAATTAACCAGCCGGTATCCTGATTCTTCAAAGCTCTGCTGTGCGTTCTTTACGTCAACAATAGTAGAAAAACGCTGCTGAAATCTTTTCAAAATAACATCCAGTAATTTCAATGTAGTATCATAATTATTCTGCTCCGCTTGTAATTGTTGCAGTGAAGAAACATAAGACTGGTAAGATTTTACTACCTGTGCACTGTAATCTCTTTCTAAGATCCTTTTATTGATGTCGGCATTTTTAACGTCTATTTCTGCTACCTGTTTCTGTCGCCGGTATATCGATCCGTTATAAATAGGTATGCCGATAGAAACACCGATGGTAGGCCCATAGTTCTGGTTCAGCAATACCTGCCCTGCGCCTGCTTTGTTCCTCACAAAATTAAAACCCGCTGTACCTCTTACAGAAGGATAGCGCAGCGCAGAAGTTTCCTTTACAATGTATTCATTGATCCTTACCTGTTCTTCGGCTGCCTGTATATCAGCATTCTTGTTGAGGTTGTTGAGGATATCACCTAATACGATCGACCTGTCGACCAATATAGTATCTTCAATTGAAATGACGCTGTCGGGTTTTAAAGTAAGCAGCCGCAGCAATTCTGTCTTTGCCTGGTCGATGATGGTCAACTGCGATTGCTTTGATTGTACCAGTGCATTAAGGTCTATCTGCGCCTGGAAAAGATCGGCATTATTGGCTAATCCAACACTCTGCCTTACTTTAATGATCGTTAACTGTTGTTGTGATACATCGATAGACCTGTCGATGGTCTTTACATAACTCTGCTGGCGTACGATATCATAATAAGCTGTCATTACCTCAGCCATTACATTTTGTATCCTTGAGTTCAGTTGTATCTTACTTTGCTTTTCCAGTTCTTCCAAACGATGCTTGGTAGCTATTACCCTTCCACCGTTATACAATAATATACTTCCGCTAACACCGGCATTGAACGCATTGGTTGCCGATCCATTTTTTTTTGTAGATGTACCGTTGCTTAATTTCTGGTTGATATTGGATACCTGCTCTTCATCGCTTACATCTCCTGTAACCAATGGCAAACCTCCTGCCACACCGTAGTTATTCAATATCGTGTTGGCATCAATGGTATTCTTACCTAACTGAATATCCAGGCTGTTCTTCAAAGCGATATTGACAGCATCAGGCAGTGTCAAAACACCTTGCCCCCTGCTGAAAGAAACACTTGATAACAATACAATGCAGAAAACTATTTTTTTCATCTTTCTAGTATCACGTTAAATATCATTATTTTTTGGAGCACTCTCACCAGTACCGGTTGAATTATCTTCCTTATTTTTTCCAGGTTCGGTTGCAGGTTTAAGCGTTTCTGTTTTTTCAGTTGCTTGCGTTGTTTGTTCGCTTGCCTGTGTTTCTGTAGTTGTGGTAACTACCTTTTCGGTTTTGTGCTTACTTGCCAGGAACATGTAAATACAAGGGATAACAAACAAGGTTAAGATCAACGAAAACAGGATACCACCCACTACTACAATACCCAGCGGTACACGGCTTGCGGAAGAAGCGCCAAGGCTCAATGCAATGGGCAAGGCTCCGAGTGAAGTAGCAAGGCTCGTCATCAATATCGGGCGCAAACGTTGTTCGGCTGCTTCCAGTATGGCTTCCAGTTTACTCAGTCCGTGCTCTCTTCGCTTATTGGCAAACTCCACAATAAGGATACCGTTCTTCGTTACCAATCCTATCAGCATGATCATACCTATCTCTGAAAATATATTTAAGGTTTGCCCGAATATCCACAGGCTTAGCAATGCACCGGCCAACGCCAATGGTACAGTAAGCATGATGATAAGGGGATCTATAAAGCTTTCAAACTGTGCAGCTAAGATCAAGTAGATCAATATCAGCGCCAGCATAAATGCAAAAGCTATGTTGGAGGAACTTTCTGCATAGTCCCTTGAAGGTCCTGTAAGCGAAGTCTGGAAACTCTGGTCCAATAAGCGTTTCGCAATAGCATCCATCGCCTTCACCCCATCGCCAACCGTTTTTCCATCTGCAAGCGAAGCAGAAATAGTTGCTGCCTTATAACGGTTATAGTGATACAAGGTAGAAGGTGCACTGTTCTCTTCCAGTTTTACAACAGCACTCACCGGTATCTGTTGCCCCCTGTTATTCTTTACGTATAACTTTGTGATATCGGTAGGATCAGACCTGTCGCTGCGGTCCACCTGTGCGATCACTGAATACTGGAAACCGTTCTTAATAAAATAGGCCAGCCTTCCGCCGGAAAATGCTGCCTGCAGGGCAGACACTACATCCTGCGATGACAGCCCAAGGTCTTTGATCTTCATCCTGTCCAGTGAAAGTTCGATCTCGGGTTTGTTGAATTTCAAATTCACATCAACCGTATTGAAGGTCTTATCTTTCCTTGCCTCATCCAGGAATTTCGGGATCACTTCTTTTAACTTATTAATATCCTGGTTCTGCAGAACATATTGTACCGGCAATCCGCCTTTGGATCCAGCACCTACTGCAATAGTTTGTTCCTGCACTACTGATATGCGGGCCTCATTAAAGCGCAATAATTTCCGTTGCAAATCGGATGCGATCTTCGCCTGGCTCCTGTCTCTATCATCAGGAGGTACCAACCCAAGACGAGGTTGCGAACTGTTAACAGCTCCTGCAGGTGTACGGGCAAACACAAAGTCTCTTTCCTTAACAGAATCGTACAGGTAATTACTGATATCATCTGTTATCTGCTGCATTTTGCTGAAGCTGGTGCCTTCGGCAGCCGTGACTGTAAAACGCAGGCTGTTCCTGTCTTCCAGCGGCGCTATCTCACTTTGCAGGGTATTGAAGATAAGGAAGATGATCACCGCACATGCCCCGATTATTACCAGGGATATCCATCTTACTTTTAAGAAACCGGTCAGCCAGCGCTTGTAACCATTTTCCATTCCTGTAAAGAATGGCTCCGTTTTCATATAAAATTTACCATGCCCTGCTTTTTTGCGGCTAAGCACCACATTTAGTACTGGCGTAATGGTCAATGATACCAATGCCGATATTAATACCGCTGCTGCCAGCGTTACCCCAAACTCCCTGAACAAGCGGCCGATAAAGCCTTCCAGGAATATTACCGGCAGGAACACTACGGCAAGTGTGATAGATGTAGAGATCACCGCAAAGAAGATCTCTTTACTGCCTTCTACAGCGGCCTGCCGTATAGGCATGCCTCTTTCAAACTTGCTGAATATATTTTCCGTGACCACGATACCATCGTCTACCACCAATCCCGTTGCCAGCACGATACCCAGCAATGTTAATATATTGATGGAGAAGCCAGAGAAATACATGATGAAAAAAGTAGCTACCAGTGAGATGGGTATGTCTATCAGCGGACGGATAGCAATCAGCCAGTCGCGGAAAAAGAAAAAGATCACCAGCACCACCAGTGCAAAAGAGATCATCAATGTTTCTTCTACTTCCTTTATTGATTTACGGATATTCACGGTGTTGTCGAGCAACACGTTCATCTCGATATCCGTTTTATTCGTCTTCTTGATATCTTCCAGCTTCTTGTTAAAGTCATCGGCTATCTGGATATTATTGGCGCCCGGCTGCGGTATGATCACGATACCTACAGCATTTACCCCATTATATTTCCAGCTCTGCTCCAGATCTTCCGGACCGATCTCCACTCTTGCTACATCGCTGAGCCGTACTATACCCGTACTGTCTTCTTTAAGCAGCAAATTCTGAAAATCCTTTTCGGTACTTAGTCTTCCTAATGTTTTAATGGTAAGCTCAGTATTGTTGCCGTATATCTTTCCCGGCGGAAGATCGATGTTTTCATTATTAAGTGAAGTGCGTATATCAGAGAACGTTACTCCTTGCGCATTCATCTTATCAGGATCCAGCCAGATACGCATAGCATAACGCTTCTGGCCAAATATACTTACTGCACTTACCTGGTTGATGGTTTGAAACTGTTGCTGCAACACATTCTCTGCATAATCGCTCAATTCAAGCAAACCTTTGGTACGGCTTTGTACGGCGAGTATCAAAATGAAATCGCTGTTTGCATCTGCTTTGGTTACTACCGGCGGTGCATCTATATCCTGCGGCAAGCTCCGGCTGGCCTGGCCTACTTTATCCCTTACATCACTGGCAGCAGCTTCCAGGTCAACACCCAATTCAAATTCTACAGAAATATTGCTGCTGCCCAGCGTGCTCGATGAAGTAATAGTCTTAATACCGGGTATACCATTGATCTGCTTTTCCAGGGGCTCGGTAATCTGGCTTTCGATAAGATCGGGGTTGGCACCCGTATAAGAAGTACGTACGTTAATGATAGCAGGGTCGATAGCAGGGTAGTCACGTATCGCTAAAAAAGTATAGCCTACCACGCCAAACAGGATGATCATCAGGTTCATCACGGTGGCAAACACCGGCCGCTTCAACGAAAACTCGGAAATATTCATGCTCAGAACTATCTTATTTTACCAAATCAATGTTGCAAAATCTTCTACAAAGTGTGGAACACTTTTACACGGCAGGCTAATTGCTGTTTACCGGCCTGTCAAGGTCTTCCAGTTTTTTTACACTGCGTACTTTTAATACGCTTTTCGGACGGGCGAATAAAACACCCGTTACCACAATACTGTCTCCAACATTTATACCTTTCAATATTTCTACGGTATTATCTCCCCGCACACCGGTTTGTACATTTACAAAATTGGCTTTGCCATTCTTTACCAGTATCACCTGGTTATTCTTATCATCAGGAATGATGCAGTTGGTAGGCACTTTTATTGACTGCCTTGTTTTTCCGGCATCAATAAAAACTTTTACAAAAGCTCCCGGGTTCGATTTCCCTTCCTGCAACACGGCACGCACTTTCAGGTTGCGGGTATCGGTATTGGCTCCCGGTTCAATAGCAATGATGGTGGCCTTCGCCCTTACCTGCGAAGTATCGTCGAGCGCTACATCAACAGTGGCGCCATTGGCAATAACATTGCTGTACATTTCCGGTAAGGTAAAATCTATTTTCACTTCTTTGGTTTGCTGCAATGTAGCAATGATGGTGGATGGCGTTACATATGCGCCCGGGCTTACCTGCCTTAAACCTGCAATACCACTGAAAGGCGCCCTGATAACGGTTTTATCAATGAGTGCCAATGTATAAGCTATATCAGCACGGTAACCATTGGCCTGGTTCACCACCGCATCATAATCGGCCTGGTTGATACCATTGATGTCAAGCAATGGCTTATATCGCTCAATCGTTTTTTCGGCCAGCTGCAATTGCACCCTGCTTTTGGCTACCTGCGCACGAAGGTCGGCATCATTTACCCGGGCTACTACGGCACCCTTGCCGATCGGCTTGCCTTCAGGAAAATTTAGATAGGTAAGGCGACCGCTTACTTCGGGATGAAGCTCTACAAATTCGGTAGCTATTACCGTACCGTTGGCTTCTATCACATTGGTAATAGGTTGCGTTTGAGCAATAATGACATCGACTAGAACAGGAGGTGTTTCTTTGGGTTTGTCTGCTGATTTTTTTTTGCTGCCGCAATTAACTAAAAGAACAGGTAAGGCGACTACTAAAATACCCTTAAAAATGAAGCGCATAATTCCTTCTGATTATTGATAAGTAAATCAAATATAGCTGATTTACCCATCGGGGTTCATTAACAATACATAAACGGTAATTGGCGTGCTTAAGCTGGCAGAAATACAAACATAAAACTATGCCAACAATTAAACAACGATTTTGATCATAAAAAAACGCTTAAATCATTTGCCATAATTATCTTTCCTTTGCGTAAAATTAAATTATATGGGTCCTCTTGTTGGAATTATAATGGGTAGCGAAAGCGATCTTGACATTATGAAGGGAGCTGCTGAAATGCTGCGCCAGTTTGAAGTAGAGCCTGAGCTTACTATAGTTTCGGCGCACCGTACGCCGGAGCGCCTGCGTGACTATGCTGCCAAGGCTAAGGAAAGAGGATTGAAAGTGATCATTGCGGGTGCCGGCGGCGCAGCACATTTACCGGGCATGGTGGCAGCTCAAACCATCCTGCCGGTGATCGGTGTTCCGGTAAAATCATCCAACTCTATCGATGGCTGGGATTCTATGTTGTCTATTTTACAAATGCCTTATGGCGTTCCTGTAGCAACCGTAGCCTTGAACGGTGCAAAGAATGCAGGTATCCTGGCTGCGCAAATTTTAGCCCTGCATGATACTTCTATTGCCGGCAAACTGGAAGCCTTTAAAGAATACCAGGATGATATTGTAATGGAGAGTGTGAAGAACGTGGACCGGATGGGGTACAGGAATGAGTTTGATAAGCAGTAATATTCAATAAGTAAGAGGTAATATTTACAAGCATTACTTAGTAAATATTACCTGTTAAATACCATATAGTTTAGTAGTAGAACTCTTCTGCAACGATCTTGCCATCTTTTATTTCGTAACGGCACATTTCTACCATGTTCATCCTGTCCATACCTTTCATTTTTACATCCATTCCCATTTCCATAAAAATGTACTTGCCAAATACTTTTGGCTCATTGGTATAACCGCCGAACATTTCTTCTACCATCGATCTGAATTGTTCGCCTTTTGCTTTGATGGCTTCCATACCTGTTGCTGTTTCACGGCCTCCCTGCATATTGCTTTCGGTGCTGGTGGCATCGGGTGCATACAATTCCTTGTGTGCAGTTTCGTATTGCGCCTGCTGGCACAGTTCATACAAACGTGTTGCGATCTCTTGATTTGTCATGGCAATTTTTGTTTTTTGAGTTTTAAAAATATTTTCCCGAATGTAGTGGAAGCTGTTGGTTATTTTTAAAAAGGAAGGTTATTATTTCTTTATGAAAAAAAGCAGAAGTAGACACTAAAGCTATTCTTCTTCTAATACAACAAATTCCTGCTTCAATCCATTCGAATTCTTATAAACTGCTTCTATAAATCCTTTGCCCCATTTAGCATAGAACGGCATAACGTTCTCAATACGTTCCTGTAAGCTATTATGAGGAAATAATTGTGTCTTTAATTTATGCAACTGGCGCTGCTGTGCTTCAAATTTTTTCTTCTCTGCCCTCAGCATCTTTTTCTCCAGCGCTGTTATTTTTTTCAATGCCTGCGTTTGCAAAGCTTCTGTATGTGCCCACAGGCTTTTATCAACGGCGCCAGCAATGACTTTCATCTCTGTATATAAAGCAATCAGTTGCTGCTTTTCATTCTGAAGGCTAAGCACTACTTTGCTGTCACGCTTTACCAGGTCATTCAGCAGGTCCAGTTCTTTTTTAAATAGATCAACGCTTTTGAATTGCAGTTTTTCCGCCAATGCTTTTGTTGCTGAGTTGATGAACATAAAAGAATTACGCACCACCATTACCGGAAAAGGAACCGTCACAGCTTCGAATACTTTTTTTAATTCCAGCCAGTAAGCGATCTCTCCGCCACCTCCGATAAAAACAATATTCGGCAATATCATTTCCTGGAAAACAGGACGAAGGATCACATTGGCACTGAAACGTTCGGGGTATTGCTGCAGTTCTTTCTTTATTCCTGCTTTATCAAACTCAACTGTTGAATTATGAATGCTGAATGTTGAATGTTCTTCAGTTATTCTTTCCCTGCTGTCATCTTTAAGATAAAATAAATTCAGTTCTCGGCCGCTTGCCTGCACTTTATATTCCTGCGGAAATTGTGCTACGGTTTCCGTTACCGCTTTATGAGAGAATTGTTCATCCAGTTCTTTTTCTACAACAGGGATGAATGCTCTTTTTAATGCGGGGTTATCTGGTAATAAAATAACCAGGCCATATTCGCCAAACAAACTGTTTACCAATTGTAAAGTAGCCTGCTCAATTGTTACGCCTTCTTTATAGCAAACTTTCATTAAGGCAATGATCTCTTCACCATACGGATGGATAGTTACCTGGCCGCTTATTGTATCAATTAATTTAACCAGTGCCTTATCTACCTTCATTCTCCCCACTGCACCGGTCTGTTGGGTCTGCCATTCGTATTTTTCCCCGTCGATATAAATATGGCCCAGTTCTTCCAGGTCGGCATCTTCGCTGCCCATATAAAATACCGGTACAAAATTGAAGCTGGGTAATTGTTCTGTTAACTCTTCGGCAAGCTTTACAGCATGCAGTATCTTATAAATGAAATATAAATGTCCTGTAAAAATATTGGGTTGGTGAGCCGTAGTGATGGTGAAGGTATTTTCTAACAAAAGCCGGTCAATATTGTCGCTTACTTTTTTATTTACTTCAAGCGATGCATATTGCTTTTGTAATTCGCTATGCAATAATTTTCTATCGGTGGAAAAATTCTTTCGTTCTTCAATTGCTGCTTTGATGCCTTTTATAGAAACAGGATGTGTATAGAAAGGTTTTAATGGCGCAGCTTCGTTAATATAATCGATAACTATTTTACTAAAAAAACCGGTTTGCTCGTAAGATAGTTTTTGGGCAATACAATCCATGTATCTTTAATTAAATGATCATACCATTAATATCATTTCATTTTTAAAACCGCATAATTAGGATGTTCCGGGTTTACCACCAGTTGCTGGCGCAAAGGATGAATCAGTACATCCATCTCTTCCATCGGGATAGCTCCTAAAAGCGGTTCGCTATCACCGGGCAATACAAATGCATTGCAAGTTGCTTTTCTGTTGGCAAATTTTACATGTACAGGTCCTACTACATCATATTCAACAACGTGATTATCAGCAACCCGCACTTTACGCTTTTCAACAAATGACAGTTTTAATTGTGCTTGTATCGTTTCATTAATACCCATCATAAAAACCCCAGTGTCAACCAGCATATTCAATGAAACTTTTTTTACTTCTTCATTGCCGATTATATTCCTTTTTGCCAAAGCCACATCATGGGCATTTATCAATTCTATATCAGCATAAATTTTTTGCACAACCAAAGATAAGATTTAAACTACTTCACCTTCAATATCATAATCATAAGCCTTCGTGATCTTTACATTTACAAATTCACCTATCGTTAGTTTCTTTTTGCTTTGTATGATCACTTCATTATCTACTTCCACACTATCAAATTCTGTACGGCCCAGGTACCTGCCGGCTTCTTTTTTATCAATGATAACTTTAAATGTCTTTCCTATTTTTTCCTGGTTCTTCTCCAGGCTTATCTCCTGCTGCACTTCCATGATCTCCTGCGCCCGCTCTTCTTTTTCTTCAGCCGGAACATCATCAATAAGATCATAAGCGCTGGTACTTTCTTCGTGGCTGTAAGTAAATATGCCTACCCTGTCAAAGCGCATTTTTTGTAAAAAGGTTTTCAGTTCTTCCACATCATCTCTCGTCTCGCCGGGAAATCCTGCGATCAGTGTGGTACGCAGACAAATGCCCGGAATGCGGTAACGGATATCACCTACAAGGTCTTCCATTTCTTCTCTTGTTATCTGCCGCTTCATCGCCTTAAGCATATTATTAGCTGCATGTTGCAGAGGCATGTCGAGATAGTTGCAAATATTTTCCCTTTCCTTCATCGCATCAATGATCTCAATAGGGAATTTGGAAGGATAAGCATAATGCAACCGTATCCACTCCAACCCTTCCACATCAGCTAATGCATGCAGCAGTTTTGGCAATGCTCTTTTTTTGTAAATATCCAGCCCGTAATAAGTAAGTTCCTGTGCAATGAGCATTACTTCTTTTACGCCACGTTGCACCAGTCGCTTTGCTTCATCCACCAATGATTCTATCGGCCGGCTTACATGCGTGCCACGCATCAGCGGGATGGCGCAAAAAGAACAGGTACGGTTACAGCCTTCGCTTATTTTCATATACGCATAATGCTGTGGCGTGTACAACAAACGTTCGCCAATAAGATCGGCTTTATAATCTGCTTCAAATTGCTTTAAGATCATCGGCAATTCCATCGTGCCGAAATATGCATCCACTTCCGGTATCTCTGTTTCTAAATTATTTTTATAGCGTTCGCTTAAACAACCTGTTACATACACTTTGTCTAATTTTCCTCTTCTCTTCAGCTCTACCTGGTCTAAGATCGTATTGATGCTTTCTTCTTTTGCTTTTTCGATAAAGCCGCAGGTGTTTACGATAACGATATTATGGTCCTTTTTGGCATTCTCATGTACCACATCTATCTCGTTCGCCTGCAGCTGACCGCTCAGTACTTCACTGTCTACCATATTCTTACTGCATCCCAGCGTAATGATATTGACCTTATCTTTCTTTAAGCTTTTTGTCTTCATAAATGGCGGCAAAGGTACAGCCAATTTAGGATTTTAGATTTACGATTTACGATTGCCCTGCATTGCTGCACAACGGCATGGCGATGAAGGGGTTGCAATACTTCTCCTTGCTCAGCGCATCATTTTCCAGGAAACCATAATAAAAAACATAAGTGTGGCCCGTCACCACTCATCATAATATTTTGACTTTTATTAATTTTTACCTTCCTATTACAAAAGTCATAATGTACTTTTGCGCCAGATTTTTAAAGTATAAATCATGAAACAAAAACTGCTGCTTATTGCAACCGTACTCTTCTGCTCATTCCATGTTAATGCGCAGAACACCTCAAAAGTTACCGGCCAGGTTAATGACAACAATGGTAAAGCATTGAATGCCGTTACGGTAATACTGCACAAATCAAAAGATTCTTCTATTGTAAAGACCGGTGTTACCGACAGTAAGGGCCATTACGAAATTACTCCTGTAAAAGCAGGCAGCTATTTCGTTACTACCAGTGCTGTTGCTATGAAGAATGCTGCTTCGGCTGCTTTCGAAGTTAAGGACGGCGAAACTGCTACTGTTCCTGCCATATCGGTGCAAACTGCTGCCAAAAATCTGCAGGCAGTAACTGTAACCAGTCAAAAACCAATTGTGGAAGTGAAGGCAGATAAGACCATCCTGAATGTGGAAGGTACTATCAACGCTGTTGGTAACGATGCGCTGGAACTGCTGCGCAGGGCGCCAGGTGTAATGGTAGATAAAGATGATAATCTTACCCTTGCCGGCAAAAATGGTGTACAGGTGTACATTGATGGTAAGCCAAGCCCGCTTTCAGGTGCTGATCTTGCGGCTTATTTAAAATCATTGCAATCAACACAGGTTGAAGCGATCGAACTGATCACCAACCCTTCTGCAAAATATGAAGCTGCTGGTAATGCAGGTATCATCAATATCAAACTGAAAAAGAACAAAACATTTGGTACCAACGGTACTGCCAATGCAGGTTATAATATTGGCACTTATGCTAAATATAATGGCGGCCTGTCGCTTAATCACCGCAATGGCAAATACAATGCTTTCGGTAGCTACAATTACAGCCAGGGATTGAATGAAAGCAGTTTCAGTTTACATCGTGAACAACTGGATTCTTTATTTGATCAGAAGAACAGGATACTGCAAAAAAATAAATACGCCCATAATTTCAAAGCGGGTATTGATTTCTTTCTTACCAAGAACAGCACTTTTGGCGCTGTAGTTAACGGTAATATATCGGATAACGATATCCAGACAAAAGGGCCAATGTATATTATTTATGCGCCTACCAATACTGTTGACAGAACCTTACTGGCCAGCAGCGATAATGCTACCAAAAGGAGCAATATGAACTTCAACCTTAACTACCGTTATGCTGTAACTGGTGGAAAAGAATTGAACATTGATGCTGACTATAGCTTTTATAACATCCGCAACAATCAATACCAGCCGAATGATTTTTACCAGGGCACGAGTGATGTAAAGATCGACAGCAAAACATACAGGACCGTATCGCCTACTGATATTGATATCTTCGCTATCAAAGCTGATTATGAACAGAATTTCAAAAAAGGAAGATTGGGCTTTGGCGGTAAGATAGGTATTGTAAATACAGATAACGATTTCAGGCGCTGGAACGTTGATGGTACAGGCACTGAAACGTACGACAACGATGCCAGCAACCGTTTCCGGTATAAAGAAAATATCAATGCGGCGTATGTAAACTACAACCGTGCTTTCAAAGGAGTGATGCTGCAGGTAGGGGTTCGTGTTGAGAACACTGTTTCAAATGGCAGAACAACAGGACTGAAAAATATTGCACCTGCAGGTAACCCGCCATCTTATGTAGGAATAGATACAACTGTAAAAAGAAACTACACAGATCTTTTCCCAAGCGCAGCGATCACTTTCAACAAGAACCCGATGAGCCAGTTTGGTTTAACCTTCAGCCGCCGTATCGACAGACCGGTGTACCAGGATCTGAATCCTTTCGAGTTCAAAGTAAATGAATACACGTACATGAAAGGTAATACAGCACTGAGGCCACAATACACCAACAGCTTTGGTTTGACACATACGTATAAATACAAGCTGAATACACAACTGAATTACAGTCATGTTAAAGATATTTTTGCGCAGATACCTGATACATTAGGTTCTAAAAGTTTCTTAACAAAGAAGAACCTTGCTACACAGGATATCGTAAGTTTAAATATCAGCTACCCTTTCCAAAAAAAATGGTACAGCTTCTTTGTTAACCTGAATTCTTATTACTCAAAATACAAAGCTAATTTAGGTAACGATGATGCCCATAAGATAAATGTAGATGTAGCGGCGCTGAGCTTTTACATGCAGAACAGTTTCAATTTAGGTAAAGGATACAAAGCTGAGCTGAGTGGTTTTTATAACTCTCCTTCTGTTTATCAAGGTACTTTTAAAGCAAGGGCCATGTATAGTGTAGATGGCGGTTTATCTAAAACTGTATTGAAAGGAAAAGGTACATTGAAAGCATCTGTGAGTGATATGTTTCATACTATGCGCTTTAAAGGAACAATTGATTATGCAGGCCAGCACAGTGATGTATTGGCAAAATGGGAAAGCCGTCAATTCAAATTGAATTTCAATGTACGCTTTGGTAACAGCCAGGTAAAAGCGGCACGCCAGCGTAAAGGAAGTAATGAAGATGAAAATAAGCGTACAGAAAGTTCAGGTAATTTAGGCGGACAATAATTAAAAGCAGTTTGTCACAACTTTGTAATCACTGTTGTTTTAACGGAGCTTTAACCTGTCTTAATTCTTCTTTAACACAGGCCGTTGTAAATTTGTGTATCAATAATTTAATTATAAAGATTTTCTCATAAGCAGTTAGTTTTGGTAACGGCCCCTGTTTCTACAGGGGCTTTTTTTATGCGTTACTTATCTTAACTCTTTAGCAATTAATCAGATCGTTATAAATTTTGAGATAGCATTATTAAGCACAGTGATAGCAGCATTGGCTGCTTTTTGTGCAATGGCTTTTGTAAGTACGGTTATGGCCCGCAATTCAGATTCGAGAATATTTTTTTCATCAGCCAGGCGCTTCACAAAAAATTCTTCACTGATCTCATTCTGCAAACGCAGGCTGGCCAATAGTTCCAGGCGGTCTTTTCTATCCAGCAAAAAAGTATTGGCAGTGTCTTTTACTTCGGGCCATTTATCTTTCACCGTTGTTTTAACTGCGCCGATCATATCGGTAACTACTGCGCTGATATCGAATCCCATAATAGATTGGTTTACTTTTTATCGAATTGGTTTGTACTGCTGTTAATCTTTCAATGCTTTTTCAGCCACATAAAGCGGTTTCCAAAAGGCTGATAATGTTGCCTGGTAAGATTTTGCTTCGCCGTTGGAAATGGTGGTATGGCTTTTATGATATTGCTTGGCTTCAGCAAAAGCATCTTTCAGATTTTTTATGATCACTAAAAAATCTTTGTTCTTTTGTCTTGCCTCATTCTTTAGCTGGATGGAATTGATCTCTGCTTCGATCTCGTTGTACCTGTCTTTAAAACTATCATAGGTTCTTGCTGCTATCGCTACATCCAGCATATCAATGTACAGTTTGTCGGTTGCTTTTGCTGCTGCTGCCACCTGTTCTTCCAATGCAGCGCTGTATTCCGGCACCAGGGTAACTTTACACGAGGCCGCAAAAAAGATAATAAGAAATAAAGCGGTAATTCTGCGGTTGAGAAAGAGTTGTTTCATAAAATTATATTGTGATAGACAGAACGATCCTGCTGACGAATATAATTGCTTGAAACTAAATATACAAGAAAATGATTGCTTAAGGAGTGAGCCGCTTTAAGATCAGGCAGGCATCTGGAATAATCCATCTACAAACAACTGCTTATCAAAAACTAAAAGATCTTCCGCTTTTTCTCCAACACCTATGAACTTAACAGGTATCTTAAACTGGTTGGCAATAGCTAATACAACACCACCTTTGGCAGTTCCATCCAGTTTGGTAATGGTTAGCGCCGTTACATCGGTAGCGGCAGTAAAATGTTTGGCCTGCTCCAGTGCATTTTGCCCGGTACTGCCATCCAGTACCAGCATTACTTCGTGCGGTGCATCGGGAACAACTTTTTGTATCACCCTTTTTATCTTAGTGAGTTCGTCCATCAAATGTGCTTTGTTATGCAGGCGGCCCGCTGTGTCAATAATAATGACATCCACATTTTTCGCAACGCCGCTGTTCACGGTATCGAATGCTACAGAAGCCGGATCGCTGCCCATTTCCTTTTTTACGATCTCTACACCGGTACGTTCGCTCCAGATGGTTAGCTGATCCACAGCAGCAGCACGGAACGTATCTGCTGCACCAAGCAATACTGATTTACCGGCCTGTGAAAAGTTATGCGCCAGTTTGCCAATGGTAGTTGTTTTACCAACACCATTTACACCTACTACTAAAATGATATGTGGTTTATGACCCGCAGGCAGTTCATAATTTTCGTAGCTGGTATCCTGCGGAGCAGAAACCAATATATTTTGTATCTCTTCTTTAAGAATATTATTCAGTTCGGAAGTGTTGAGGTATTTATCCTTTGCTACCCTTTTTTCGATCTGTTCAATGATCTTAACCGTAGTTTCAATACCAACATCGGCGCTTACCAGGGCATCTTCCAGGTTATCCAGCACTTCAGTATCTACAGTGCTTTTACCGGCAATTGCTTTTGTTATCTTTGAAAAAAAACCTTCACGGGTTTTTTGCAATCCCTGTTCAAGACTTTCCTGCTGTTGCTTTTTTCCAAAAAGCTTATTGAAAATGCCCATTTGGTTGATAGTTGATGGTTGAAAGTTGATAGTTCCTAAAATGAACAAAGCCTCCCGATAAATCGGGAAGCTTTATTTAAAAATTTCTCATGCCTGGAAACTTAGCTTGCTAAGTGATCCTTTATTTTGTCTTTGTGTACGATAGCTTCTTTAAAAGTGTAAGCACCTGTTTTCGGGCTACGTATGGTACGTATCACTTTTGTCCAGTTCTTAGCATCTGCTGCTGCTTTCTGGTCTTTGGTTTTTATCGCTGTTTTAGCTGCTTTTGCCATGATTGTATGTTTACTGGTTAATCAGTTAATCCGTTTAAACGTTTTAACCAATTAACGGATTAACGTTATTATTTAATTTCTTTATGAACAGTTACCTTTTTCAGGATCGGGTTGAACTTCTTCAACTCCATACGCTCTGGTGTGTTCTTTTTGTTTTTGGTAGTAATATAACGGCTTGTACCAGGCTGACCGCTGGTTTTATGTTCCGTGCATTCTAATATTACCTGTACCCTGTTACCTTTCTTTGCCATTGTTGTATGTTTATTAGTTAATCAGTTTGAACCAATTAACGGATTCACGTTTAGATTTTTTCACCGGCGGCACGCAATTGCTTTACTACTGCAAACAGGCCGTTCTTATTAATAGTCCTGATAGCTTCTGAAGATACTTTAAGGGTAACCCATTTATCTTCTTCCGCAAGGAAATAACGCTTGGTTTGCAAATTTGGTAAGAACCTGCGTTTTGTTTTTATGTTGGAGTGAGAAACCTTGTTTCCGGTGATCGGTTTCTTTCCTGTCAACTGACATACTCTAGCCATTGTACTAAAATTTTGGACGGCAAAGGTAGGGATTTAAATGCAGAATCAGCATCATGCGTAGAAGATTTTTTCTATTTCAGCCCAAATCTACCCACATTTTCGCTCTTTCTGTTAATAAAGATACCTTTACTGCTCAAAAACAGTATAAATGACACATTCTGTAAGTACGGTATTTAATGGCGGTATGGCTTTTACGGCTACGGTAAATGACCACCCTGTGCTGATGGACACCATCCCCGATGAAGGTGGAGCCGACAGTGGACCGAGCCCCAAACGGCTGATGCTGGCCTCGCTGGCTGGCTGCACAGGTATGGATATCGTGATGATACTTAACAAGATGAAGGTTGCCTTCAGCGATTTTACCATTGCCATTGATGCCACGCTTACCGAAGAACACCCAAAGATCTATAACCATGTAAAGCTGGTATATAAAATAAAACTGGCCGAAGCAGAACAATCGAAAATGGAGAAGGCGGTGAACCTTTCGCAGGAAAAATATTGCGGCGTAAGCGAAATGTTCAGGGCGTTTGCCAAACTCGAAACAGTTATAGAATACCTATAGTGTTTAAACGTTAATCCGTTAATTGGTTAATACGGATTAACGGATATACGGATTAACTTTTAAACAGATCAACGTTTCTTATTTTCCCAAACCACTTTTATCATTTGTAATAGTACCGCCAGTAATATCAATGCCAGTCCTATATAAAAATGACCATCGAGATTTTTACTTTCATTAAAAAAAATAAAGGCTAGGATAATCCCGTACACCGGTTCAAGATTGTAAGTAAGGTTAGCTGTAAAGGCCGATATTTTTTTCAGCGCATTCAATTGCAGATCGAAGCTTAATACCGTGCAAAGCCACGCCAGTACCAGCAACCAGCCCCAATCGCTTAGCGTAGGTAAATAATACGTTGCCGGAAACTGCATAAGATATAACGGCACCAATAGGGTTAAAGTGAGCAGCCCGCCTGTTAATTCATAAAGGGTGAGGGTACGTGGCGAAAACCGCAGCAGCAACCGTTTATTGAGGATAGGAAATATAGCACTGCCCATTGCCGATATAATGCCAAAGATGATACCCGTTTTATACTGCGGATGAAAATCGAAAATGATATAAATGCCTGAAATAGCCAGTAACCCAAGCAACAATTCTGACAGTGCGATCCGTCTTCTTAAAATTATCGGTTCAAAAATAGCAGTGAAAAAACCGGTAGCGCTGAAACATACCAGCGCCACTGATACAGTTGAATATTTTACGCTTCCGTAAAAAGTTACCCAATGTATGCCCACTATTGCCCCTACCCCAAATATCTTCAGCATGTCTTTGAACGGGATACGCTGCAATTCTTTTTTAATGTAGAGGATAAGGCCCAATGTAACCACAGTAATAAGCAGCCTGTACCAAACCAGCATACCTTCATTCAATGTGATCAGCTTGCCCAATATTGCAGTAAAGCCTGCCAGGAAAACGGCAACATGCAGTTGAAATAAGGCTTTTTTCATTGCGGCAAAGATAAGGGCCGACAGATATTTCACGCAAAGGCGCAAAGGAACCGCAAAGCACCTGGCGGCTTATGCATTTTAGCTTAGCATCTTTGCGTGAAAATCTTCTTTTCAAAAAATTCATAAAAACCTATGAACGGTCAGCTATAAACAGTAAACTGGATTATATTTGCCAACTTATAACCAAACTATATGAACTTTAAACGCATTAACAACATTACCGGGTGGCTCATCTGTATCATTGCATGTTCTGTTTATATCATGACAATGGAAGCCAGCGGCAGCTTATGGGATTGTGGCGAATTTGCTTCCAGTGCTTATAAATTACAGATTCCGCATCCGCCGGGGGCACCTCTTTTTGTTTTGATAGGCCGTTTATTCATGGCCCCGTTCGATCCTTCCAATGCAGCCACAGGTATCAACCTGATGAGTGCACTGGCCAGTGGCTTTACCATCCTGTTCCTGTTTTGGAGCATTACACATTTTGCCCGCAAAATTGTGCAGAAGGATGGAGCAGCAATGACGAACGACAAGATATTTGCAGTAATGGCTGCGGGTGTAGTTGGTGCGTTGGCTTATACTTTTTCTGATTCATTCTGGTACAGCGCTGTAGAAGGCGAGGTATATGCATTGTCTTCTTTCTTTACCGCGGTGGTATTCTGGGCCATGGTAAAATGGGAACAAAGTGTGGATGCAGAAGAAGAGCAGGGTATCAAAGGTAAATTTACCAGGGCCGATCGCTGGATCGTACTGATATTTTACCTGATGGGCCTGTCTATCGGCGTTCACTTATTGAACCTGTTAACGATACCAGCTATCGTAATGATGTATTATTTCAAACGTTATAAAACAACCGGCTGGGGAACTTTCTTTGCTTTTGTGATCGGTTGTGTTATTACCGGCGTGGTTCAAAAAGTAGTTATTGTTTGGACGATCAAAGGAGCCGGTAACCTGGATATTTTCTTCGTGAATAATATGGGCCTGCCATTCTTCTCGGGCTTTGCTTTCTTCTTTGTATTAATAGCAGTACTCGTTTATTTTGGCTTGCGTTTGGCAGCAAAAAACAACTGGAACTTTTTAAAACTGGGCTTGTGGACCTTCGTCTTCATGCTGTTAGGTTACTCTACTTATTTTACTACACTGGTTCGTTCCAATGCAGATCCTGCTGTGGATATGTACAATGTAGATAATCCTGTAAACCTGGTAGGCTATTTAAGCCGTGAGCAATATGGCGACTGGCCGATACTTTACGGACAGGATTTTACCTCTGATGTAAAAAGAGATGACCAGGGTATGCCTGATATGAAAGATAACGGTGCGATATATGTAAGAGAAGGTAAAAAATATATAGAAGCAGGAAGAAAATTATCGTATCAATATCCTTCGGAAGAACAGCATTTGTTTCCGCGTATGTGGGACCAAAGCAACGACCAGGGGCATGCTGATTACTATGCCGCATGGATGGACCTTGACAGGGACCCTAAAACAGGAGGTTTTGCAAAAGATAAGAATGGCAGTTATTTAAGAAATGGTGAGCCTGCCAAACCAACCGTAGGCGAGAATATAAAATTTGCTTTAGCTTATCAAACCGGCTGGATGTACCTGCGTTATTTTATGTGGAACTTTGCCGGCAAGCAAAACGACCTGCAGGGAATAAGCATGAGCAATGTAAGGGATGGTAACTGGAAAACAGGTATCCCCTTTTGGGATAATTTCCGGCTGGGCAACCAGGATAATTTGCCCGACAGCTTAAAAAATAATAAGGCCAATAATAAATTATATGCCCTGCCGCTGATCTTGGGATTACTGGGTATGATATATCAGCTGATAAAAGATAAGCGAGACGGTTTAGTGGTAGGCCTGTTGTTCTTCTTTACGGGCTTTGCGATAGTATTTTATCTTAACCAGGCTGGTAACCAGCCGCGGGAAAGGGATTACGCTTATGTAGGTTCTTTCTATGCTTTTGCCATGTGGATAGGTATCGGCGTATTATATGTACGTGACCTGATCTCCAGCTTCCTTAAAAATAAAATGGGCGCCAATGTTGCCGCTGCATTATTATGTATACTGGCAGTACCTACCTTAATGGCCAACCAGGAATGGGACGATCATGACCGCAGCAGGAAAGTACTGGCCCGTGACCTTGCCAAGGATTACCTGGAAAGTTGCGCCCCGAATGCTATAGTAGTTTCATTTGGCGATAACGATACTTACCCGCTTTGGTATGCACAGGAAGTAGAAGGTATCCGCAGGGATATACGGGTGATCAACTCCAGCCTTTTAGGTACAGACTGGTACATCAATCAATTGCGCTACAAGGTAAATCAAAGTGATCCTGTTGATCCTATCTGGACGCCAATGCAAATAGAAGGATCGAAGAGAGATGTTATTTACGCTCCGCAAAGTATATATGGCAACAGTCCTGATATGCTGGCTGCCTATCGTAAAAAAGCAGGTGTTACTACAGCGCCTGATCAGCCGATGGATCTTTACACCATGATGAAAGATTTTGCCGGCAGCGATGATCCTAATAAAACAGAACAAAACCCAAGGAATGGCGAGATAATGAATATTTTCCCTTCCAGGAGAGTATCTGTACCGGTAGATATCAATGTAGTAAGACAAAATGGTACCGTTAACCCAGGCGACAGTGTAGAATCGCAGATCGTATTCGATATTCCGAAAGGCATCTTATATAAAAACGATGCGGCAGTTTTAAATATGATCGCATCCAACAAATGGAAACGTCCTATTTATTTCACTTCACCTGATGCCGGTGGTATAGGCCTGCAGGATTATATGCGCCAGGATGGGCTTACCTACCGCCTTGTGCCCGTACGCAACAGCGAAGTGAACGGCGATTGGGTTTATGATAAGATGATGAACAAATTCAGTTTTGGAAATGCCAACCTGCCGGGTGTTTATTTTGATGAGGAGAACCGCAGGCATTTGATCAGCATACGCCTTGCTTATGCACAAGCTGCCGGAAGCCTTGCCGATGCCGGTAAAAAAGAAGAAGCCAGGAAAATGCTGTACAAATGCGATACTATGATGCTGGAAGAAAACTTCCCTTATGGTATGGTTTCAAGAAGACAGCAGCATAATCAAACTTCGCTGCAGATGCTGATAGCTGCTTACAAATGCGGCGATACCACATTGGCAAACAAGATCACCAACAGCGTTAAGAAAGACCTGGAACAACAAATGGCTTATTACGCTTCGCTGGATGATGACAAGCAGCTTAGCCTGCAGGATGAAGCCTATATTGTTCAGAATATGCTGAAGGCAATTCCGCAGATAAAAATGCAGTTTGGCACCCCGGCCCCTGTTGTACCAACAGATGCGCCGCCGGTGATCAATAACCAGCCTTCTGCTCCAATAAAGAAACCGGCAGATACACCTAAGCATAAATAGTATATCTCGTTTTATATATCAATCCCCCGGAAATTTTCGGGGGATTTTTTTTTACCGCAGAGAAATAAGTTAATTGAGTTTACGCAGAGAGTTTCTCTGCGTAAACTCCGCTGTTCTCTGCTCTCTGCGGTAAAAGACGATTACAAAAAATTAACAGCATTTGTTCCGCATCTCAACAATCGAAAAACTTAAATGTTTCGTAAATTGCAAGACGGCAATTGCCAAACCAATGAAGGCCGACATTTGAAAGCCCTTCTATGGTCTATCGTCCATTGACTATCGTCAAAATACTATGCTCGGTTATAACTTCTCCAAATACGATCCCGATCAACAAGGCAAGTCTCCCTTTGAGACGTTGCTTGATCTTTTTTTGCAGCTCCTTACCTACACCAATGGCGATTTTAACGAAGCCATGCAATGGCTGAATGAGCTGGATAAAGAATATAAACTTACCAATGATGAATATGGTATCGGTGATTTTATTGAGGACCTGAAACAGAAAGGATATATTGATGATGGCAAGGAACGTGGTGAAATAAAGATCACCCCAAAAACAGAACAGGGCATCCGTAAAAAAAGCCTGGAAGAAATATTCGGCAAACTGAAAAAGACAAAACAGGGCAATCATAATACATTTAAGCCAGGTGGTGGCGACGAGATAAACCCGGAGACAAGGCCTTTCCAGTTTGGTGATACGATGGAACAGATCGACTTCACCAACTCTATCCGCAATGCACAGATCAATCATGGTATTGATAGTTTCAGGATGCAGGAAGATGACCTGGAGATACGGGAAACAGATTTTAAATCGCAGACATCCACGGTGTTGATGATCGATATTTCACACAGTATGATCTTATACGGCGAAGACAGGATAACACCTGCAAAGAAAGTAGCGATGGCCCTGGCAGAACTGATCAAAACAAAATACCCGAAGGATACGCTTGATATTGTGGTGTTTGGCAATGATGCCTGGCCGATAGAAATAAAGGACCTGCCCTATTTGCAGGTAGGGCCTTATCATACCAATACCGTTGCAGGGCTGGAACTGGCGATGGATATTTTAAGAAGGCGGCGCAATCCCAATAAACAGATCTTTATGATAACAGACGGAAAACCAACCTGTTTGAAAGTTGGTAAGCGTTATTATAAAAACAGCTGGGGAGTTGATAGAAAAATATTGAACCGTTGTATGAGCCTTGCTACGCAATGTAAAAAATTAAAGATACCGATTACTACCTTCATGATAGCAAGCGATCCTTATTTACAGCGTTTTGTACAGGAATTTACCGAATGTAATAATGGGAAGGCATTCTTTGCCAGCTTAGATAAACTGGGTGCGTTTATTTTTAAGGATTTTGAAAGCGGGAAACGAAAGACGGTGTATTAGAAACTATCGTTATTGTTTAACTTTAATGAAATGATTATTGTATGTCAGTAGCTGAATTACAAAAAAAATTGATT
Source organism: Bacteroidota bacterium (assembly GCA_048497855.1). GTDB lineage: Bacteria > Bacteroidota > Bacteroidia > Chitinophagales > Chitinophagaceae > Ferruginibacter. The sequence goes on along the minus strand of JBEHZB010000008.1, from coordinate 153,761 downwards.
GAGAAAATAAGCAAGACCAATGATGTAGGATTGCTGGAAGAAATTTACAATTTTATGGGTATAGATGAAGAAGTTGAAATTTTCTATAACCTGTCGGATGAGCAGCTATCGATCATTGAAGATTCAAGAGAGCAAATTAAGAATGGACAAAGTTTTACAGATGATGAAATAAATAATGATACAGAAAAATGGTTAGGAAAGTAATATGGTCGCTTAATGCAAAGAAACAACGTTCAGAGATTTTACAATATTGGATAGACAGAAACAGATCGAAAAACTATAGCAGAAACTGGCTCTTTTATTTAAAGAAGCAGTGAAATTAATTTCTTTGAACCCCGGTATTGGTTATTTGACAACAAAAGAAAATGTAAGAGTGAAGATAGTACGGGATTATGTAGTTGCGTATGAGATCTCTAAATATGAAATTCATATACTTTCCATATTCGACGGGAGAAGGGATCCGGAGATACTTGAAAAAAGATTAAAAAAATAATGAGAAAAGCCCTTTATTCCATTTTGATTATTAAACGGATCTGGATCTATTCTTTATTCTTTCTCTGTTTGGGGAGTTGCAACAACAGGTATGAAAAACCACCGGAAGCAGTTGTCGTAACACCTCCTTCAAGTGTATCAGAAAAAACAAAACCAGGCGAATATTTTTTATTACTGTTACTAAAAAAGGACAATACATTTTGGTTTAAATATGATACAATAGAAAATGAAGAAAATTTAAAAAAGATTACGCCTTATACAACTGCATCAATTGTAAAAGCGTTGGATAATGTAGAAAAAGAATACCACGTTAACCTGAAAGAAACAGAAAAGAATATTTTATTTAAGGCTGATGTTAATTTACCTTATTCTTCTTTTAAAATACTTAAAGATGCATTAAAGCAGAAAGAAATATTCAGATTTAGAATAGTTACAACAAAAGATAATTAAACATGAACACACCAGGCATAAAAACATTAGGCGAGCTAAAAAAAAGCGGCTATGTTGCTAAAAGCATCAAAGAAGAGATAAGAGCAAATCTTATCAAAAAGATACAGGCAAAAGAAAATCCATTTCCGGGTATATTGGGTTATGAAGACAGCGTGATACCGGATACGGAAAGAGCGTTGTTATCTCAACATAATATTTTGTTTTTGGGTTTGCGTGGGCAGGCCAAAACAAGAATGGCAAGGCAGATGACCACTTTGCTGGATGAATACGTTCCTTATGTAGAAGGGAGCGAAATAAATGATGATCCGCTGCAGCCTATTTCGAAATATGCGGTTGACCTTATTGCTGAAAAAGGAGATGCTACCCCCATTGCATGGCTGCACCGCAGCGAACGCTATGGTGAAAAACTCGCTACGCCTGATGTAAGCGTTGCCGATCTTATTGGCGATATTGACCCGATAAAAGCAGCTAATTTAAAATTAAGTTTTGCAGATGAAAGAGTGTTGCATTATGGTATCATACCAAGAAGCAACCGCTGCATTTTTGTGATCAATGAACTACCCGATCTGCAGGCAAGGATACAGGTTTCTTTATTCAATATTTTGGAAGAAGGCGATCTGCAGATACGCGGCTTTAAATTAAGGCTGCCGCTTGATGTGATGTTTGTGTTCACTGCCAATCCCGAAGATTATACCAACAGGGGAAGCATTGTTACGCCGCTAAAAGACAGGATAGAAAGCCAGATATTGACACACTATCCTAAGTCATTGGAAACATCTTTAGAAATAACAGAGCAGGAAGCTGCTATCAATGAAGAACAAAAGAATAAAGTAAAGATCAGCGATCTTATAAAACGATTGATAGAGCAAGTTGCTTTTGAAGCAAGGGGAAGCGAACTGGTAGATAAAAAAAGCGGTGTCAGTGCAAGGCTTACAATATCTGCTTTTGAAAATGCTATAAGCGCTGCCGAGAGAAGAGCCATCATCAATAATGAAAAAGAAACGCAGGTTTGGTTAAGTGATCTTGTTGGTATCATTCCTTCTATCACCGGCAAAATAGAACTGGTGTATGAAGGCGAACAGGAAGGACCATACCAGGTAGCTTTTAATTTGCTGGAACGTGCCATACGCACACAGTTCGGGCAATACTTTCCTAATCCTGATACACTGAAGAAAAGAAAGGCAAAAGAAATAACAGCAGATGATAATCCTTACAAGGCAATCACCCGCTGGTTTGATGCAGGCAATACACTGAATATTTTTTTTGAGACCAAAGATGACGACAAAGTACAACTGCTGTACAAAGTAGATGGCCTGCATGCACTGGTGAAAAAATATTTTAAATCGGCCAATGAAAAAGAAAATGCGTTGCTGATGGAATTTGTATTGCATGGCCTGGCTGCACATTCAATGATCAGCAAAAAAGTACTGGAAGGTAAGATCGAATTCAAGGACCTGATGGGCAGTATGCTGAATATCGGTACGCAGCATTTTAGTGAGGAGGATTTTAATGAGGAAGACTTCAATTGATTTTTTAATTACACTAATTATAACGGATTACACTAATTTTTTAGGATACGGTAATTTTTAAAAACTACTGTATCCTTTTTTGTATTTAATTCGTGTAATCCGTCCCAATTCGTGTAATAGAAATGCTAAACTATATTCACTTCTCTCTCCAGCATCACACCAAACTTCTCTTTTACACTCTGCAATATCTCTGTGCTCAGATCATAAATTTCTTCACCTTTTGCATTGCCATAGTTAACTAACACCAGCGCCTGTTTAGCGTGACAGCCTGCATCGCCTTTGCGATAGCCTTTCCAACTTGTCCCGTTTTCGGGGCCACATTGTTCTATTAACCAGCCTGCGGCAAGCTTTATATTTCCATTGGGAAGATCGTAGCCAATTATGTTGGGGAATTTTTCTTTTAGTACTTTAAATGTTGCTGCTTCTATTTCAGGGTTCTTAAAAAAACTTCCGGCATTACCGATCACAGCGGGATCAGGCAATTTGCTGCTGCGAATATTTATTACGGCATCTGAAATGGCTTTGATACTTAATTCTTTTATACCCATCTTCTCCAGTTCCTGTTCAATGGCGCCGTAAGAAGTATTGAAGTGTGGCTGTTTATTCAACCGGTACGTAACACCTGTTATTACAAACTGATCTTTTAGTTTTCTTTTAAAAACACTTTCCCGGTAACCGAATTCGCAATCATTGAGGGTAAATACATGTGTCTTTTTATCGTCGAGGCTGAATGCTTCCAGTGAATAGAATACATCTTTTATTTCTACACCATAAGCGCCGATGTTTTGCATCGGGCTGGCGCCCACATTACCGGGAATGAGAGAGAGGTTCTCCACTCCTGCCCAGCTATTTTTTATACAATGTAAAACAAACGCGTGCCAGTTCTCCCCTGCTCCAGCATGTACGTATACATAATGCTCATCTTCTTTTACGATCTGCACACCTTTCATTTCGTTCTTTAAAACCAACCCGTTGAAATCTTTAGTAAGAAGGATATTGCTGCCGCCACCAAGTATAAGAGTTAATGGTTGAAAATTGAAAGTTGAAAGTTGTTTGCCTTCAAGAAGTTCGCTTAATTGGTCGCTGGTAGAGAAGGTGGCAAAATATTTAGCTGTGGCGTTGATGCCAAATGTATTGAAAGGTTTCAGTGATATATTTTGCTGTAGCATGAAACAAATTGTAAGTAAAGCTAAAAAGTTTCCCGCAGATAGCGCTGATGACGCAGAAGTGTTTTTGCCACAGATTAATGAATTTCCAAGGATCTTTTCCCGCGGATTACGCAGATGACGCAAATCAGCGAAATCCGCGTAATCTGCGGGAGATATCAATTCGTATCTACATCTGCAACAACAGTTACCGTCTTAAACATCTTTTCGCTCTGCAATAAATTGATATGGTTGCGGATAACTTTTTTATAGGTCATGCTCATACCGGGTTCTTTAGGCAGCTTGATCAGCAGTTCCATTAAATACTGGTTGCGGATACGGTTGACAACAGGCGCCGCAGGGCCAACGATATATTCTTTCAGATCCTGCTTCAACAAAAGCGCTAATTTATCCGCTGCGGCAGTAACAATATTTTTGTCTTTATGCTTTAATGTAAGCAGCACAATACGACTGAAAGGCGGATAAAAAAATTCCTGGCGATTACTGATCTCTGCATTATAAAAACCTTTGTAATCGTGCTGCTGCACCAGTTGCAAAACGGGGTGCTTAACATTCGTAGCCTGTATCACCACTTTACCCTGTTCCTTTTTTCTTCCGGCCCTTCCGCTTACCTGTTCCATTAATTGAAAGGCCCGTTCATTAACACGGAAATCTGCAAAGCTCAGCAAGCCATCTGCATCTAAAATACCGACAAGGCTTACATTATCAAAGTCGAGTCCTTTTACTACCATTTGCGTACCCACCAAAATATCCATGCGGTGCTGTTCAAATTGCTGTATCAAGGCATCATGTGCATTTTTTCCCCGCACACTATCTACGTCCATTCTTGCAACTTTATGTTTGGCAAAATCTTCTTCCAGTTGCTCTTCTATTTTTTCGGTACCGAAATTCTTCTCCAGCCAGTCATTACTGCCGCATTGCGGGCAGGTGATCAGTTTCGGGTACTGGCTGCCGCAATAATGGCAATGTAATTTATTGCTGTATTTATGCAGCGTAAGGGATACATCGCAATGAATACATTGCGGTATAAAACCACAAGCGCCGCAAATGAGGTATGGATTATAGCCTCTCCGGTTTTGAAACAAGATGACCTGCCTGCCTGCATCCAGTGATTGCTGTATCGCTTCTTTTAATTGAGGGCTGATCATCACTTTTCCTTTCTGTACTACCTGCCTGGTATTAATGATCTCGATAGAAGGCAATTGCAAACCGCCGAAACGTTCATTCAACTCTACCAACGCATATTTATCATTCACCGCATTGTAATAACTTTCTACCGATGGTGTGGCGCTGCCCAATAAAACCTTTGCACCAAAAAGATTGGCGTAGTAAACGGCGGCATCCCTTGCATTGTATCGCGGCGCAGGATCCTGTTGTTTGTAGGAAGGATCGTGTTCTTCATCCACTATTAATAAACCAAGATCTTTGAACGGAAGAAATAAAGCGCTTCTTGCACCTAGCACGATCTTCACTTCGCCGCTGCGTATCTTGTTCCATAATTCAATGCGTTCGTTATTGTTGAATTTGGAGTGATAAATAACGATGTTGCCGCCAAAATGTTTTTGCAGGCGGCGGATGATCTGTGCGGTTAAAGCGATCTCGGGCAACAGGTACAAAACCTGTTTGCCTTGCGCAAAATATTTTTCGATCATCTTTACATACACCTGTGTTTTGCCACTGCCGGTAACACCGTGCAGCAGGCAAACATTCTTCGTTTCAAAATTTTTATTTACCGCATCCGACGCTTCCTGCTGTGCGGCGCTGAACTCAAAATCGATCTCCACATTTTTTGGTAAAGACCGAACTCTATCTACGCTGCGCTTTTCAATGAAAACAATATTTTTATCTGCAAGACCTTTTAGCTGCGCCACTGTAGCGCCTGATTTTTTCAGGAGCGCCGTTTGAGAAACATCCCCTTCCGTTTTTTGCAGGTGCAAATAAGCCAGTAATAGTTCCATTTGTTTAGGAGCGCCTTTCCAGTCGTTGAGTTTTTTGCTTAGCTCTTCTTCATTATCATAAATGGGGTTGAGCACTACAAAATTTTCTTTCTTCAGTTTGTACTTTTCGTCCATGGCTTCCCATACAAAACAAACTTTTTTATCGATAAGCTTTTTTATAATGGGGTAAACATGTGTTGCATCCAGTATCTGCTGCACTTCGGTAAGTCGCAGTTCTTTTTTCATCAACAACGCTTCGGCCACTAAAAATTCTTCATCATTCAAATGCGAAAAATCATCGCCTGCTTCATCATTGTACAGCAATACCGTTTCGCTGCTTAGTTTAAAATGCGTGGGCAATGCGGCAGACATCACTTCTCCTTCACTGCACATATAATATTCGCTCATCCAGTTCCACAATTTTAATTGTTGTGGATATAAGATGGGCTCATCATCCAGTACATTTAAAATGAATTTGGTTTCAAATGGAGGTTTATTGGTGTGAAGACGTTTTATAATACCGGCATATTTTTTATTCTTGCCGAAGATTACTTCCACGCGGCAGCCGGGTAAGGCTCTTTCTGCAAATGCTGTTGGTATGCTGTACGTGTATGTGGTGGGTAATGCCAGCGGAAGAATGATCTCCGCCCAAAGTGTTGCCTGCTCTTCTTTAAATAATATTTCGCCTGTTGATTCCATTGTTGGATAAAGTTATTCTTTTTGATTACACTAATTGATACGAATTACATGAATTAAAATACAGAAAAAGAATTAGTGTAATCCGTTCAATCAGTGGCATTACGCTCTATCCAGGATGCCTTATATTTTATCAGCGCCTCTTCCATAATTTTATACACTCTTTCCTTTAACAACTTCACGTCTTTTAAGTTCAGGCCATCTACGGGCACTTCTTCTAAATAAACAATTCTTGATATGCCGGGTGTAAGGGAAAAGATGCTGTTGTAATTCATGCGGTCGTACACATCTAAAAAAAGCAAAGGCTTTATCGGCGTTTGGGTTTCGATGGCGATGCGGAAGGCGCCATCATAAAATTCTTTCAGCGGCTGGTGCGTCATATTAAAAGTGCCTTCGGGACTGAGCACAATAGAAATGCCTTTTCGTAAAACGCTTTTTAATTGCTGAACGCTTTTTGCCCGCTTGGCATTGTTGCTTCGGTCAACCAGCACCACAGCATTGCGGTATAAAAATCCGAAGATGGGCACTTTTGCCATTTCGGCTTTGCCGAGTATCCTGAAATGCCGTTTGCGGATGGCCTTCATAATGATCGGTATATCTATATAAGCAAGATGATTGAATACGAAAACGTATTGTTTGGCCGGATCAACGGGCTGCTCTGTTATATATTTAGTACGGATGCCGGTAGCAAAAAGAAAGAAGCCGCCCCAGGCAGCGCAAAGCTTATATATAAAGTTGCCGCCTTTTACCTTACCAAAAAAGGAAGCAATAACGACCAATGGAAAAATGAGCAGCAAAAAAACGGTAAAAACCAGGAAGGCATACACCGTAAACAGTATTTTTGCAAAACGGGTTAAATAGTGCATATCGGGGCGAATATAATGCAGGATTTACGATTTACGAATGTCGATTTACGAATGTCCTGAATCCCAAGTACCGTTGCTAATAGCAATTGATTTTCAATACTTAGTGTATTAAAAGCCTGTCAGACGCCCTGTATATAATTTTTTCTTTACACTATGCCCTATTTTCGGCGAATTTCCCTACCTTTGCCGTCCTAAATTTGGGAAATTATGTTAGCAGTAGTTAAAATAGCGGGTCAGCAATTCAAGGTTAAAGCAGGCGACAGCTTATACGTACCTCACATTGAGGGTAAAACAGGCGACAATGTAGAGTTTGCCGAAGTATTGATGACTGACAGCGACGGAAAAGTTGCTATCGGATCAGCAGTAAAAGCTGTGGTTAAAGCTGAGATCATCGGCGACCTGGTAAAAGGTGAAAAAGTTATCGCCTTTAAAATGAAAAGAAGAAAAGGTTTCCGTAAAAAACACGGACATCGTACGCAGTACACTCACATTAAAGTAACAGGTATTGCTTAATTAAAAAAGTTAATGGTTAATAGTTAATGGTTAATAGAATTACATTTTAATAACGAATAGCTAATAACGAATAACAAAAAACTAAAAAGAAATGGCACACAAAAAAGGTGAAGGTTCCGTAAAGAACGGCAGAGATTCACAAAGCAAAAGATTAGGTGTAAAAATTTATGGTGGTCAACCGGCGCTTGCAGGTAACATCATCATTCGCCAACGTGGTACAGTTTATCATCCAGGAAAAAATGTAGGTGTTGGTAGAGATTTTACCATCTTCGCATTAACAGATGGTATAGTAGAATTCAAAAAAGGTAAAGGCGATAAAACGTTGGTATCTGTATCAGCTGTTGAAGCCACCGCTTAATTTTTTTAATTTTTTTTTGGTAGATTAAAAAATATTTTTATTTTTAAGTATTATTTACTAACCAATTAAATTTAAAAAAATGGCAACAAAGAAAAAAGCTGCAAAAAAAGCTGCTCCAAAGAAAGCCGCTCCTAAAAAAGCTGCAAAGAAAGCTGCTCCAAAAAAAGCCGCTAAAAAAGCTGCTCCTAAAAAAGCTGCTAAGAAAGCTGCTAAGAAAAAGTAGTCTTCGCTTTCCCGGAAAGCAAAATGATAAGAAAGCCCTGGTAGTTACCGGGGCTTTTTCTTTGTAACCCTCTCCCACAGCCCGTTTCAGCGTATCCTGTTTTTTATACATTGCTATCTTCTATTCTTATTTTGTGCTGTAGTTTTTTATGCGCAACTGATCTTATCAAACACATTTAACAACCGCATTTATCATTTTTCTATCGCATTTTTTTTTACGTTGCTTAAGCATCTTCATTCATTCTATCTTCATTGTTTTGCATCAGCATGTATCTTTTTTTGCGAATGATTTTTTGCGTTTTAACAAAAAACGCAAAACTTACAAAAACGGTTAATTTGCCATTTCTTACTTTTGGAACATGAATAATCACCAGATCGCCGATTTTTTTTCTTTGCTTTCCAAACTGATGGAAATACATGGAGAAAATAGTTTTAAAGCAAAAAACTATTCCATTGCTGCATTCAATATTGAAAAACTAACGGATCAATTAAGCGATATACCGAAAGAAGAAATTTTTAGTATCAAAGGCATCGGTGAATCAACCGGAAAAAAAATAATTGAACTTTTAGAGACAGGAAAAATTGCAGCATTGGAAGATATCATTCAAAAAACACCGCAAGGCGTTATTGAATTATTGAACATAAAAGGTATCGGGCCCAAAAAGATCTCTACCATATGGAAAGAAATGCAGATAGAAAGTGTAGGTGAATTATTATATGCCTGCCAGGAGAACCGGTTGAAATTATATAAGGGCTTTGGGGAAAAGACACAGCAGAATATTGCAGAAACGATCGAGTTCTATTTAAACAACCAGGGCAGTTTTTTATACTCACAGGCCGAAGAGATATTACCGCAGATCACAGCTTATCTCGAAAAACTTTTTTCGCCCGGCAATGTGTTTATCACCGGTAATTACCGCCGCCAGGCCGAATATATTGATGAACTGGAATTTGTGGTAAACAGTACCAACGAACTGGTAAAGCCTAAATTTCAGTCGGCCCACCCACCCGAACTGCTGGAGGAGACCGAAGATTATTTGTTATATAAACTGCTTAATGGCTTAAGGCTCAAGCTATATACAGGAACCGCAGATATTCAAAAAAGGCTTTTCACAACCACCGGAAATGATGAGTTCACCAATAGCTTCCTCACCCAATTTCCTGGTGTAGATTTTACCAAAGCTAATGGTACAGATGATAAGAGCATATTTATGCAGGCTGGTATTGATTATATTCCTCCTTATTTAAGAGAAACGGCAGCTGTTATTGAACAGGCCAAAAAAGGCCCGTTACCAAAAGTGATACAGCCCGGCGATATAAAAAGTATCATTCACAGCCACAGTACCTGGAGCGATGGCAGCAATACGCTGGAAGAAATGGCGAAGGCAGCTATGGCGAAGGGACTGGAATATGTAGTGATCAGCGATCACAGTAAAAGCGCCTTTTACGCCAATGGACTCACTGAAGAAAGGATCGCTGCCCAGCAGCAACAGGTAGATGAGCTTAACAATAAACTTTCCGGGTTTAAGATCTTTAAAAGTATCGAGTGCGATATTTTAAATGACGGCAGTTTGGATTACAGCAATTCCATACTCTCTACATTCGACCTCATAATTGCATCTGTACACAGCAATTTAAAAATGCCGGAAGAAAAAGCAATGGCGAGATTGATAACAGCTATTGAAAACCCATACACTACTATTTTGGGGCACATGACCGGCAGGCTGCTGCTAAGCAGAAAAGGCTACCCGGTTGATCATAAAAAAATAATTGATGCCTGTGCCGCCAATGATGTAGTAATAGAGTTGAACGCTCACCCCCGCCGGCTGGATATAGACTGGCGCCATATTGGTTATGCGCTGGAGAAAGGTGTATTGATATCAGTTGATCCCGATGCACACACCGTTGAAGGTTTTGATGATACCCGTTACGGTGTATTGATAGCACAAAAAGCAATGCTTACCAAAGAGCAAAACCTCAGCAGCTTTACCCTGCAGCAGTTTGAGAATTTTTTATTCCAACGGAAGAAGAAAAAAGGAATTGCGTAATGTAAAAGGTCTTTACCGATTCTTTTCCTGTAACGAACGCAGTATTCTCAATTCCAATACACGCAATTCTGCCAGGGCTCTTAACCGGCTAATGACCGCGTAACCGGGTTGGTAATTTTAGTAAGGTCATCCAGCACCTGGTGGCCATGATCGGGTCTTCATCTTTTTTTACATTGCGAAGATGAGCGAAGTGGATACGGTCGCCAATTGCTTTTACCATATCGGGCAGATCATTAGCCATCTCCATGTTTGTTCCATCTGGTACATACCTGTTGCTGTTTTTACTATAGCAATGAAGATAAAAAATTACCCAACATATTGGTTTGCCATGTATTGCATAACCTGCATAAGGTTTATAATTTAGTAATAAACTCTTGCCAATAAAGGGTTACATTCGTTGCCGGAAACCTTATCACTCTGAATGAAAAAGCTGTTGCTTCTTGTAGCAATATTATGCCTGTATAATATTGTGGCTGCACAAACTCCCGTGCCCATGGCCACGCAGCCGGGATTAACCTACACCGAAGATTTTTCAGATATAGCGAACTGGACAAATGGCTTCACTTCAGGCATCGGCGCCAGCAGGTTTGCAGGTGTTGCTGTTAATGCCACAGGTACTATCCCATCAGGAACAAGGATCACCACTGCTACTACATCTTTTGTAACCATGTCTTCCGGCGGAGTTCAAAGGGGAACCGACCAGGCAACACCACTCAATACTATTATTTTATTATCTACAGGAACCGGTGATAACACCTCTTCTGCTGCAATAGATCTTTACCTGAATTTTACCGGTGTAAATGCAGGCACCTTAAGCTTCGATTACCAGGTAGTGTTTAATGCTACAGGAAACAGGAATGGTTCTTTAAGAATTTATAGTACAATTGATGGTACAACTTTTACAGAACTTACAGCAGCCGCTGTTTTAAATTTTACCAATAATGTTGCGCTGAATGGTGCTGTTACCAATGTTACGTTACCGGCATCGTTCAATAATAATCCCAATGCAAGGCTAAGATTTTATTATCATAACGGCACCGGCGGGTCAACAGGTTCAAGGCCTAAGATGAGTATCGACAATATTTCAGTTACTGCCATTGGTTCCCCTTGTATTACACCGTCGGCACAACCAACCAATCTTAATCTTACCAATATTACTGCAAGTTCTATCGATGGCAGCTTTACTACTGCAAGCCCTGCTGTAGATGAATACCTTGTAGTAATGAGCAACAACAACAGCCTTACCGGCAACCCGGTAAATGGTGTGGTATATAATGTTGGCGATGGCCTGGGCGATGGTACCGTTATTGCCAGAGGGCCTGCTGCTACATTTACCGCAACGGGCTTATCAGCAGCTTCGCACTATTATTTCTTTGTGTTTGCTGCCAATAGTTTTTGTAACGGCGGACCATTTTATCTTACTTCCAATCCGCTGGTGAATGATGCTGTTACCGGCGGTGGCTTATCGCCCTGCACTGCACCCGCAACACAACCAACCAATTTGATATTTGGCACTGTTACGCAAAGTTCTGTAGCAGCATCGTTTACTGCAGCTGTTGCAGATGAATATCTTGTAGTACGTTCTACATCATCTTCTTTAAGCGCTACACCAATTGATGGACAGAATTATGCAGCAGGTGCTGTTATCGGCAATGGCACTGTTGTACAGCGAAGTGCCTCCACTTCTTTTACTGCAAATGGATTAGCTGCAAATACGCTTTACTACTTTTATATCTTCAGTTTTAATTCGCAAAACTGCAGTGGCGGGCCCACCTATTTTACTGCTGCGCCGTTAACCGGTAATACCTCCACACAACCTCTGCCGGTTTGTACCACTCCTTTGGCGCAAGCTACCAACCTTGCGCTGACTGCGGGTAACAACAGTGTGTCTGCTACTTTCACAGCAAGTGCAAGCGCTGATAATTATCTTGTTGTACAAAGTGCTTCGCCGTCGTTATCTGCAACACCCGTAGATAACACCGATTATAGTACAGGCAATACTATCGGGGGCGGCACTGTAATAACCAACACCGCTGCACCGGCATTCATAGTAAACGGGCTTGCTGTTGCTACAACGTATTATTATTTCATTTTTGCTTCCAATAAAACCTGCAGCGGCGGAACAAAATATTTAACTGCTTCACCACTTACAGGCAATGTTACCACCACCAATATCGCTTCCAATAATTATTATTTCGGAACATTGCATTCGCATTCTGATTACAGCGATGGCAATAAAGACAATCCAACTTATACGCCAACCGATGATTACCTGTATGCTATGAATTCGCTTTGCCTTGATTATCTTGGCATATCCGAGCATAATCATTACACCGCTAATAATAATCCCGGCAATAAAATTGCGAATTATCATTCGGGAAGTACACAGGCAAATAATTTTACCACGGCTCATCCCGGCTTTCTTGCGTTGTATGGTATGGAATGGGGAGTGATAGCCAATGGCGGTCATGTAGTAATTTATGGTGATGGCATGGATGAATTGTTTGGCTGGGAAACCGGCAGCGGTGCATGGGGCGCAACAAACAATTATGATGTATTCGTTGCTAAAAGTGATTATACGGGCGCAAACGGTTTATTTAAAACGATCAATGACCACAGCACATCCAATACGTTCGCAACGCTGGCACATCCTAATTCATCTGACTTTAATAATATTGCGGGCACGACTTATGATATTGTTGCAGACAATGCTATTAGCGGCAGCGCAGTAGAAAGCGGCCCGGCATTTTCTACCAATACTACCTATTCGGATCCTGCATCTTCATTAGGTTTCTTATCCTATTATCAAAAACTTTTGGCAAAGGGATATCACCTTGGGCCAACGATAGATCACGATAATCACAACACTACATTCGGCAGAACCACGCATTCCCGTACCGCAATCATTGCACCTGCATTAACTAAAACAGAGATCATAAAAGCTATGCGTAATATGCATTTTTATGCAACGCAGGATTGCGATACCAAAGTTGATTTCACCATCAATACAAGAATGATGGGCAGCATCTTCACCGATCGCTACGCACCTAATATTGCCGTAACACTTACTGATGCTACTACATCATTAACGGGTGCCAACATTACTGTTATGTATGGTGTGCCGGGCAGCAATATAAACCCGGTGCAGGTGTATAGTACAACCGGAAGCACATTGAATTTTACAGATAACAGTTTATCCAATCTTTCTACTGGTTATTACTATATTGATGTTACCAACGGAACGAGCCGTATCATTACCTCACCCATTTGGTACACAAGAATGGATAATGTTGCATTGCCTGTTACACTGTATTCTTTTGCTGTACAAAAACAGGATGACAAAGTGAAGATCACCTGGGCTACAGCACAGGAAAGCAACAGCCGCAATTTTGTAGTGGAGCATTCAACAGATGGCATGCATTGGCTGGCTATTGCTACTGTTGCTGCGGCAGGTAACAGCAGTGTGCGTACTAATTATATTGCTTATGATAATACTCCTGCCAATGGTATCAATTATTATCGCTTAAAACAAGTGGATAAAGATAACAGCTCAACCTATTCTGTTGTAAAGACCATCACCTTCAATTTATTGTACAGGGTAACTGTTGCACCCAATCCTGCAAAAGATATCTTACACGTTTACATTTATAACAGTGCTGTAAATGCAACCGTTTCATTAATGGATGCAGCAGGAAAGACAATACGAAGCGTCAATACAGATCAACAACATACCACAATAAATATTGCCGGGTTAGGTAAGGGTTTGTATTTTGTTAAGGTGATAGATAACTATAAAACTACTATGCTGAAAGTACTGTTGCTATAGTAGACGATTATGTTTTATCTTTTACCGCAAAGAAATAGAGAAGCAAAGTTTTCGCAGAGATGCTCTGCGAAAACTCCATTAACTCAGTTCTCTGCGGTGAAAATTCACTTCGGTAAGAGTAATTTATTTCAATACAATTAAATAGCCTTTGCCTTTTGGTACATGCAACACATCGCCGTCTTTTAATACAACAGCCTGCTGAAAATTAGTAACAGCAGGTATAGTGATCGTTACAGCAGTTTTGTCAATTCCTAATTTATTCCAGTCAATATCCAGTTTTATATCAACATCATTGTCTGCCCAGCTTGCAATGGAGATCAATGCGGCGCCTTTCTTTTTATATACTGTTGCCAATACTTTATCGTTGCTTGTTTTCACCGGGCAGTTATCGCTCCAGTAACCGATCATCTGCGAACCTTCTATTCCAAAATCATCCCACACTTTCCATATCGGCCGTGGGTCGGCATTATCACTCCAGGGCATACGGTTGGTCATGCCGTAAATCATGCCTCTCCATGGATTGCCGCCATCCTGCAACATCTCTCCCATTAAGCCAAAAGGAATACCCGATACTTCTGTAAGAAAAAAATCAGGGCCGTTCTTTTCATAATCGAAATATTCGCCAAACCAAAGCCTGCTGAGGTAAGGAAAATGCTCCATGTATAAATTGGCGCTGTTGTTGAAACCATCATTTTTATTATATTGGTTGGCAGAATGAAGATCAATGATACCAGGATGTCCATCATTAGTGAGTACTCTTTTGATTCGCTTCATCGTTATCCTGTCAAAAGCAACATCATCTAAGTAGACCCCATCGATGCCGACATTTTTAGTGAGCCAGTTCATACCTTCCACATAATAATTGTGCCAGCGACTCATGCCACTATTTACTACGGCTGCATCTTTAATTTCAGGAACAAACCATGCAGCGATATAATCATTGCCTAAATGTTCCTGCAGCCAGGAGAATCCTCCTCCCTTGCCGGGAGAATAAATTTCATGGCCCAAACTGCGCAGTGCATGTATCTCATATGCTTTATTGGAAAGTTCACGTACTGTATTATAGATCTTTACTTTCAATCCTTTGCTGTGCGCCTCATCAATATAGGCTTTCATTTTTTTGTATTCGATGAACGGGTAGTTGATGTAAGGATTGATCGGTGTGGCATGATGAATATTTACTACAGTAGCGCCAGTAGCTTTTATAGAATCGAGGTTATCGTATTTATGAAAGAAACGGGTGCTCCATTGAAAATCGGTATTGATGGGATGAAAGGGTGTGATGAGCAACGTGAAATTATAGTACAGCGTATCGCCTTTCTTCATACTGCGTGGACCGCTGTAATTATTCGCCAGCATAGAAGAACCTTTGATGCCGATATCAATACCTCCTTTGCCTTCATTGCCCCAGGAAGATGGAAGCAGCAATGGTTTTTGTAAATAAAAATTGGTATTCAGCGGACGGATATATTTTTCATCACGCAATGAATATTGCAGTCCTGCATTGACAGCGCCGATCCAGGCGCCATCCTGGTTCTTTGTTGCTACTTCCCATTTCCAGTTTATTTTTTCAGGGCGCAGGCCGCCTTTTTGACCCAGCCCCATTACATAATCCGCTTTATCTTTTTGAAAAGGGATGTGCATCACGATATCCTTAAAGTCGATATCGTTCAGCGCTGTAACTTTTACGGTATAGCGTATAAAGCCATCAAACTCCAGTGAGGCATTTACATCCATTTGCAGCGAATCTGTCTTACTGCTGCATTGCCATTGTACGGTACCTGCATTTCTTTCTATGAATTGTATTGGTCCGTTAACGAGCTTTATATCTTTTCCATCGGCCTGTTTGATAAAATGAAAATGGATAGCTTCATACAACAAGTCATTAGGTGTTGTTTGATAACCGGTCATTTCTTTGGTGAAGAATGTTTGCACCTGCTTTGGAAAACCATCTTTGCTGATCGTTACTCTTCTTCCCAAAAGATCAATAGCTGTATCGCCTGTTATGTGCAAAGCTGTGTAAGGTGCTATCACTGTGTTTTCCTGTGCCAGTGAAGAGTTCAGCCATTTAAGCCTTGTTTGTTTCCAGGGTTCGCTGATGCCTGCATCAACAAGTCTTTGATTGGTCACTATAATTTTAACAGCTACTGTTGATGATCTTTGTCCTGCTGCTGCAACAGTAACTGTTCCTTTATAAATACCTGCCGGGATATTTTTTGGCACATCAATACCACACCATAACGATTGTACTTTATTTGCCGGAACAGTAACATCAAACTTAACAGGCTTGTTATCGTAACTGATGCCTTCTGTATTAAAACAGGTAATATTTTTTGCAGCAATTTTATTACTGCCCGATCTCAGGTCAGAGAAAGCAATGTTCACCTGTTTCAGGTCGGTCAATGCCCACACACCAATCTGGAAAGCAAAGTACTCTCCTCTTGCTGCAGTATCAGTGAATATATTCCTGTTATTTTTTTGTACCCAGCGCTGTGGAATATCGTACTGCATTTTTATAGGGTGCATGCGGTCTTCAGGAAAAAGAAGATAGCCGGCACTACTATTTGCCGAGAGTAATTTTTTCGTTTCTTCATTTGTAGCGATCACTTCCATCGGGTAAAAGCTATTGAAATCATCAATGGATTCTATCTCTTTTACAGCAGCAGTTACAGGAACAGTATTATCATTCATCCATGTTGCATCAGCGGTTTGTTGGGGCTTCAGGTAAATGCCTTTGGGGTAATTGCTTCTGCCTTCACTTTTATAGGGCATGTAATAAACATAATAATCACCTGCGCCGGAAACAGGCTCGAACCATATCTCGCCAGCTTCCCTATCGATCTTTCCTGTTCGCACATTATTTATTTTAGCACCTGTCTTTGCATCCTGCACAATTATCCTTTTATCTTCAGGATGCTGGTCGGGCCTGTGCCAGGGAATATTAACATACGCGGTTTTACCAGCAACAGGCACATGCACTACTGCCCTGTGATTGCCCAGTGAGTCGGCATTCCAGCTGTTATTACCTGGAGTGTATTTTACCTGCTGCGCATGAATGGCTGTTACGAAACATAGTATTGCAATGAAAAGCAGTAAAGCTGTGCGTTTATTTTTTATGTGCATCCGTGGTTTGTTATTGGTGATTAGTATTAGTTATTGGTTATTGGTTATTGGTTATTGGTTATTTGCAAATGTAAATCTACGCTTAGATAACATTTCGACTTCGCTCAATGCTGAATAAAGATTCATAAGTACAAGAGTGCGACGCCAGTGAAGATGAATAAAGAACAAAAGCTGACCTCAAAAAAATATGCCGCATGGCATAACTACCAGACGTTGGCAACAATTTCTTCCAATTCTTTTTCCTTTTCGATGATACATTGCAGCAGCCTGGCCTGGTTGGCAGCCCGTACCAGGTTGTGCCCCTCATACTTTGCACCATAATAACTATCGTTGTTCAGGTGATCGGTAAGGAATCGGATGGCCTGCATATATACCATGAACTTACTGGAATACACGATATACTGCTTTTCGGTTTCGGTCAGTTCATCTTTCATTGCGCTGCAATAGCCCTGCACAGCTGCTTTAAAATAATCTTCACGGATCATTATTTTTGAAAGATCTTTCTCTTCTTCATTTACAGGCGATAAATAGGTACGCATCATATCCCCCACATCACTGATGAAATATCCTGCCATTACCGTATCAAGATCGATCACACAAAGACCTTCATCGTTATCATTAAATAACACGTTGCTGATCTTGGTATCGTGATGTGTTACTCTTTGCTTAAAGGCTTTATTATTTTGTATAGCTGTAAATATGTCTACAATGTGTTTCTGCTCCTGTAAAAAACGGATCAATTCTTCTGCCTGTTTTATTCTGTTGCTATTGCCTTGTTGTAACGCAGTTTGAAATTGCTGATAGCGCAATGAAAGATCATGAAAGCCCGGAAGCGCAGGTTGCAGTTTGGATATATCAAAGTCACGAAGCTGTTTTGTGAACCTTCCGAATTGCTGTGCTGCTTCAAAAGCCTGCCTGGTATTTGTTACCACATTTACAGCATGAGAGCCTTGCACAAATGGAAAGAGCCTGAAGAATTGCTGTTCATCATCTTCTGCCATTTCTTTATGCTGTTTGGTTTGCAAAGGACCGGCAAATAAATACTGGGGCGAATGAACGGCTAAATAATTTCTTATCTCTTTTAAATTATTGGCTATAGAAAAAGGATCATTAAAAATGTTGGTATTGATGTATTGCAGGATATAAGCGCTGTTATCTGTCAATATTATTTTCAAGGTCTTGTTAATAAGCCCATCATTTACCGGCGTTATCGCCGTTATACCGGCAGCTAGCGGGTAAGCATTTAATATGCGCTTCAGATCACCAAACTGTTCCTGCATTAATGAATGATTTAGTTCACCGGTAATTTATACCCTTTTTTGATCAATGGAAAAGAATGCCCGATCATTTTATCATCAGTTCTTTTAAACCCGGTTACCTGCGATAGTTTTATTGTAGTGTACCTGCCTTCAAGGATGGCGCTGCTCTCTATCGCTTTGAACAGCATTTTTTCCTGGTCGGTCAGCTTAATGGTATAATCATTTGCTGTTGTTGCAATGTACTTGTCGCAGCTTATCAGTTTACCCTGTTTATTATAATTGAAAATGAATTTTGTGGGAACACCGGAACCGGTACAATTGTAGGAATAGATCACCTGTGCTGCTTTTCTTTTACCGGAACTGATAAGAAAATATTTTGCTTCGCAACCGCAACAACCGTAATAGCTGTTGATATTGTAAGTTTCATTTTTAGAAAAAACACCCGATGCAAGATGATGCGTTGCCCCGCCGCCACAGGAAACAAGCAGTATTGCCACAACGTAGAATAAAGTATGCTTACTCATGCTGAAATGTTATTGACAACCACAAGGTATAAAAAATAAAAAGCAACCTGTTACAGGTTGCTCGTTTTTTTGGTTTTCTCAACAGGCAGAAACGTGAGTTCCAAAAATTATTTAAAACTGCCCTGGTAAAAATCCAGCACTTTTGTTCTTAATAAATATTCGTAGCGGGCAATGGTGAGATTAAGATTTGTTCTGTCTAAATTATTTTTTACGATCAGGTAATCAACGGAGTTCAGCGCACCTAAGTTAAAGCGTATTTCCGCAGCACGAAAAGATTCTGCAAATGCAACAGCCTGTTCCGTAAGCAATTGGTATTTCTCATATGCCGATGTCATGTTAAGATAAGCCTGCTCAATGGCCTGCTGCAACTGTATCCTGGTATTTTCAGCAACATAAGCAGTATTCTTTTCCTGCACTTTTGCCAGTGCTATTTTGCTTCTTGCTTGAAAGCCATTGAAGATCGGTACCTGCAAATTCACGCCGAAAAATGTACCGAGATTATTTTTTGCCTGGTTAAAATAATTAACACGCTGTGAGCTATAATTAGTTTGTTTGGTGATTACCGGCGAATTATTTCCTCCAACAATAACATAATCTGTTGTTGTTACATCCGTTACGCCTATCGGTGTTAAGTTTCTTGTAGCGGTAGAATAATTGGTAGCCAGCTGGCCGGATAAAGAAAGTATCGGGTACAGATCTGCCTTTGCCACCTGTATTGCTTTTGATGCAGCCTTAACCCTCAGGTCAGCAGCTTTTACCATAGCCAGTTTTTCCATTGCAGTGGCATACACCTGTTCAGAAGAAGCGGCGTATAATTTGATCGCCGTATCCATACCTTCCCTGCTCAGTTTCATTTCTTTTTTATACGGCACATTCATTAATTGCGACAATGCCAGTTTGGATAATTCCAATGTATTGGCTGCGGTAACAATAGCCACCTGGTCGGTAGCATACTGTCCTTTCATATCATAAAAAGTGGCTGGCGCAATTGCTCCTTCTGTATTCAATACATCTAAACGCTCTGCTTGCTTTTGTGTAACAGCCGCTTGCTTTTTAGTAAGCTCCAGCACATCTTCGTTATTCATTACCTGTAAAAAACCGAGGATAACATTAAGCGTAAGATTATCCTTCTCCTGCTGGTTCTCCAGTTTAGCAGCCTGCAATGTTAATGATGCCTGCTCAATAGTACGCTGCAACTGAAAACCTTTGAAAACCGGTACAGAAGCGGAAAGCGTAGCATTGGAAGATCCCAGTTGCTGATTGACATAACCATTGGTGAACGGATCGATACTGCGGCCACTGCTGATACCGTAATCGATATTGGCGGCAACATTCGGCAGCCGGTTATTTTTTGCCTGTGTATAATTTATAGAAGCAGTTTGTACCTGCAGGTCGTTTTGTTTTACAGGAATATTATTTGCCAATGCAATGGTTATGCTGTTTTGCAAAGTATAGACGCTTCCATTATCCTGTGCAATAATGTTTTTGCAAATGCCGGCGCATAACACCATTATAAGTACTGCTCTTATTTTCTTCTTCATCATTTTTTAAATTAATTGTGTTGTTCTATACGGCCATCAAGTAAATTGATAACTCTTGAACCATAAGCCGCATTTTTTTCGGAGTGTGTTACCTGTATGATCGTCACGCCATCTTTATTAAGCTGTTTAAATAATTCCATGATCTCTTCGCCCTGTTTGGAATTCAGGTTGCCGGTAGGTTCATCTGCCAGTAATAATTTAGGATTGGCGATCAATGCTCTTGCAATACCCACCAGTTGCTGTTGTCCGCCTGAAAGCTGTGTTGGAAAAAGATCTTTCTTTCCCACAATATTGAAGCGGTCGAGTATATCTGCTACCAATGCTTTTCTTTCTGATGACTTAACATCCTGGTAGATCAAAGGCGTTTCAATATTTTCATACACCGTCAATTCGTCAATAAGATGATAAGCCTGGAACACAAAGCCGATATACTGTTTGTACAAAGCTGCCCGTTGCTTCTCTTTCAGCTTATGTACAGATTCGTTCAGGAAACGATATTCTCCTTCATTGAATTCATCCAGCATACCAATAACATTCAGCAGCGAAGATTTGCCCGAACCCGATGGCCCCATAATGGAAATGAATTCGCCTGCTGCAACCGAGAGGTTAATGTCCTTCAGGATAAACGTGCGGTTATTACCGGTATTCACCCATTTTGATATCCCTTTTAATTCGATCATTATTTTATTTTTATTCTGTTCGCAAGCTTTTTACAGGATTAGCCAGCGCCGCTTTAACAGCCTGGAAACTTACGGTCAGCAAGGCAATGCCAATAGCCGTTGCGCCGGCAATAACAAACATCCACCATTGTATGCCAACACGATAAGCAAAACTTTGCAGCCATTTATTCATAACAAAATAACCGACAGGAACTGCAATACAAGTACCGAGCAGTACTGGTTTCAGCAAGTCTTTAGATAATAATATCACTACGTTTTGTGTAGAGGAGCCTAATACTTTTCGTACACCAATTTCCTTTGTTCTTTTAATTGCAGTGTACGATGCCAATCCAAATAAACCAAGGCAGGCAATAAAGATCGCTATTCCGGAAAATATACTTAAGATAACACCCTGTTTTATATCATCCTTATAATGCTGGTTGAATTCTTCATCAAGGAAATCATACTCGAAAGGATAGCCGGGCGCAGCAGTTGCATATTGTTTACCGATACTTTTAATGGTTTCCTGTAAATGTCCGCCGGGTTTCAACCGTATCACTGCCACACGCCAATCCTTATCGGTAGATATTATCATTGGCTCAATCTGTTCCTTAAGCGAAGCATAATGAAAATCCTCCACCACACCTACAATTATACGGTGCAGGCTGTCGCGGCTAAGATTCCTTATCCATTTGCCAACAGCCTGCTCGGGTGTGGCATAGCCCAGGTTTACAGCAGCAGACCTGTTAATAAGAACAGCCTGTGTGGAATCAGTTGGATATTGCGGTGAAAAATCCCTCCCTGCAATAATTTTAATACCTAACGATTTGGTAAATTCAAAATCAGAAAATTCTGTACTGAACATCAGTTTCTCTCCCGGCTTTGCTTCTGCTTCAAACCCTTGCCTGTCGTGAAATCCACCAGGTTCGCCAGCCATCAAGGAAACACTCATCACTTCCGGATCGCTCTCCACCATAGTCTTAAACAATGTTCTTGTTTTATAGATATCATTGTTATCGATCCTTACCAGCATTGTTTGCTCTTTATTAAAACCAAGCTCTTTATTGCGTACATAATTTAACTGGGAAGTAATGATCGTGATACCAATAATAAGCAATACCGATACACTGAACTGAAAGACCACTAATGTTTTCCTGAAAAATGCGCCGCCTTTT
Source organism: Bacteroidota bacterium (assembly GCA_048497855.1). Lineage (GTDB taxonomy): Bacteria > Bacteroidota > Bacteroidia > Chitinophagales > Chitinophagaceae > Ferruginibacter. The sequence continues at coordinate 131,377 of JBEHZB010000008.1, read as the reverse complement.
CCTGTTCTTAATTTTCCTTTCAGCGATTCTATAGGAGAAAAAGAAGACAGTAATAATGCCGGGTAAATGCCAGCCAATAAGCCAATAACAATTATTAATCCAACGATAAAAACATACACCATCGGGTCGGTCCAGTAACTGGATAATTGATAGCCTAAAATGCTGGTATATGCAGGCATCAGCAATTGCAATAAAATAAGCGCCAGCACAGCAGAGAAAGCTGCAAATACAAAAGACTCTACAATGAACTGTGTAACCAATTGCTTTTTTACAGCACCTAATACTTTTCTTAAGCCTACTTCTTTAGAGCGATCAGCAGCACGGGCCGTAGCAAGGTTCATAAAATTGATGCAGGCAATGATCAGTATCAAAATACCGATACACATGAATATGAAAACGATCTTTTTATTGCCGTGTTTTATATTATCAAAACCCAGGTCCTTAAAATAAATATCTTTCAATGGTTCCAGGCCCAGGTCTATTTTAAATCCGTTAGCTGCATAATATGCTCCCAGGTATTTATTCATGAATTGAGGAAACTGGCTGATCAATTGTTTTGGATCAGTATCAGGTGCCAGCTGCACATACGTAAACATCCCGTTATTAGGGAATCCCCGTGCAGAATCAAAATATTTGAAATTGGATATCGGCACTACCATATCAAAATTCAAATGGGAATTGGAGGGCATGTCCTTTGCAATACCGGTAACTTTTAATTGAAGGTTCTTGTTCATTTCAACTACTTTACCCAAAGGATCTTCATTGCCGAAATATTTTTTTGCTGCAGAAGATGTCAGTACAATACTTCCGGGATCTTTAAGTACGGAAGCAGGATCGCCTTTTAATAAAGGGAAATCGAAGAATTGAAAAAAGTTACTGTCGGTTATATATACTTTCTTTTCGTTGAAAGAAACATTATTATAACTGAAAAGATCATTATCAGGCATTACCCTTACTGCTTTTTTTATAGCACCGGGATAATCATTCAGCAACGCCGCTGCGTATGGACCCGAAACCCAGGCTATATCCTGCTTATTGCCATCACCGTTCATATCCGATACCCGAACCACACGATAAATATCTTTCCCGTTCTTATGAAAATCATCGAAGCTTAACTCGTGCTTTATAAAAAGAAATATCATCAGGCAGCAGGTGATGCCTACTGTTAATCCCAATACATTGATCAGGGAAAAAGCTTTTTGCTTTTTTTGATTTTTAAATACGAGCAATAAATAATTTTTCAGCATATTAATTTCATGGTTTTAACTTGATGTGGTAATTATGTATTCCTTCGTCGTTATTCTGTCCGCAATGATTTTACCGGGTTTGCCACTGCAGCTTTTATTGCTTTATATCCTACCGTGATCCATGCAATAATGATGGACAATAGTATCGCCAGTATAAAAACACCTGCCCCTATCTGAATACGGTAAACAAAATCCTGCAACCAGCTACGCATCATAAAGAATGCAACCGGTGCAGCAATAAAAAATGCAATACCGATAAGTATGGTAAATTCTTTGGAAAAGAGGTACACAATATTTCCTGTTGATGCACCGAGTGTTTTTCGTATGCCTACTTCTTTTGTTTTTTGCACGGCCATGAAAGAAACGAGGCCATACAAGCCCAGGCTTGAGATCACTATAGCCAGGAAGGCGAAGATCTTGTACAATAAAGAAAGCTGTTGTTCCTGTTTATAGAATTCATTGATGCTGTCATCCATGAATTTTGAGGAGTACGCATAGTCAGGAAAAAATTCGTTCCATACGGTTTGTATAGCTGTTTGTGTTTGCGGTATATTGGAGGAGCGCAGCTTTAAAGAAATAAAACTGTAGTATTCATTACGCTCTGCTATCATCAATGGCTTTATATTTTCCCGTAACGAATTGGTCTTAAAATCTTTTACCACACCTACTATAGTTTTCCAGCTGCTTCTTCCCAATCGTAATTCTTTACCAATAGCATCCTGCACATTTTTCACTCCCAGTTTATCCGCCAGTGTTTCATTTATCACCACTTCTTTTATCGTATCACTTGGTCCATACATCCGCCCTGCTTTTAATTGCAGCCCGTATGTTTTAAAATAATCCTCATCCGCAAATTTCATGGTCAATTGATACTTCTCATCGTCTTTATGATCAAATGCAAAATTTGTGCTCCAGGTATTGCCGGATGATGGCGCATCGGAACTAAAACTTACCGCCTGTACTCCCGGTGTTTGCAACAGCTTTGCTTTAAATGCTGTTAACTTTAAAATGTTAACGCTGTCTGCATTGCCGGTTAATGTCAACACCGCCTCTTTTTCAAAACCAAGGTCGGCATGATTAACAAAATTCATCTGGCTGATGGCTACTATTGTGCCGATGATCAATACCTGCGAGATGGCGAACTGCATTACTACCAATCCCCTGCGTAAAGAAATACCGCCCACTTTTGCAGAAGTAAATTTATTTTTCAATGCCGTGATCGGTTTAAAGCCTGACATCACGAGTGAAGGATATATACCGGCCAAAGCCGTTACAGCAACAACCACCAGCAACACAAAGAATACTGTTTGCAGCGTGAATAAACTAAGTTGCTCCTGTATAGAAGCAATATGTTTTATAAAAGGAAGGCATACTGTTGCAATACCGATAGCCAGTATTCCTGCTACAATAACTACAACGGCTGTTTCGCTCATTACCTGGAAAAACAATTGCCTGCGGCTGCTGCCCAGCACTTTCCGTATGCCTACTTCTTTCGATCTGCCTACTGCCTGCGCTGTAGAAAGATTAATGAAGTTGATACATGCCATGATGATAATGAATATACCGATCAGCGACAATGTCCATAAAGAAGACTTGCTGGTAATGTGGTCTCCGTATATTTCAAAACGCTTATCAAAATGCACTTCTGATAACGGTTGTATAAAATTTGTCTTTATAGAATTTCCCAGTCCTGTATAATGTTTTTTACTGAACACCTCCAGTTGCTGATCGATAGTCTTCACAGAAACATTTTCGGGCAAGGCTGCATAGATCTGAAAATTACTCGATGTACTTTGCCACGAAGGATAATAATTATAATGGTAAGGGTTGCTTTTTAAGGTTGACAAAGATGCCTGTATGCCTAAAGGGAAATCCGTGCTTTCAGGAGCGTCCTCCAGTACACCTTCTATCTTCAGCGTAACGGCATTATCCAGTTTGATATAATGTTCAAGCGCCTGTTGCCAGGTACCAAAATATTTTTGCGCCATTTTTTTTGTCAATACTGCTGTATTCGGTTTATCCAGAACGGCTGCATTTCCCGCCAGCCATTTATAACTGAACACCTGGAAAAATTGCGGCTCAATAAAAAATATCCCTGTCTCTTCAATGAACTTTCTGTCGGTAAATGTATTATCGGTGGCCGACCCTACTGTTACCTGGCTTCCAAATGAAGAAAGCAACCCGGCAAAAGCAGTATTCGGCATTTCCAACCGCAACGCATCCAATGCAGGTAAAGGTATCCCGGCGTTGTAGGTAATGCCATCTTCATACTTATCAGCTGTTACTATACGGGCTATATTCCTGTAGTTAGGTTGAAATTTATCATAACTCAATTCATAGCGAACCACAAGGAACAGCAACAGGCATGCAGCAATACCGATAGCAAGACCTGCAATATTAAGCGCTGTATATCCTTTACGTTTCAGTAAATTCCGGATAGCTGTTTTGAAATAATTCTTTATCATAAAAAGGTTTATTCTGTTCTTAAATTTTTAACAGGGTTTGTGATTCTTCGGTAAGCATCATAAGTAAGGATAATCAGGAAAAGGTAAATCCTGCTGTTAAACCAGGCAGGTTGATGAAGGAAATAAATTTTCCTCTTACCAAACTGCGGAAAGCGATCTTGAAATAATTGCGTATCATGGCTATACTTTATTTTATGATTGGCTGTTATACCATAATATTCTCTACCACAGCTTGTCCATCCAGCATACGGATAATGCGGTGACTGTATCTTGCATCATGCTCGGAGTGAGTAACCATTACTACTGTTGTACCCATCTCATTCAGATCGGTAAGCATCTGCATTACTTCATTACCATTGGATGAATCCAGGTTACCGGTTGGTTCATCTGCCAAAATAAGTTTAGGGTTATTGACTACTGCACGTGCTACTGCCACACGCTGCTGCTGTCCGCCCGAAAGCTGTTGTGGATAATGGTTTCGGCGGTGCATGATCTGCATCTTCACCAGTACTTCTTCTACTCTTTTCTTTCTTTCTCCTGCTTTTACTCCCGTGTAGATCAACGGCAGTTCTACATTTTCAAAAACCGTAAGCTCATCAATAAGATTAAAGCTCTGGAACACAAAACCAATATTGCGCTTGCGCAGGTCTGCTCTTTTACGCTCGTTAAAATCTGCTACTTCAATTCCGTTAAATAAAAAGCTGCCGGCATCCGGGTCATCCAGCAGGCCCAATATATTTAACAGCGTTGATTTGCCGCAACCTGAAGGGCCCATGATGGCTACAAATTCACCTTCTTTAACATCAATGGAAAGTTTGTTCAATGCAACAGTTTCTACCTCTTCTGTACGATAGATCTTTTCAAGCTGAGAAATTTTTATCATTGTTTTTATTTTTTAAAGATTAGAAATGGTTGAGGGGATAGATCATGATGCCGGAAGAATAATCTTCTTCTTCAACAGTATCATTGTAAATATTCACGGGGTTAATTGCCCTGGCAATACAGGTAAAGGCTTTTTTATCACAAGCCTTTACGCTGTAATTAACAGCCGGCAACAGGCACAATGCACCAAGGCAAATAAGAGATAATAAAAAATATTTTTTCATGGCTATACTTTTTTATTAAAACAATTACTTTATTCCTTTTTCAATACCAGCTCCTGCATATCACCGTAATTATCATAACTGGATGTTACTACTTTATCACCTGGTTTTAAACCCTGCAGCACTTCATGATAATCAGGATTCTGAAGACCTAATTGTATATCTACTTTGTATGCGGTACTTCCGTCATCACTTACTTTAAATATCCAGTTGCCCCCGGTCTTTTGAAAGAAGCCTCCTCTTGGTAACAGGATCGCCTGTCTTTCTTCGCTTAGCGCAAGACGTATCTGCAACGATTGTCCGCGGCGTATGCCCTGCGGTATTGAATCGTTGAATTCCATATCTACCTGGAAAGTTCCGTTGCTGATCTGTGTAAATACTTTTTTAACAGTAAGCTTATAGGTTTTGGATGATAAGGTGCATTCACCCATCAATCCTATAAATACCCGGGAAACAAAATGCTCATCAATCGTTACCCTCACTTTAAATCCATCTACCACATCTATCTGCCCCAAACGTTCTCCTTTATTTTTGGATTGTCCTATCTCTGCATCAAGTGCAGTAAGTTGCCCGTCAACAGGGGATCTTACGATCAGGTCGCCTACTTTTTTACGCATTACCTGCAATGCATTTTGTGTACGGTCGTATGTTTGGCCCGCCTGCTGTGCTTCCTGTTTTGTAGAAGCAGAATCTTTCTTCAATATTTCCTGCGCCAGTTTTTTCTTTTGTACCTGGTAGTTATAATTATTTTCCGATTGCCTGAACTCCTGCGACCCGATCACTTTTTGATCGTATAATTTTTTGTTCAGCTTATAAATACGTTCTGCTTCTTTTAAGGCATTATCAACATCCGTCATCTGGTTGAGCTTGCCGATCGTATTTTGCTGCGCTGCATTACTGGAGATGCGCATTTGTGTCAACAGGTTAAATACAGACGTTTCCTGGTTGATAAGGCTTAGTTCCAGATCGGTATTACTAAGACGCAGTATCGGCTGATCTTTCTTCATCATCGCCCCATCTTCCACATATTTTTCTTCTACCCTTCCTCCTTCCAATGCATCTAAGTAGATAGTCGTTTTAGGGAGCACTACACCATTAACAGGAATGGTTTCCTGGAAAGCGCCTTGTTTTACTTCACTGATCGTTATACGATCCTTATCAACATTTAGTTTTTGCTTGCCAGTGGCAAAGCGATAAGTACCATACGCTAATGCAACTATCCCAATTGCTCCCGCTATAAGCAGTATCTTTTTTTTAGACCATCTTCTTTTGGTAATAACTCTATCCATATATTTTGTTTCCGGGATTTATTTTTAAAACAGTTTAGAATTTCAGTAACAATTGATAAGCAAGGTTGTGCCAAAAGATTGCCGGTTGGTTTTCAAGTACTTATACAACGATTAGTTTTTGCATTGTCCGCTTTTGGTACAGCAGGTGTACGGTTTTGATACAGTTCGCTGCACGCTGAATTTTTTATAAAAAATTCAGTATCAAATGATTCCAAATATGGTATAATTGTGGAGAAATAGAAGACACAAGTTTATAGCTGCAAGGGATAAGCATGATAAATTATGAAGTGTAATAAAAATAGAATGAATAACATAATTAAGTTCCCCTTTAGGGGCGGAGGGGTATAAAATGATCTTAAAGAACGCTACGATATTAATTGTTGATGATGATACCGATGTACTTACTGCGGTGAAATTGTTATTGAAAAGAGAAGTGAAAGAAGTGGTAACGGAAAAGAATCCTGAAATGCTGCGGTCACTGGTTTCGCAGAAAAAATTTGATGTCATTTTACTGGACATGAATTTCAACAGCAGCATCAATACAGGTAATGAGGGAATTTTCTGGTTAAAGAAAATAAGGGAGATGGATGACCAGGTAGGTGTGATCATGATAACGGCATATGGTGATATCGATCTTGCTGTACGTTCGCTTAAGGAAGGCGCTACAGATTTTATCATCAAACCCTGGCACAATGAAAAACTGGTTACTACCATTTCAGATATTTTAAAGAAAAAAGGAAACGGCAAAACCGGTGCTTCACTTAAAACAGCTGATGATTCTATTATTGGCTCTTCGCTGTTGGGAGAATCTGAATTAATGCAAGACCTGTTCTATAAGATCGAAAAGATAGCGCCCACAGATGCCAATGTGTTGATATTGGGCGAAAACGGCACCGGTAAGGAACTAATAGCACAGGCCATTTATCAAAGATCATTGCGTGCCGATAAGCCATTTGTAAAAGTAGATGTTGGCGCATTGACAGAATCACTTTTTGAAAGTGAATTATTCGGCCATAAAAAAGGTGCGTTTACAGATGCACGTGATGACCGCATGGGGCGGTTTGAAGCTGCCAATGGCGGCACCTTATTTTTGGATGAGATCGGCAATATCAGTTTGCAGCAACAGGCAAAATTATTATCGGCGCTGCAAAACAGGCAGATCACAAGGCTGGGCAGCAATCAAACCATACCTGTTGATATCCGACTGATCTGCGCTACCAATCTTCCGCTGGCCGAACTGGCCAATGAGAACCGGTTTAGAAAAGACCTGGTGTACCGCATTAATACAGTAGAAATAACTATTCCCCCATTGCGGAAAAGAACGAGTGATATTTTATTGCTGGCAAAATATTTTGGGAAAATGTATGCTGATAAATATATCAAGCCTGTTCCTGAATTTTCCGGTGAATGTATAGAAAAATTGCAGCGCTATCATTATCCCGGCAATGTGCGTGAGCTGCAGTACAGTATTGAAAGAGCGGTGATCATGTCGGAAGATAATGTATTAAGGCCGGAGGATATTATCTTCTCCCCTATTGAATCATCCGTTGCGCAGGAAGAAGAGGCCGGCGATCTGAAATTAAGTACGATAGAAAAGAATACTATACTCCGGGTTATTGAAAAACATAACGGCAATATCTCAAAAGCGGCAAAAGAGCTCGGCATCACCCGTACAGCGCTGTACAGAAGACTAAGTAAATATGACCTTTAAAAAATACGACTGGAGTTTATTGTTAAGGATAGGCTTGCTGTTTGCAACGCTTTGTGGCGCAGCATTTCTTTTAACGAAAAGCCTGTATTCTTTTATGGCGCTGTTAGCTGTTGTTATTGTACTGCAGGTGATAGACCTGTTTCGCTTCAGCAACAAAAGCAAAGAAGAACTGGAGCAGTTTGTTGAATCGGTTCAGTACCGCGATTTCTCCCGCCACTTTGATGAAAAGAATGCGCCCCTTGCTGTACAGCCCATGCGCAAAGGCTTTAACGAGATCAACAGTACGTTCAAGATCATCAGCAAAGAAAGAGAAACGCAATATCAATATCTTCAAAAGATACTGGAGCTGGTTGATACCGGTATCATCTCTTACGATCATGCATCCGGCGATGTAATGTGGATGAATGAATCGCTGAAAAAATTACTGGGTATTCCTTACCTGAAAACCATTCATTCTTTAGAAAAAAGAGATGAGGACCTGTATAAAGAAATTCTTGCTGTTAGACCAACAGAGCCAAAAGTAGTAACCCTCACTTCCAACAAGAACAACATGAAGGTGCTGCTTTCTGCTACTGCTTTTCAAACAGACGGTAAATTGTTCAAGCTCATCGCTTTTCAGAATATCAATGAAGCATTGGATGAAACAGAATCGAAAGCCTGGCAAAAATTATTGAGCGTAATGACACATGAGATCATGAATTCTGTTGCCCCGATATCTTCACTGGCAGATACTTTAAAGAACCGCCTGCAGTTATCACTGAAAGATCTTACTAATAATTCCGGTTCAGTTGATGACCTGGAACTGGGTATTGAAACGATCAAAAGAAGAAGTGAAGGGCTGCTGAAGTTTGCAGAAACCTACCGCAATCTTAATAAGATAACAACGCCCAATGTAAAAAAGATCTACGTGAGGGATATGTTTGAGAACCTGCATCACTTAATGCAGCCTACCCTCGACCAGAAAAATATTGAACTGGAAATCATTTTGAAAGATCCCGATCTTATTCTGGAAGCGGATACCAATCTCATCGAACAAGTGCTCATTAACCTGATCGTTAATGCTGCCGATGCTGTAAAAGAAATAACATCTCCCCGCATTTTATTATCGGCTTACATCAGCCCGGCCAATAAAGTGATCATTAAAGTTGCTGATAACGGCATCGGCATTTCACCCGATCTTATGGATAAGATATTCATACCTTTTTTCAGCACCCGCAAAACAGGCAGCGGCATAGGGCTGAGTCTTTGCAAACAGATCATGCTGCTGCACCGGGGCAATATAAAAGTACAGAGTGTAGAAGGTGAAGGAAGTGCTTTCTTTCTCTTCTTTTGATACCCGGTCAACTGTAGATTTCCCGTTAAAAAATAAAATAGTTTAAAAAATATTTGGCAGTCTGAAAAGAAATCGGATACCTTTGCTTAACGGTGTTAAATAACTTAACAACTATAAAAACACAAATGGCCAGTAAAGACCGCATACAACGATTGAAAGATGAAACAAGGACCAATATCCTTGAGGCATCTATTGATATTGTGAAAGAGGAAGGCTGGCCTGCGCTGAGTATGCGCAAGATCGCAGACAAAATTGAATATACGGCGCCGATCATTTATGAATACTTCGCCAATAAAGATGCTATACTTAACGAGCTTACAAGACAAGGCTATGTAAAGCTGGCGAAACAAATGGAAGATGCTAAAAGTAAATTCACCGATCCTGCAGAACAACTGGAAGCAATGTGGCTGGCGTACTGGAACTTTGCTTTTGCAGAAAAAGAATTGTACCAGGTAATGTATGGTGTAGAAGTGAACTGTTGCGCTTTGCAGAATGCCTGTCCCGATCTGCAAGGGCCGTCAAATATGCTTTGGGATAAAATAGAAGAAATAATACCGGCAGAAAAAAGAACAGAAGAATATGTTGATACTAAATACTATACTTTTTGGTCGGTGGTTCATGGACTTATATCAATAAATATGACCCGCCAGCAAACATCCGAAGGTATCAATAAACAAGTGTTGAAAGATGCGATCAGCGGCATTATCAACTCTATGCGATAATATTTTTTTTGGTTAAATACTTAACACTGTTAAGAAATTTAATCACGTTATGAAATAATTAAAATACTGATCTGAAACCAAAATAAAAACAAGGGAGCAAAAATGATCCGGAAGTTTTTGCAACCCCTTACCTGGCAGTTTAAAAACTGTTTTTTTTAAACCAATTACTTAACACTGTTAAACAATTTAATTACGTTATGAAGAAGTTACAAATATATGCTATCTACGGAGCGATACTTTTCCTGGCGGCATGTGCCGGAAAAGATCTCAATGCTCCTGCGCCACCTCCACCACCGTCGCTTCCTGTTATTAAGATCAATTCGGGTTCAGCCACTACCTGGCAGGAATATCCTGCCTCGATGGAAGGTGCTACAGATGTAGAGATACGGCCGCAGGTAAGCGGCTACCTCGAAAAGATCTATGTAGAAGAAGGAGCTTATGTTGCCCAGGGCCAACCCCTGTTCAGGATCAACAGCAGGGAATACAATGAATTTTCCAACAGTGCATCTGCGTCTGTTCAATCGGCTAAAGCTTCAATAGAAAAAGCACAGGTGGAGTACGACCGGTTAAAACCATTGGTAGATAATAAAGTGATAGCAGATGTGCAGTTAAAAACCGCCAAAGCTAATCTTGATGTTGCAAAAGCAGTATATGCACAAGCTGTGTCATCTAAAGGCAGTGCAGAGATCACCGTTGGCTATACCTTAATAACAGCGCCGGTTAGCGGCTATATCGGTCATATACCTTATAGGCAGGGAAGTCTTGTTGGCAAAGGTGAAGCCTTACCGCTAACTGTTCTTTCGGAAGTAAATACGGTACATGCTTATTTTTCTATGAGCGAGGTTGATTTCCTATCCTTCATATCCGGTTATGAAGGCAGATCAACGGAAGAAAAGATAAAGAACATTCCGCCGGTTGAATTGCAGTTACCCGACAATACTGTTTACAATACCAAAGGAAAAGTTGAATTGGTACAAGGCCAGTTTGACCGAAGTTCAGGCACTATCATGTTCAGGGCCGTGTTTCCGAATACTGAAAAAATATTACGTTCAGGCATTACCGGTAAGATACGTATCCCTTCGCTGCACCAGGATCAGTTAATGGTACCGCAGGAATCTACTTACGAGTTGCAGGATAAGATATTTGTATTTGCACTTGGCGACAGCAATAAAGTAGTAAGCAAACAAATAGCTGTAAGTGGAAAGAGCGGCAATAATTATTTAGTGAGCAAAGGATTACTGAACGGCGAAAGAATTGTTTACAGCGGCATACAAAGGCTTCGGGATGGTGCTGTCATCACCCCGCAAAATATGCCGGCCGACAGTGTTTTGCAGGCTTCTCTTTATCTCAAACAAAAATAAAAACGGTACTGCCGATTTCCTGATCTAAAAAAATCATCCTTCTCCAAAAAAGTTGAGGAGAGTGAAACCTTTGTCGCTATTCATTAATACAGCGACGACAAACTAACTATCTAATTGTATTTATTATGTTTCAAAAATTTATAGAACGCCCGGTACTTTCAACAGTTATTTCGATACTGCTGGTATTACTTGGCATCGTATCCCTGCTTTCCTTACCCATTACACAGTTTCCCGATATTGCTCCTCCGGCTGTACAGGTAACTGCTGCTTATCCCGGTGCAAGCGCCGAAGTAGTGGCACGTTCTGTTGCTACACCTTTAGAAGAAGCGATCAATGGTGTTGAGAATATGACCTATATGACCTCCAACTCCAACAATGACGGCACTATGACGCTGAGTGTATTCTTTAAATCGGGAACCGATCCCGACATCGCTTCAGTCAATGTTCAGAACAGGGTGGCCAAAGCCAGCAGCCTGATCCCGCAGGAAGTATTGCAGGCAGGGTTAAACACACAAAAACAACAGAACAGTATCATCATGGCTATTGCTTTATATAGCAACGACAGCGCTTACGATGAAGCTTTTCTGCAAAACTATGCCCGGATAAATATTGTACCGCAGATACAGCGTGTGCATGGCGTTGGTCAGGCTACCATCTTTGGCTCAAAAGATTATGCCATGCGTATCTGGTTAAAGCCCGATCGCCTTGCTGCCTATAATTTATCTGCACAGGAAGTGCTTGCCTCTATCAAAGAACAAAACCTTGAAGCTGCTCCGGGAAAATTTGGTGAAGGCAGTAAGGAATCTTTTGAGTATGTGATCAAGTATAAAGGCAAACTTAACCGCAACGAGGATTATGAAAATATCATCCTTAAGAGCAACAACGACGGATCTATGGTAAGGCTGAAAGATATTGCCCGTGTTGAGTTTGGTTCATTCAGTTATACTGCCGATGCTAAAGTAGATAAAGGGCCTTCAACAGGTATCCTTATTTATCAAACCGCAGGCTCTAATGCCAACGACATACTTACCGAAGTAAATAAGATCACCGAAGAGGTAAAGAAAAATTTGCCAAAAGGTGTAAAAGTATTTGTGCCCTATTCATCAAAAGAATTTTTAGATGCCTCTATTGATAAAGTAAAACGCACATTGCTGGAAGCGTTCATACTGGTATTCATCGTGGTATTTATTTTCTTGCAGGATCTGCGATCTACTCTTATACCGGCCATTGCGGTACCTGTAGCTATCTTGGGCACTTTCTTTTTTATGCAGCTGTTTGGTTTTACCATCAACCTGCTTACTTTATTTGCATTGATACTGGCTATCGGCATCGTAGTAGATGATGCTATTGTAGTAGTAGAAGCTGTGCATACCAAAATGGAATCGGAACATTTGCCCGCAAGAGCAGCTACCATTAAGAGTATGAATGAAATATCCGGCGCCATCATTTCCATAACATTGGTAATGGCGGCAGTATTTGTACCGGTGGCATTTATGCAGGGCCCTGCCGGTATCTTCTATAAACAATTTGGTTTTACGCTGGGGATAGCAATACTTATCTCTGCATTAAATGCGCTTACACTAAGCCCTGCCTTAGCTGCACTGTTTTTGAAAAATAATCATACGGGAAATAAACCTAAAGGATTTAAAGCGAAATTCTTTGGCGCATTCAATGCCGGGTTTTCGAATATCACCAACCGCTACAGCAACAGTTTAAAATTTTTGGTTAAAACAAAATGGATCGCTTTAACAGGTCTTGTGATCATAAGCATTGGTACTATTATGCTGGTGAAAAAAACACCTACAGGATTTATACCTACTGAAGATCAAAGCATCTTTCTTTATTCCCTGAACATGCCGCCGGGCGCATCGCTGGATCGCACAAAGAAAGTAGTTGCAAAAGTGGACAGCATCATTGCAACTGTTGAAGGCGTTGAAAAATCGTATAGTGTAGCAGGCATGAACATCATCACCAGCGCCACCAGTCCCGGCAGTGCACTGGCATTTGTAAAATTAAAAAAGCCCGGCACAAGGGGCAAAACGGAAAACATCAATCAAATACTTGGAGAAGTAAATCAAAAGCTATCCGTTATTTCTGCTGCAGATCTTTTTACGTTCACCTTACCTACTGTACAAGGTTTTGGCAATACCAATGGCTTTGAATTGCTGCTGCAAGACAGGGCCGGCGGCAAGCTGGAAGACCTTAGCAGCACAGCTTACGCCTTCATCGGCGAACTGATGAAGCGCAAAGAAATTGCTTATGCTTTCACCACTTTCAATACCGGTAACCCGCAGTACAAAGTAAATATCGATGAAGCCAAAGCTAAACAACTGGGTGTTTCTATAACCGATCTGCTGCAAACATTGCAGGTGTATTATGGCAGTTACCAGGCTTCCGATTTCAACCGCTTCGGCAAACAATATAAAGTGATCATGCAATCAGATATTGAGTACCGTATTGATCCGGCTACATTAAATAATGTGAACGTAAAAAATAATAGTGGTCAAATGATACCGGTGAAAACATTGATCGATTTGGAAAAAGTGTACGGCCCGGAAACAGTTACACGGAACAATCTTTTCAACGCAGTAACGATCAACGGGGTTCCTAAACCAGGCTATAGTTCAGGGCAGGCCTTAAAAGCTGTGCAGGAAGTTGCAGAAAATTTTCTTCCCCGCGGCTATGCCTATGAGTGGTCGGGCTTAACAAGAGAAGAACAACAGGCCGGATCGCAAACTACCTGGATATTCATTATGTCGCTGGTGTTTGTGTATTTCCTGCTGGCTGCGCAATATGAAAGCTATATTCTTCCTTTAGCAGTGATCTTATCTGTGCCTACAGGTTTGCTCGGTGTGTTTGCTTTCATCAATATGGCTGGCATTGAAAATAATATTTACGTACAGGTTGGTTTGATCATGCTGATTGGCTTGCTGGCAAAAAATGCCATCCTGATCGTTGAGTATGCCGTGCAAAGAAGAAGAGCAGGGCTTACTGTTACGCAAGCTGCTATCGAAGCGGCCAGGTTACGGCTGCGCCCTATACTCATGACGTCGTTTGCATTTATCGCCGGGTTGATACCGCTTGTAAGGGCCACCGGCGCATCAGCAATGGGCAACCGTTCTATTGGTACAGGCGCAGTAGGCGGTATGCTTACCGGTGTACTGCTCGGCATATTCATCATTCCTGTTCTGTTTGTGCTATTTCAATATGTACAGGAAAAAATAAGTTTAAAAAAGATAGCATAAACTATAAAAAACATGAACAACTATTTAAAATACTTCTCTATACTCACACTGATCATATTGAGTTCGTGCAAAGTATCAAAAGACATTAGTACACCACAGGCACCTTTGCCTGTATCATACAGGAATGCTGTGGATACTGATACATCGGGCATTGCAGCCATCCAGTGGAAAACATTTTTTACAGATACCGATCTGCAAAAACTTATCGACAGCGCTATCAGTAAGAATTATGATATGCAGATCGCTTTAAAAAATATTGAAGCGGCACAATTAATAGTAAAGCAAAGTAAACTTGGTTATTTGCCTGATGCAAAACTACAGATCGGTGCAACGCTGAACAGGCCATCAGATAACAGTTTAAATGGTTTAAGCCTGAGCCAGTTCCTCGGCAAATCTTATATAGAAGATTATAGTGCAGGTGTTGCATTATCATGGGAAGCCGATATCTGGGGAAAGATAAAAAATCAGAAAGCTAAGGCACTTGCGGAATACCTGCAAACAACTGAAGCAAAAAAAATGATACAGACCAATCTTGTTGCTGATGTTGCCAATGGTTATTTCAATTTGCTTATGCTGGATGCACAACTGGCAATTGCTGATAAAAATTTATTGCTCAATGACAGTACACTGCGTATCATTAAGCTTCAGTACGATGCCGGGCAGGTAACGGCACTTGCAGTGCAACAGGCAGATGCACAGCGATTGGCAGCAGCACAGTTGATCCCTCTTCTCCAACAAAATATCCTTTTGCAGGAAAATGCATTGAGTATGTTAACAGGATTATTGCCTGCAGGTGTTCAGCGAAGCAATTCTATCAACAGTGTTGTATTTGCTGACAAACTTTCCGCAGGTGTTCCTTCTGCTTTAGTGAGCAACAGGCCCGATGTAAAAATACAGGAGCTGGAACTTGATATTGCCAATGCAAAAACAGGTATTGCGAAAGCTGCTATGTATCCATCGCTTACTATTACTGCAACAGGTGGCGTTAATTCTTTTAAAGCAAGCAACTGGTTCAATATACCTACTTCTTTATTTGGAACAGTTGCAGGCGGTATCACGCAACCTTTATTTCAGCGCAAAGAATTAAAAACACAATACGAGCTTGCTAAAGTTGACCGGGAAAAGACAGTGCTGCAATTCAGGCAATCAGTATTAACAGCAGTTGGTGAAGTAGCTGATGCGTTAGCGAAAAATGAAAAGCTGAAAGAGCAGCAAGTAATTGCCGCAACAAGAGTAACCACTTTACAACAGTCGATTGGTAATGCCGACCTCTTATTCAAAAACGGCATGGCCAATTATCTTGAAGTGATCATTGCACAGAGCAATGTATTACAAGGCGAACTGGTACTGGCATCGCTTAAAAAAGATCAGTTGAATGCTGCGGTAGAATTGTACAGGGCCTTGGGTGGCGGCTGGAAATAAATTAAATCTAATCATTAAAAAACAATAATCATGTCAAAATTAAAAAACAAAGTAGCGATCATAACCGGTGCTTCAAAAGGAATTGGTGCCGGTATTGCTAAAGCCTATGGTGCCGAAGGTGCATCAGTAGTAGTTAATTATTCTTCTGATAAAGAAGGTGCAGACCGTGTAGTAAATGATATTACAGCCAATGGAGGCAAAGCACTTGCCGTACAGGGAAGTGTTACTTCAACAGCAGATGTAAAACGTTTATTCGCAGCAACAAAAGATGCTTATGGCCAGGTTGATATACTGGTAAATAATGCAGGCGTATTCAAGTTTGAACCTTTGGAAGCAATTACTGAAGAAGAATTTCACCGGCAGTTCAACATTAATGTGTTAGGCACTATACTTACTACACAACAGGCTGTTCTTGATTTTGGTGATAATGGCGGCAGTATCATCAACATCAGTTCTATAATAAGTGATAACCCTATGGCTCACTCTACTGTATATTCTGCAACTAAAGGCGCCGTGGATACTATCGCAGGAGCTTTATCAAAAGAGTTGGGCAATAAAAAAATCCGTGTCAATACCATTGCACCGGGTGGAATAGAAACAGAAGGCTCTCATGCTATGGGTATGATCGGCGGGGACATGGAAAAACAAATTGTAGCAGGTACGCCATTAGGCAGAATTGGTCAGCCAGGCGATATTGCAAAGGTTGCTGTTTTCCTTGCATCCAATGACGCGGAATGGGTAAACGGTGAGAGGATCAGTGTATCAGGTGGGTTCAGGTAACAGGATGGCACTATTATTTTTCCAGGTAACACCTTCACGTAAGTGAAGGTGTTTACGTTATTTATAATAGTAAAGCTGTGTGATAAACAGTTCTTGTTTAATACACATAAAAAAGGGTAGGCACCTGCCCTACCCTATCAAACTAAACGGTGGTACGAAAAAATCAGCTTAACCTGCTTTGCAATTCAAACTTTGCCCTGTATAATTGAGATTTAACAGTTCCTAATCTAATCCCCACATGCTTTTGAATTTCGTGTATCTTAAATCCATTACAATGCAAATTGAAAATAGCAAGCCGGCCGGGAGGCAATGAATGAATAAGCTGTACCAGGTCTTTTTCATATAAATTATCTAATGCTGGAATTTGTTCTTCTGTTAAATATTCAATGGCAGTAATGTCATATGAATCTGGCTTGCTGCGTTTTAAATGATTTTTGCAGGTATTTACAAATATCCTTTGCACCCATCCTTCAAAAGGGCCCTCACCTTTGTACGTATGCAGGTACCTGTAAAATCTTATAGATCCGTCCTGGAAACAATCCTCTGCATCAGCGGCGCTCTTTGCATATCTTTTGCATATTGCAAACATTTGAGGGGCTATTGAATTGTAAACCGACTTAAAAGATACGGTATCACCCTCTACTGCTTTAGTGATAAGATTTTCTAAAAAACTTTCCTGTTTACAAACTGACAAATGAGTATTCATTATTTAAAAAAATTTAAAAAGAAACCGGGTACAACCCGGTCCTTGTCTAACATCAGCCTTGTATTTTAAGGCTATTTGCTTTGCTCAATTATATCACAAGTCCCAAAAGCAATTATGTAACAATTGGCTTTAAAATTATTTTATGACTTTCCAGATCAGGTTGTAAAAATTATTTATTTTTATTTTTTCAACGCGGAGTATGTAATTGAATTGTTTTCGACGCATCCTTTAGCAGCGCCTGTTAATGGATAAAAAAAGAAGGGCCGGAACATTAAACCCTTGGCCGGCCCCGGGTAGAAACCCTTACACTCTGAAACCCCTACCTAAAATGCTGTCAATTGCTTTGTCTATCATCTTTTCCATCCTGTTATTCTTATTACTCTCCGAAATTTTTTGTTCATTAAATAACAACTTTAATTAGAATCCTAAAAAGGCACAGGTAGAAACCTCACCTTTTTAAGATCCGATAACAACATGCACTTGTGAAACCTTGGTTTTGCAACCACTATTATTATACCCTGACCAAGCGTGTATTTCGTAATACAGGAAGGATAACCTGTATTGGAATAAACTGCTTAATTTTTGAAATTTTAAAAGATCTTTTATTTTCATATTGAACCGGTTCTTATACCAAAATTTCAGAACACATTTATACCTTCAATAAAAAATTATTATTGATCTTGTACTGCAAAAGAAGTAAAACTACGGTGCCAATCATCTCGAATAAAATCCAAATAATATAGAAAATCATCCATTTTTATTTAGATAGTTTTGCTTAAAATCCCCCGTTACTTCTCTTGTATATTCTCACTGCGAAAACTTACAAAATCTGATGCTATTGCATTGTCAAAGAGAATTATACTTAAATTCTGATGCTCTAAAAAAGCAATTACTGTTTACTCTTCTGAGAACAAAAAACGTAAAATTACGGTACACTTATTTTAGAATTATATCCAAACATTATAGAATAAATGCCATTTTTTTATAGATCATTTCTAGTTGAAATCGACTTCAAAAAGAAGGAGAATAATTTATTCAAGGGTAAGATATTAGTTTATAAAACCTGGATGATAATTAAATAAAAAACGGGGTAATTTTCATTACCCCGTAACACCTCAAAATAAAAAGAAACTAAAGCGTAAAACCTATCCTGGCAAAAATAAAACGTCCGTTAAATCCAAATTGTGATACGTTTCTTGAAAACTCGAATTGATTGAAATTACTCAGATCAATTGTACCTGCTGTACCATAACCTCCATTTACTGCAGGAGTAGCTGCAGTTTGTGTTTTCAGGTTCTTATCAGGATACAGATCAAATACATTGTTTGCACCAACTGTCACTCTCCATCTTTTGTTGATCTCATATCCTATAGAAAGATCGGTGATTGTTCTTGCATCATACTTAGGATGTTCTGTTGCAATGAACTGACTGTTTATCCACGATCCTTGTACTATACCATCACCATTTACGTCAGCTGTGTTTGGATCTTCCACCATTCCAAAGAATGTCTGGCGCATAAATACTTCCCATTTACCAAATGTCAAGGTATTCATCAATGATATTTTTGTTCTTGGCACAGCAGATTCAAGATAT
Organism: Bacteroidota bacterium; assembly: GCA_048497855.1. Lineage (GTDB taxonomy): Bacteria > Bacteroidota > Bacteroidia > Chitinophagales > Chitinophagaceae > Ferruginibacter. The sequence continues at coordinate 112,399 of JBEHZB010000008.1, read as the reverse complement.
ACACGACTGGCTTCGTTAAAATAATTATTCAGGTTTCCGGTGCTTACCAATAATGGAGAACCCATTATATCTCCCACCCTGTTTGTTTTAGAAATAGTTCCGGCAAGATCAGTTTTCAAACTGAATTTGTCGAACTTGAACCTGTTAGAGATAATGAAATCAATACCTTTTGATTCTGTATTTATTGCATTGGTAAAGAAAGTAGCTGCGGTAGCATTTGCTGAATCAAATTGCTGTTGCAATATAAGCAAATCACCAGTTGGTGTTCCTGATGGTCTTGCAAACTGACCGGTTAATACAATACGGTTTTTGATCTTCACAAAATAACCATCTATTGTAAATGTCAGATTAGTGTTCGGTACTTTGTAAGTAAAACCAGCGCTATAACTATAGGAATCTTCCTTTTTTAATTCAGGAATACCTAGCAACTCTGCAGCTTTTGACTCATTTGTAAATGTACCTACTTCATAAGGTATACCGCCTAAAAATTGAGTAGCAGTGCTGTTAAAATATTTCTGCTGTAATGAAGGCGCTCTGAATCCTGTGGCGATAGCTGCTCTAAAATTCAATCCTTCTGTGATCTTTACCCTTGTAGCAAATTTATAATTCAATGTACCGCCAAAATCAGAATAATTTTCATAACGCAATGCAGCATTTAACAACCAGCGTTTTGTAGGATTAACCTCCACATCAATATAACCTGCACCGCTTGTTCTGTTTTTACTTAATGCATTCTCTGGTCTGAATCCAGGAAATACCTGCGCACCACCTGGTCTTACTGCACCAAAGAAGTCAGTAGGCAACAAATTTGCCGCTGTTGTAGCTGTTGCCGGCTGTCCGTTAATATCATATTTTTCGTAAGAAGCCTGATCGCCTGCACTTATCTTATAATTCTCTGCACGGAACTCAGCGCCAAAAGCAAGGTTCAGACCTGCCCATACATCAAACCCTCTTGACAGATCGAGGTTAGCCGTATTTTGCGTAAAGCCCAATTTACCTGCATAAAAATCTGTAGGTGAGCTTACTCCCATTGTTGCATTGGCAGAATTTTCTACATGATATTTGAATTGGTTGTTACCCAATGTATTGCTGAGATCATAGTTCCAGTTGTTGAATCTACCACGAACGCCTACTGCCAAAGATGCATCTGTTATATCAGAAACGATCTCAGGCAAAAATCCATTAAGATAAATCTGGGTACTGGTCCTGTTTTGTGTCGGGTTTCTGTAAAATCCTGCAGCATTACCATGACGTACACCATAGCCACCGAAAGTATAAAAAGTAGCATTGCTGTTAATGGGTAGTTGTGTATTCATAAATAACTGGCCGCTTTGCAATTCTGATTGACCAACCCTCATGTTGAAATCCCTTCTTTGCAACCCTCGATAAGCCAGTTCATTGTTTGTCACATCAGCTCCAAGCAGCTTCTGCATATCAGCTATTGTAGTCGCAAGTTGAATATCATTTTGCAATGAAGCAGATAAATAACTAACAGATGGCGCATATTGTTTTATAAGACTTATTATCTGAGACTGATTCGGTGTATTAGTGATATTACTAAAAAGAGAAGACAGATTTGTTCCTCCTGCTGCAGCTCTTTGCTCAATTGCATTATATACGTTAAACAATTTGCCATTAAAATCAGTAGCCCTGCTTGTACCTTGTCTTGTTACTAAGCTACCGGTAAGATTAACAAATCCACCTTTTTTACCAACACCTATACCATAATTCATATCCAGTTGATATTGCTGGCCGTCAATACCACCCCTGAAATCATTGGCACCTCTTGCCAGGTTACCACCGCCATATAATGACGCTGTAAATTTGTTGATATTCTTCTTCATCACTACGTTGATAACACCTGCAATAGCATCGGAACCGTATTGTGCAGATGCGCCATCTCTTAATACTTCTATCCTGTCAATAGCAAAAGCAGGAATGGCATTAAGATCGGTACCTACAGAACCTCTTCCCGGTGTACCATTCACATTCACTAACGAAGAAGTATGCCTTCTTTTACCATTCAATAATACCAGCACCTGGTCTGGCCCTAAGCCACGTAACTGTGCCGGATCAATATGATCGGTACCATCTGCAACTGTTGCAGGATTGGATGTAAATGACGGAGCTACTAAATTCAATATCTGGTTGATATTGGCTTGCGGTACTGATTTATTAAGCTCGCCCATGTTCAATACATCTACCGGTACCGGCGTTTCAGTATTTACACGTCTTGGAGCACGGCTACCAACAACTACAGTTGTTAGATCACCGATAGAACTTAATACAACATCGTTATTTGTTGTAGCGCCTGCACTTATCACAACGGAATTAGATGCAGGTGTAAAATTCACATGACTTACTGTAACAGTATATGTACCAGGCTGCAACGAGATAGAATAATGCCCGGTATTATCAGTGGAACTCCCTTTAGTAGCATTACCTTGTATGGTAATGGAAGCACCGGTTAAATAATTCCCGCTTGCATCTTTTACCGTTCCCTGGAGTGTACCGTTTTGCGCATGAGCAGTAATGAATGACAACAATGCTACCAGCACCGGCAGCAACCTGTTGCATTTGTTTTGGAAAACTTTCTTCATAATTTAAAAAATTTAATTTAATTATAACTTTTATGGCCAATCGCTGCAACTTTTATATTGCAAGAACTTTAAGATCAATTCGTTTCAACTACTCATAACTTTCAGTTATGAATGTGGTAGCAGAAGTTTAATGATAAAAGAAAGGTTTGAACAGGTTAAATGAAAGCTGCAAATAAATACGTTGAATAACGTTTATGAATTATTTTTCGCATCGTTGAGGCAGGTACTATATATGTTACAGTTGTGAAATGATGTCCTGTATTCATTTTTAAATAATTGATCGTTTAATGTGTATTTTAATTGATAACGTAAATAATATTCCGGGCTTAATAAACTTATCATTTTTACATGGCCATAAGTTTAACCTCATGTTAAATGACAAACAAAAAACGGACAATTATTATATCGACCCCCTAGATATCTAACGAAATAAAATAGAAGAATAGCGATTTTTTTATAGTAAATTCTGATTAATAGAAAGTATGCCTGTTTTGTTATAACTAATGTGTTGAATAATAACGATTGAGTAATGTCAATACAATGACTGAAGGACATATATGTCCTTCAGTTATTGTTCAAAAAATTTTATATTGTAAAGAGAAGTGTATTCTATACGAGATAGCCAAAAGCATTATCATTGCTTTTAAGCTCTGTAAAATTTATTTTATACGAATTGAGATTTTGTAACAGTACTTTATAATCTTCTTTGTATTTCAATTCGATACCAACTAATGCAGGCCCCGTTTCTTTATTATGCTTCTGCATATATTCAAAACGGGTGATATCATCGTTTTCGCCCAATACAAGATTCACAAATTCTTTTAATGCCCCCGGCCGCTGTGCAAAGCGTATAAGGAAATAATGCTTCAGCCCTTCGTATTGCAGGCTGCGCTCTTTTATCTCCTGCATCCTGTCGATATCATTATTGTTTCCGCTTATGATACACACCACATTTTTTCCTTTAATTTCTTCAGCGTATGCATCTAAAGAAGCTATAGTAAGAGCACCTGCCGGTTCTACTACTATAGCATCTTCATTATATAATTTCAAAATGGTGGAACATACTTTTCCTTCCGGCACAAGATGCATTTCATCCAACACATCTTTACAAATAGAAAAAGTAATATCGCCAACCTGTTTTACAGCAGCACCATCAACAAACCGGTCTATATTCTCCAGTTTTACCGGGTAGCCGGCTTTTATAGCTTCAGTCATTGATGGCGCCCCCTCTGGCTCTACACCAATTATTTTTGTTTTTGGAGAATAGGTTTTAAAATAGCTTCCTGCTCCTGAACTTAAGCCGCCACCGCCAACAGGCACAAAAAGATAATCGCAGGTTAATCCTTTATTTATAGCTGCCGGAAAAGAACCATTCAAATCCCCCATCTCATTCAGCTGTTCTACAATTTCTGCCCCTACAGTGCTTTGTCCTTCAATGATCTTTATATCATCAAAAGGCGGAATAAAAACCATGTTATTTTCTTCTGTAAATTTCTTTGCTGCTACTGCACAATCATCAAAAGTATCACCCACCAGTTTTATTTCTATAAAATGCTCACCAAACATTTTGGTCTGGTTGATCTTTTGATTGGGCGTTACTACCGGCATGAACACTACTCCTTTACAGTTCAGTTTTTTACAGGAATAAGCAAAACCCTGTGCATGGTTGCCGGCACTTGCACATACTACTCCACGTTGCAGTTTTTCTTTTGGCAGGCTCGCCAGCATATTATAAGCGCCACGTATCTTATACGAGCGTACCACCTGCAGATCTTCTCTTTTCAAAAAGATGTTACATTGATACCTGGCAGATAAATGCTGGTTGAATTGTAAAGCTGTTCTGTTAACAATACCTTTCAACCGCTTTGTTGCTGCCTCAAAGTCGAGTGATATCATAGAACCTGCTATAGTCATTTTTTACGAACCTGATATTAATGTATGGATGAAGCAACGGCTTGTTTAACCGGTTGCTGAACTTCCGGGCGCAAACTTCTTACAGTTTTACCCGCCTGCCACAATTCGCTATCTCTCAATTCTTTTAATTCTTCTTCCAGTTTTTCCCTGTAATCTTTTTTACTGTTACTATCAATTGATTTTGCAGCTTCTTTACCTTCAGCTACACTGTTATACAATTCTGTAAACACGGGTAAAGTAGCATCACGGAATTTCTTCCACCAATCCAATGCGCCACGCTGTGCCGTAGTGCTGCAATTGGCATACATCCAGTCCATACCATTCTCAGCTACCAATGGCATTAATGATTGTGTAAGCTCTTCAACTGTTTCGTTGAATGCCTCGGAAGGTGAGTGACCTTTGGAACGCAACACTTCAAACTGTGCAGCAAAGATTCCCTGTATGGCTCCCATCAACGTTCCTCTTTCACCGGTAAGATCAGAATACACTTCTTTCTTAAAATCGGTTTCAAACAAATATCCTGAACCAATAGCAATGCCTAATGCTGCAACTCTTTCAAAAGCCCTGCCGGTAGCATCCTGAAAAATAGCATAGCTGCTGTTCAATCCACGTCCCTGCAGAAACATTCTTCTTAATGAAGTACCGCTTCCTTTGGGTGCTACTAAAAAAACATCTACATCTGCAGGCGGCACGATCCCTGTCTGATCATTGTAGGTAATTGCAAAGCCGTGAGAAAAATATAATGCTTTGCCCGGTGTAAGGTATTTTTTTACCGTAGGCCACATGGCTATTTGTGCAGCATCGCTGAGAAGATAACAAATGATCGTTCCTCTTTGCAGGGCTTCTTCGATTTCAAAAAGCGTTTCATTTTCTACAAACCCATCGGCAATTGCTTTATCCCAGCTTTTCGAATTCTTTCTTTGACCAACGATAACATTGATACCATTTTCTTTCTGGTTCAATGCCTGGCCCGGCCCCTGAACACCATAACCTATTACTGCCACCACTTCATCTTTCAATACCTGTTGTGCCTTTGCTAAAGGAAACTCATTTCGTGTTATCACGTTTTCGTTAGTACCTGCAAAATTTAATACTGCCATGTTTTATTTTTTTAATTATAATTGATAAGTTTTATTCTTCGTTGCTGATATCAATCAATACTTACATTGTAAATATTTCCTGCTGCTTATTTAAAAATTCATTCTTTACCAGTTCATTGCCCGGCGCAGATTGTTCGTAATATTTCAGCTTATGATGAAAGCCGCTGCTGGATTTAATTATAGCGATCCTTGCACTGCGTACAAATTCTATCAGACCATAGGGTTCCAATGCTTTTATCAATCCGTCGGTTTCTTCCCTGTGGCCGGTAGTTTCAAAAACAGTATAATCATTGCGTATCACTACTGCTCTTGCACCATATTTTCTTAATAACCTTTCTACTTTAACTTTTTGGGCGATCTCATCGGTTGATACTTTATACAAAGCCATCTCCTGCCATACTATTTCTTCATCGGTATTATAAAAGGCTTTTAACACATCTACCTGCTTTTCTATCTGGCTGCATAATTTACGAACCACTTCTTCTGTCTCCCTGATCACTATTGTAAAACGGTGTATGCTTTCTACTTCGGTAGGAGATGTATTTAAACTATCTACATTAATTTTTCTTCTTGAAAAGATTATTGCCATCCGGTTCAATAACCCGATCTGGTTTTCCGTATAAACGGTTATTGTATATTCTGCATTACTCATAAAATTTATTTTAACCTGATCTCCGCAACACTACATCCCTGCGGCACCATTGGGAAAACATTATTTTCTTTTCCTACCATTATTTCCAGTAAATAAGACCCTTTATGATCCAGCATTTCTTTTAATGCACTTTTAAGTTCATTGCGCTCACTTATTCTTTTAGCAGCGATATCATAGCCCTGCGCAACCTTTACAAAATCCGGACTTTTGATATTGGTAAATGAATACCTTTTTTCCATGAACAGTTCCTGCCACTGCCGCACCATTCCCAGGAACTGGTTGTTAAGGATCAATATCTTTACATCAATGCCGGTTTGCATGATGGTACCCAATTCCTGTATGGTCATCTGTACACCTCCGTCACCAATAATTGCTACTACTGTTTTTTCCGGCACACCATATTTTGCGCCGATAGCTGCCGGCAATGCAAACCCCATTGTACCCAAACCGCCGCTGGTGATATTGCTTTTGCTCTGTTTATATTTTGCATAACGGCAGGCCACCATCTGGTGCTGACCAACATCTGTTACGATCACAGCATTGCCTTCAGTCAGTTCATTTAATGTTTCGATCACTTCACCCATGGTCATCTCCTTTGTTGATGGATGAAGTTCCGGTTCGATACACTGCGCCTGCTCTTCTTTTGCATAATCTGCAAAGCGTTGTATCCATTCGCTGTGATCCTTTTTATGGAGCAATGCAGTAAGCATCGGCAATGTTTCCTTACAATCGCCCCATACTGCAACAGCTGTTTTTACATTTTTGCCTATCTCGGATGGATCGATATCGAGGTGAACGATATGCGCCTGCTTTGCATATTTATCAAGGCGCCCGGTTACCCGGTCATCAAACCTCATCCCTACAGCTATTAATACATCGCACTCATTGGTCAATACATTCGGGCCATAGTTGCCATGCATGCCCAGCATGCCCACACCTAACGGGTGATCTGTAGGAATAGCGCTCATACCCATGATCGTCCATGCAGCAGGCAGGTTTGCTTTTTCAATAAATGCAGCAAATTCTTTTTCCGCTTTTCCTAAAATAACGCCCTGACCAAAAACCACAAACGGCCTGCTTGCCTCATTGATAACTGCCGCAGCTGCTTCTATATATTCTTTCCTGATGATGGGATTCGGACGATAACTTCTTATATGTTCGCATTTGGTGTAACCGCTATAATCAAACAATTGCAACTGCGCATTTTTTGTGATATCGATCAATACCGGTCCCGGCCTGCCACTTGCAGCTATATAAAATGCCTTTGCTATTATGGCCGGAATTTCTGTAGCATCAGTTACCTGGTAGTTCCATTTGGTAACGGGCATGGTAATATTTATTACATCCGTTTCCTGGAAAGCGTCTGTGCCTAACAGATGAGCAAATACCTGTCCCGTAATACAAACCAATGGCGTACTGTCTATCATTGCATCTGCAAGTCCTGTTACCAGGTTGGTAGCACCGGGTCCGCTGGTGGCGAATACTATACCTGTTTTTCCACTTGCTCTTGCAAACCCTTGTGCAGCATGTATAGCGCCTTGTTCATGGCGAACCAGTATATGATTAAGCTTATGCTCATAATCGTATAGTGCATCGTAAACCGGCATGATAGCGCCGCCGGGATAACCGAATATCTCAGTAACACCTTCTGCAACCAATGCTTCCAATAGCGCAACTGAACCGCTTATGCTGGTAGTTTTTTCTTTTATCTTTTCCTGCCTGGTCAATTCCTGTGCTTTCATAAACAACAATTTATTTGTACCTGTCTGTCACAATTCATCTGTTACGCATCCTTCGCTTGCATCTTTTACGCATCGTGCATATTTAAACAGCACGCCTTTCGTTGCTTTTAATGCAGGCTGCTCCCATTGTTTTTTTCTTTTAGCTATTTCTGCTTCGCTTAATTTTAAATTGATAGTATTGTTTACGGCATCCAGTTCAATGATATCATCATCCTTTACGATAGCGATAGTTCCACCATCAAATGCTTCGGGTGTAATATGCCCCACTACAAATCCATGAGTGCCGCCGCTGAACCTTCCATCTGTTATCAATGCCACACTTTTGCCTAATCCTGCGCCTATCAGTGCTGATGTAGGTTTCAGCATCTCCTGCATACCAGGGCCACCCCTTGGTCCTACGTATCGTATCACCACTACATCACCCGGTTTTATCTTTTTACTGTTGATCCCTTCTATCAATTCTTTTTCGCCATCAAATACTCTTGCCGGCCCGGTAAACTTTTCTCCTTCTTTCCCCGTTATTTTTGCAACACTTCCTCTTTCTGCAAGGTTGCCGTATAATATCTGTAAATGCCCGGTTGCTTTCAGCGGTTGTTCCAGCGGATAAATGATCTTTTGTTTTTCAAAATCCAGATCAGGTATATTGGCTAAATTCTCTGCCAATGTTTTTCCTGTTACCGTAAGGCATTCGCCGTGCAGCAAACCTTTACTTAATAAATATTTCATTACGGCAGGTACACCACCATGCTGATGAAGGTCCTGCATCAGGTATTTACCGCTTGGTTTAAAATCTGCCAGCACCGGTATCTTATCACTTATCTTTTGAAAATCATCGGGTGTTAATTTCACGTCAACACTTTTGGCCATAGCTATTAAATGCAACACAGCATTGGTACTGCCTCCAAGTACCATAATGGTAACGATCGCATTTTCAAATGCTTTTCGTGTCATTATATCGGATGGCTTAATATCTTTTTCCAGCAACAGTTTTATATACTTACCTGCTTCCACGCATTCCTGTTTTTTTTCTTCACTTAAAGCAGGGTTGGAAGAAGAATAAGGCAAACTCATACCCAATGCTTCGATAGCGCTTGCCATTGTATTGGCGGTGTACATACCGCCACAGGCACCTGCTCCCGGGCAGGAGTGCTTTATTATTTCTTTAAAATCAATCTCATCTAACTGTCCTGCTATCTTTTTTCCAAGGGCTTCAAAAGCTGAAACGATATTGAGATCTTCGCCTTTGTAATGCCCCGGTGCTATCGTTCCTCCATATACCATTATAGCAGGGCGATTCAATCTTCCCATAGCGATAACACTACCGGGCATATTCTTATCACAGCCCGGTAATGCGATCACGCCATCATAATATTGTGCGCCGCAAACAGCTTCTATGCTATCGGCAATTATATCTCGGCTTACCAGGCTGTAGCGCATACCATCCGTTCCGTTGCTTATACCATCACTTACACCAATGGTATTAAATATCAATCCCACAAGATCATTTTGCCATACACTTTGTTTAACGATCTTAGCAAGATCATTCAGGTGCATGTTGCAGGTATTGCCATCGTATCCCATGCTTACTACACCTACCTGGGCCTTTTTAAGATCTTCGGTTGTTAACCCGATACCATACAGCATAGCCTGGGCAGCAGGTTGTGTTTCATCCTGCGTTACCGTTTTGCTATATTTATTCAGTTCGTTCATGCTTACTGTTTGGTATCATCAATATATCTCTACCATTTTAAATTTTTTGTTCCAGTGAAATGGTTTTTCCAATACCCTGCACTGGTAAGCCTGCTGGATGATGCTACCCCAGGTATCTTCCCATTTCTTTTTAAATACATGATTATCCAAAGAATCAATTGCAACGATCTCTGCTGCAGTGCCGCAATAAAAAGCGCCGTCGGCCTGCTGCATTTCTGTATTGGTAAATAATTTTTCTACTACCTCAATACCCAGTTCTTTACAAATTTCCATTACCGTAGTACGGGTAATACCGGGCATGATATTTCCTTTGGGAGGCGTATAAAGCACTTTATCTTTTTCGATGAATACATTGGCGCCCGGGCCTTCTGCTACATAGCCATTTACATCCAGCAATATTGCTTCATCAAATCCTTTATCCTTTGCTTCCTGGCAAGCCATAATGGAGTTTACATAGTGACCGCACACTTTTGCTTCTATATTAAAACCGTTAGGATTGGGCCTGCAAAATGAAGAAGTCATTAATCTTGTTTTATTAGACAGGTAGCCATTCGTCCAGTCCCACGCCATTATGGCCAGGTAAGATTCTTTACCTTTTGATAAGGACATATTCGGCGGACAAAAAACCAACGGGCGTATGTACGCATTCGTTAAATTATTCCTGTCCAGCACTTCATAAGTAATAGCAGTCAATTCATCTGAATCCATATCAAAAGGAATTTGTACTGCCTGTGCAGAAAAGCGGAGGCGGTCAAAATGTTCTTTCGGCTTGAAGATCTTTGTACCGTTGGCTGTTCTATAAGATTTAATCCCTTCAAATACAGCATAGCCGTAATGCAGGCTTTGTCCGTACAGATCAATGTTTGCTTCTGAGGCTTTTAAAAACGCTCCGTTAAAATAGAGGATCGTGTCGTTGTTGTAATACATACGCTGGTTTTTGTTATTTATTCAACTAATTGTTTCTTATTTCTAAATGATCGTAGATTTCCGTAACTCGATATTCTCCTTATTTATTCGTTCGGCTGTATTTTTTGAAATGAAATCAATCAACAATTCGCCGATGGTAGAGGTAAAATAAAAATTGATGGGGTCAATATCTTTAGTAACAAATTTATTATCGATCGTCCATGCTACTGCACTGCGAACCAAAGCCGCTTCTTCTGTCAGCTCCAAATGATCCAGCAGCATTGCTGCAGATAAGACAGAACCGACCGGATTAGCAATATCTTTTCCGGCTGCCTGTGGATATGATCCATGAATCGGCTCAAACAAAGCCGTACGGTTACCTACTGACGCAGATGGCAATAACCCTAATGAACCGCTGATCACACTTGCTTCATCACTGATGATATCACCAAACATATTTTCGGTGAGTATTACGTCAAACTGTTTTGGGTTGAGGATGATCTGCATAGCAGCGTTATCTACAAATAAATAATCAACAGTTACATTTTTGTAGGCGGCAGCTATTTCCTGCACTACTTTGCGCCATAAACGTGATGTTTCCAAAACATTCGCTTTATCAACCAGTGTTAATTTTTTCCTGCGCTGCTGTGCTGCTTTAAAAGCCAGGTGAGCAATGCGTTCTATTTCTTCTTTGGTGTAGATACAATCATCAGAAGCAACTGTTCCTTCTTCATTGATCGATTTTTTACCAAAATAAATACCGCCGGTCAGTTCACGATAGATCACAAAATCTGCTCCTTCGATATTTGCTGTTTTTAAAGGCGAAAGAAAATGTAATGAAGGATACGTAGTTACCGGGCGGATGTTGGCATATAACTGCAATGCTTTCCGCAATCCCAGCAAACCCTGCTCGGGCCTTACTTTGGCCGAAGGGTCATTGTCATATTTTGGATGACCAATGGCACCAAATAGAACAGCATCGCTGTCCAGGCAGGTGTCGATAGTTGTTGCGGGTAAAGGTGTGCCCGTTTCATCAATAGCAGCTGCGCCGATCACTGCTTCGGTAAACACAAACTCGTGCCCGAATTTTTCCGCAATGGCTTTTAATACATTTACAGATTGTCGGGTTACTTCAGGGCCAATACCATCCCCGCCTAATACGGCGATCTTTTTTTTCATGGCTATACTTTCTTTATACTTATTATAATTGCTGTTCTTCGTAACGAACGATATCCTCCTGTATGCTTAACAGGTAATCAATATCATCAAACCCATTCAGCAAACATTCTTTTTTATATTCGTTGATCTCAAATTTCTCTTTAGCTGCGCCTAATTCAATGGTCTGCGCCTGCAGGTTAACTGTAAGCACCGTTCCATTTGGCTTATCAAATATTTTTTGTAAAAATTCTTCTGTTACTGTTACCGGTAATACCCCATTGTTTAAAGCATTGTTCTTAAATATATCAGCAAAGAAGCTGCTCACCACTACCGTAAAGCCGGCATCTTTTATGGCCCATGCCGCATGTTCCCGTGATGAACCGCAACCAAAATTTTTTCCTGCAACCAGTATTTGCCCTTTGTACTGCGGTTGATTTAAAACAAAGTCCGCTTTAGGTTTTGTTTCATCATCATTTTCATAACGCCAGTCACGAAACAGGTTTTTACCAAAACCTTCTTTTGTAGTTCCTTTTAAGAAACGTGCCGGTATGATCTGGTCGGTATCCACATTTTCTATCGGCAACGGCACAAAAGATGACTGGATGATATTTATTTTGTTATTGCTCATTATGCGTTTAATAATTCCGTTACATCTGTTACTTTTCCTGTTATTGCCGCAGCAGCTGCTGTTAGCGGACTTGCCAATAATGTTCTTGCACCTGCTCCCTGCCTGCCTTCAAAATTCCTGTTGCTGGTGCTGATGCAGTATTTACCGGCAGGTATCTTATCTTCATTCATACCCAGGCAGGCACTGCAACCCGGCTGGCGCAACTGAAATCCTGCTGCTGCAAATATTTTATCTATTCCTTCTTCAATGGCCTGCTGCTCTACCTGCTTACTGCCCGGTACAACCCATACTTCTACATCATCGGCTTTATGTTTTCCTTTTACAAAATCAGCAACCAGCCTGAGGTCTTCAATGCGGCTATTGGTACAACTGCCGATAAAAACATAATCTACTTTTTGTCCCTTGATAGCCGCACCTGCTGCAATTCCCATGTACTGCATCGCTTTATTGAATGATGCTTTATCTTTCTCCTGGAAAGATGCTTCAGCAGGAATATGCTGGCTAACACCGATTCCCATACCCGGGTTGGTACCATAGGTTATCATGGGTTCAATATCCGCTGCATCAATGTTTATCTCCTCATCAAAAGCTGAATCGCTATCGCTGTATAATGTCTTCCAGTATTGTATTGCTTTTTCCCACTCCTTTCCCTGCGGCGCAAATTTTCTTCCTTTTATATAGTTAAATGTGGTTTCATCAGGAGCGATCAATCCACATTTAGCACCCATTTCTATACTCATATTGCAGATGGTCATTCTTGCTTCCATAGACAGCTCACGAACAACATTACCTGCATATTCAACTGCAAAGCCTGTGGCGCCGCTGGCAGATATTTTTGATAAGATATACAGTACAATATCTTTTGATAAAACTCCTTTTTTCAGTTTGCCATTTATGTTTATACGCATTTGTTTTGGCTTTGTCTGCAATAAACATTGCGTGGCAAAAACCATTTCTACTTCACTGGTACCTATTCCAAAAGCGATAGTGCCAAAAGCGCCATGAGTGCTGGTATGGCTGTCCCCGCAAACAATGGTCATACCGGGTTGTGTAATGCCAAGCTCCGGACCGATAACATGCACAATACCCTGGTAAGGATGACCGAGACCAAATAATTCTATATTATGATTAGCACAATTTTTTATCAATGTTTCTACTTGTACCCTGCTGAGTGTTTCTTTAATAGGCAGATGCTGATCGACTGTTGGAACATTATGATCGGCAGTGGCAAGAATTCGATTTGGGCGAAAGAGGGGCAACCCTCTTTTTTCTATACCGGCAAAGGCCTGCGGACTGGTTACTTCATGTATCAGGTGCTTATCTATGTACAGAACAGACGGTCCGCCGTTAATTGTTTTAACGATGTGCTTATCCCATATCTTTTCAAATAATGTCTTTGCCATATCCTGTACTAAAATTTTGAACGCTGTTTACGCCACCTGCTCAGCATGATTTTTTGCCAGTGCTTCCAGGTCATCGTCAGACACTTCTTTTTTACTGTCTGCTATTTTTAAAAATTCATTGTATAAAATATCCACATCGTTCCTGTCGAACTGGAAACCGAGTTTTTGAAAGCGGTAGGCCAATGCACTCCGGCCGCTCCTTGCTGTTAATACAATTTTTGAACTGTCGGCGCCAACCTCAGCAGGATCAATGATCTCGTAGGTCAGTGCATCTTTCAAAAACCCATCCTGGTGAATGCCTGATGAATGCGAAAAAGCATTGCTGCCAACAATAGCTTTATTAGGCTGCACCGGCATGCGCATTACCTCTGCCACATTCCGGCTCAGCGGGTTCAATTGTTTACTATCGATATCGGTATAAAAACCTAATCCTTTATGTTGCTTAATGATCATCGCTACTTCTTCCAGTGAAGTATTGCCGGCCCTTTCACCGAGGCCATTGATCGTACATTCTATCTGCCTTGCTCCGTTGATGATACCGGCAATTGAATTTGCTGTTGCCAATCCGAGATCATTATGACAATGGCAGGAGATCACTGCTTTATCTATATTAGGAACATTGTTGACGAGATAAGCGATCTTTTCGCCGTATTGATGTGGCAGGCAATAGCCTGTAGTATCAGGTATATTGACCGTAGTAGCACCGGCTTTTATAACGGCTTCTATGACCCGGGCAAGATATTCGTTATCCGTACGACCGGCATCTTCTGCATAAAATTCAACATCCTCTACAAAATTCTTTGCCCATTTTACGGCCTGTACGGCACGTTGCAGTATTTCTTCTCTTGTTGCATTGAACTTTGATTTTATATGCTGCTCGGAAGTACCGATACCAGTGTGGATGCGTGGCCTGCGGGCATATTTAAGTGCTTCTGCCGCCACTTCAATATCTTTTTGCACTGCACGGCTTAGCCCACAGATAACAGCATTCTTTACCACTTTACTGATCTCGTTCACCGAATTAAAATCGCCCGGCGAAGAGACGGGAAAGCCTGCTTCGATGATATCTGCGCCCAATGTTTCAAGCTGCAGGGCAAGGTCTATCTTTTCTGCACTGTTCAGCTTGCATCCCGGCACTTGCTCCCCATCCCGCAGTGTAGTATCAAATATTAAAATTTTATTTTTTGACATCGGTAAACTTTTAAATGGCCAATTCAAAATGCTGTTGTAATTTTGGATTGACACGAAAAATATTACACTTAAGGGCCTTGAGGAAATCATAATTGCGCTTTTCTACGATTTCTAAATCAGCCTCCTTCGCTCGAAATGCCTGCCAATAAAGAGTTTTATAAAATCATTTTACGATGGCTAACAGTAGTACAGAGTCTGTTTTTTTATTGATAAAATCGCTTTCGCAGGCAGAAAAACGGCATTTTAAATTATATATATCCAGGAATAACTCTAATGAAGATGCGAAATTTAATAAGCTGTTCGATACACTTGATAATAGTAAAGAATATAATGAAGATTATATTTTAAAGAAGAATCCCTCTATCAGCAGGCAACAGCTGCCGAACATTAAAGCCCATTTATATGGAGAATTATTAACGGCATTGCGCTTATTGCATAGTACCAAAAATTTAGAGATAGAATTGCGGAAGCAGATCGACTTCGCCATGATATTATATAATCGTGGTATGGTATTACAGGCATTGAAAATTTTAGAAAAAGTAAAAGCGCAGGCCAAAGGCAACAGTCATTTTATCCTCACCCTTGAAATATTGCAGTTTGAAAAGAATATTGAGGCGAGGCATATTACAAGGAGCATTACTGAAAGAGCCAGCACATTAATAGAAGAAACCGATTTTACTATAACGCAGATCAATGAAGTTACCCGGCTTTCTAATGTTGCGCTGCATTTATATGAATTATACCTGAAGAACGGTCATGTTAAAAATGAAAAAGAAAGCAGGGAAATAAAAAGGATATTCAAGAGATACATAGAGGGTATCAATGAGGATCAGATCAGTTTTTTTGGCAAAGCCTATCTTCATCAAAGCTACTGCTGGTATTATATCATACAACTCGACTTTACCCGTTATTACCGGCATGCCCAAAAATGGGTTACCTTATTTACCGAGCACACCGAAGTAAAAAAACAGGATCCTTTTTTATTTGTAAAAGCAATGCACAACTTGCTGAATGCCTTGTTCATTACCGGCAATCATCAAAAAATGTGTAAGGAACTGCAGCAGTTCGAAGATTTTTATATAGATGCGACTGCCATCAACAAAAACCTGGAGATACAAACCTTTGTATACTTATATACGGCTAAAATAAACCTGCATTTTTTAGAGGGTTCTTTTACAAAGGGCCTGGCATTGGTAGCACCCATAGAAGAAAAACTTAAGCAGTACCAGCAATATATTGACATGCACCGGGTACTAGTCTTTTATTACAAAATAGCCAGTTTATATTTTGGCTCGGGTGATAACGATCAGACCATTGTTTATCTAAATAAGATCATTCATTTAAAGATCGGGCACCTGCGTACTGATATACAATGCTTTGCCCGCCTGCTTCACCTGATAGCACATTATGAAGCCGGTAATACCGAACTGGTGGAATACCTGATAAAATCTGTATACCGTTTTTTATCCAAGATGGAAAACCTGGATGAAGTACTAACGGAAGTTTTTGCTTTTTTACGGCGATCCTTATCATCTACAAAAAGAGATGTAAAAAAATCATTCCTGCAATTAAAGAATAAGCTGGAATTATTATCTACGGATAAATACAGCCGCAGATCTTATCAATACCTGGATATTGTAAGCTGGCTTGAAAGTAAGATCGATAATGTGCCGGTACAGGAGATCATCAGGAGAAAATTTGAGGAGAGAAAATTGTGATGAACAGGAAAGCTTTATACAGATGAAGTAATAACACACCATATTGTTTAGAATTATAGCAGATTGAAAGTATCTGGCAAGGTATATTATTGTCCTATGGGCTTCAATTTGCTTTCTTTGATTTTAACCTGGATATATTCTTTCAATTCAGCAAAAGTCATACCCTGTGTTTCAGTACTTACTTTGTCTCTAATGTCACGCATCATTTTTACTGCATCAAAAGTTTTTTCTTTTTTAATCGTTTCCATAATTTATAAGGTCTTTTGGACTTCTAATTTCTATCATTTGATAACCCAAGCGAAGATTTACCGAATTATAGCCTTTTATTCTGTCCAGATTTACAATATGTTTAAAATTCCAACTCGCTAAAACGTCTACTTTGTTAATTGTTGCCAGCGCAATATGTCTGCAATCTTCTAAACTCGTGCGCCCAACCACTTTTTCTAAAATATACGTATCGGCAAGTTTATTTACTTCTTCAGTCAATTCAATACGCACAAATTTGTCAGCCGAATAGTTATAAAGCAATTCTCTAACTTTTTGTGGAGCATTTATTAGTTCAAGTCAAGAAGATCAGAAACAACAAAAATAATTTCTCCAGCTTCGAGTCGCTGAAAAAGTGCTGTTGTTGCCTCTTTAAACTCTTCATCAAAGTAGCCACCAACTATAGAAGTATCTATATAAATCCGTTGTTTCATTTCTGTCCAAATTTACAGGATTTTATCGAGGTATTTTTGAAATCGCCATTTTTGTCAGTAAACAGGTATTCACGAAAAACAAGCAAATAATCCGACACTTTCAAAAATTATTTTCGAAATTTTTATTCCTCACGCAACCTCTTCCCTGTTTTTTGTGTCTATATACTATACGATAGTATTTAGTTTTTTTAGAAAGTAGGCGGGCTGCAAAAGCAGCCCGTCTTTTTTACAACCTATATCAGAAAACGCGGATTATCTTACTCAATTGATCTTTACAATTTTTTCTGTTTGCCTGCTGTCGTTGGTGTAAATATTCAATAGGTATATACCATTAGATTTTTCATCTATATCAATCCTATTGAGCCCTTGTTTGCCGTTTCCGGCACCTACTACAGCTCCATTTATATTTAACAAAACATATTTGTACGCTTCTGTTGCATTTATAGTAATAATATGCTGCGTTAAAGTAGATACGTTGAACAGTTTCTTTTGTCTGTCAGCAAGTGTAAGGGCTATAATATTTGAATAGGATACACTGCCCGTTACTAAAACGACCTTTAACCGGTAGTAAATCGTGGCCGTACTATTGGGTTCGTAGCTATACCGGTTAGCTGTAACGTCGGGCTGCACCAGTTCGCTGAAATTTTTTCCATCTAAGGAAGATTCTATGCTTAACTGCTGAATGGCTTCATCCGCAATGATCTTCCAGTTCAATATCGTATTGTTATTGACCGTTGTACCATTCAATTGTATCGAATAAATGGGCAATAAAGTATTGGTTCCGGTAATAGTGTATCCTCCAAGGCTTCCGTAACTATTAGTATTGGCATTGCCAGATCCGCTTACGAGCAAATAATAAGCGCCGCTGTTCAGCACTGTATCAATGGCCACACGCATGGTAGTTACCGGATCATAGCTTTTAATAAGCACTGCTGCACTATTGTATAGTTCAGCTTTTATGTCAAGATCGGCACCTATGTAGTCAATTGCAACATTATTCGGTATTATGCTGAGGTGAATCGTTCCTGATTGCGGCATATTAAACCGAAATGCGTCTTTATCTGTATTCTTACTGATAATACCTGTTCTGGAGAAATTTCCACTGCCCAGGTATGTGGTGTTAGTATTAAGTGTAGCAGTATAATCATCTGCACGATAATCAAAACCATTTTGAGTAGCAATCACATTTAAGTTATCCTGTATGCTGGAACAGGTGTATGGGGTTGGCCCAAGGTTCCAGTTGGTAAAATTTTTATAATAGCTGATACCCATAATTGGTGCCCAGCCTGTCTCGCCACTACCAGTGCCGCTGTTGTATTCTTCCAAAGGAGAATCGCAATCGGGCCCGTATTTTGACTGGTGCGATAAACCAAGTGTATGGCCACATTCATGACTGCACGCTTCTGCTACCATCTTGGGGCTATTGGGGCCCAGCATGTTACAAAATACAAATGCCGGCGTATCGTCTCCCCAACTAAAGGAAGTGGTGTAAGAAATACCGGCAACACCCGAGTACCAGCTATTCGTGCCTGTGATAATTATCCGTATCCTTTTAGTAAGCGCCGCAGCTAAATAATAGGTCGAGTCTGTTGTAATGTTAAGATCAAACGGGCGGAAATCTTCTGCTACCCGGTTGAATACCTCTGTAATTTGGATATCAGTCATGCCTGATGCGGAGCAATTAATAGGATTACCTGAATTCCATATTGAATTACTTACGTAATGTCCGTCAAAATCAAGGAATACAACATATTTGGAAGCCGCAAGGCTATTCAATTTAGGAATAGCCCCAGCATCAGTTGAAACTGCAACGTAGAAAAAGGTTTGTATGATGATCAAATATCTTAACATAATATAGAATGCAGATAAAAATTCAGGCTGGTAATGTTGTTATTGATCAGGGGCTATGATTCTGCACGTTTGTATAACCTTATCGGTTTCTTTTTTTACAAACTCATAAGAACCGGCTGTGTTTTTTAACAGTTCTAAACAATCACTATAAGCAGGATTTAAGAGGGTACCCCTGTAACTAAAACTCCCATCTTCGTTAGTTAATCTTGTAATTCTTAAAACGCTGCTATCAATAGCTATAGATCGCATCAATACTATTTCCAGTTTTTCATAAACTTTTATATGCCCTGTGATAATACCGGTAAATGTATATTGATGAAGAAGCGGGTAAGAAACAGATTGCCCTTTCGTATAATGGAAAATAGTGTCGAGAATGGGGGTTGAAAAAGGAATAGGCGTATTAACAGCGGCGAACAATTTAGGTTTGCTGCTTAAAGATTGTCCATAAATTTTACAGCAACATATAGTTAATGCAACACAAAAAAACAGTGTAATTAAAACAGGTTTAAAATCCCTTGTTCTTAAAAATTTCATTATCTATTTGTTGGAAATGAATAAGGTGTATTATTCCAACAAAAATATATTTCGCCAAAAGCGAAACATATAGTTAAACAATGATTTAGACTAGAGTTATCGCTATATTCAAATAGAATTAATTCGAGTTATAGTTGATATTGATCTAGTTTTATAACATTCTTCTAAAAATATTTATAGTAAATACTGGATATTATTTACGATTACATCACATAAAAAACCCAGGAGTGATTAAACTCCCGGGGAAACCTACACATGATAAAAGGGCAATTTCTTAAAATGCAATATTAAAAAGTACTCTTGAAAACTTCCGGTATACCAGGAATCAGAGGTAAGAGTAGAATATACCGGTACCCTATTATTATTTGATCATAACCTTTTCACTATGTATCAATTTACCTTCATCGTTAGTGATACGAACAACATATATACCGGCAGGTAAATTATTTCGCTCTAATGTTGTGGTTTGAAGCGTGTAAACAATTGCTGCTTTTTGGGACTGCATTTGCTGTCCCAATTGATTAACCAGGCTAACAATATAATTCCCTTTTGCATTGCTGAATTCTACTTTAATGTTGCTGCTGGCAGGTTTAGGGTATATGCGTATGTCTGCAGCTGCACCCGGTTTACGGATAACAATAACATTACTATAAGTGAATTTACCATCAAGGTCAATTAGTTTTAAGCGGTAATAATAAACAGGAACATTCATACCGGCATCTATGTAGGAATAAGCCAAATCATTAGCGCTGTTTCCCGCAGCAGGCCTGATATTTATTGTTGTATAATTTGCTGCATCTGTGCTTCTTTGTATCTCAAAATGGCGGGTGTTGGTTTCAGTGAAAGTTTTCCAGTTAAGGAGCACATCATTATTATTAAGACTGCCAACGAGGTTAAAACCTGTAGCACCTAATGGGATAAGGTTTTCCGGTAACAGGCTTACCCCAATCTGCCATTTATCACCAGCCAGTGGATCACGGGTAGCGTTAGCTATTGTTCCAACACCGTGATACGACCATTTGAAATTAGAATAATCCGATCCCCGCACATATACTTTTAATATCACGGTCTTTACAATACCATTTATCCTGACACTGCCGGTAGCAGCGCCATAAGTATCATAATGCTTATTATCTATAGGTTTAACGTAAATAGAACCAGACTTTGGCCGCAGAGCGCTGTTAAGGATATTATTGCCGCTGATAACCATCCATTCGTTTCCCGACATTTTAGTAAGCGGAAGAACAGGGTATACCTGTAACTCGGAAGTATAAAAAGACCAGGTATAAGTAGATGTATCATTACCCGCTATTCCGATTAAGTTATGCGCCCCCAGGCTGGCAATGTGGAGAACAGGATCTTTTACATATTGGCTGAATGTCAACACCACATCACCATAATAATATCTTTTTGATGAACTGTGTACCGAATCACGATCAAACAACAACTGAGTATTTGCAAATACTGTTACAGCTGTATTATTATCCACTGTCCAAGGATTACTACCATCTCCATACATACCTGAACCTGATTGCGCAGGATAAGGCAACGTTGTCGGCGTTGCCAGGGGATCTGTTGTAAACATGCCATTCTGTGGCCCAAAAGCATCATCATGCGCATCCATTATATCATAACTATTTATAGGAGCTACTTGTTGCTGAGAACCACCTGTTGCTCCGGTAACATTAGCTCCAAAAATCAACCCTGTTGGATCTGCAGTGGAAACTGTCCCATCTGAATTTAACGTCCCCTGTCCATAAGTTAAGCCTGTGAATTGCTGGTTTGCAAGCGATATTTTTACAGTAACCGGTTGAAGATCAGGATTAAGATAAGCTTTAAAATTAGTGTCATTCAGCAAATCCTTCTCAAAAGTAATGATATGGTCAGTAAGTCGAGGACCAAAGCCACTACCCGGAACTGTCATGCTATTGGTTGTACCGGTCGTCATTTCAAGCACAGATGTTTGTGCGACACCAGGTTTATTTAACAGCAGCCCCACTGTCAATAAGAAAAATAGAGGTATTCTTTTCATGATTTTTATGTTATGTTTTAATACAGATTGATTCTATTAATTATCCTGGTAAACTCAGCCACTAGGTACACTGTCACCTGACTTAATACCAAAATTTACATTGATCACATCAGTAGTACCTATTCCTACATTTAATTTGCCATCATTGATGCCGTCGCTTCCTGCAGTTATGCCCAGCTTTTGGCCTGTATGGCTCCAACCTTCAGGCAGTAAAGGCGATGGAGTTGTGCTGCCGACCGGCACAGCTATATTGCTTATAATAACTTTGTAGGCTGTATTTATCGGCACATTGGTAAAAACAAATACTCCTGTTGTACTTGATGCAATGGTGACCCGTTCTACTAAACCAGTAGTCAGGTTTACTAGGTAAACCCTTAAGCCTATAGGGATATTTGCCGCAGGCGGAGTTTGAGCAGCCCCGCTGTTATTGACAAGATTATCATCCATTGCGTTTACATCATGCCATATATGACCGCTAAGGCTGATCGGTTTATAAAAGCCGGCATCAATTGTTTTATTTACTTCCCCTGATGCCAATACAATATTGTTTACTGTACCATTTACAGGATCGCTGTCAACAGCATCATTGCTGCCGGCATTAGCAGTAGCTGCATTATAACCTGCAGGAGTTGTAAATGTCACGCTATAAGTACCAGCTGGCAGGTTACTAAATACATACAAGCCATTAGCATCAGTAGTAGTGACAGTCGTTGTACCGTTAGAATTCCCCAAGGTAACTGTTACACCTGCAATTCCCGTTTCGCCTGAATCCTGGATACCATTCCTGTTCACATCATTCCATACAAGATCACCGATGGAGGCTGAAGCACAGGTAGCCATTGTTATTGCTACCGTATCCGAAGAAGGGCAGAACAATCCGTTGTAAGGCGATGAAGTATTATATGCTTTGTATACATTAAGTACATATTTATATACCGTACCTGCTGTTGTACCAGATGGCGCTGTAAATACAGGTGCGGCAATATTGACAGAATTTAAATAAGCAACCGGTGCACCATTAACACCCTGCCAGTAATAATTGACTGTTGCCCATGGATCGTTATTCAACGAAGTATTTGCACCACCAAGTGTGACGGTTGAAATACCTGATCCGGGAAGGCACACCAGTTGATCAGTACCTGCATCTGCTACAGGGTTAAGCGCCACATTAACATGTACAGGAACTTGTGCTGTACGGGTACAACCATTATTAGGGTCTGTTACCGTAAGCGTATATACCATATCAAAAGGAGGATTAACACTTACCTGTGATGCCGTGGATGAACTTTGCATAAATACCTGCGGACTCCAGGAGAATTTAGCACCTGGAGGACCTGCCTGTGCAGGTAGCAAACCAATAAAAGCATATCCGCCCTGGCATATGGTTGCCGGAGGGCCTCCATTAGCAAATACAGCAGGTGTAATATTGATATCAGAATTGTATGTTTTTGTACAACCATTTTTCGTTACCGTTAGTGTTACCGTATAAACACCGGTTGTACTCCAAAAAACAGTAAAGGTTTCGCCATTGGTGCCGCCGGTTATAGTTGGGCTTCCTGTTACCGTCCAGGTATAAGTAGCACCAGCTACGGCAGGATTTACCAGGAACTGTGCTGTTTCCTCTGCACAAATGGCCGTAGGGCCCGTGATGCCGCTGCTGATGGTATTAATAATTGCAATCGTTACAGGATCTGATACCAGTGTATTACATACAAGATTTTTGTTTCGAACAAGTACATAATACGTACCTGCAGCAAGACCTGTAAATATATTCGAGCTTTGCCAACTTGTACCATTCAATGAATATTCGAGCGTAGTACTGCTTGTTGCAGTAACAGTAATAGTACCATCATTGACAGTGCAGTTTGCATCAGTCTTTGTAATTGCAGTTACTACAGGGAAAGTATAGGTTGAAATAGTTATTGCTGCTGTATCCTTACAGCCTTGTGGAGTAATTCTTTCTATTTTATAAGCTGTAGTAATTACAGGTGCCACAATGCGGCTAGGGTTATTACTATTATTATCCAGCCAGCGATAGCTGTAACCTGTGATTCCTCCATTATCTGCTATTAAGGTAGTGGATTGTGCTGTGCATATATTTGTTGTACCTGCAATAAGCAATGCCGGACTTGTATTTACCAAAACAGATCTTGTATCAGTGCAACCTTTACTATCAGTTACGGTTACATTGAGTGAAGTACTGCTTTGTGACGTGAAAACCAGGCTGGCAGCAGTACCATTCTGAATAACAACCCCTGCTGTATCAAATCGGTAGGTATAAGGAGCTGCCCCTGTACCGCTTTGAACAGCGGCCGTTATTGTGGCAGGTGTACGCGGGCATAAGCCGGAAACATTAAGACTCAACACCGGCGCAGAATTTATCGTTACTGTTACAGGAGTTCTTGGGCTTTCGCAAGCAGATGCTGTATTATACCCGGCTACATAGTACGTTACTATACCCGGCGATAATACAGGGGTTGTATAAGTATTCCCTATTGCTAGTATTGTACCGCCAGTTGCAGCAGCATACCATCGTATCTCATTATTATTTGCGCCGGCTACAGCAGTAAGTGTTACGGTTCCATTACCGCAACGGAAAACATTTGAAGCAGCAGGTGCAGTTGCAGGACATATACATACCGGCG
Organism: Bacteroidota bacterium; assembly: GCA_048497855.1. Classification (GTDB taxonomy): domain Bacteria; phylum Bacteroidota; class Bacteroidia; order Chitinophagales; family Chitinophagaceae; genus Ferruginibacter. The sequence continues at coordinate 87,917 of JBEHZB010000008.1, read as the reverse complement.
ATATGACATTCTGGGAAGATGGGCAACCTGCACTGTTGTTAGCACTTATGGACACATTGGTACCTGCCGGAATATTTTGTATCATCCATATAGATGGTCCTCCACTAACAGCATATGCGCCAGCTGTTACTGAAGTAGCATTATTGGTATTTACTGTGATATTATAAGTAACCATACCGGGATTACAAGCCGCCACTGCTGAACTGATCTGTGCAACAGGATTAATGTTTACTATTGCCGTTGCTGTGCTATTGGAACAGGGAGCCGTTCCACTAACAGTATATGTAAACACTGATGTAGCGGCACCTGTGGGTATGAAAGTTCCAGCTGCGGCATTGAATGTACCACCGGTGCCGCTTGTTCTTGTCCATACTCCCCCACTCTGTTCACCGGTGATGATAGAAAAAAGATCTATTGCTGTTGCACTGGATGAACAAATATTTATCGATCCACCGGTACCGGCAGTTACTGGAGCAATAATTTCTTTTACAACGATATTGTTATATAGATATGAGGTACATCCGTTGTTGCGGATACTGCGACGATAATAGGTAGTTTGTGTAATTACCGTCGGATCGTAACTAATACCGGTAGCGCCACTGATCGTTGTCCATGGGCCGGATATATTCGATGCGCTTTCCCATATATACTGATAACTACCGCTGCCGGAAGGAGAAGTGATCTCTGAGATCGCGGCCGGATCATATACTCCACAGTTTTTTTCGCTACTTCCAATACTTCCCGGGTTGGTTAGATTTGGGGAAACAGTAAGCGTGCGATAAGCTGTATCCCTGCAACCATTAGCTGCTATACCTATTACCGAATAGGTAGTGGTAACAGCAGGGTTTACAACAATGGATGAAGTAGTAAGGCCATTGCTCCATATATAAGATGAGGCACCATTTGCGGTTAATGTAACAGCATTATCATTACAGGTTGTGCTATTACCTGTTATGGAAACATCTGGTGATGGCCCGGTGTTTTTCACTACAGTTTTTGTTGCACTTACCGGGCATCCCTGGTAAGTACCCGAAGCTGTATATATGGTAGTTCCGTTAAAAGGAGTTGTAGTAATACTGTTCCAACCGGGCGTACCTGTCCATGTAGCACTGTTACCCCCACTGACTGCAGTCCAGTTATAATAGCCATTATTAGAGGCGTACAAAACGATACTGGCTGCGCCACAAGTAGCATCGGGCCCCAGGATAGATAAGGTAGGTACTGTTACAGTAACCTGCGCTGTCCCAATGCATCCATTGGCATCAGTTCCGGTAACAGTATAAACAGTATTTACTGTTGGCGTTACTGTTTTAGGGTTGCCACTACCCAGGGAAACAACACTGCTTCCATTATTGGCTGTCCAGGTATATGATATGCCGCCTGTAGCCGTTAATGTTACAGTTGAGCCACTGCAAACAGTAAGACTGCTGGCTGATATATTTATAGAGGGCCCTTTACCATTGACTATTTTTACCGCAGCACGCCTGCAGCCATTACTGTCTGTAGCAATAACTGCATAACTGGTTGTAGCTGATTGACTGTTCACCAATGTACTGGTAGTTGTACTGTTTAGTGCACCATTCACATACCATAGATAATTATAATTACCTGCAGGTGTAACAACCACATTTAATGTAGTTGATGTTCCGTTACAGGTGGTATCGGCACTATTTATCGACAGTGCAAACCCGCAAGACATTGACCAGCTAACGTTAGCGCTTTTACAGGTAGTGTACGGTAAAGCATTGTTCAGATAGAACATATACTGAGCTGGTGTTCCCGCAGGTATCAGCTGAATAATATCAGTAGAATCAATTCCTGTAATACAAAAATTTAAACTCAGACCTGCTACTGCACTGCTGGCCACGCAAAGGGTGGTACTCCGCACAGTACCTTCTGTGCCACCTACTTTTAATGTATCACCTGTGATGGTTCCGCTACCGCCACATATACTGAAATTTACCTCGGAAGGAAGTTTTATGATATCCGCATTAGTTGTCAGTGTAACAGGAACGGAAGTTCCCACAGAAACATTGGCAGGAGACGGATTAGTAGTAACGGTAAGCGACGGATTAACGGTAAGCTGTTTATAATTCGCAACTGCATCATCAAACATTGCCTGGAGTGTAGCAACAGGTAAACCGGAATAAGCAGTAAACGGCATGTTGGTTTGATTGGTAAATATATGGTGCAATACTTCTTCTGTTCCTTTACCATATCCGTATTTGGCATATACATATGCACCCTGGCGAATCTGTGTCCATGAAAAGCCGGTATTGGAAGGCGTGCTTAATTTTCTTATCCAATATGTTTGAGGGTCGAATATATAACCACCATTTCCAAGAACCGAATAATTACAAACTGCATTTATAGGAGCACTAAAAGTACAGGTACCTGGATTCAGGTAAACAAAAGTACCTGCCCCAAAATTTGATTGGGTTGGTGGCAGGTTATCAATATTGGATGCCCTGTACCAATAACCATCCTGGAATACCTGCGAAGTACCAGCATATGGCCCTGCAGTTGGAACAATGATACAAGTACCCGTGAGAAGATTGCTTTCAGGCACATCTGTTTTCATAAAAGATGCTGTATTACCTGAACCAATACCTGCTAAAAAACCCGTAGTTCTAAGCTGATTTATTACCCTCCGCAATTGTGGCCCAGCAGGTTGCATTCTATTAACTTCGATCACATTCTTCTCAAATTCAGCAGATGATACTCCTTCCGGGATATTTACCAATGAATAGTCCTTATCAATAAAAGCCTGTGCAATTATACCTGAAGGGATATATTTTTTATCTGAAGTAAAAACATAAGCCGGTTTATTTGTTTTTATAACAACAGTTCCGTCCAATGAACTTATCTCTTGTATATAATAAGTGTTATAGATCAGACCAGTTATAGTTAACATGCCACCTGTTGGCATAAGGCTCAACGTATTTTTTTCTCCTGAATTTGAAAAAACATAAATTACTTTATATAATTTATCATCATATCCCGGTTTCAGATAAAAACGGATTTCTCCATCAGCAGCATTAATAGTTGTTGAAGGCACCATAGCAATATGATCTACAACATCGTCAAATTTCAATACGGATAAACTTTTTTGTATATCCGATTGCGAAAAAACACTAAAGGGTACGATTACCCCAAAAAACTGCAAGACAAATTTCATTTACAAATATTTCGTCAAAAATATCTAACACCCTTATAGACACAATTTTGATCAATAAGGTTGCATTCAATCAAAAAAAAAGTTACCATTTTTAACGTTAACAGATATTCGAAAATAAAAAATAGAAGGAAAAGGAATTTTATACTAATAAAGATACCTGTACTAGATATCTTTCTATATAAGAATTATATTATTACCTGTCGCTATTTAGTGCTGGAAAGAAGCATCCAATATGATTAAAACATTAAAAACTAAAAACAGTTGCAACGCTAATTTTATTTCGGTCAATAATTGACAACCCGATCAAAATGTTTACTCCCGTAATAGCGTATGAAAAAAAAATTTTCATACGCTATCTTTTCGAACAATAAATTTTATTCTACATCATTACTGTTTTTATCTATAAAAAAATACTCGACACAATAATTAATAAAAAAAGCCCTTCCTTAAATAAGGAAGGGCCAACAACATTTATATTATAATATAATCTATTCGGTCTTTTTGATCACTTCATTCTTCCTTGCCACTTCTTCCAAAAGCTTAAGACCAAGTAAGCCGCTGATCGGGCCATTGGATCCCTCACCTCCCCCATTTATCAAAATATCCGGCATGATCTTGATCTTTTCGGCGCCGATGGCTTCCATAACTTTCAATTGCGTAAAATTATCACCGCCCATGGCTTCTACAGAAAGCTTATAGGCCTCCGCATTTGATTTACCAATTGCCAATATCTTTTCCGCTTCTGCATTACCGGTCAGTGATATTTTTTCTGCATCAGCTTTTGCCAGCAATTCAATTTGCTCAGCATTTGCTTTTGCCAACACCCTGATCCTTTCTGCATCACCACTTGCCAGTAATTTCAAACGGTCTGCTTCGGCAGTAGATTGTAAACGTACGCTGTTCGCTTCACCGGTGGCTTTTTTAACCGATGCGTCAGCTATACGTTCTGCGATCACCACACCCTGATCTGCTTTTACGATCTCTTTCTGAATCTCTGCTATCGCTGTTTCTTTTTCCAGGCTCTGCCTTGTTTCCTGCGCCTGCTTTTCAGTTTCGTAAGTTATTTTCTGCTCTTCTGCCAGTTTACGATCTGTCAAGGTCTTCATCAGACTTTCTGGTGGAACGATATCTCCTATTAATGTATCCACCCCAAATACATTGTATTGATCCAACACTTTGCCGATATGTTCTCTTGCGCTTTGCTGCCTTTCTTTACGTGTACCTAAGAATGCAATCACATCGCTATCCTGTGCACTGTTACGAAAATAGTTACCAATCGTTGGCTCCAGCACCTGGCTTACCAGGTTATTCATGTTACCAAAACGGGCAATTACTTTCGGCGCTTCAGTGGTAGGTATGTGAATGATCTGCGACACGTCGAGGTTGAACGGGAAACCATCCTTGCTACGAACAGTAATGGTAGAAAGGTTTTTATCCAGTTGATGACTTTCACTTCTTGCACTGGCCCAGTTCAAAACGAGGTTGGTAGTTGGTACCAGTTCCACTTTCATGATATACGGGTTGATAGGATATTTACCGGGACCAAGTGGTTCGGCCCATACACCTTTAAATCCCCTGGCTACAATATTACCATGCTTGAATTCGGTACCGCTAAGGTCCTTACCTTCTTCACCTACATAACTGATCACTACACCTACATGACCAATAGGTATCTCTGTCATCTTTACCATTTCCAGCTTGGCAAACCATGGATTCAGGAAATAAGTACCAGCCAATATCACTTCTTCCTGCAAACCTTTTACGCCACCTTTATCCATAAATGCAGCTACATCCTGGAATTTATTATGACCGGTGATTATCTTGCCCGCTATCTGTCCTTCGCCCAACGTATTACCTTCCTGCGTAGTTACTACACCTACGGCGTTATCAGGAATACTGCTCATCTCTGTCATTTCAACAGTAAATAAGAAAGTATTGATACGATAAGAACCCGGGGTGATTATGGCCATTTGCCTACCCTTTCTGCCGCCATTTTTTATAAATGCAACAGCATCCTGGTAACTGTCGCAATCTACTTTACGGGCCAGTATAGAACCTGTTTCCAGTTCCGCACCATCTTTGGCCAGCACCAATCCTATCATCCCTGTTGGTATTATCGTGAATGGCTGAAAGGTCATTTCATACTGCCATATCCATTTACCAAAATAAACACCAGGAGGCAATGTTTGCGCCTGGAAGCCTGCTTCGCCTTCGGTAGCTACAATGCGGCCTTCGGGTAATTGCTGTTTACCAAACAACACGAATTTTTTGGTTACCAATCCAATTTTATCTTCCGGCACTATTACCACTCCAAAGAATACCCGAAGAATGAATTTGTAAAATAATAAAATAAATAAGGGGATACCGATTACCATTCCCCAATGTAGGAGTTCACTTGATTCCATTTTGTTTTTAGTTTTAGTGTGATGAAAATATAGATTATGCGTCTATTACTTACTAAAAGATTTCCACGTACGGGCAGCCGGCAGTCATCAGCCGTTAGCTTTTTAGCTTTAAGACTGGCCATTAACCTGTAGAGATCTTTATTTTTAAGGAAACCTGCAATCTAAAATTGCAAATCCGCAATCCTGCTTTGTGGCGGTGAAGTGTTGAAGTTAGTCAGGATAAAATCACACAGGAAAGAGATGATCTTATCAGTAAGAAGTTTCATTTTATTGATCGATTACAGACACAAAGATTGTACATCGCCAATTGCTGTGAAAGAGAAATCGGGAGGAATGGTAAAGCATGTATTAAGATTGGCAGGGAAATGTGGTTGATTGGTTATTAGTTATTGGTGAGTGGTTATTGATAAATAGTTATTGGTTATTGGGTGATTAAACAAAAAAGCCCCGATATTTTCGGGGCTAAATCCTTTGCTTACTGCTCAACCTTTCAACCTATCAACTTTTTAACTTTTGAACCTGTCAACCTACCTATACATGATCTCGTAGTACTCTTTCGCCATCCTGTTGCTGTCGAATTGAAAACGCACATCCCTCATACCGTTCTTAATGATCTGCCGCCAGGTATCGTAATTCTCGTAATACAGTGGTAGTACCTGGTTCTCGATTATCTCATACAGTTTGTTCATATCGTATTCGTCCTGCTCATGTACCGTTACTGCCGAATAATCAATCGGCGGTACTACAAAACCATTATTGCCATGATTGATAAATTCGCAGATCCACCCATCATTGGTACTGCAGTTCACTGCACCGTTCATCGCTGCCGTCATACCGCTTGTTCCGCTGGCTTCTCTTGGCACACGTGGGTTGTTCAGCCAAAGATCGGAAGCTTGTTTCAGCCGCTTGCTCAGGCCCAGTTCGTACCCCGTACAAACAGCTACATTATTATATTTCTTGCTTAAATAAACAAGGTTATTAAAATCGCTTATTGCCGGGTGATCTACCGGGTAAGGCTTACCCGCCCAAATGATCTGTACAGGATATTTTTTATTGTTCAGCAACGCTTCAAACCGTGCAGTATCTCTTGTAATTAATTCTGCTCTTTTATATCCTGCAAAACGTCTTGCCCAAACGATCGTAAATATCTTTTTATCAAAGAGTTTACCCGTTTGATCGGCCACTACATCAAATGCTCTTTTCTTTAAATAGAATTTGCGGTCATCAAAGCTAGGTTCATTATTCTCGTTCATATAATGATACAATTGCTTATCGGCCCAGTATTGCCAGTTCTGAGCATTGGTGATAGCTTTTATCTCGCAGATGCCGTCATACTTTTTCCACATCTGCCTGCTTACTTCTCCATGCAGTTGCGATACACCATTGGCCAGTCTTGCAAAACGAAGAGCTGCCAGTGAATGATTGAATAGGTCTCCTTCCATACCTGTGATACGCTTTACATCATCCAGGTTCATCCCGCAGAAATAACTCATTTTTTCACAAAGATGAATATCATGCTTTTCGTTGCCGGCTTCTTCAGGCGTATGTGTAGTAAATACGAGACGCTTTTTTACTTCTTCTACACTACCGTATTTTTTATACAGATAAAAAGCTGAGCTTATGCCATGTGCTTCATTCAAATGATATACTTCGGGATTAAAATTAAGCTCGTCAATAAGCTTAGCCCCACCAACACCCAGTAAAATAAACTGTGCTACTTTGGTTGCTACATTGGCATCGTACAAACGATGCGTTATTGTTTGCGATACATAATCATTTTCAGGAAGATCGGTACTTAATAAGAATAAGGGCGCACTTTTAAATGTTTCGGGATTTAAGTAATAGGCTTTTACCCAAACCGGTGTTTCGTGTATCTCTACCTGGAACTTAATGCCGGTATCTTCTAAAAAGTTATATATTTTTTCATTCCATTGCACCTGCAAGGTTTGATCCTGGTTGCGGGCCTGGTCGTAGTACCCATATTTCCATAATATACCTATACCAATGAGATTCTGCCTTAATTCGTAGGCGCTGCGCAAATGTGAACCGCTTAAAAAACCTAAACCACCGCTGTATATTTTCAAAGGCTGGCTGATAGCAAATTCCATAGAAAAATAAGCCACTCTCTTCCCAAACTGATCATCAACAGGATATGGAACGGCATAATTACCAAAACTCATAATGGGTCTTTATTTGTTGAGGACGCAATATAAAAGGATTTTCAGGAAAAACAGCCGTAAAAGCGAATTACTGTGTAAAAAATACACATTGAGTGAACAATTATTTATCAGCCAGGATTGCCGATACTTCTATTTCTATCAGCAGTTCTTCATTGATAAGCGCCTTTACTTCTACCATAGTAGCTACAGGTTTTATTGTTTTGAAAAATTCTCCATGTGCCATACCGATCTGCTCCCACTGGCTGATATCGGTAACGAACATCCTGGTACGCACTACATCATTCAATGTTGCACCTGCTTCCTGCAATGCTTTTTCGATCTTTTGAAAAATATAGACCGTTTGTGCATACACATCATTTTTGCCTATCAATGTATCACCATCCATTGCAGTAGTGCCTGCCACTTCTATCATATTGCCGATACGTACGGCACGGGAATAACCAATAATATCTTCCCATGGCGAGCCTGAACTTATATTTTTTCGCATAGCATTTTAATTTATGGATTACACGAATTTTACGAATTACACGAATCTCGATTACAAATATAATTCGTGTAATCAGTAAAAATCAGTGTAACCAGTTACAATTCGGGTAATCAGTGCAATCCGTTTAATCAGTGGCAAAATTTTGCTATTGCTAATTATTTTTTTAGGTTTGCCTAAATTATGAACAAAACAAATCATGGTGATGCTTCTTTAAGTGAAGTGCATCAAACAATAGATACTACAGGAAAAAAGACCAGGTGGAGAAGGGTATTTTCTTTTTTAGGCCCAGCTTACCTGGTAAGTGTAGGCTATATGGACCCCGGCAACTGGGCTACCGATCTGCAAGGCGGCAGCCAGTTTGGCTATAAGCTGGTGTGGGTATTACTGATGAGCAACCTGATGGCATTGTTATTACAGGGCCTCAGTGCAAGACTTGGTATTGTACGCAACAGGGATCTTGCACAAGCCAACAGGGAAGCATATCCCAAAGCAGTAAATTTCTTTTTATACATTTTAGCAGAGATAGCCATTGCGGCCTGCGACCTGGCAGAAGTGCTGGGTATGGCCATTGGTATACAACTGCTCACAGGCTTGCCATTAGTATGGGGCGTTTCCATTACTGTACTGGATACCTTTTTATTATTGTACCTGCAGCGTTTGGGTATGCGGAAAATGGAAGCCTTCATTATTACCCTCGTGGCTATTATTGCTGTTTGCTTTTTAATAGAAATCATTTTTGCAAAACCGGGTATTACAGATGTTGCCAAAGGGTTGATACCGGGGCCGCTGAATAGCCAGGCATTGCTGATAGCTATCGGTATCATTGGCGCTACGGTAATGCCGCATAATTTGTATTTGCATTCCGCATTGGTACAAACGAGAAAAATAGAACGTACCGATGAAGGCATAAAACAAGCCATACGGTTCAATCGCATTGATACAACGGTTGCATTGAACATTGCTTTTTTGGTAAATGCTGCGATATTGATCTTAGCCGCTACCGTTTTTTTTAAAACAGGCAATTCGCATGTGGGTGAAATAAAAGAGGCCCATCAATTGCTGCCGTCTTTTTTAGGTAAGGTTGCGCCTATACTATTTGCTGTTGCGTTGATAGCAGCCGGGCAAAGCAGCACAGTTACCGGCACACTGGCCGGGCAGATCATTATGGAAGGCTATTTAAGTTTACGTATCAATCCTATGCTGAGAAGATTGATAACAAGATTGATCGCCATCATTCCTGCGCTTATCGTTATTATAATTTATGGAGAAGATAATGTAGATGCTTTATTATTATTGAGCCAGGTGATATTAAGCTTACAGTTGGGTTTTGCTGTTATCCCTTTGATACATTTTGTAAGCGATAAAAAAACCATGGGCAAGTTTGCCATTAAGACGATCACCAAGATCGGCGCATGGACAATAGCTACCATACTTGTTTTTTTAAACCTGAAATTATTAGTGGAAAAAGCTGCGGCTGTATTTACTGCTGATACGTTATTTCCTAAAATATTGGTAGTATTAATTGGAGCCGCCTGTATCGGCTTACTGTTGTATATTATCATACACCCCTTTCTTTCTTCTTCAAAGAAAAAAACAGCCTCTATACAAATACATCCTGAAACACATACCCTGGCAGCATTTAATGTTCCCAGTTTTGAGAAGATAGCTGTAGCGCTCGACTTTAGTGAGAATGATGATAAATTACTGGCTTATGCTATCGGGCAGGGAAAAGCCAATACGCATTATTTACTGATCCATATTGTAGAGAGTGCTTCTGCAAAATTATTCGGCCAGGAAAGTGATGATTATGAAAGCCGGAAAGATAAAGAGCATATGGATTTTTATGTAGAGCAATTGCAGGAAAGGGGTTTTCATGCAGAAGGTTATTTAGGATATAAAAACAGGTCGAAAGAAATTGTGCGTATCGTAAAAGGCATCAATGCGGATATGCTGGTTGTGGGCGCCCATGGCCACAGCGGACTTAAAGATTTTATTTATGGAGAAACAGTGAATACCGTTCGGCACGAATTAAAGATACCGGTGCTGATCGTTAATTTGTAAGCGCTGTTTGAGCCAACATCTTTTCGATCTTAGTGTTCCATTCTGCCTGGATGTTTTTTAACTGGCCGTTCTTTGTTTGCCCATCGTATTCATTTTGAAGTTTTTCCAGGTCGGCTGTACTTTCATTATAAATATTATTGAGGAGATCATTATAATTTGCCAGCGTGAATTTTGCTGCTTTTAATTTTTCGAAAAATCTACAGGTAGCAATATAGCTCACATCAAAATGATGTTGCTCGTGGTTCAATGCATAATCAGATTCCTTATCTTCTTTTACCCACGAATTGTATTTACTGAAATAACAATACACATTTATAGTCAGTGTGCCTTTACCATTCCTGTACTGAATGCCTGCTGTAAAACCAAAGCCTGAAGAAGTGATGGCCAATGCAACACTTTTAGCATCCGGCCTGCCTTTAAAATCATCCCAGTCCAGTTTATTGGAAGGGTTATAATAGATAGTGTCTTTCGTTTCCTGCGAACGTAACTGCGACCATTTCACATTGGTCTGTAACTGGCTGTAACAAAAAAAAGAAGGGATAAGTAATGCTGCGGTCAGGATGTATTTCATATTGCTGCAAGGATAACTCAAAAACAATTCCATTTATTATTTGCGAAGCCGTTCCTCTACCTTTTTTACAATTTCGTTAACAGCGATCAGTTGCATGCATTTAAAATGTCCTTTCGGGCATTTCTTATACCCGATCTTACTGCATGGCCTGCACCACAATTTATTGATCTCTATCACATCATATTGCTGCGATGAGCGTTTGCCATAATAAGGATACATACCAAAACCAGGAATAGTATTTCCCCAAACAGAAATGATGGGTTTTTGAAAAGCGGCTGCAATATGCATCAGGCCGGTATCGTGGGTGATGATAAGTTTAGCATTGCTTACAAGATCGGCAGATTCATTCAAACTAAACTTGCCACAGGCGTTGTAAATTTTAATAGTATCTACCGAAGCAATTTCTATTCCGTCAAGATAATCTTCCTGTCCGCCTAATAAAATAATGGGATGGTTGATGGCCTGGCAGATAGCTTTCAATTTATGAAGCGGTAGTTTTTTAGTTGCCAATGCGGCGCCGATTACTATACCTATATAACCCAGTTGATGCGATGTAGGAATATCTTCACGTTTAACTTTATCTTTTGCAGGAATAAAATAATCAAGTCCTAGACCATCATCCGTAACACCAAGCGGTTTCATACATTCTATGGTGCGGTCAACAATATGTTTTTTGGGCAGGATATTTATTTTAAGATTGACCAGTATCCACTTTTGGATATTCAGTTTATTAAACGAAAACGACTTTACTTTTTTCAGTGCACGTTTTATTCTTAGCGTACGCAGGTTATGATGCAGGTCGATAATGTAATCGTATTGTTCTTCCTGCAGTTCATGCAGCATCAGTTCAAAGCTATCGCCAAGTGTATGTACTTTGTTGATGTAAGGATTATCGGCTACTATATTTTTAAATGCGTGTTTGGTAAGAAAATGTATCTCGGCATCAGGATATTGTTTACGCAGGCAACGAATGGCAGGCGTTGTTAAAACAATATCGCCGATAGAGGAAAAGCGTATGATGAGAAATTTTGCCACTGATTATAATAGTAATCTTATTACACGAATTAAAACTAATTACACGGATATTTATCACACAGATTATTCTTCTATATAGTTAAGATCTTTGTGAAAGGTTTCTTCTGTAAAATAAAAGGCAATGAATGTAACTGCCATAACTGCTGCACCGGTTATCATACCGCTTTTTATCAACTTCCAATGCCAGGTTTTTTGAAAAAGATCGAGGAACATTAAATTGATCAATGGCAAAGCGCCTCTTACCATATTCGGGATAGTCGTAGCAGCTGTTGCTCTTAAGTTGGTACCAAACTGTTCGGCGCCCATCGTTACGAATATTGCCCAAAAGCCGGTGCTGAAGCCAAGGAAGCTGCATATGGCATACATCCGTACATCGGTATTATTATAAGCGCTAAAGAAAGCAACCAGGCCGGCTATGCATAATAAATAAAACAGCAGCAATGCTTTTTTCCTGCTTTTAAAATACTGGCTCACAAAACCAACCAGTATATCGCCTATTGCGATAGCGGCATAAGCAAACATGATCGCTTTACCGGAATTGATCGTTGTGCTGCCAAACATTGCATTTCCAAAACGGTCGCTTTGATTTACCAATACACCAATTACATACCAGGTTGGCAAACCGATCAAAATGGCAAGCATATATTTTTTGAACCGCTTTCCGTTGGTAAAAAAGCTGAAGAAATTTCCCCGTTTGATCTCCTGCTTTTTTATTTCGTTGAACATACCCGATTCAGCTACGCTGATACGAAGCAGTAACAATATTACACCAAGACAACCTCCTATCTTATAACACAGTCTCCAGTCGTTTGTAAGATCGTATGTAAAATAAGCAGCCACAGCACCAAACAATCCTATACCTGCTACTAAGGATGTTCCGATACCTCTTTTGTGTTTTGGCAACAGTTCACTCACCAATGTGATACCGGCACCCAGTTCTCCGGCCAATCCCAAACCAGTTGTAAAGCGGCAGGCTGCATATTGATCTACTGTTACTACAAAACCGGTTAAAAAATTAGCGATGGAATATAAAATTATTGAACCGAACAGAACAGAAAGCCTTCCTTTTTTATCACCCAGGACACCCCAGATAATACCCCCCAATAATAAACCGATCATTTGCCAGTTAATAACCCTGGTACTGTCTGCCAGCATTGTTGCATCCGTTGCGCCAACGGCCAGCATGCTTGATTTTTTTACAATAGTAAATAACAGCAGGTCATAGATATCTACAAAATAGCCAAGGGCGGCTACAATAACAGTAAGATTGAAAACAGCATTATTCTGCTTTTGGATTTGCATCATCAGTCTTTTTCTTTTTACCAAAGAATAATTTTATGAGGATAGGTGCGGTAGTGATCAATACGATACCAATAACGATAACTTCTAAATGATCTTTAAGATCGAAATTGAATTTGATCAAAAATAACTGTTGCAGGTAATGCCCGGCAAAAAGCATGGTAAGCACCCAGGCCACGCAACCTATGAAATTATAAAAAGAAAATCTTTTTTTATCCATACCTACAATGCCTGCAACAATAGGTGCAAACGTACGGATAATGGGCAGGAACCTGGCTATCACAATAGCACCTGCTCCATGTTTATCATAAAAATCCTTTGCCTGTATGAGATATTTCTTTTTAAAGAGCCAGGTATCTTTTCTGTCGAATAATAAAGGACCGGTTTTTTTCCCAAACCAATAACCAACATAATTGCCGATGATACCGGCTGTAGAAATGATGATACCGAGGATCAACAGATCTACAATAGCACCCGTACCATTTATACCCAATCCTTTACTTACAATATCGTTACTGTAAATACCGGTTACAAATAATAAGGAATCGCCGGGAAGAAAGAAGCCCGCAAACAAACCGGTTTCGGCAAATACAACAAATACAATGAACCACAGCCCTCCATTCTCGATATACCATTGCGGCTGCAACAATTGTGTCCAGTGAAAATCAAGAAAGATATCGAGCATTAAAAGCGTTTTTTAAGTTGTTTGTACATCCCTGAAGTTAAGTATTATCCAGTTGCCCTTCCCACTTACTTACTGCTGCAGTTGCCAGTGCATTACCCAATACATTGGTCATGGTGCGGCCCATGTCGCAAAAAACATCTATGGCCAGTATCAATGCTACGCCTTCTTTCGGTATATTGAACATAGCACCTGTTGCCAATACTACTACCAATGATGCCCTTGGCACACCGGCAATACCTTTACTGGTTATTAAAAATACCAGCAGCATAACGATCTGCTGACCTATATCTCCTGTAAGCGAAGTAACACCAAATGCCTGTGCAATGAACATACTGGCAAATGTCATATACATCATGCTGCCATCGAGATTAAAGGAATAGCCTAACGGTAATACAAACGAAACGATCTTATTGTTGCAGCCAAAGCGTTCCATTTCTTCCACCAGCTTTGGATAAACTGCTTCACTGCTTGCCGTACTGAAGGCGATGGACATTGGCCCGGCAATACGCTTTACCAAAACAGCCAGTCTCTTCCTTAAAATAAGATAACCTATAAAAAGCAGTACCAGCCAAAGAACAGCAAGGCCGATATAAAATTCGCCGATGTATTTTCCGAAGGTGTTCAGTATGCCTAAACCATTCTTTGCAATAGCCGAAGCCATAGCGCCAAATACGCCTATCGGCGCCACATACATTACATAAGAAACCATCTTCAATACCAGGTGCGCCAGTGAATCCAGTGCATTGATTATAGATTCTCCTTTTTTGCCGATGGCTGCCAGCGCTACGCCAAAGAAAACAGAGAATACCACCAACTGCAATATCTCATTGGTAGCCATTGCTTCTATCACACTTCGCGGCACTACATGCTCTACAAATTTTTGTAAGGAAAACCCTTTCGATTTTTCTACCAGGTCATTTACAGCGTTGGTATCTACATGAGAAATATCTGCGCCAACTCCGGGCTTGAATATATTTACCAGTATCAATCCCAGTGTTAAAGAGATCAATGATGCCGAGATAAACCACAGCATCGCTTTTCCCCCAACACGGCCAACCGTTTTCATATCGCCCAGCCGTGCAATACCCACCACCAGTGTAGAAAATACAATGGGTGCAATGATCATTTGCACAAGGCGTAAAAATACAGTGGTTAAAAGGCCGATATTGTTTCCGAAAGTGGTACGGGTTTCGGCGGCGTAGTGCTGGTTTACATAATAACCAGCGATGATGCCCAGTATCATTGCGCCGAATATATACCAGGTGAGTTTACTTCTTTTAGTCGTCTGTTGTACAATTTCCATACTTAAGCAATTAGTGCTGCAATATACTGCGAAATGCCTGTTATCGGCAAAGCATGCCTAAAAAAGTACGTATGGTTGTTTATTTAAGAATTTATTGCTTATTTTTCCAATTCATTAATAATTAAAACCAACTGTATGAGTTTATTTGTAAAAAAGCCAATGCAGGCCTTAATGAATGAAGCCCAGGAAACCGGCAGTCATACATTAAAAAGAACATTAGGGGCCGGGGGCTTAATTGCATTAGGGATCGGTGCTATCATCGGTGCCGGATTATTTTCCATTACAGGTATGGCCGCTGCCAATCATGCCGGACCTGCCATCACCATTTCATTTGTTGTAGCTGCATTAGGTTGTCTTTTTGCGGGTTTATGTTATGCAGAATTTGCATCCATGATCCCTGTTGCAGGAAGTGCCTATACCTATTCCTATGCTACCATGGGCGAATTCATTGCATGGATCATTGGCTGGGATCTTGTGCTGGAGTATGCTGTAGGTGCTGCTACCGTAGGCATCAGTTGGAGCCGTTATTTAATAAAATTCCTTGATGGTTTTGGTGTTCACTTACCGCATGATCTTACGGTTGGCCCATGGGATGGTGGTATCATCAATCTTCCTGCTGTATTCATCATTGTATTAATGAGCTTGCTGCTGATCAAAGGCACAAAAGAAAGTGCATTTGTCAATGCCATCATCGTTGGCTTAAAGATAGCGGTAGTATTGATCTTCATTTTCCTTGGCTGGAAATATATCAACAGTTCTAATTATCATCCTTATATTCCTGACAATGCAGGCACTTTTGGAAACTTTGGCTTTAGCGGTATCATACGGGCTGCTGCCATTGTATTCTTTGCCTATATTGGTTTCGATGCGGTAAGTACCGCGGCACAGGAAGCCAAGAACCCCAAGAGGGATATGCCGTGGGGTATCTTAGGTTCACTCGCTATTTGTACTGTTCTCTATATTTTATTTGCCCACGTTATGACTGGCGTTACCAGCTACACCACTTTTGCAGGTAAAGATGGCATCGCTCCTGTTGCAGTAGCTATCGACCATATGGGTACCCCTGATGCAGCAGGTGTTATACATGCTGACTATCCATGGCTGAACCGTGCTATTGTTGTGGCTATCCTTGCCGGTTATGCATCGGTGATATTGGTGATGCTGATGGGACAAAGCCGTGTATTCTTCAGTATGAGTAAAGATGGTTTGATCCCAAGGATATTCTCCAGCGTAAATCCTAAAACGCAAACACCTGCAAAGAACAATTTGCTGTTCATGCTTTTTGTAAGCCTTTTTGCAGCGTTCGTACCGGCACGTGTTGTTGGTGAAATGACAAGTATCGGAACATTGTTTGCGTTCATATTAGTATGTATCGGCGTTTGGGTAATGCGCAAGAAGATGCCCGAATTACCAAGAGCATTTAAAACCCCGATGGTGCCGCTGGTTCCTATCTTAGGTATTGGTGTATGTTTATTCATGATGGTATTCTTACCAATGGATACCTGGATACGCTTGCTGGTTTGGATGCTGATAGGCCTGGATATTTATTTGGTGTATGGTGCCAAACACAGTAAACTGGGCAACGGTACAACAAAAAGAAAAGGAATGAAAGCTGCTAACATTACCGGGCTTGCACTTAGCCTGCTGCTGGTTGTAGCCGGGCTGCTGCATCAATATACTGTTGGTTTTGATACAGACAGAACTCTTCTTTACATTGCCGTAGCTTTTGCAGCTATTCATTTAGTTGTATTCGGCAGCAAGATCGGTAAGGCTGATCCTGTGGAAGAAGCTTAATTAATAATCTATTTATCAGAATAAAAAAGTCCCGGCGAAACCGGGACTTTTTGTTGTTGGCCATTAGTAGTTCTTTATTGAGCTTTTATTGAAGCGGGTTTTTCACCGCAGAGTAATGAGTTAATTGAGTTTTCGCAGAGCTTCTCTGCGAAAACTTTGCTGCTCTCTTCGAAAGCTTTGCCTTCGTAAGTTTTATGTTATAAAGGGGGTTTCATCCCGTTTCTCTTTCCGGAAAGTTTGCTGTTTGGAAATACGGAGCAAAGCTCCTGTTGAACATAGTACTTACGAAGGCAAAGCCTTCGAAGAGTACATCGAGGTTCATATTTCTAACAAACAGGTTCATGTTTGCTAAGAACAGGTTCGTGTTCGTTAGAAACAGGTTCACAAATATTATAAACCTTAAATATGTTCAGGATTTACAGTACTGCTTCTTGTCTAAAACTGCTCACACTCGTCATTCTATATTCGCAATTCGTACTTTATTTCACTCCTATCTCATCCACAAAAATATGCGTATCACCACCCGCCCCTTCATGCCATGCAGGCAGTTTGCCGTATTGAATAGCTCTTATCCGTACGTATCTTGCCGGAACGCTTTCAAAAGGCACAGCCAAATTCACCACCTGCGGCGTAAGATCTTCTATGGGCAAAAAATGCTCTCCTGAAAATACCTGTTTAAAATTTGTTCCGTCAGTTGAAACTTCTACGATCAATTGCTTTGGTGCCACTATCCATGCTTTGGTATCCTGTAAAAAACCTGCCGTAACCAAAGAAATATTTTTTGTTTCCTGCAGGTCGATCACTGCATCAAGATCCGTTTTTTGGTAGCCCTGCCAGTTGCCTTTGCGCCAGTTCTCGCTGCCGCGTATGCCATCGATCAATCCTGCTGCGCCGCCTCCATCATATTGCTGCTCAAAAGCAGTATTCAGTTTTATATCCCAGTTGTTGGGCGCTTTCATAAATCGTGCAGTAGTTACATAACTGGTGCCTCCTGTTTTATTCACGGCTATCGCTTTTATGGTAACAGAAGTATCTATGGTAAACGGCGTTGTATATTTTTTTGAAGATGCTGTTGGTATACTGCCATCTGTAGTATAAAAGAAAGCTACATTTTTATCATAAGAATAAATGCTGATCTCCTTATCTTTTTTAAACGACATTTCGCTGCCTGCTATTACAGGATTAAGTACAATGCTGGAATTAATAGCAGTAACAGGATAGGAGTTCGCCCCCGGGTTGCCTTTCTTCGACCCCAAATTCAAAACCAGGCTGCCTCCTTTTACAATGTCGAAATATGATAACCAGGACCGGTCATAACTTTTATTATTCAAGGTTGCTGATTGAATATAAAAATTGGCATCGCTTACATTATTTGCTTTAATGGTAAATGTCTTCCCGTTCTCAAGATGAATAGTTGCGGATGGGAATAATGGCGTACCGAGGATAAGATCTGTTGTGCCCGGCGTAACCTGGTAAATACCCAATGCACTTAATACATACCAGGCGCTCATTTGGCCGCAATCTTCATTACCTGCAAGGCCATCAGGTGCATCATGGTACATTTCATTCATTATACGGTGGATCATTTCCTGTGTTTTATCGGGCCTGTTGGCAAAGTTGTACAGGTAAGCAATATGATGGCTGGGTTCATTGCCATGCGCATACTGACCAATAAGACCGGTTATATCCGATTGATCTCTTCCTGTAGTTTGCTGCGGCGCTGTAAAAAGATCATCCAGCTTTTGTTCCAGTTTTTTTTGCCCGCCTATCATTTCCATATAACCGCTTATATCCTGTGGCATGTAAAACGAATATTGCCAGCTGTTAGCTTCCGTAAAATTATTGTTCACTTCTCTCGGATCAAATGGAGAAACCCAGTTGCCGTTCTTGCGTGGGCGCATAAAGCCGGTCTTTACATCCAATAAATTTTTATAGGCTTGTGCTCTTTTTAAATAATAAAGCTGATCAGCACTGCTGCCATATTTGGAGGCAAATTTTGCAATGCACCAATCATCGTAAGCATACTCCAATGTTTTGCTCACGCTTTCATGTTCATCATCCATTTCTAAAATCCCGTGATCCATTAAAGCTGGTAAACCTAAGTGATTCCATGTAGCACTTTTCTTCATAGCTTCCAGTGCCAGGCGGGTATCAAATTTATCCAGCCCTTTCATGGCTGCATCAGTAATTACCGATACGCTGTGATAACCGATCATGCAATCTGTTTCGTTGCTGCTCAGTTCCCATACGGGCAGTCTTCCTCCATCTTTGTATTGGGCCAAAAATGATTTTACATAATCGATTGTTCTTGCCTGGTCGATGATGGTATAAAGCGGATGCGCTGCACGATACGTATCCCACAAAGAGAACACCGAATAATTAGTGAAGCCATCTGCGGTGTGTATCTTATTATCTCTTCCTCGGTATTGCCTGTCCACATCCATATTGATATTAGGCACTACCATGGTATGATACAAAGCCGTATAAAAAGTGCGGAGCTTTTTATTATCTGTACTACTCACCTCTATTTTATTAAGTGCTGTATTCCATTGTTTTTCTGCTGCTTTTTTTGTGGCTTCAAAATCCCAGCCCGGCAATTCGGCTTTCAGATTTTTTTGTGCACCTTCTATACTTACTCCTGAAATAGCTACTTTAGCCATAACCTGCGCCTTACCCGTTTCGAAATGAAAAACTGCTTTTATATTTTTTCCGGCAAGTGTTGTTTGGTTTCCAACAGGTTTATCATCGCTCCACATATCGCAGGTAAAGCGACTGGAAAATTCAATAACAAAATACACATACTGATCCTCGGCCCAGGCCTTGCTTCTTCTTAACCCTGCAACGGTATGATCATTTAGTATTTGTAAAGATGATTCCAGTACTTCATCGCGGTGCTTCAGATCAAGTATAGCAGTTGGTGAGCTTTTTGAAAAAAGATAACGGTGAAAGCCTACTCTTTCTGTAGCAGTAAGCTCCACGTCAACATTATTATCCAGCTTCACTGAATAATAACCCGGTGATGCTTTTTCATTGGCATGAGAAAAGGTAGAACCATATACTTTATTATCCGGCGATGGTGTACCAGTTATCGGCATCAATAATATATCTCCATAATCGCTGCAGCCGGTGCCACTTAAATGGGTATGCGTAAAGCCATAAATATAATTGTCGGAATAATGATAGCCGCTGCAGCCATCCCATCCGTCGAGCCTTGTATCAGGGCTAAGCTGTACCATGCCATGCGGCACTACTGCACCGGGATAAGTGTGTCCGTGACCGCCCGTTCCGATCATCGGATCAACATATTGTGTAAGATTTTTTTGAGCTGAAAGAGAAGTGGTTATAACAAGCAGGAAGGCTATCGCCAGCGATCGTTTTTTCATCAAGGAAAGTTTTCAGCAAGTTACTATTGTTAAGTGAAATAGATAAGCGCCGTGATGGCAATAAAAAAGCTTCCTGTTGCCAGGAAGCTATCATTCATTATTCTGAATTTTTAGAAAGGAAGATCATCATCTACCGGAGCCGAAGCCACTGAAGGCTTTGCTACAGGCTGAGAAGCTGCAACCGGCTGATTAGCATTACCTGCATAAGTAACATTGCCCTGGTTAGCGCCCTGTCCATCTCCTGTGCCGCCAAGCAACTGGATATTGGAAACCCTCATCCGCAACGTAGCGGCGGCCTGTCCCTCTTTATTAGTATACGCATCCGCCTCGGGATATCCTTCTGCATAAACTGTTTTACCCTTCATAAGGTATTGCGATACGGCCGTTCTGTCGGTCCAGTAAGCACATTCTACCCAGGTTGTTCTTTCTTTTTGATTTCCCTGTGCATCTTTATAACGTTCAGAATGTGCTACGCTGAAATTGATCACATTTTTACCGTTAATTTCCTTTACAATACAATCCTTTCCTAGATTGCCGATGATCTGTAACTTAATCATAACTGTGTTTTTTAATTATTAATCGATGTATCTGTTTGTGCGTTTTGTTTTCAGTTATTGGTTATTCGTTAATTGTTATTGGTTAATTGTTATTCGGCTTAACCAATAGCTTATTTTAAATACATTAACCTATTTTCCCGTCTTCACTTTTTCATTTTTCTTTTTTCATTCTTACTTTCTTCATTTTCTTTTGACCTCTCACTTCTCACGCCTGTCCTTCCGCCCGAAATTAACAGTTAATCCCAAATATTCGGACGGGGTGCTTTAATTGTGCGTAAATAATCCAGCAACTGCCCTGTATGCACACTTTCGTGATACGCAGCACGCAACAGGTAATCGCCCAGCTTACGATCCTGCTTTTTTTCTTTACGGATGATATGTACGTCTTCCAGTTCTTTTAAGGAAAAGGAGTTCACCATTTTCAGGAATTTTTCCCGGTACGGCTGGGCATTCTTTAATTCATTATCAATAGTTGAATAAGGATTGCCGGTCAACGGGCTGATATAATCTCCTATCTCTCCCCGATGAAGAATAATGTAATGATAAATATTTTCCGTTTCCAGTGTATGCCGTATCATTTCAATACAACTCATAGCGCCGGGATCGGGTTTCCAATACAGGTTTTCTTCTGCAATGCTCTTCCACACTTTTATACTTCTGCGACGCACTTCCTCAAAATTCAATATCAATAATTCTTTAGTGTTCATCTGCACCGGTTTTATAAGATTAAGCTTTCAGTTTTAGGGTACAATTAAAAACGGGTGAGGATCATTTTAAAAGAAGAATTGTTCAAGGATGATCTTACCGTCTTTTACTTCATATACTGCTACTTCATCCATTTTCATTCTTGGCTGTCCTTTAAGCGTAACATCCATTCCCATTGTACAGGTGAAGAAATTGCCGGCTACCAGAGGCTTAGAACAATAGCCACCGTGCATCTCTTCTATCATTTCCCCAAATTGTTTTCCTTTTTCCATAATGGCATCAATGCCTGTTGCGTCTTGAAATATACCACCTGCCGGTTCAATGCTCCTGGCATCTTTGCTGTAGAGCTCAGTTTGAATCTGGTCGAATGCATTTTGTTCAGACAGTTCATAAAACCTGTCTGCTACCTGTTGTGTTGTCATTGTTTGTTATTTTAAGTTGTTAATAATAGTTGTCAAAGCATTCATTATTACAGTAAACAGCATACTCCGTCCTGCAATATTTATATCGCAATTTTTTTCTGATAACCTGTTAATGGATTTGGGTTTTACGATCAACGCTTTGCAACAACACGATCATGTTGTATCTTTCATTAAATAAAGAAAAAATCAAACTGTAATTAATTCATTTTCTTCTTCAATGTGGTCACCTGGTTCTGTAACGTATTGACCATACTGGCCAACGCATCTACATCCCAGCGCTGCTGTTGTGTTACTTTACTGATAACGGATTGTGCCTGCCACAATTCTACTATATCTTCTGTATTTACCTGGTAGGGCTGGTATTGCGGATTATCGCTTACTAATGATATCTTATTCTTTGCACGGTTATTTTTTACGAGGCGCTTGTAAACGATACCTTCATTCCGGCTTACTACTATATAAGCCATATTATTTTTTACGTCGTCTATATTATCTACTTTTTCACCTACGATGATGCTTCCACTTGGTGTTGGCAGCATACTATCGCCAATGATCTCGAAGGCACGGTAGTTACCTCCCGAAAGCATAGGTAATGTAAATGTGTTGAGTTCATCAATGAATTCATTATCTGCATAACCGGCAAGGTAACCGGCGGCGGCTTTTACCGGCACAAAATGAATGACATTCCTTTCGGCGGTCATCATTTTTTGCTGGCGGCGCTTGGCTAAATAGCTGCTGCCGGTATTACTAAGGTCTTTGAGCAACAGCTCATCAAGGCTTAGTTTAAAGATATCGGCTACAATTTCCAATACATCCAGGCGAGGATCGGCACGCTCTTCTTCATAGGCGCCTATCAGCGAACGCTTGATGTTTAGCTTATTGGCAAATTCCTCCTGTGTCCAACCACGGAGTTTGCGTAAGTACTTAAGGTTTTGACCTGCTGTTGACATAACACAACTAATTTGATTAGCACAAATATACTAACATTTTTAGTTTTGCAAAATTTATTTTTATTGGCCACAGATTGTACGGATTACACCAATTAAATACATTTTTTGCCCGCAGATTACGAAGATGGTGCAGCAAATGCTGATTGTATTGACGTTACGGCTGGTGTTCTGAATTTTATTTACGCCTATTTACCGTTCACTTACCTATTTTTGCAGCAAACTATGCTTTATGAATTACACTTTGTTCTTTCATAATATTCTTCGCTGGGCCATTTTGCTTTTTGGCTTATGGACGATCGTAAATGCAGTTAGGGGCATGAGTGGCAAACCCTACACCGCCGGTGATAACAGGGCAAGCCTTTTTTTTATGATATGCTGCGATATACAGTTGGTTATTGGCCTGGTGCTGTATTTCAACGGACCGTGGTTTACGATGTTGAAAGAAAATACCAAAGTGGTGATGAAAGACAGTGCCATGCGCTTTTTTGCCATGGAGCATATTGTAATGATGCTGATAGCCTGGGTGCTGGTTCATATTGGCCGCAGCACTGTAAAACGCGGCAGCAGCGACAGGCAGAAACATAAACGCAGCCTGGTATATTTTGGTATTGCCTTATTGATCATCCTTGCTATGATACCCTGGCCATTCCGCCAGCCAGGCATTGCCAGGGCGTTATTTCCTCAATTTCAATAGTTAGTATGGCTCCGAGAAAGGCTAAAGAAAAACCTATCATTTTAATTACCAACGATGATGGTATAACTGCACCCGGCATACGCAGCCTGGTAGATGCAGTTAAGGACCTGGGCAAGATCGTTATTGTGGCGCCGGATAAACCGCAGAGCGGTATGGGGCATGCCATTACCATTGGCACTTACCTGCGCATGAGTAAAGTAGATAGCTTTGACGATATTGAGGCCTGGCAAACTACTGGCACGCCGGTAGATTGTGTGAAGCTGGCTGTTGACAAGATACTGCACCGCAAACCGGACCTTTGCCTGAGCGGTATTAATCACGGCGCCAACCATTCTATCAATGTAATTTACAGTGGCACGATGAGTGCGGCAATGGAAGCAGCTATAGAAAGCATACCCAGCATTGGCTTCAGCCTGCTGGATTACAAAATAGATGCAGATTTCAGCGCAGCAAAAGATGTAGTGCGAACGATTGTGCAGAATGTTTTGAAAATAAAAAAAGACAAACATTTTTTACTGAATGTAAATATCCCTGCTGTGCCAAAAGAACTGATAAAGGGTATTAAGGTGTGCAAACAGGCTTATGCCAAATACGAGGAAGATTTTGTAGAGCGCAAAGATCCGCAGGGCAAACCTTATTTTTGGCTAACGGGTAAATTTGTGAATTATGATAAAGGTGCCGATACTGATGTGGTAGCTTTGGAAAAAAATTATGTGAGCGTGGTGCCCGTACAGTTTGACCTTACTAATTATGAATTGAAAAAGGAATTAGAAAAACAGAAACTCTTCCAATGATATTTAAAAAAGACAGTTTTATTTTAGGCGCTATCCTGGGTTTTGTGGGACCAATGCTGGGCATTGTTATTTTCAAATACATGAAATTTGAATCGTTCAGCTTTGCCAATATGTTCGAATATATGTACCGGGAACAGGGCCACCGCACATTTACTGTTGCACTGAGCCTTGCGCTTTTGGTGAATGCTGTATTGTTTACTATCTATATCAACGCCCATAAGGATAAAACTGCCAAAGGGCTTTTTGCATTGACATTACTGTACGGTTTGTTGGTGCTGTGCATTAAAACCTTTTCGTAATTTCTTTACGCAAAGTCATTAAGATAAAATACATAAGGCGCAAGTTTTTCTTTGCGTTTTCCTGTGCCTTTCATATTTATTCAGGTAAAGCCGCTAAGGCGAAATACATAAGATGCTTTGCGTTTCTCCGCGCCTTTGCGCCTCTGCGGTTAATATTGTAAATTGCACCCCATGCGTTATTACATCATAGCCGGCGAAGCAAGTGGCGATCTTCATGGCAGCAACCTCATCAAGGAAATAAAAAAGCTGGATACTGCGGCTGACTTCCGTACCTGGGGCGGCGATAAAATGCAAGCTGCCGGGGCCACTGTAGTAAAGCATTACCGCGACCTTGCTTTTATGGGTTTTATTGAAGTAGTAAAGAACCTGCGTACCATATTTCGCAATCTTGATTTTTGTAAAGAAGATATTTTAGCTTACAAACCCGATACGCTTATCTTAATTGATTATCCCGGTTTTAATTTACGCATTGCACAATGGGCTAAAACAAAAGGCATAAAGGTCATTTACTACATCTCTCCGCAAGTATGGGCGTGGAAAGAGAACCGTGTAAAGATCATTAAGCATTGTGTAGATAAAATGCTGGTGATACTGCCTTTTGAAAAAGAATTTTATAAAAAATGGAACTATGAAGTGGAGTATGTGGGGCACCCGCTGGTGGAAGTCATTGAGGAATTTGGAATCAGGAATTCGGAGTCAGGAGTAAAAAATGTAGAGAATTCTTTTCCCAATTCTCAATCCCCAATTACTAACTCCCAAAATACCAATTCCCCAATAATAGCCCTCCTCCCTGGCAGCCGCAAACAGGAAATACTGAAAAAGCTTCCCATCATGCTGAAAGTGGCTAAGCACTTTCCCGATCATACATTTGTGGTGGCCAAAGCGCCTGGTTTGGATGAGGACTTTTACAACGACTTATTAAAACCTTATCAAAATGTATCGTGGGTGGTGAACAAAACCTACGAATTATTATCGCAGGCTAAAGCGGCATTGGTAACCAGCGGCACCGCAACATTGGAAACAGCGCTGTTTGGTGTGCCTGAAGTTATCTGTTACAAAGGCAGCCCGGTTTCTTACCAGATCGCAAAACGGCTGATAAAAATAAAATACATCTGCCTGGTTAACCTTATCATGGATAAAGAAGTGGTGAAAGAATTGATACAAAATGAATTGACGGTTGATAATTTAAAGTATGAGCTGGAACAACTGCTGACCAACAAAACCAAACAACAGCAATTGCAAAAGGATTATGCTGATCTGAAAATATTATTAAGCGCCGGTGGTCATGCTTCTGCCAATGCAGCGAAGAGTATTGTAAATGAATTATCTCAATAATTTTATTATCAAAATGATCATAGCCGCAATGGCCAATAATAAAGAGATCCTGTTCATGCCATGCATATATTTTACATATTGCGTTTTTGGCGCATCGGGGTCTTTCTTTTTCAGGTAAAGATATTCGGCAACCTGGCGCAGTATTCCCATTGTAAATAATTTTCTATCCCAAAGTTAAATGTTAAATTGTAATATAAAGGCGTTAAAAAACACCGCTTTTAAAACCATTGCTGCCTGTGTTTCGTAATTATAGGAAACATAAAACATTTGATATGAAACGCTTATTGCTTCCGCTTCTTGTTCTTGCTGTTATGGCCTGCACGGCGCAGCCTGCAAAGAAATACCCTGTTGCCAAAACAGATGCCGAATGGAAAAAACAATTGAGCACAGAAGCCTACCAGGTTACCCGCCAAAAAGGTACCGAAACTGCTTATACCGGTCAATATTGGGACAATCATGAAAAAGGTATCTATAAATGTATCTGCTGCGGACAGGAACTGTTCAGCTCTGTTACCAAATTTGATAGCGGTACAGGGTGGCCAAGTTTTTATCAGCCCCTTGCCAAAAAGAATGTTGAGGAAATAACAGATAACAGTTACGGTATGAAGCGTACAGAAGTTGTTTGCAGCCGCTGCGGCGCTCATTTAGGTCATGTATTTGATGATGGCCCTCAACCTACCGGGCTCAGGTATTGCATGAATTCGGTGGCATTATCTTTTGTAAAACAATAAAGAATGAAGTTGCTTTTTATTTTTAATCTTTTCAGCGTTATTGTCGTTCAGCTTCATTAATCTTTTCCGCCAAATGGCAACAAAAAAAATCATAAAGAAGCATCCGCTGGCAATACGCTGGCTGCACTGGATCAACTTCCCGGTGCTGGCTATTATGATCTGGAGCGGCTTGTTGATCTATTGGGCAAATGATGTTTACCGGTTAGGCTGGGGAAATAAAACCATCCTTAAATTCTTTCCTGATTCATTTTATAAAGCACTGAATATACCTCATCGCCTCGCAGAAGGTATGAGCCTGCATTTTGTTTTTATGTGGTTCTTTGCCATAAACGGTGTGATCTATTTTTTGTACCTGCTTTTTTCAAAAGAATATAAACTGATATTCCCCAACAAAAGGTCATTAAAAGAATCCTGGCAGGTACTGTTGCACGATCTGCATATCAAAAGAGGATTGCCGCCACAAAAAAAATATAATGCTGCGCAGCGCATTGCTTATACCGGTGTTATCATTATGGGATTCTTTATGCTGCTTACCGGGCTGGCCATTTACAAGCCTGCGCAGCTTTACTGGCTGTGCGCTATGCTGGGCGGCTACGAATGGGCGCGGGCAGAGCATTTCATTATTACACTTTTGTTCTGCCTGTTCTTTATAGTGCATGTTATACAAGTGATGCTTGCAGGCTGGAACAATTTCAGGGGAATGGTTACCGGCTTTGAGGTAGATAAAACAAAACCTGCTGTTACCAAAACTACTGAACCTACATCGACTGTAACTACAACGACTGCAAATACATAAACTATGAGCGACTTCAAAGAAGAAATATTGCCTGCAAAAAAAATAAGGAACAGAACCATATTATCCTTTCTTTTTCTTTTCCTGTTCTTCGGCGCCTGCTTTGGCGCCTGGAAATGGCTGCACCATCAGCCGAAAGATAATGGCACCCCCCGTCCTTTGCGTGCTGTATTAAATACTAATGAAGGCATCTTCGGTTATTTTTTCAGCAGTAATAATTTATCCAAAAAGTTTTCTGCCAGTGCTGCCGAGCCAAGAGTACGGGTAAATGGAGATGCAGGAATGAACTCTGCTCTTGATACGGCTAACTGGAAACTGCAGCTTATCCGCAAACCGGGCGATACCTTATACATTTCATTGGCTGAAATAAAAGCTTTACCAAAAACAGAAGTGATCTTTGATTTTAAATGTATAGAAGGATGGAGCCAGGTTACTCATTGGGCCGGCGTACGATTCAGCGATTTTGCTGTAAGGTACGGCCTGGAAGAACAAACCAGGCTGAACTATACCGGCCTGCATACGCCCGACAATGAATATTATGTAGGTATAGATAACCGCAGTATGATGCACCCGCAAACCATACTCTGTTATGAAATGAACGGCAAGCCATTGCCAATGAACCAGGGCTACCCGCTACGTCTCATCATTCCGGTAAAATATGGCGTTAAACATTTAAAACGTATCGGTACAATATTCTTCAGCAATGAGCGCCCACGGGATTACTGGTATGAAAGAGGCTATGATTATTATTGTGGCCTTTGATAACAACTACAACAAAACTTTAAGAAATCATCATCGCATTAGCCTTTACATTTGTGCTCCAACACACTATTTATGCGACCAGCTTTTTTTCAAACCTTAGTTTTATCTTCTTTTTTTGTTTTGCTATTTTCCTGTAACAATAATTCGCAGAACAGATCAGCTACCGCTAAAATACCCGGCAGTTCTGCTATTAAGCCTAAACAGCAAGACACAGCTGCATTAAAAAAGCAATTACAGGAAATAGCTTCGGGCTTTGATGGCACCATTGGCGTTGCTGTATTAGACCTGCAAAACGGAACGATGGTTACACTAAATGAAGACAACCATTTTCCGATGCAAAGCGTATTTAAATTTCCTTTGGCTATTGCTGTGATGGACCAGGTTGATAAAGGAAAACTTAGTCTTGATCAAAAAATAACGCTTAACCAAAAAGACCTGCTGCCAGATACGTACAGCCCGCTGCGTGATAAATACCAAGGTAAAAATGCCTCGGTAAGCATTAAAGAAATATTGGGCTATACGGTTTCGCACAGCGATAATAATGGTTGCGATGTTTTATTCCGACTGCTTGGCGGACCTCAACAGGTTAACAATTACATTCACAGCATCGGCATAAAAGATATTGCTATTGTTGCTACAGAAGAAGAGATGCACAAAGAATGGAACGTGCAATTTACCAACTGGTGCACTCCTGTTGCGATGACCAATTTATTAAAAACATTTTACCAAGGCAGTGCGTTATCTAAAACCAGCCATGATACACTGCTGAAAATAATGGAAGAAACCACTACCGGCGCCAAACGTATCAAAGCCCTTTTTCCCGAAGGAACTGTATTTGCTCATAAGACCGGTACTTCCGATACTAAAGATGGTGTAACAGCCGCCATAAATGATGTTGGTATTGCCACTTTGCCCGACGGCAGGCATTTTGCTATAACCGTTTTTGCATCCAATTCGAAAGCAACTACAGAAAATATTGAAGCGGTAGTTGCGAAAGTGGGTAAGGCGGCGTGGGATAGTTTTAAGTAATTGATTACACGGATTAATACTAATTACACGGATTGTGAATAGCACTAAATTGGTGTAATTGGTGTAATTCGTATAATCCGTGGTTAAATAAATTGTTGAATGGATTACACGAATCGGGAATAGTATCGAATAAAGAAATCCGTGTAATCAGTAATAATTAGTGTAATCCATGGTTAAATAATAGTCCAGCTCTTTGGAACAGTCTTTGTTTTTATATGCATATCCATAAAAACAAAGCACATGTTATCTATCATTCCCGATCTTCCTCCTCATGTTGCCGGTATAAGGGCTACTGGCAAAGTAACCGAATACGATTTTGAACAGGTGTTGATACCTGCCATTGATGACCTGGTAAAACGTACCGGCAAGATCAATTATCTTTTGTTGCTGGAAACACCGGTAAGCAATTTTAGTATTGGCGCCTGGATAAATGATGTAGTGGCAGGATTAAAACATTTTACCCAATGGAACAAGATCGCTATTGTAAGCGACCAGGAGGCAGTAAAAAAATTCTCTGACGTATTCGGCTATGCTGTTCCAGGCGATTCCAAAGGTTTTAAATTATCACAACTGGAAGAAGCAAAAAGATGGGTCAGTGAAAATTAATTTTAAAATTAATTATATGCCAACAAAACGAACAACCATTTATTTTCGATCAAAGGCTGCAGCTAAAACAATTCCTATGAAAAGCAAACAGGATGTTGCAAAAAGCAACGATAATAAAATTGATGAAGATTTTCCCGGCTTCCCGGATGCGCCTTCGAAAGAAAAAATGATCCATCCTAAAACGAAACAGGAAAAGAAAACAGCAGCTGTAGATATTACCGATGGAGAAAAACAAACAGACGAACAAAAGTCGGATGGCTCCGGTGGTGCTTTTGCTGCTACAGAAGAAGTGCTGGAATAAGTTACACTCTCATCATATCGGGCATCCAGTTCCTGATGCGCTTTTTAATTTCGCCCGAAGACAGATCCTCTTCCACAGCTTCATTGATCAACACAGGCAATTGATCATCGGATGCAAAGCGCAATGCAGTCAATTGCTTAATGGTCAATTTATATTCAATGAATTCTAACCGCCGTTGTGTAAGCTGGTAATAGCGAAGACGCAGTTCCAGTCTTATCAACCTGTCTTGCAGCAGCAATGCATAATGCTGACGAAGCATCAGTGACAACCAGCCTATCAATATACACAGCATTGTTATAGCTGCCCACTCTATCCAATGTTTTTGGTACCGGTAAACACCATAAACACCAGCGCACGTCAATATCATGAGCACAGGATAAAATAAAAAATGATGGGGGATGTAGTATCTTTTGTGATTGCTGCAGTCCTGCTTTTTCATGCTTGTTCCGCCTGATGGCAGCAAATTGATGTGCAAACTTTAATCCAATTATTTTATATGATGCTTTTCATCGCTTTCGGGAAAATAATTACTCATAAAACCTATACAACAGAAGCTGGTGCTACACATTTTATAAAAAAAATAACGGAACAGTTTTTGTTCGTGAACAGAAAAGTCAATTATCTTCGATACCAGTACAACCCATACATGATTAGTTTTTTCTTTAAACGGCGTTTAGTATTTCAAAGGCAATTATTATTCCTCATCCTGCTTTGCTGTGCGGATAAATTATTTGCCTTAAACCCCGCTGATACAACACCAACTTCTACTCAATTACAGGCGCAGCAGTATTTAGCAGAAATAAAAGAATTGCCCGCAAGTTCTTTCTGGCCAAATGTAAAGCCCGATCTTTTTCTTAATAATGTTAAGGATGATATCGACCATCCGCTTAATTTATACGAAGGCAATAATACTAATTTCTGCAGTTACGGCGCTTTATCGTATTTGCCGCTGCACGATGATCCGTTGCGCTTTGCGCAATTCATGATCGAATTATATAAAGAGGGTAAAGCCAAATACAATACCATATGGTTCGAGCCTTCCAAAACGGTGCGTATGGCTGCAGGTACCTTACAATATAAAGGCAAACTGGATATACGGCCTGCGGAACAGGTTTGGATATTGAGCCTGGCCGACCGCTTTAAAGGTTATCTTAACCTGCTGAACCGCAATTATAA
Source organism: Bacteroidota bacterium (assembly GCA_048497855.1). Classification (GTDB taxonomy): domain Bacteria; phylum Bacteroidota; class Bacteroidia; order Chitinophagales; family Chitinophagaceae; genus Ferruginibacter. The sequence continues at coordinate 56,382 of JBEHZB010000008.1, read as the reverse complement.
AAGCGGCGATGAAAATACTTTCTGGGCTTCTACCAATTATGGCAAGTTCAACCGCATGATCAAAAAATTATTCAATTACAATATCACATCAAGAGGTTCGGATCTTATACGGCCATGGATAAGAAAAGATGACCTGGTAGAATATCTGCAGGATAAACTGCGGTCGGGCGGTACCACTTTCTTATATATTAATAACACATCGCTGAGAAAGAAGAATCACAACCTTATACGTTCCGGTATACCTACACACTATATCGTACTCATCAATATTGAGCATGCATACGATGACATTTATACTTTCGTGTACTGGGATTACGGTCTTCGTTCGCTGCGCCAGGTAAGTTTAGGTTCACTGAAGAAAATAATTTTCGGTATTACACACTGTACAAAAAAGGTAGCGCATGAATAGCAAAGCATTGTACATAACATTTCTTTCGGGCATCGTTCTATTAATGAGCGCATGTGGCACTGCCAACATGACCAGGTTTTACAATGAACATAAATCAACGCTGGACAGCATCAAAGAATCCTATGAACAACAATATCCCAAGGCTCCTTTCTCTGTTGCTTTTTCCAATAAAGACTTCAATAGTTTTTCTCTGGAGATAACCACCGATACGATCAAATACATTTATGATTTTAATGCCGGTGAACAGCGCCTGAATGATACGCTTATAAAATATAAAATGTCGCCCGAAGGCATTGCTACTTTAGTACGGCTGATGCAATCCATCCGCTGCATCTGGATCAACAACCAGGATTATTATGTGAACGGCAATTATCATTCTGCAGTATATATGTCCATAAGGCCACGTGCTATCAGTCTTCCTTTTATTTATAAGAAGTACGAGATATTGGCTTACTTTAACCGTCCGCAGGTATTCAACGAAAAAGGGATATTAATGGATGGCAGGCGCAGAAAGACCATCCGTAAACTCAACAACAATACTTTCCATAAAATAACAGACAAGGTTTGTTATACGGTATCGAGTTTATATCGTTGAGATTTATTCTTAACGGTAATAAAAATAAAAACCAGGCCTTATGGCCTGGCTTACTTCACATGCTTAAAACTCAAATTATTTATGCCCGAGACCGAGACTTAATAAAAATTCTGCGATCGCTTTATTCACCTCTGAATTTTTGTCTTTCGGGAACTTGCCATGCTGGCCACCTTCAACAGTCATGAATTGTACCTTCACTCCTGCTTCTTCAAATTTTTTGTGCAGCGCTACAGATTGCTGATAAGGTACTGTAGGATCTGCATCGCCGTGTACGATAAATGTTGGCGGGCTGTTCTTGTTTACATAAGTTATTGGCGAAACTGATTTTGCAAACGCTTCGTCTTTTGCTTTATCGCCCAGCCAGTTCTTTGCAGATTTGCTGGTGATATTTGGACCATATGCCCAATCCCACACATCGGTAATACCATACTTATCAATGATCGCTGCTACTTTAATATTTTCTACGCCGGGGCAGTTGCCATCAAAGCGGTGATCGTTGGCAAGCAATCCACCCATCAGCGCCAAATGGCCGCCGGAACTGCCTCCCATGATCACGATCTTATTGACATCAATGTTAAGGTCCTTTGCATTTTTGATAATGTAGATCAATGCGCAACGAGTATCTTCCACTGCTGCAGGTGCTGTTGCCTGGCCTGTTAAGCGATATTCGATATTAGCAACGGCATAGCCCATTTTGAAAAATGTATTATACCCGGTTTGAGATTCCTTTACACCATGGTTCCAGCCGCCACCATGAATATTGATCACTACAGGAGTTGCTGCGTTTGTTTTTGGGGGCAAATAAATATCCATCTTACCTTCCCAGTCTTTCACTTTGGTGTACACTACATTTAACTGTGCGGTAAAGCCTGCCGGGTATTCCACCGGTTTGTAAGTAGTGTCTGTTGCTTCCTGCGCAAATGCTGTTGCAGAAAATACAACGAACAGGATGGTCATTATTCTTTTCATACTGATTGTGGTTTTTGATGTGTTTTCTTATTCAAAAAAAAGTTTTACAAAAATATTCTTATTGGAATCTTTTATTTTTTCTGCCGCCTTACGATAGGATTCATCCTTGAATTTATCTGCTGCAATTAACAGCAGGCGATAATAATCATATACCTTGTAAGGATTGATCTGTTGGTATTCCCATTGTTTTCCTTCGGTTACAAAAGGCAGTAAATAATCAATTGCTTTTTTTATGCTCCTGCCATCTGTAGTTTGATAGTGCCAGAGATCAACGCCTTTTGTTTCGGCAGCATTTGCTAAAAAACTCCAGGCTTCCAAATTAAAGACGGAATAGCTTAATGCCAAGGTGCGCTCCAATTCAAACGGCTGCTTTCCATCAGGCTGCACCTGGTTGGCTATTCTTGCAAATTCGGATTGCAGCATTTGCTCTGCTATCTTATCCTTGCCGCAAAACAATGCAATGGTCACTACCTGCATATCATAGAATGTACCGTGGTTATTTTTTGCTTCTGCTTCCTTTTTACCGTTCTTACTGGTACGCAACCATTGCAGGTAATCGGTAAACCATTGTTTCATTCCCTGTTCATCTGAAGGCTGCCATAATTTTGAAGAACGAAATAATCCTATTGCATCAACAACCTGCGGAAGACTGTGCGTATCAATGATACCGCTGTTGGAGCCTGTATCAATGCCTGTTCTTACCTGCGCATGATTAAGGTTGGGCGCCATGTATGTAGCTGTATCCAGGAACCAGAACCGTATCAACTCAATACCTTTTGAAGCATATTTTTCTTCATTGGTAAAATAATACGTCCATGATAACGTATTGATGGCGCTTATTATCCCGTCAAAATTCTTATCGTCGCTTACCAGGTCATTGGCAGGATTTTTTTGGCCGTCCTTTCGTATATAAGGCTTACCATCCGGCTTGGCTGGATCGGGCCAAAAGTATTTTGCCATGCTTAAATATTCATGCATGTTGCCGCAAGGTGGCACTACTTTTTTATCCATTACCGAACCAAACTGCCGCTTAAGTATTTTATCTCCCTCTTTTGCCAACTGCCGGATATTTTCTGCGGTTGCTTTATTTGTTGCGGCACTTTTCTTTATCGCATCAACCTTTGCCGCATCTATCAAATACAGCTTAGGTAATTGCGCCATTACCTGTTGCTGAAAAAAGATAACTACTATAAAAAAGATCCCCTGTTTGATCTGCTTCATGTGCTGCTGTTACTGAATTAATTTTCTTCGACTGTATATTATTGCATTTGTTTAATACCCGGGATTTTGCGGTATCACCAAACCTGTATTGGTATCTATTTCCCGTTGCGGTATCGGCAACAACATATGATCCATTGTTGTTTGTGCATACAACTCGTTCAGGGTTGGTGCAGGCGGTACATACAAACGATAATGATTGTAATACTCATCCGCAAAATGATCCTTCATGATCTGTATGGAAGTAAGCGTTGAGAATGTTTTGTTAAAGCGAACAATATCGAACCAGCGCTGGTTCTCAAAAGCAAACTCGATCCTTCTTTCATTGGATAATGCCAGTTCGAACTGTGCAACATTGGTAATAGTTGATGTAGTGTATAAAGGCAGGCCCGCTCTTGGCCGCACACTGTTGATATAATCAATGGATGAAGGACTGTAACCCTGCGCTTCTGCCATCATTAATAAAATATCTGCGTAGCGTAATACCGGCCAGTCATTTTCGGCATCATCTGTTATCACAACCGGGCTGAAGAATTTCTTTACATACAATTTTGCAGCAGTGCCGCTACCGTATGTTGCCATAATGGTTGGCTTCCGCAGATCGCCATTGGTTGCGGTATCCAGATCATTGGTAGGATAATTCAATCCGTCGCCATCACCGTTGATAACAGCAGAGCCGCTTCCGAGCGGGGCAAAGGAATTGGCAAAATGCCCGCCCAGTCCGAGACCACCTGATTTATAGCGTACCGCAAAAAGTATCTCAGAATTCATTTCGTTTGAAATAGAAAATACATTGGCATAGCTTGATTGTAAACTGTAGCCGCTGTTGAGGATCACATCCTGCAATAATGTCAACGCTTCTGCTTTTTTATTTTGGGTAAGATAAACTTTGGCCAGCAAACCTTTTGCTGCCCATGCATTAGCATGGCCAAGATCTGCTGCTGCTATCTGGTTAAACTTAAGAGAACTTGTATTGGCAATAGCATCTTTAAGATCTGCTTCTATCAGCTTATATATTTCTGCTTCGCTAACCCTGTTCATTTGTTTTGCTTCAACCGCAGTGATAGGAGTATGCACCAAAAACACACCGCCATATAATCTTACTAAATTAAAATAATGATACGCTCTTATGAACTGCGCCTCTCCTGCTATCTGTTTTCTTTCTGCCTGTGTAGTTGGAATAGGAACATCAGTATAATTATTTACACCTGCTGCCGGATCATATACCACACCTAATTTTTGCAACACGATATTGGTATTGCGGATGTTGTTGTACGTGTACAGCCAGTAGTTGTAAATGGTTTGATGAGAAGTGCTCGGGATGAACATATCAAGGTCACTCAGGTCACGATTGGTAGATGCGGTACTTCCTGGTGAGCCCTGTTTTGAATTATCGGTGCGAAGCTCGGTAAGCTGCCACTCTACATTCATTGGCTTTTGCAAACCATTATAACAACCGGTGAGCGCCGCCCTCATTTCCGTTACATTACTATAATAAGTAACAGTGCTGAGACTTGATAATGGCACGGTATCTATTACTTTCTTGCAACTGAAAACTGTAACAGAAAGCAGCAATATGGATAGTTGTTTTATGCGTTTCATAATATCTCTTTTTAGATTGTATTAAAAATTAACGTCGATACCGAACAGGAATGTTTTAGGCATCGGGAAGCTTCCTCTTTGATAGCCATCTACCAAAGCTGTATTGTAAGGACCTGTAGAGAATCTTCCTTCTGTATTAATGCCGCGATAACCTGCTGCCGAATGGAAGAAAAGATTTTGCGCCGAGAAATACGCCCTTAAATTTCCGAGATGCGCTTTTTTAGCGAGCTTCTTAAATGAATAGCCGATCACTACTTCACGCAAGCAATAATAAGAAGCATCTTCTACAACATAGTCGGTAAGCATCCAGTTGAAACCTACTGTTGAGTATGGCGTTTTACCATCACCCGGGAACATCGGGCTCAACCAGCGATTGGTATTATAGTTCTTGTTGTATCGTTTTGTTTCATTGTAGTTAGGATCACCGTTAACCAGTTCGCCGCCCTGGGAACCCTGGAAGGTAAAGCTGACATCAAGATTATGGAAAGTGATATTATTGGTAACACCCCAGATAAAATCCGGATAAGGATTACCTGTTACCACACGGTCTTTTTCATCGATCACGTTATCACTATTCACGTCAACTAATTTTAAACCGCCCGGAACAAACAGGTTACTCAGGTTGCTGGTAAGCCCTGCTGCTTTTGCCGCATCGATCTGTGCCTGTGAAAGCCATACGCCATCTGTTTTATAACCGAAGAATTCAACCAGTGGCCTTCCCGGCATATTGCGGTATAATTCTGTACGCTCACCCTGGTTAAGCAAATACGCTTCACCGGCCAGTTCCCTTATTTTATTTTCATTGTGAGAAATATTAGCTGTTGTGCTCCACCTGAAATTTTTCTTCCTGAAATTATTTGTTGTTACTTCAAACTCAAGCCCTAAATTCTGCATGCTGCCGATATTGTTCCAAACCTGTGAGTAACCGGTGATGGCCATTGAAGATTGCTTTAATAACAATTCTTCTGTTCTTGAACGGTAAACATCCAGTGAAAGGTTCACGAAATTATTGAACAATGTTGCATCAAAACCGCCATTGAACTGGAAGGTACGTTCCCAGGTAAGTGCCGGATCGGAAAGTACAGCACCCAGGCTGGCCGGTGGATTGCTCGGACTTTGACCTGCTGTTGAACTTCCTGTGCCCGAACCAAACGAGTAGTTGGCAGGATACAACAGGTCGAGATAAGCGAACTGGCTGATCCTGTTATTACCTGACAAACCATAGCTGGCCCTGAATTTTAAGTTATTTACCCATTTCACTTTATCCATAAATTTTTCCTGCGATGCTACCCAGCCAACAGATGCGGCCGGAAAATCTCCTGCTTTATGATTTGGCCCAAAGAATGAGCTGGCATCTCTCCTGAAGCTGGCATTCAACAAGTACCTGTTCTTATAACTGTAAAGGATACGTGCAAAACCGGATAATAAACCGGTTTGATCCTTATAATCAAATGTTGCATCTTTCGATTGATCGATCTGCAATGCTGTTGACAAAGCAGGCGTGTTGTCGCTCGGGAAATCCAGGCCGGTTGTCTGTTCGATCTTTACCGTTGTTTTTTGAGCAGAGAAGCCGACAAGCGCTGTAATACTGTGCTCTTTTATCTGTTTGGTATAGGTCAATGTATTTTCCGACAGCAGATCGATGGTTAGCCTGTTGGAGAAAACGCCTTTGTTGATATCGCCATCCTTGGAAGAATTCCTTTTGGCATAATCTACTGCATTGGAATATCCTGCAAACACACTGCCCAATGTTTTAAAATCAAGGCCGGGAATGATATTATAAGTAAGGTCGCCTGAAGTAACGATACGATAATCATTGGAATTGATCGTTCTTGTTTCCATGATGGACTTCGGCGTGTTGTTCGCTGTATTAAAAGGATCCAGTGCTGCAGTGCTGGTGTACATTGTACCATCAGGCATCAAACCGCTGTATATCCTTCCATTGAAATGCCTTGCCTGCGCAAAATCGCCTACATGTACGTTGGCCCATTGCGATGCCTGCGTTACGAACGCTGCACTTGCTGCAGTATGATAAACCGGCAGGAAGGACTGGAACCTTACGAAGTCGATAAAGTTAACAGAAGGCCTTTCTCTTTTTATGTAAGAAGGATTAAAGTTCAAGGTGAATTTTAATTTTTTGGTAAGATCAACATCAAGCTTGCCACGCACACTGTACTTATCGTATTCACTGTGGTACATCATACCTTCATCTTTTTGATAGGCGCCGGAAAGAAAATAGCGCACATCTTTTTTTCCTCCCGAAACACTTAGCTGTACATTACGCACCAGTGCATTACGCAGTGCCTGTTCCTGCCAGTTGGTAGCCTGGCCACCCATGATGGTATTTTCAACAATGTATGCCGCTCTTTCATTATTAGCAATGATTGCTGTACCTGTTGGCGGGGTTATACTTGGATCTTTTGATTTTAATGCTGCTTCATAATACAGCATGTTAGTGTACTCTGTTGTGGTCATCATCGGGTACAATTCGTATTGTGTTTTTGCACCGGTAGAAACCTTCAAAGAATATTTTGGTTTTTCTGCTTTACCGCTTTTGGTAGTGATCAGTATAACACCTCCTGCACCTCTTGAACCATAGATGGCTGCAGAGGCAGCATCTTTCAATACTTCTACTGATTCTACATCCGCCATATTTACAAATTGTAAACCATCTGCTATCGGGTGGCCGTCAACTACTACCAGCGGACTGGTTGTTGCATTCACAGAAGTGATACCCCTCACATTTATCTTAGGATCGGAGCCTGCTTCTGATGATACATTCTGAATCTGCACACCGGCTATCTTTCCCTGCAATGCCTGGTCGAGCCTTGACACGGGAGCTTCATCCAGTTTTTCATTTTTATATTTCGATACAGCCCCTGTTACATTTCCTTTCTTTTGTGTACCATAGCCTATCACTACCACTTCGTTCATGGAAGTAGCAGTAGATACCAGGGCGATATCGATCTTTGTACGGTCGCCTATCAACACCGATTGTGCTGCAAACCCTACAGAAGAAAAGATCAGCGTAGAGCTTGTTGCGGATAAGGTGATGGAATAAGTACCGTCTTCTTTTGTGGTAACGGCGCCTTTCTTTTTATCTGCAAGGATACTTACTCCCTGCAAAGGTTCACCGGTAGCCTGGTTGGTAACCTTACCGGTAATTGTTTTGTTTTGTGCAGATACGATGCCGGATATTGCCAGCAGCGATACAAAAAACAAACATTTCAAATTTTTCATAACAGCAAGTTTATAGAATTTAGAAATCAGTATCGGTTAATAGTTGTGTGCGCAGGCGCTCAGTTTCGCTGCCGCTCATGTTCTTTATATATTGACCACATTGTTTACAATCGAATTTTTTCCTGGCTTCGGCCATTAAAGGAATGGCTTCATCAAGATCAAATTCTTTTATCTGCGGGCCTTCCCATTTTTTTTCACCGGCATAATAAGGCAGCAAGGTATTGAACGCCATCTTCAGCGATCTGCCCGAAGGACTGGTATAGTTCCAGATATCATCACCGGTCAATTCACCCATTCTTGCAACAATAAAAAATGCTTCCACCGCAAATGTGCTATAATGCAGTGAGGTAGTGCGTTCCATTTCCAGCGGCAAAAAACCTTTATCATCAATTTGATTTTCTATACGGGTCTTTATATTCTGCGCTACCTGTTTTGCAAGCGTCATACTGTCGAGATATAATGCGATGGACATGCGTTGCGCTTCGTACCACACACCATGATTATTTTTGGCGTGCATTTCATCTACACCGTTCTCACTGGTTTGCATCCAATGCAGATAATCCCTGAACCATGCTTTCATTCCTATATCATCTTGTGCTGTCCAGGATTTAGAACCTTGCAATAAGCCTATCGCATCTATCGCTTTTACAAAATGCCTTGCATCAATCATGCCTGCACCTCTTCCGGTATTGTGGCCTTTCATGGCCTGCGAAAAATTCAGGTTGGGGTTCATTCTTGTTGCTGCATCCAGGAACCACACACGTAACAGTTTTGAAGCACGCTCTGCATATATTTTATTATCAGAAAAATAATAAGCCAATGCAAGCGTACGCACCACATCGCACAGCTTCGGCATGTATTCTTTATCCTTGTACTCTTTTACTTCAGGATTGGTTTCGCCATCCTTGCGTATATAAGGCAGTCCATCTTTTTTAGCAGGATCGGGCCAATAGTATGGCGCAAGGCTCATATAATCATGCTTATCGCCGCTTGGCGGATCATTCTTTTTTTCCATCACACTAACAGGACCAAAGTCAAGCGCTTTGTCTGCTTCTTTAAGCAGCTGCTTATACGCCGGCATGATAAGCGGATCATTACTTTTTATCCTGGCCTTATTTTTTTCCAGCGCCGTTGCATTCAATGCAAATACTGCAGGCTTACCCTGGTTACCGGTTGCATTTACTGTGAATGAACAGCTTAAAAAAAGAAGACCAATTATTAATTTCATTTTACGCATTGTTGTATTCTTTATCTGATTACCGGTACAGTTTTGTACAGATCAACGCCATCGCCTTTGATCGTTACCACATAAATACCCGAAGGAAGGTTACCTACATAGATATCATTGTTGATAAAGCCCACCGGCATGAACAGGTTCTTACGTTTCAATGGTTGCCCCGCCATGTTATATATAGTTATGTCTCCCAGCTTGGGTTCAGGTGAATATACCCTTACCGTCATCACGTTGCTGCTGCTCATATATACATTCAGGTATTGCACGCCTGTGCCGGTCAAAGGAAGAACGGTCAATCTTGCATTGGTATAGGTAATGTTATAATTGTTGGATGTTGCACCGGATAAAGTGATCGGGTAATATCCCGGTGCCGATGTTGTAGTAGCAGTTGTGGTTGCTGCAACAGGTGTCAATAAATTCGCTGCTGTTTCACCCAAAACAAAACCGGTGTAGGTTATTGTAAAAGTTGGGTTAGGTTGTCCCTGCGTTTTTACGGTATCTCTTACTTTAATTGCCAGTGCAGCTTTGTTAACCGTTAATGTTCTTGTTACATCTGCCGCAGGCGTATAGCCAATGCTGCCTGCCTGCGATGCGGTAATATTAGATGTACCTGCACCAACGATATGAATGCTGTTGCCCGAAATGGTTGCAACATTGGTATTGCTGCTTACATAAGTGATTGGTATTGTAGTATTGGTGCTTGTAGCGCCGATAGCAAAATCAGCATTGCCATAGGTTTTTGTTGGCAATGTATTGAACGTGATCGTTTGCGATTGTTGTGGCTGCACGGTTAATGTGCCGTTCACAAATACAATAGTATAATTGGCAGCAGTAGCACCATTCACTGTTATCGGGTAAGTACCAACAGGCGAAGTGGTTGTAGCTGTTGTGCTGATCGTTACCGGCGTTAACAATACTGATGGAGTTTCGCCGTATGCAAAGGCACTGTAGGTATATGTTAATGTTGGAACAGCCTGGTTGAAGAATTTTGTTTTATTATCTGCAGTGATCGTCAACGTTGCCTGGTTCACGGTCAATGTACGGGTAACGCTTGCAGCAGGATAGAATCCATCACTGGCTTGTGATGCGGTGATATCGCTGGTGCCCGTTCCGGTAATATGAATGCTGCTGCCGATTATAGTTGCCACGGCAGGATTACTGCTGGTGTACACAATAGGCTGCGTTGTATTCAGGCTGGTGGCACCGCCGTTGAAATCGGCAGCGCCATATATTTTAGTTGGTATTGCATTGAAGATAAAAGGCTGCGTTAACGGAACAGCACCTACTGCATAAGCTCCGAAATTGCTTACTGTTGCAGTAGCAGTATTCGCTGTATTATCTCCTGTGCCTATCGGTAAAGAGTAAGAAGACCCGGTATTATAAATGATACCAATATCGGTATTAGCCAATGTAGTAAAGGTAGAACCTTCCAAACCTGTTACCCATCCCAGTTGCAGGCCGCTATTACCTGTTCCGCTGATACGGTTGATATTCCATACCGCATCTACAACCGTTTGTTTTTGTACCGGTGTTAACTGCGTTCCGTTTACAGTTCCCTGTGATGTAATGCCTTCGAATACAGCAGTAACAAAATTAGAGGAAGATGCAGGAGAAAGCGTTACCGGTAAATAATTGGCAGCGCTGCCGATAGGTATAGTGGCGGAGGAAGCAAGGCCGTCATATTCTACTACACTTTGATCGCCAGTACCTGTATTGGCAATGGTTGCGATATAATTAGATGAATTGAATGTACCGTTGATGTAAGCGCCACTCATGATATGAACGGTATCGAGTGGACGCAATGTTATCTTACCATTTACTTTTAAATGACCGTAAAGACTCATACCCCTGTTAACTGTAACCGGCGCATTGATCTCTACAAAACCTGCATTGATATAGGTATTGGTAGAATTGGTAGAGATACCGAATGGCTTTGTGGTAGCGCCGTTGATAATATAGCTGGTACCGCTTTGAAATGCTTTGGTTCCTGTAACAACAACAGAGCCCGTTAACGTATCCATACCGTTTGGATGTGCCGTAACCAAAGTAGCGGTATCGCTGAAATAAGTTATGGTAGCTGTGCCGCTTGCAGTGGCAGGTTTGGAAAGATTGATCGTTGCATTGCCGCTGGAGAAGCCAACGATATTGCTGTTAACATCTACACCTGTACCGCTGATGGCCAATCCTGCAAGGCCGGATAGTGTTCCTGTAACACCGCTTATCAAATACGAACCTGCAGTAGTTGTTCCTGTTGCAGTTACCGGTGTAGTACTCACTCTTGATGTAAAAGTGCTTGTACCGGTTATTTGATTGGCTGCTCCAAAATTTATTTTACCGTAAATGTTGGTACCATTTAATACCGATATACTTCTGCTCAATGTAACGTCACTGTAATTGGCAACTGTAATGGAAGGGGCATCAATGGTTCCTGTTCCCGAAATGGTTTGAGGAGTATTGCCACCCATTACTATAATATTGGTACTTCCTGAAGGACCGTTCAATGCACCATTAACGGTCAGGTTTCCCAATATGGGTGTAGTACCACTGGTGTGCGTAGTGAAGGTACAGCCTGCATCTACGGTAAGGTTTTCGATCTTATAATAAGGGCCATCCGATTTATAAGTTGCGCCATTCTGTATAAAAATATTGGCCATCACTTTCTGATTGCCCCAGGAAGAACTTGCATATGCTGTTGCATCAAGATAACTTACGTTAGAGTTTTTGATATAAAGGTTGCTGCCCGGTTCAAAATTGGTGATCTGAACAGTTGAGCTGGTACCTATTGGACTGCGGCCTGTATAATAATGTAAGGATGCACCACTTTTAAAGGTAACACCACCGGCAGCAGAGCCATTGAAGCCAGAGCTTGCTGTAGAGTCATTGATATGGCAATTGGAGCCGCTTGCAAAGGTTACCGAGTTGGCATTGGTAGCAGTGATATAACTCCTGGTATGTACCGTATTGGAAAGCGGGCTTAGGTACACTGTACCGTTTATCATTGCAGTAGCATTGGCTGATACTACCGCCATTACATCAAAGTTATAAGTAGGCGAACCGAGTGTAAGGGTACAACCTGCGCCAACAACCAGGTCGTCAGCAGCAGTACCATCGCCATTGATGGTAATAGCAGCACTGCCCGCGGTTGAACGTCCAATATTTACCACAGCACCATTCTGCAATTTTACCTGGGCCGAGTTGGTAGAGGTAACCGTTGCCGTTACAGTACCTGTTGTTGGTACTGTACCGCCGATATTGGTACCATCAAAGATGAGGATATCTGTTGCGGCGGCAGCAGAGCGTGTTGTTCCGCTTCCGTTCAATGCCGTGTTCCAGCTGGAATTGGCAGTATAACTGACAGGACCGGCACCGCCTACCCAGTAATATGTTGTTTGGCTGTAGCCGGTAATAGCGGCTATCAGTATAAGACAGGTAAATAAAAGTTTTTTCATAATAGCAAAATTTAAGTTCAGGTATTGTCAGGCAATTGTTATGGTTTGTTTTGGTTTATTTTTAGATGTTATAAATGTTATACAGAGCCACCCCAGCGGAACTACCAGTGCTGCCAGTATAAAGAAGGAAGCATAACTCGTCTTCGTTAAAATAGGCACCAAAAAGGTTATGATAATAGTTCCGGCTACAGCAGCAGTGCCGCCCATACCGGCAACAGTTCCAATATTTTTTCCGCTGAAATAGTCGGATGGTAATGTTTGGAGGTTGTTGATCAAAAATTGAAAACCGAATAAAGTTGTGCTTATTAAAATAAGCGCCAGGTTTGTATTTTCTTTCAGGCCATCGAGATAATAAACAATAGCAACAAGCGATACCAGCATCAATAGGCAACCAATAGTTATCGCCCTTTTTCTTGCTTTCGCTGCAAGCATTCCTTTCTTAATAAGTGCTGAGGAATAAAAGCCTCCGGCTAAACCACCAATAGCTGCAAATAAATAGGGAACCCATGCAAAACCGCCCACCTGTTTAATATCAAATCCAAACTGGTCTTTCAAAAATGTTGGCAGCCAGGTAAGGAACATCCACCAAACGGGATCAAGAAAAAAACGTGACGTGATAATGCCCCAGGTGTTTTTAAATTGTAATAATTGCGTCCAGCTATATACAGTGGCATCTGCAGTTACTGTCTTTTTATCTGCTGCATTATCTAAGATGTAATCGTGTTCTTCTTTTGTGATGTTAGGATTTTTATCAGGGGTTCCTTTGTTGATGAACAACCATGGTATTATCCATAAAAAGCCAAGAATACCGATGCCTATAAAAGTGCCCCTCCATCCAAAAGCAAGATATATTGCTGCGATCACCGGTGCTGCCACTACCCCACCTAAGGAAGCACCTGCGCCAAATATACCTTGCGCAATAGCCCGTTCCTTTGCCGGAAACCATTCTGCATTGCTTTTAGTAGCGCCGGGCCAGTTGCCTGCCTCACTAACGCCAAGCATAGAACGAAATATACTGAAAGAGGACAACGATCTTGCCAGGGCATGCAAGGCTATAGAAACACTCCATGCTGCAATAGAAACTGCCATGCCTAATCTTGTGCCTATCGCATCCATCATTTTGCCCGTAACGGTTTGCCCGATGGCATATGCCACCATAAAGAAATTGGTGATCAGTGCCAATGCTTCTTTATTATCCGCATCGGCAATACCAAATTCTTTATAGATATAGGGCCACATGATATTGATGGCGCTGCGGTCAATATAATTAATGACCGTTGAAACACCGATCAATCCAATGATCCACCATCTTAAGCCTTTGATCTTCATGCTTGCTTGTTTATTAATTGCTAAGCGGGATATTTGATACTCCGCTTGCAGCGCCTGTTACTGTATTACTGGTGTAAACCTTGTTACCTGTTGTAGTGCCATTGCTTCCGCTCAGCTGCACATTAAAGCCATAACCTGTTGCATTGACCGTACAATTATTATTCTTGAATTCATTATAACTTCCCCAACCTGCTACTGCACAATGCACCTGGTAGCCATCTATGAATATTGAACCACCGGGATTAGTGCCGGTATTATTTTCTATAAGTGTATAATTCCCTTTTACATCTATCCAGCTATCGCCGCTGTTGGCACCGGTAATGCCGGTTGCATCGAAAGTGTTGCCGCGGATGATACCTCCTGTTGTTCCTTCTTTTACATCAATACATTCTGCTGTTACATTCGGGCCGATCGTATTGTTAAGGATAAGGTTTGAATCGCAGCGATCCGGATTGCCGTTGGTATAAGTAGCCCAATTATTTTTTGCAGAACCAATGTAAATGCCTTCTCCATAATCAGCTGTCTTTAAACCTGTATTGCTGATGTCGGCATTCTGGATGATATTGTGTTTACTGAATTTGCGCAGATGAATGCCTTCTTCACCAATGTTGAATACTTTAACACCGTCGATAGTACTGTTCACTGCTCCATCCACCATGATACCTTTTAACCCATTGGTAACCGTAAATCCTTTGATGATCCAGTAATTCGACTGGAGATACAAGACATAGCCGGTGTTGATACTACCTGCGTCAAGCACTGCATTTCTGCTGCCGCGAAGGGTAATCTGTTGCGTTGCTGTTCCATTCACATTCGGCGCTATCACAAATTTTCCTGCATATACACCATCTGCCATGATGATATCATCGCCTGCTTTTGCATTGGCCAACGCATTCTTCAGTTCATCAGCGGTGCTTACATGAATGGTTCGCCCTGTTGGTACCACAGGCGATTCCACAGCAGCAGTGTTTTTGCTGCATGCAAAAAGCACAGACAAAGCAAGAATAGGTATGATGTTCATCATTCTCATAATTAATTATACCTGCGGAGTAATAAAATCTTCTCTCATCGGGCTGAAAATATCAATGAGCACGCCTGCTTCAATACAAACAGCGCCATGCATTACATTCGGCGGAATGTAAAAAGCATCGCCGCCTTTTAAAATTTGTTTCTTACCACCTATCTCTACTTCAAACACGCCGCTTTCGATATGTGTTATCTGTGTGTGATAATGCTGATGCACTACGCCTACTGCATCTTTCTCAAATTCTACTTTTACTACCATAAGCTTTTCATCGTAGGCCATGATCTTCCTTCTCATGCCGGGCGCAGTTACTTCCCAGGGTACATCGGTGTTCTCGATAAATACTTTTACGTTTTCAGTCGTTTCGGTCGTTTCCATTTTTCTTAATTTAAATAGTCTGTTTATAAAGGTTTGCCATCATACAAAACGGTATAAGGGCCTGTCCAGTTTATAACAAGACCATTATCAGTAATGCTGTGTTTAGCTTGTTTATCAAAATCTTTATTGCATTGTGCAATGATGAGCTGCTTATCACCGATCCACATTTTTACTGCGGTGAACTGCTCATCATTCTCTATCATTTTCATTTGCTTTACCGAAGGGTAAGCGTTAGTAGAAAATTCATTTACCGCATCGTAGTTGCCGTGTATCTCTATCATATTGATGAAAGACTGCGACGTTCCTTTCTTGCGAATGATATAAGCAGGCTCTCTGCGTAAATTAAAAGCAGGATCGTTAGCTCCTGTCCTGGTGAAGAACACTGCTGCTGAATCTTCGATCAGCGAACTGATGGAATAATAAGTATTGCCATTCAGAAAAGTAAATTGAATAGTTGTGTCCTTAACAGCAGCTTCCGCTTCTTTCCACAAGAACTGGTAGCCATTCTTCTTCCCCAGTGGTTCCTGTTTTTTTGTTGCCGGTACATATTTGAATGATGCATTGATCAACTGGCCGTTATATTGAAAAGGAAGATCGTATTGATGTTCTTCTTTTCCGCTGGCATTAAAAACATCAGTGATCACTTTTTTTCCACCCGGCAATTGCAGTAAATAAACCGTACGCTGCAAATGAATATTCTTATACGCATTGTCTTCTTTAGCAGCCACTACCTGCACTGTAGTATTCTTTACATCACTGAATAATTTATCGGAATGATTGGCTTCGCCTAATTTTTCATCCCCATTAAAATTGCTTGTTTCATCCACTACAATAGTATTGTGTGCAATGGTTTGCGAAGCATAAGAAGTATTTTCAGGAAGATAACGGCCGCCGTATTTTTGCTCCACCCCGATAAAGCGAACAGAACCATAATCGGTCAGTATCTCATTTCCTTTATCAAACAGGTTGATATTCAGTTTATCGAAATGCCCGTGCGATAAGCCATGCGAAGTATATTTATAAATAAGCGTGGTGAGATCTTTGTCTTTGCCGCTGCGTAAAAAACTTACACCACCTTCATTACCTTTTATACCATCTGCATATTCGGTAGTGGTATAAGGATAATAAGCCGGTACATCTTTATTTGCTGCAATAGCGGCCGCAATGGATGCACCACCTTTGCTTACCAAAACACGATCCTGTTTTTTTGCAACTGCTAAAAAACCATTCTCTTTACCATACACATCCCAGGCAATATCAATTGCAGTAACCAATTCGTTGGTAGTATAATCCTTATCTTTTAATGCATCGTTCAATGGAAAGAAGGTTCCGTTCAGGTTGGTTTGCTGTAAACCTGCCAGTAATGCTTTCTGCAAAATGCTGTTGCGGTGCTGAAATATTTTCAATTCCGGCCTTGCATGATTTAGTGCATTGGCAAAAAGGTAATAAGGTAAAATAGCGTAGCGCACATAATATGGTCCTTCGGTATAATAACCATCGGGAGAAAACAATCCATTCATCTGCGCAATAAAACCACTCTTGCCATCTTTCTCCGAACCATACAGCGCCATATCTACATACTCTTTATTATTAGTGGCAATACCAACTATACCTACACCGGCACAGGCCCACACACCATGATTATGTATAAGGTTGAACCAGCTTTTCAGATCTTTTGTAATAAAATCCACTTCAGGTTTAAAAGCGCCGTCTTCAATTGTTTTTCTGTCTGCAGCAGCTATCCCATTATACACCAGATCATACGCCATACCGGTGTACACCAGCCAGTTGGCATCGTTCAATGCCTGCCAGAACAAATGCCCGGGAGAACTGCTGGTTGCCTGCGGATGGTTTTTTAAGGTTGGGTTAAGCGCTGCATATTTCAGCAACATCTTCTTAACCAAAGTTGCGTATTTAATATCGCCGGTTACATTATATACTATACCTGCGTTGAACATCAGCATATAATTCGCTTTATGCCTGTCGTGTGTATAGCCACCAGCGGGATCTTTAGGAAAAGGCACATCAATATCTTTATCTACATTCTCATCCACCTGTGCTTTTAACTCATTGTACGACCGTGTAAGCAATGGATATTTTGAGATACTGCCTTTAACTGCAGCCGCTTCTGAGCCAGTAAAAAAAGTAAGCGGGTGCTGCGCCATTACAAAAGCAGGCGCAACAAACAGGTATAATACTATCAGCAATCGTTTCATTAATATAGTAACGCTTTTAAGCGAAATAAGTTCCGCCGTTAATTTCTACACTCTCTCCATTTATAAAAGAAGACGCATCACTTGCCAGGTACAATACCAGGTCGGCAACTTCGCCTGCTTCACCTTCCCGGCGCAGCGGTGTTGCTGCTGCCACATTCGTTCTTACTTCAGGTTTGGTAAACGTGTTGTGAAAAGTCGTATTGATCATGCCCGGCGAAACACAATTGGTGCGGATACCTTTTGGCCCCAATTCTTTTGCCAAACCTCTTGTTAATGTAAGTACACCACCTTTTGCAGCAGCATATGCCAATCCGCCAAAACCGCCACCATCACGGGCTGCCTGCGATGAAAAATTTACTATGGCGCCGCCGGTTGTCATATGCGGAACAGTTTCTTTGGTTACCAAAAAAGCCGACTTAAGGTTCACATCTATCACTGCATCCCAAAATTCCTCATCAAGATCACCTATAAGTTTTCTACCCATCAATCCCCCTGCTACATTAACAAGGACATGTATTGTATCACCATACGCTGCAACACAGGCAGCAATTACTTTTTTAACATCAGCAGCTTTGGTCATGTCGCCCTGCACGCTGATCGCTTCGCCGCCCTGTTCTTTTATTAATTGCAGCGTTTCTGCTGCAAGGGCCTCATTGCCAAAATAATTGATACAAACTTTTGCACCGGCCGCTGCTAATTTTATTGATACCTGGCGACCGATATCCCTTGCGCCGCCTGTTACAATAGCCACTTTACCTTTCATTGAACTCATATCTGTGCTTATTATTTTTTAGTTGTAAAAGAAGAAAGAATATTGCCTCGCACTCTGCAGTGATAATTGTTGATATATAATAGAATGGTTATCAATTGCAAGGTTTTTTGGCAAGTTTACAATGTAATATTAAGCTCATTTTGCAGGGAAGGCATAAAGTGGTGTTTTTAAAATATTCATTTTTTAATTATTTTAATTAGAATTATTTCAACGGATCAGTAATTTATTTGTATGCAACTAAAACTTTTTATCCGAGAACGATGCCGGTAACGCTACCGGCAATCCCGTAAATTTCTTTGCTGTAGATTTACAAAAACATTTGCCAGATGAATAAGCCGGCTACTATTAAAGACATTGCCCGGATATTAAAAGTTTCCACCTCCACTGTTTCAAGAGCATTAAGAAATGCTTCTGATGTAAGTAAAGAAACAAAGAATGCAGTACAGGCTTTATCAGAAGAACTGAATTATCAGCCTAATAAATTTGCGCTGAGCCTTCAGCAAAAACAAACTCATACCATCGGCGTTATTGTTCCCAACCTGGATTATGTATTAGCCACCATGGTAAGAGGTATTGATGAAGTGGCGCTGGAGGCAGGCTATACCGTTATGGTTTGTCAAAGCAATGAATCTTTTGGAAGAGAAATTGTAAACACACGACGATTACTGGACAGTTTGGTTGACGGGCTGATCATTTCTGTATCAAGCGAAACAAAAGTTTTCGATCATTTTAAGAAGATACAGCAAAAGAGCATGCCGATGGTGGTGTTTGACCGTGTTACGGAAGATCTTGTTGCGCCAAGCGTTCGGCTTGATAATAAAGACGGCGGCTTCCAGGCTACGGAACACCTGATAGAACAGGGTTACAAGCGCATTGCTATTTTAGCGGGGCCAAAAAATCTTGGTATCAGCAACGAACGTCTCGATGGTTATCTCAGTGCTCTGAAAAAATATAAAATCAAATCCGATCCCGACCTTATCATCAACTGCGATTTTAACCAGGACTATGCTTATTTGGCTACGCAGGAATTATTATCAATGAAGAAAAGGCCCGATGCAATTTTTACTATCAGCGACCGTATGGCTATCGGCGCTATGCTGGCCATAAAAGAAAGAGGATTGAATATGCCGAATGATATCGGCCTTGTTGGTTTTAATAATGAACCTGTTGCAAGTCTTGTGAGTCCTGCTATTTCCAGCGTTGATCAACCGGCTTTCGAGTTGGGAAAGATCGCTGCCAAACTTTTTGTGGAAATGATGCATAACAATGAGGATATGAGCAGCGTGGAAGAAATACTAAAACCAAAACTGATCATAAGAGAATCTTCACAACGAATTATACCTAAAAACGGGCGCTTAAAATAAAATCAAGTATGAAAAGATCATTGCTGTTAACGGCTTACCTATTTCTTTTTTTAACAAGCTTTGGAGATACCATCACTGTAAAAGATATCGGTGAACTGAACAAAGCCAATACCAATGCCAAACCCGGCGATGTCATCATCTTACAAAACGGCGTTTGGAACAATGTGATCATTAAGCTTAATTGTAACGGCACAAAGGAACAGCCCATCGTATTTAAAGCGCAGGCTGCAGGCAAGGTATTGATCAGCGGCAACTCTCAATTAAAACTGGGTGGTAATTATATTACTGTTGATGGTTTGTATTTTGTTAATGGCTATGCCGGCGACGATGCCATCGTTGATTTCAGGATAGATAAAAAACAACTGGCTAACAATTGCAGGCTCACCAACTGCGTGATCAATGATTTCAATAATCCGAAACGTATGGATGAGAATTACTGGATCTCTTTATCGGGCAAACACAACCGTATCGATCATTGCAGTTTTCTCAACAAAAAAAATATGGGCGTGCTGATGGCAGTGATACTGGATGATGAAAGAAGCAGGGAAAATTTTCATTCGATAGATCATAATTATTTCGGCGTACGGTTGCCGCTAGCTTCCAACTCGGGAGAGATAATACGGGTGGGCGTTTCGCAGCATTGCGAATTCAATTCCAATACGCAGATCGTTGATAATTTCTTTGAGCATTGCGATGGTGAAACGGAGATCGTTTCTATCAAATCGTGCAGCAATGTGGTACGCAACAATTTATTTAAAGAATGCCAGGGCGGTGTGGTGCTTCGTCATGGCAATTATAATACTGTAGAGAACAATATCTTTTTAGGCAATGGCAAAGAAGGTACCGGCGGTGTACGCATCATCAATAAAGGGCAATGGGTGGTGAATAATTTATTCTATCAATGCCGCGGCGTTGGTTTCCGCTCGCCATTATCTGTTATGAACGGCGTGCCCAACTCCCCTGCTTTTCGCTATGTGCCGGTAACTGATGCTGTAGTGGCCAACAACAGTTTTTATAACTGTACACCTATCAGTCTTTGTGAAGGAAGCGATACAGAAAGATCGGTAATACCCAGCAGGGTATATTTTGAAAATAATATTTTCTATAACGATAAGGACAATAAGATATACAACACGTATGATGATATCAGTGGTTTTACTTTCAACGGCAACATGGTTAATACAAGTGTAGGACAACCATTGGCAAAAGGATTTTTCAAAACTGCCCTGAATAAAAAACAAGTGAATAACACCGTTATTCCTGCCATATTATCTACTACCAACCGGTATGCCATTTCAGATTCGCTGCATGCTGTTGCGCAAACACGGATACAGGGTAAATTAGCTGATGAAGCAGGTTTCAGCGATGTAAAGAAGTTTATGCAGGTAACAGGCAATGCTTATGCTGCCTGCGGTGCCAAATGGTTTGATGCTGCTCTTAAAACAAAAAAGTCAATTGTAAAAGCAAGCTGCAAAACTGCGGACGATATTGCAGCACAGTTAGCCAATGCCAATAACAAGGTTGTTATTATTACACTTTCCGGAAACAATTATCATTTCAGTAAACCGCTGGTGATAACCGGAAATGTAACTTTCACTTCAGCTAAAAAACAAATCTATTTTACCAGTGATGATATGCCCTGCATCTTTGAAATAAAGGGCGGCAATACTTTATCGTTATCAAATACAGATATCGATCTTTCCGGTGTAAAGG
Source organism: Bacteroidota bacterium (assembly GCA_048497855.1). Taxonomy (GTDB): domain Bacteria; phylum Bacteroidota; class Bacteroidia; order Chitinophagales; family Chitinophagaceae; genus Ferruginibacter. The sequence goes on along the minus strand of JBEHZB010000008.1, from coordinate 34,870 downwards.
CAACTGCTTTCATAAGCGCCGACAGAAACGGCAGCAGCGGCCACAGCAACTTCAGCCTGCTAAACAGTAACTTCAAAGGGCTTGATGCTGTTTTCTTCAATTCTGTTAAGTACACTATGTTCGATAGTATTATAGTTGATCATTGCAACTTCACCAATAATAAAAGAACCATCTTCGATTTTAATAATGAAACGGATAAGAAAGGTTATTACACGGTAGAAAAATTAAAAATAACCAACACTTCTTTTTCCGGCAACAATGGCCAGTTATTAGGCATGCTGCGAGGCGGTAATGACGAAAGTACCATGGGGCCATTACTTCTATTTCAACACAACAATATTACCAATAATAGTTCCGAAGCGCCATTAATAAAACTGAACGGTACACAACGCTCATTCATTGAGAACAATAAATTTTCTTTATCCAACAGCAATAAAGTATTATTACAGTTTGAAGATGCCGTACGTGCGGTGCATATTTATCGTAACAATACTATTAGCGGATCGGGACAGGTTATCATTGACAAATTTGTAGAAGAAAACAACAACATCACACCATAAAAACTCTATCATGAAGATCATTCACCAGGTTCATCCTGAAGATTTCAGCAAATACAATACACAACAAATAAGAGATAAGTTCCTGCTCGAAAATTTATTGACAGCAGATAAAATAGAATGCGCTTATACACATTACGACCGCATGGTTGTTGGCGCCGCACTTCCCGTGAACAGCGAATTGCAACTGGGCACTTACGAACAGTTGAAGGCTGAGCATTTTTTAAGCCGCAGGGAAATCGGCATTGTTAATATTGGTGGCAACGGAAGCATTGAAGTTGATGGAGAAAATTTTGACCTGGAAAAACAGGATTGTCTTTATATTGGTAAAGGAAAAGAAACGATCATTTTCAAAAGCGCTGATAAAGCAGCGCCAGCAAAGTTCATTTTCTTCTCCTGCCCTGCTCACCAGGAATACCCGACACGCCTGATGAAACCTGCCGAAGCCATGCCGGCAGAAATGGGAAGCCTTGATAATAACAATCATCGTGTGATCAATAAATATATTCATAACGATGGTATCAAAAGCTGCCAGTTGGTATTAGGCGTTACCAATTTCAAAAAAGGAAGCATCTGGAACACCATGCCGCCACACCTGCACGACAGGAGAATGGAATCGTATTTTTATTTTGATCTTCCTGAGAACCAGCGCATCATCCACTTCATGGGCGAACCTGAAGAAACAAGGCATATCTTTTTAAATAATGAAGAGGCCATACTTTCTCCAAGCTGGAGCATTCACAGCGGCGTAGCTACAGCAAATTATTCTTTCATCTGGGCAATGGCGGGTGAGAATATGGTATTCACTGATATGGATGCAGTACCTGTTCAATCATTAAAATAAAACTATTCTTATGTTGAATTTCAGAGTTGACGGAAAGATCGCACTGGTAACAGGAAGCAGTCGCGGTATTGGTTTGGCTATTGCAAAAGCGCTGGCCGAATCGGGCGCCGATATCATTGGTGTAAGCAGTAAACCTGAAGCAGCGGGAAGCGAACTGGAAAAAGCGGTAACGGCTGCTGGCAGAAAATTACATAATTATCAATGCGATCTTTCTGACAGAAGTTCTATTTATTCTTTTCTTGAAAAAGTAAAAGCTGATCATCCACGCATAGATATTCTCATCAACAATGCAGGTCATATTTTACGCAAGCCTGCTGCCGAACATCCTGATGAATATTGGGATACGATCATTAACATCAACCTCAATGCGCAATTCATTTTAACAAGGGAACTGGGTAAACGCATGATGGAACAGGGTTACGGTAAAATTGTTTTCACCTGTTCCTTACTTTCTTTCCAGGGCGGTATCAACGTGCCGGGATATGCGGCCAGCAAAGGTGCTGTATCTTCTTTATTAAAAGCTTTTGCCAATGAGTGGGCAAAGCATGGTGTAACCGTAAACGGTGTGGCGCCGGGATACATTGCCACAGACAATACAGCGCTGTTAAGAGAAGATGCAGAACGCAATGCGGCTATCCTTGCCAGGATACCAGCCAACAGGTGGGGACAACCGGAAGATCTTACCGGCGCTTTCGTTTTCCTTTCATCACCGGCATCTGATTATATGAACGGAACGATCATTACTGTTGATGGCGGATGGATGGGGCGTTGATAATGCTATCATTATCAACAACTCTCATCATCTTCTTTCCGTTCAAATAATTAAAACTAAATTCATTCCAAGTTTTAGTTTGATTTTATATATTTGATAAACCTTATTAATTACACATAAAATCAACTACTATGAGCAACGGACCAAACGAACCATTCCCATTTGAGGACACTATTCCTTTAGATGAAGCAGAGACCCTAACAACAAACTGGCGTGATTTTATTGCTCCCCTAACACCTCCCGGTGGCCAGTACATCAGGGCCTTTTACATTCCTATTACGGATATTGTAGAGCTGGCACGCTATCACCAGGCAGAAGCAGTAAGGGCTTACCTGTGCCTTACTGTTCCCAATGATCCTTCTACTGCAAAAGTAGTACTGGTGCCTATCGATCAAAAAGGCAATGACATTACCAGCATACTGATACCTGTTCCGATAGGTGGCGGCAGCAAAGAAGATAAAGAGGTACAGCAAAGTACCATTTATGATCTTACACAACCTTGCCCTGCAGCTTGTGACTATAACAGCCCGTTATACGATAGCTAAACATTTCAATGAAGAATTTATACATGGGAGTAATTGTTCCGTTAACAATATTACTCCCTATTTTTATTGCCTTCCTCCGCTTCAGGTACCTTACGGATGCTGCCAAAGCATTGCTGATATACCTGTGTACCAATGCTTTGGTAAGCATTGTTATAAAATATACTGCTAATCACAAGATCAATAACTTACCGATATTTCATCTTTATACTTTGATAGAGTTGGTATTGCTGGCAGAGTTCTTTAAAAAACTGATAGGCTTTAAGAAGATCATTACAATAATTCAATTGTTATTTTTTATTGCCTGTGTTGCCAATGCTATTTTCTTTCAATCCATATTTACGTTCAATACGTATACCCGGCCGCTGGAAGCATTTATCGTTATGCTTTTTGCCGTAAATTATTTTGCCAAGCTGTTTACCGATACTTCAAAAATAAAAGTATCCGAAATGCCTTCGTTTTGGTTCAATACAGGGCTGTTCCTTTATTTTTCGGGCGCTTTTATGCTGTTCATCTTTTCTAATTTTGTGCTGAAGGTTTCTCAACAGAGTTTCAATATTATCTGGAATACACACGCTACTTATGTTTTAATCATGTACCTTTTGTTCACCATAGGCTTTATCCAATGCAAAAAATAACCGACAATATCTTCCTGCTGGTATTATTTGCCATGACAGGTACTTTCCTGCTGGCAAGTTCTTTTGTATTTTTTTATGTTCGCTACCAGCGAAGGATGTTGCTGCAAAAAGAAGCCATGCAAAAAGCGGAACTTGAACACCGGGAAAGTTTATTGCATGCTGCCATTCAATCGCAGGAAGAAGAACGCAAGCGCATCGGCCGCGATCTTCATGATGATGTGGGTTCTGCCCTGTCCAACCTGCGTATGGTATTGAGCAAATCCGCTACGGCTGCCGACAACAATGCTTCTGGATCAACCAGCACGTCCAAGCCGCTCATTGATAATATCATCAATACGGTGCGTAATATTTCCCATGCCCTTTCTCCGCCAGGCCTCGACCTGTTTGGCCTGGAACATACACTGCATGAACTGTGCGATACATTCAATATGTCGGGGCAGCTGCATTTAAGCATGGAAAACAGCAGTGGCGCCAGTCTCGACTCTATAGGCAAAGACCGCTCCCTTACCTTGTACAGGGTAATACAGGAACTGCTTTCCAACACGGTAAAGCATGCAAATGCTACGGCCGTACACATCTTTATCATCCAGGAAGCGAAAGACATGCTTTCCATAGTTTACGAGGATAACGGGAAGGGGATGGATGCCGCCGCCATTAAAAAAAGCGGTATGGGTATGCAGAACATAGAAAGCAGGCTGGGCATGATAAAAGCGCCCTATGAAATAGAATCTGCACCCGGAAAAGGATTTAAAATAGTGATTAAGTTAGCATTACAGCCAATTCTGTAGTATTTTTATAACATGGAAAAAATAAAAGTAGCCCTGACAGACGACCAGCAATTGTTCCGGCATGGATTGGCGCAGCTTATTAAAACTACTGAAGATTTTGACCTGATCTATGAAGCAGAGAACGGCAAAGACCTGCTGCAGCAACTGGAACAAAAAAAGATACTTCCTGATATTGCCCTTATTGACATGCATATGCCGGAAATGAACGGCGTGGAATTAAATGATGTTTTACAAAAAGAATACCCTTCTGTTAAAGTGATCGTGTTGTCGGTATACGACCAGGACCGTTTTGTGGGCAAAATGATACAGGCAGGGGCCTGCGGCTATCTTACTAAAAATTGCGAGACCGAAGAATTACTCACTGCTATCCGTACTACTTTCAAATCGGGTTTTTATTTTAATACCACCACACTGGAAGCTATGCGCAAGGTTTCCAAATATAATGAAAGCGCTATCCTCAACTTCAATAACATACCTACCGAACTTACGGGGCGGGAACAGGAGGTGTTGGAACTCATCTGCAAAGAAATGACCAATGCCGAGATCGGGGCCAGGCTATTCATCAGCCCCCGTACGGTGGAAGGCCATCGTAACAGCCTGCTGGCCAAGGCGGGATGCCGTAATACGGCTGGTCTTGTAGTGTTTGCCATCAAGAACGGCCTTTTCCAGGTAGGCCTGTAATCCACTATACTACGTAGATATACCTGTTTCAAAAAGCGGAACAATTACGCTATTTATTTACCTCAAATTATTGTCAATTTGTTCTTTGTGAGTTTACAGGGTGGGGTTGGTTAGCTTGAACAATTATCTCAATCCCACCATTTTTAAATATTATTTTTCCGGTTTCACGAAGCATAAAAACAAAAATGCAGGCTAGGTTGGACTGCATAAAAATTGTTGTGGTTTTCTATGTATTATAAAGGTTGGTGTTGGGACCAACCTTTTTTATTTCTCTTATCTCAAAATGCCGGTTAAAGAATTGCTTTCCAGTTGGCAGCATCATAAGTACCGGATTCTTTCTCCAGCTCAATAATATCGGCAGCAAGTTTCTTCATGTCTTCAGCATTATCGGCATTGGTTACAATACATTCAATAACATATTCCCTGATCCCGTTCACTCTTTCTTCCATTTCTTTACTTGCCTGTTCCATCCTGTCCACAGCCATATCATAATTCAGCTTTGCTAGTTTTTCATCCAGTATCTTTTCCTGGTATTCATCAATTGCTGCTTCAAAAGCATGGATATCTTTTTTATCTTCTTCGGATATATCCCTATCCTCAGCCATCTCCAGGAAAATATCTTTTAATTCCCTTAAAATATCAAGCTGGTCCAGTAAGGGTTGGGTTTCTATCCAGGCCATCATTTCCTGATCTGCGCCGTCTTCAATAAAACCCAAAAGTGTGTTTCTGTAATTCATATGCTATATCTTTCTTTATAAGACACCGATTTTGCAAAAAAGGTTGCAGTAATTAAAAAAAATCCCGCCGAAGCAGGATCTTTTTGGAAGAAAAACGGGCTCTTTTATTAAATTCTTAACTCGGTATGGTCAATATATTTTCTTCGATACTTAGCATTCCCGATGTGTTTTCTGCAACAACTTTAAAATGACTGTAGATATTATTTCCGTCGCTATCTACTGTTTGAATAACACCTGAACCAAGATCGGTATCTGCCAATGGAAGTTCGATATGTGCATCATTTGTCTGCAACTCGTGTATCTTAACCCAGTTGCCGGAGTTATTCATTTTATACACATGATATTTCGCTTTATAAGCGGTTTTGTCCCAATACAATGTTACATCATCCAACTCTGATACAGGCGGCCCGACAGGATGTGGGCTGTAAGTTAAAACAGGTGCAGCAGGGTTATTGGCTTCAACAATTAATGTAGCCACCAATTTTGAAGGCAATGATGGCGCATATTTAATTAGTACATTGTCATCCTTATCTGCATATTCTACTTTGCGTGCAGCTACAAGCCTGTAAAACAATCCATCCGCATAAGGTGTTTCATCAAGGTCCTCAAATGTATCCTGCACCTGCCATACTTCATTGCTGATGATATTCTCTGCTTCAAGATCTACTTCTTTTACCAATGTCATCGACCTCACCGATTGTGCATCAAGTGCATTGAACGCCCTGTAAATATTTACCTTCTTTACATTCTGTATTTCGGGATAGGCGTTTATTTCCAGTTGTATAGATGCAGGGATACCTAAAATTGTATTTTCCAGCACCGGCATGATACGCTTTACCTGCGGTGCTTCCGGCGGATTGCTGTTAATTAATTTGATCGGTCCCAGCACAGGACTGAACTCACTCATCTTCATTTGCGTATTCAATTCTTTTACCGCATAAAAGTAAATGTTGTTGGAAGTACCGTCTAATGTAAAATCTGTAAAAGATGTTTCGCTACCTGTATTGCCGGTGATCTTCATCATTGGCGCCATATCAAAATCAGGGCTTCCCGGTGCAAGGTAATTTCCATCCCTGTCTTTTATGGTTTGCTTTTTAAGAATGGGCTGATAACTGCTGCCTTTGATATACTGGTACATCACCGGTATTTCCGTTAACGGAACAAAAGCATTGAATACTGCACCTTTTACAAATTCTTTGATCGAGGCATCGCCTGCTGTCAATGTTCCCGGTGTAGCTGTTATCAGTGGCAGGCCCAGTTTTGTAAGTATATCATTTGCCCAGTCAAACAATGCCTGCTTATCAGGATTAGGAAATTTGTATGCCAGCGGATCGGGGCTTGGAGGATAAGCTGTAAAATCACTCAACGTTCCCAGTGTTGTTACCTCAATGAAATTATGCCACCTGTTCACCATAAATTCTTCATCATTGCCTCCTAATGTTTTTAGATTCTCTTTTATGATTGCAACTGTTTCTGTTTCATACAGGGCGTTTAATAAAGCATCATTATTGGAACGATAAAATAATACTGCATGTGGCTGATGTGCATATTTGGTAGTGAACGTAAATGTAGCCCTTCCAAAGAAGTCTGGTCTCGTTGCATACAACGGGCCTTCCGGTAGTTCCGGTTGCAGCGCTTCTATCTCTTCCTGTGCAAACATCAACTGCGGCGTACTTAATCTTGAATAGAAATCAGCATCAACATCATGGCTCCTTAATCCAAATATGGAATAATGAACGCCTTCGCCTGTTGCAGGTAAAATATTTGGATAAGTAAGTGATGCGCCATCTGTGTACAGGTACACTTTATAGCCGGGATAAAAGTTCACACTGGCTATTCCCATTTGTACGTGTGCATAATCAATATCGCTGCTGAAAGTATAATCATATGCATATACCACCAGTTTATTTACCGTAGCAATATTCTCGATCTTTATAACCTTCAATAGTTTACGTTCACCATCAGGATCAACACTGGTATGTATGCGTACAATACCCTGGTACCATTCTACAGATGAAGCTGCACTATGAAATTGCGGATGCTGTGCCAGCACTACATTTTGAAAAGTAAGCTTGTATAATCCCCTGTGCTCGCTACCTACGCCACCTCCCGGCAGATCTACAGGTTCATTGATTGCTTCTACATTTGCTGTATCCCATATACCCCGTGATTTTTGTAAATGATCTTCTGTGCTGCCGTCATCATTTACAATGGTGATCATTTCACGATGAACGGCCCAGTTGTTGCCGATCTGCGGATGTAACCCTAATGGATTAGGTGTTCCCCAACTTGTTGTATTCTGCATATTCTCCACCGCCATAAATAGACCATCGGGTATTATGGCAGGGCTTTGCAGATTTTGTGCACCGGGCGAAGGTATCTCGTTTGTTATGATACCATTGCTGATCTCTTTTTTAAATACGGTGAATTGAGGGCCTTCCATTGTTCCAAAAGGAAGCACTATTTCATGAATTATAAATTGCTGGTCGCCAAATATCAGCATCCCACCAATATAATTATTTACACTGGCCAGCGGAATATCCGGGTGCAGTATATCTCCTGTGCTGGATTGTACATAATCCCCTGTTTCAATTATTGATAAGATCGGGTTGGAAGGATGATCGGTTACTGATAACATTTTTCCGCTGGTATTTTCCGGGATATTCTTTCGAAAGAAGATATCAACCGCATCGGCAAATACTTCAGTATTATCTGCCGGTATTACATTCGGATCATTCACGTCTGCTCCCAGCGGCACATTATAATCTATCAATTCGTGAAAACTGTGATAGTCGTAAGTTAAACGGATAAGTGTATGATCCTGCCCGGAACTGATAGCATTGAAGCGGTTTTGTTCTTCCTGCGATGTAAGCAGCAGCGGACTTTCTTTTCTTATCAGCAATGCAGCTATATTGGAAGGCGGCTTAAGCAGGTTAAGCGGTTGTATGGTAGTTTCTATTGTAAGTGTAAGGTCACTTGATGCTGCTCTTGAGAACCAGTTGATACCATATGAACTGTAATGGTGCGAACCCGATACTTTTTGCTTGTGAACATACAGGGGGTTTTGCCCTTCGGGTATCGTTAAAGGTATGGTTTCGTAATGTGCCGTTTGCCCAAACGGTACTTTATTAAGATATCGTGGATCATTGGGCAGCTCGGGTTTTTGCCAGTTTACATCCAGGTCACGTTTATATTCAAGGCCTGCATAAACCGGGTAAGTAATATCAGCAAGACTGAATGTTCTGCTGGTATTATAAAATGGTTTGTTTACTTCATCCGCCGGAAGGTCTTGAGGATATAACGTTACATAGCGGCTGCGATGATCGAACGTGTAGCCTTCAGCATCGGTAAGCGATACCGGGTTGGGCGATTCACTACCGGAAAAAACTCCGGGTACAATAGATTTAAGATTAACAGCAACAGGTAAACGCTGTTTGCTTGTCCCACATGGAATACTCATGGAAAGATGGTTGACCGTTCTTGGTCCTTCCCCATCTTCCAGGTCGCCAAGGGTTGTGTACTTTGCAATGTAAACAAACTGGCCACTCATTACGAGGCTGTCGGTATCCAGTGTTCCCAGTCCAAGCATGCGTGCTATATGAAAATCATAGCTGGCTAAATTCAACAGATCGAGATTGGATATTTCAATAGTCTCATCAGGATCGATACCGCCCATTGATACTTCTTCCAGCGCTCTCGGATTAGCCAATGCATCGCTTAGTGTAATATAATGCTGTACAACAGATTTTATATTCCTGTCCCAGCTTTCCCTGGTACCATTCCATTTGTCCTGGTAATTGGCTACGTTCACAAAATCATCATCATTAAAGCGCTGCCATTTGCCATCAACCATGCCTGGCGATGGCTCCAGTTTTGTAAACACATCATTATCATCAAGCGTAAGTGCATATTGCCCCACTGGCTGCCAGGCCAGGTTGCTGCTTGTGGCTATAATAAAATCGCTGTAAAATTCAAACCGTATCGACAGTACATTACAATGACCGGGTTTGTAACGGATACTTCTTCCGTTTTCACAAACCAGCCTGATATTGGTCAATTCATTGGACGCATAATTTTTTCGGGAAGATATGGTTCGTGATGCTACAAGGGTGTTTTCGGAAACAGAGATCGTTTCTGTTTTTATAGAGCTTGAAGGATCTGTATTGCTGGCAGAGAATTGCGCAGCAAAGAATAATTCTTTTTTATTCTCTACTTCTATCAGTTCCGATCCGTAAGCAACCATAAAACCGGAAGGGTCAACCAGCGGATTATAACTTGCTCTTACTACTGTATATTTTATTACATTTCTAAAATAAACATAGAAGGTTTTTGTACCAACTTTGTATAACCATACTTTATTGGCATCGTCTACCAGGTAAGGCAACTGGCTAAAGTTCAATTGCACTGTGGCCGGTACATAAGGTGCCCGGTAAAGACTTACAAAATCATCTGGCTTATTGAAATTGTATGTAGTAGAAGCGTAATTGGCTTTAGGTAAATGCTTGTTGCCTAAAGCTCCGGCAAAGATCCAGCGAAGATGTACACCTTCTGTACTGTCATCACCGGTTGAACCTGCTGCCTGTAAATAAAAGTTAGGCGACTGCAACGATGCATTAGGGTCTATATCTATACCGATACCAACAGGGCAAAGTTCTGTTTTGAGTATCTCGGTATCTTCTATTGTTATCTCTATCGCTTCAAGATCAAGTGTGGAATCATCCAGTTCGTAAAACAATCCATCGGATGTTGCGGATGTCTGTGAAATATCAGGCAGATCAAGAGCTACCGTTTTACAGGTGGTCAGTTCCTGGTCGGTATGTATCAACAGCGACTTCAATGCAGGATTGAGTGCATTGAATGTTAAACAGGCTGTGTTTGCGTTGTAGTTTATAAAATGAATGCCGTTATAATGGTCTTCGCTTTCCAGCTGTATCTCCTTTTCCCACATCATATCTCCGGAGGCAAACTTAAAGACGATGCCATTGCTGCCATCATCTTTCAAATAGTAAACGGTTTCCTTATCACCGGCTGCCAGTTTGGATACCTGGCCAACAGTGTCAGGAAGATAATACATTGAACCTACGGTGGCCCCATCGCAGTATGCAATGAACAACGATGTTTCTGTAATCAAATATCCTGACAGGATAAAAGTACCTGCTGAGGGAATGAGCACATCGTGCAAAACAAGATCGGGTGAACTTATATTGAACGCACTGCTATACACAAGTGCTGTTGTAAGATCAACGATTGTTCCGTTTGTTGTTCCGCTGAAATGGCCTGCCAATGTGATACCATATGGATGGGCCCGTACAGCATTAAGAATGAGGTTCCTGCGTCCTACAGCAATCTGTTTACACAATAACAGTGAACAGGATAAACTGAATTTAGCAATAAGAGGACCAACTCCTCCAGGAAGCAAATCCGATCCCAAATCGGATTCCGAATCGGATATAACAATATAAAACTCATTGGCTGTTTTAGAACTTTCCAGGTAAAACGAGATGGTGGCATCTGCCCAATCTACCAACTTGCTCCACACGATCGTACCATCAGTTCTGATACCAACCAGCCAGTATTGGGTACCGTTTGTTGCATACAGTACATATTTTGCAACATCTTTACCTCCACCACCGCCTATTCCTATACCGCCTCCCTCGTCAACCGGACCTGTATCTCCTCCGCCACCCAGTTCACTTTGTGCAAACCCAACGATCTTCTTAAAAGATAAACCAAGGAGGTAACCTTCTTTATCGCCAAACTCATACACTTTTTCCCAAATGATATTTCCATCTGTGTCAACTTTTGTTATCAATGGTATATCATTTAATTCCCCGACTGAAAATATTACCGGGTCACCATTTTCGATAAACTCTTCCGCATAATAATATTGGCGTGGCTGATCCTGCGTATAGCTATTTATGAAATTCATTGTGTTCCTTTTAAATATTGATAGAAATTTGAGGGGTTGTGATGGTACTTGCTGCGCTGTATACAGAACCGTTCCAGGTCTTGTATGTAAAGCGTACGCTCAGGCTTGTGGCAACAATCTTTTTGCTGCTGTGCATGATGAGCGCCTGTGCATAATCCTTAGAGTACAATACTTTATAGTTGCTGTCAACATGGCCTGTATCATCCATTACTGCTATTGTACCAACTATATCTGCTAAGGGTATCTTTGGTATATTGAATGGTTCGGGGTTGCGCACCCATACAGCAATAGTATCGCCGGTCAAAGTATCTTTTATAACATTGAACTCTGTTGTAACAGCAGGATCAGTTGGTACGATACCAAACACACCTTCGATCACCCTGTCCAGCAATTGCATGTATTTTGTTTCCAGTGCGCTGCTTGCAGGATCGGCAATACCTGCTATAATGTTATAAGCCGTGGTGATATTGGCAGAACTCAATTCGAGCGGTACAGCGAAAACAGCATTCTTTTCATTTCCATCACTATCTTTTAAAACATAACTGTTTACCTGTGTTTCAAAATCAGCATACTGGCTGGTCTTAAATACAAACTGGTGAACAAGCTCGCTTTTCAATACGTTGTCACTGTTGGTTTCAAATGCATTGTACAACAAAGCTGTGTACAGCTTGGATGGCATCAGGTTGGTAAGTGTCAATGTATATTGATAAGCCGCAGGAACAATAGGGCTGCCGATGGTTAGCGTACAATGTATAGCGGTACTATGGCTGTTGATGTAATTGATCATGTTGTTCAGCATCCTTATGTTCACCGGAATTCTCGGATCATCATCATTTGCCCAAACATCGCTGCCGTCGGGCAAAGGAACGGTTTCATCCGTCCAGTCTTCGGGCAAAGGATAAGGAATAACAACATTGGTAGCCGGATCTTTGATCGCTATATGCAGTTCGCCTGAAAGTTCGGGCAATCCATTGTAAGCATACCATTTCTGGAACATGTGGTAGGCTTCTGCTTTTTCAAAGAAGATATTGATCTTGCATTGGCTATGCCCATAAAACAATGGCTTAGCCTGCAGCAGGTTACCATCAGCATTTGGATACGACCTGTTGTAATCAATATAACTGCTTAATGAAGTAAGCGGGTATTGATCCGGGTTGGTACCGGGCAGTACATAATTTACACCGGGTGCTTTATCGTAATGACCAACAGGCCCTACTGTTTTAAATCCGTAATAGTAATCATAAATGCCCGGTGTACTTGCACCATTATCCACAGTATCTTTAAACCTGAAATGAACATAGAATTTTGTATTGGGACGCCAGATGGGTTGCGCCGTTTTTTGCATAGCTTCTACCATCGCCTGCTGATCTTCCGAAATAGCGCCTTGCCCAGGTATAGTTTCATTAAATTCATGTTGCGCAATTGTCAGCCAGCAGATCTGCTGAAGCGAAGTAGCACAGAACACAGGTTCATCGGTTCTTATGATGGCAGGACACAATACTGTTTTATTGGTCATGTAATTGGATACTGTTGTAATATCTGTAGTTACCGGTGTTACTGTATAAGACTCCGGATCAAGTACAGATGAATCGGGAACAGGCAATGCAGAAAAGCCCATTACCGGTGAAGAACTGATATCTGTTTTTGTAAATAAGCAGGAAGTAAAGTCGGTATCAACTACTGAAAGTGCATCGCCTTTTTCATTACCCAACTGTCGCCATACAATAAATACTTCATTGTTGGCATCATTGATAACGATCTTACGAAGCCTGAGTGCATTGATTACGGAAGGCTGGTTAACAGATAAAGTACTTTGCAGTATCAATCCGCCATTCATTGACAGTACATATATCGTGGTAAGGCCATAAGCAACAAAACAGTTAGCGATCCCCATGATCCTGCCACTGGCTAATAATAGTGGATCAACTCCCAAGTCGTATGCTGCATAAGTAGTGAGCGATCCTCCGTCGTATGATGCAACATATGGGATACCGGTAAAGGTGTTGGATCCTGATACCATTATTGTATCATCTTCCAGTTTTACGATATCTTCCAGGTAAGTATCAAATTGATAATTCTCCACTAAGGAAATATGGTTATCCGGGGTCAATTCGATAGTTAAGATCAACGTATTTGAGGTGAGGATAATTGGTCCTGTTATAAAGATATAAGAGGTATCGCTATTGCGAACTCCTTTCTTGAGAGGATATTCTTCAAGGAATTTATCTTCTATTACATGAAGTGTATCAGTATCCACCAAGGATATCCTGGAACCATTCATGTAAGCAACGGCTGATCTGTCGTGACTTGATGCTGTTATCCATAAAGCATATTTAGAATTATTGAACGGACAGAACTGGTAGGTACCTCCTGCAATGTTTTGCCCATTGATGCAACCTAATTGTGTAAATGCCGCATCCAGTTTCAACAGCACAGGTATTGTTGCAAGCCCGTCAATGGTAGAGTTATACATAGTAACAAAAAGATGACCATTGATAACAACAACCTGGTCGATCGCCCCTAATACCTTCTTTTCCAAAACAACATCTCCTTTACCATTTATTTTTAAAAGCAAAGAAGTATTCAGACCAACCGGTTGATCTGTACGCACCAACAACGCTGAAAGAATATAATACTCACCGATACGCACAATATCCGTAAAAGTTAAAGATGCTACATCGGTATCATTGGTACTGTAATAATTGTTAAAGAAGAACCTGTTGCCTGCTGTACATCCTTCTGCCTGCAAACTGTTAAGCTCAGCCAGCAATGCATGATAGGCAACCGGGTCGCTTGGCTCGGTAACATTTACATTGCCCGATCCATCTTCATAAGTGGTATTGAACAGTTCGGCTATCTGCTCCATGATGGCCTGTATTGCCGCAGCATTGGGCTCCGCAGGCGCTATTACTACTTTTGCGATAGGATCAGTTGTATTGGTATAAGCAAGCAGTGTGGTCAATTCGGCTGCAGTTTTAACATACGAATCTACCAGTTCGTATTGTGGCTCCGGTGTAGTATCATCGATAAGCCTTTTATAATAACTGATCGTTGCACTTTCTGCAGTAGTGGTCAGTTGCAGGTTAACTTTCACTGAAGGATCGGGCAACAATACCTGCAGGCTGTTATAATTATTAAAGCTTAATGATTTGGCAAAACCAAATGGATTACCATAATCGGTGATCTTCATATAATTACCATCCAGCCCGGCAATACCGCCGTTGGTTGGGTCATACGTTACACCGGTTATAAGAGAATAATAAGCGCCGTTGATAAAATGCGCTACGTATTGTGTAGGGTTATAAAATATTGTACCTACAATTTGATTCAGCATGTTGGAACAATGTGGTGTTTGCATGCTGGTAATACAAAATAAGGTAGATGGGTTTATTCCATATTGTTCAGGAATGAACCAGCCTGGTTCTCCATGCTGTGTGTAAGAGAATGGATCTGTAGCAAGGAGACGGATCGTATCATACTGATCCCCGGCTCTTTGCCAGTAACCAATACGAAGATTGGTAACAACCTCATCTTCTATGATGGCCTGGTACGGATGATAATCTACCCACTGGCTGCCGTTCCATGCTTTTATCTCAATCGCTTCAATAGAATAAGTGTGTTTTACCTGCCTGATATGCCTGCCACCACGCACTATACTTTCCGGCGAAATGAGATCAGTGAAATTTGCAGCTCCTGAAACATGACCACCGATCCTGGCATCAACTGCATTTGGAATAAGCCCCTTTACTGCCTTGATATCGATAAAGGTATCCATCGGTATGATCTTGGTGATAGCACCTGCAGACGGTACTGAAGTAAAATAATCAAGATCGAAAGTTTCATTCGTAAGCATATTGGTACCCTTCACCAGTTCATTGGTCCTGTCTTGCTGTACCTCGCTGCTGCTCATTGGTAATGCTGCAATTGGCGTACGGTCAACTGTTCCGTCTTTTTCCCAGCTAAGTGCAATAGTAAAGCTTTTACAGATCCTTACTATAATACGCACGCATACCCTGATCTTTAACTCTGCATATAATAAGAATGGCTTAGGTGCTTCAACAGATAACAATGCATCAAGGCTAAGACTTAATCCTACTATCCATATCTCGATCTCGATCATGCCACCTAATGCTAGGTAGCCGCCTATCTGCGGACGCTCGAAACTAATATGACCTCCCACTTCTACATAAGCATTCAGGTGAACTTTAGCTATGCCGAAATTTTTTCGCAGGTCAAATTCTACTCTTGCTCCTGCTTCGATACCGGCAGAAGAGAACATCAGATATGCCTGTGCGGTAAGAATGGTAAGTAATCTTGCCTTCACCGGATCCTGCTTGGTACCGATATTTACATACCACCTGCTGGCATTATTAAAGAAGAAGCCGGCCTGCGCTTCTGCATGTACATCTATTATCCAGCCATTTGATCTTGATAAAAGGAAGTCTGCACCAATACCTAACTCCAACGAATGGTCGCCCCATGCTATGAATGCAAAGAATGGCGGTTCCTTGCCATCTTCCAATCCCAGCCTTGCAGTAAGTATGCCTGCCCTGCCTTCTATCATAAATAAAGAAGGGATGGAAAGCAACAGCATTGCCCTTACAGAGGCAATAGTTCCGCTATCGAAGCTGGTACCCAAAACAGCGCCTGCACCTAATGAAATCGGGAAGTTATAATCCTTGGTGCGTTCCGGCCCGCTGAACTTATCAATATTTATTCCTTTAACAGGATGTTTGTAATAGTCATACCAGGTATCCACACCCGATACCAACCCGATCGCTTCTTTCTCCGCAACATAGCGATAGCCTACCAAGCCGCGGAAACCGTATATAGCAACAGGACCCAGCGGTATCGGCGTAGTAAGATCAATATGCGCATCTACAATAAACGCCGGGTACTTTGGCTGCAAACGGAATGCAATACCACCACCTGCAATTCTTAATTTAGGTATCCTGAGATCAACAGAGCCTGCATATTCAGGAGACTCGCCCGGCTCAGGTATCGTAAGCGAACCGCTTATGAATACCATTGCTGTTTCAGGGCTTGCATTACCCGGAATGGTTAATGTGATCTTTAAGGTTTGTATGCGTATAAAAGAATGCCCTTCGCCTCCATGCTCATCATTATCAGTAGTGTAATAATATTTTATGCCAGAACCTTTTGCATCAACGCATAATGGATCGATGCTTATCGCTCCGTCAAAGCCCCAGTAATTATATTTACGTTGTACGCCATTATGTTCACCTTGATAAGAACCCAGGTGAATACCGGTAACAGAAATATCTATAGGGCCCAGGTCAAGGTTAAGATTGGTAGGGATGAAAGAAGTACCGTTCGTTATCTCAATCTGACCATTACTGTACACCCGCAATGCAGGAAGTGTAAAGTGCTGCCCCTTCAATATCCTGTTCATTATAGGATTGGTGAACCAAACTTCGCAGGAAGTTCCGATATAAAAATTATCATCTTTCCTCCCTAATTCAAGCGTTAAAAAATTAAAGCTTACAAAGTTGAACAGGTTGGCTTCTACACCACCGGGAACAGAAGCTGTTAATGAAATATCGCCATCTTCATACAAGTGGCCATTGATATCTATCCGTAACGGATGGGTTGGATCTGATGGTGATTTGAATTTAGGTATCTCTAATGCCGCTACGATGTTGGAACCGGTAACAGCGTTTTGTTTGAAGGTGATATCAAATTTATTGAATCCCAGGCGCCAGGCTTTGGCAGCGTCTTTACCTAGTTTGAACCAGAAGTAATCATCTATTTCGGGTGGAGTGTTGTTAACGGTTTGGAGGGCAACTGTACCCGTAATTCCCCCTGTCCCTATAAGTAAACGCTGTCCTGATATCTTTAACGTCTGGCCATTTTCTTTTTTGAACCATTTTTTAGGAAGAATAATATCAATTTCATCTGTATAAATCCCCATAAATTCTGGCGGAAGATTTTCGAGATTGGCTTCTGTAATATTCTTTTTAGTACTAAGATCTATTTTAAGATTCTGTATATTAAAGATTAATCCTGTGTTACCGATCTGAGCAGGTACTATTGTAGTAAGAGCTAGTTCAATATTATACCCTAATCCTTCTTCGGTGTCCGCATAAAATAAAGCTTCTGCAAATTTTAATAGAACTTTTGGATTGCCATTTATATCAGGAGGTATTACTTCGTAAGGCGTTCCTGCCGGAAGCCCATATGGATTATTGCCCTGTTCGTCGTAAACAGGTTTTAATATATTACGAGGGAATTCAAGTGCAGCAGACAATTCTAGAGTTACCCTTGCTTTTGGAGTAATGATTCTTTTGATATATGCTTCAATGCCTTCGGGGATTATCGCTTCATAAAATTTTTTTAGATTCTCTTTTGTGGTATTTATATCAGCATCCAGAATATAAATAGCAAAGAGTAAAAGAGGTACTACCTTATCAATTTCAGGATGCTGTTCTATAATCGAAACAAGCAGTGATATTGAAGGCTCTGTATTAGGCGGGAACTCAAGTAGATTATTATTTGTTTGTGTAAACCCATAAAAAGCATTAATATCATCAACTATCTGTTGAAATTTAGTAATATTCGGATCTGAAGGAGAAATAAAAAAATTGAATATATGTGTAAGTACCTGCTCATTGGTTATCCTGAAGATTTTTAACCCAATATCATAAAACGCTTCTGGAGTAAAAGAAAAATTGCCAGGGCTAAAAGATTTTAAAAAAGCAAGTATCTCCCATTGATATTCAACTGTAATTGGAAAAGACGATATATTCGAATCTCCTCCCGAAAAATCAGGATTTAGAACTAAAGCGATATCAAAAGGAAGCTTGACTTGAAGTTTTTTAGAACTAACAATATCAAGACTATAAAATGCCGAATCTTTATTATAACTCCGCGAATACTGCAAATTTTTATAATGTATTTTATCAAAGACACTTTTTAATTCGTCTTGGATAAATGACAAAAATTCTGGCAAATCATCAACTTTTACCACTTCGGATAAACGAGGATAATATCTTGCAGCGGGTACTATATTAGGCATTGATTTTTGATTTATAACATTATTAAGAATTTATGAAAGCGAGCCATTCAGTTAAAAGTCCTTTCATATCCTGAAGAGAAACCGAACAAGTTGAATCAATAATAATATTAGGAGGGGCTAAATGTATAGAACTTGCCCCTGTATTATCACTTACATAATCCACATCGTACGGTTGTCCATTTATAGCTTTATCTATTTCATTCAATAATGATTGAGTCTCTACATTATCCATGTGGGTGATAAATGTCAAATAACTATAAACGTGTACTACATCTCTTGTACATATACTTCTTATTCTTCCATCTATAGGATCTGGTGTTTTGTAAAATCTCAATCCGAAAAATTCTCTTCTTGTCATTTGTTTTAATTTTAATTTTTTAAGGAACTATTTTCATCAATGCAATATGATCGTCTTTGACTAGGTTAGTAACAGGATCCAAACCATAATTTTTATGGATGAATTCAATTTTAGTGCCATCAGAAAATCTAGACGAATATTCCGTTATCTCTTGTTGAATTGTTCGACCATAGTTTGCTGGTAAAAATCTAGGATTTGCCACCTGCTTTTTATTGGCCCATGCATATGCCATTTCTTCTATTATTCTTTGTTCAT
Source organism: Bacteroidota bacterium (assembly GCA_048497855.1). Classification (GTDB taxonomy): domain Bacteria; phylum Bacteroidota; class Bacteroidia; order Chitinophagales; family Chitinophagaceae; genus Ferruginibacter. Next base: position 15,733 of record JBEHZB010000008.1, on the reverse strand, counting down.
CCCAGCCCGGGTCTAAAACATAGTGCCATCTCTTTTTTGATACACCTCCTAACCCATCTATTAATATATCTGAAACATTTGGGTTATAACGCCATAAATTCTCATACATTTTATGGGTATTAATATCAGTTACTACACTTCTCAAATTAGACGGAATATTTGTTGTATAAGAAGGATTTGCGGGAACAAATTTATATATTGCATTTGCATCATTGATATCTGTTGAAACGAAAATAGCAATATGTCCTCCTGCTGTTCCATGAAGTTCCATCACATGTTGTAACTCATGATATTTAAGATATTTAATCCTGTTGATCGAAGCCAAAAAATCTATATTATTCCTGGAAAAGTTCAAATATTGAATCCCATCTTTCCAGATATCCACTAATGTATAAGTTACAGGGCTACCTGCAATAGTATATTCAACATTTAATATTTTCCAGTAAGAATCTTTATTATTTAGTTTGGCAAAATCTTGCCAGAAAGAAAATTTCTCTGCTTCAGTAAACAAATTATATCTCGCTAGAACTCTATTTAATGCACCATCTAATTCAAGTGTGTTTAATACATTTTCAAAAAATGCTACACTTACAGCTTTTGCACCTTTTAATGTAGTCAATAAATCAATAACCTCTTGGGGCAAAGTGGGTGCACCAGGAGGTAAATTGGGGATTGTAGCAAGTACATCTTCCGCAGCATTTACAGCTTTTACCCGCGCATAAGTAGCTCCAACTGATGATGCCAAGCTTAAATACAAAAAAAATCTGCTTACTTTTTCTGCCGCTTCCTTTGTTGCAGGGTCATTTGACGTTGTTGCAATATACTGACTTACAGAACTTAAAACACTTGAGGACAATGCTATGACTTGTGACCCTGCTTCTAGTCCCCGCCATACTTCAATCAATCGTATTGGCGTAACTACCCCCCTCATTGCCTGCCCGATTTCAGTAGAATATTTTAGATATCGTAAATCCCTTAAAGTAGAAAGTCCGCCAGTAAAATAGAACAACATAGCTTCTATAGTAACATTAATAAGGAGGCTATAACCAGCATCCATATCCTTTAACCTGTCAAATTCCTCAATATAATGAAAAAGAAATGCAGGCATCAACGGTGTTTGTGGCATTTCAATTTCCAAATCAGGCATATAATGCAATAATGCTATAGGCTGATATAGATGGTAAGTCGCAAATTTGCTTTTTTCTTCTGATTCGTAAACAGAAGTTCCATATCGGCTAGAAGTTGAATTTTGTTTTTTGAGAACTTGATCCACGTTTAATACTATACCATTTATATCCGATTGATAAACAACTTTTGAAATAGCATTATTTATATAACCAAATGTAGTGAAAGTGGTTGTAGGCCCTGGAGAATAGGCCAGTACAGTCTCTGTATTTTTAAAGTAATCTATTCCCCGTGGATCAGAAATAAAATAAGCAGCTGGATTAAGATTATCTGTATTTGGAGTCGTTCCGGGCGGAATATAAGAAGAATTATATTTTGAGGTTTTCCAGGCTTTATATACTGCATAAGTAAAGTATTTTCTGTTTGAAGCACCATCAGCAAACCAGCCTACAAATGGATAACGTGCCAATCTATTATCATCCATTTTTCTATAAATAATTTGAAAATTAGAATCTGTTCCATTTTCTATTTTTAAAAGAAAATCCAAAAAAGCATCTGATTCTAATTCAGTAAATGAATAAATAATTCGCATTGCAAAATTTTCAATCTCGTCTGGCATATCATGCCCCATAATATCTTTAAGCGCTTTTAGCCTGATACTTACAGGAATTACATCAAGCGCTGAATAAGGAAGTATTTTTAGCAAAAAAGATAATCTCTCGTCTTCTGATTTCGCTAATAAAATATCTTGTATTCGAAATATTTGTTTATAAAAATAATTAAGACTATTTAGGTACATTGAAAAACTGTACGGCTCTGGAATACCTGGTAGTATTGCACTAAAATTTTGGCGATGTGGATAAGGTGAAGTGGGGCCTGTATAAAAATAGCCCCAATTCTTTTTAAGAATAAAAATCGTTTGTTGAATATCGGTAAGATCACTAATATTAAGATTAGATCTATCTGCAGCTGCATTAACGATAGCCATTGATGCATTATCAATAATCTTGGAAAAAAGCTGTCTTTCAATAAGTAAAATTTTAAAACACATCAGTGTCGTAGTTTCACTATATCCTTTTTTATATTCATCGTCAATTGTCCATGTATTGATAACACTACCTAGGTTCTTATTATAAAATAAGCCTCTGGGATTAGTATTAAAATCCTGGTTATACTGTACAGAAGTTGCACCTGAAGGAATCAATATTTTGTCGCCTGTAGCATCAGTATACCACTTTGCGGCATGTGTTTGAGGGTCAAGTTCTAAAGTAAATGTTACCTTCTTTTGCTTATAGTAATAATTAAAAGGTGCTCCATAATCCATTATCTGCAAATTTATTTCATCACCTGGCTGCGCTCTAAATCTTTCAAAAGAAAAAACATTTTTCTTTATGTCTTCCAGAGTTGGTATAGAAGAGCCCTCATATTGCATATACTTTAAAAAATCAGCTACATAATAATATCCCGGCGGTCCTGCTTTATGAATATCTGAATTTCGAAAATCTGATGGCATCAGATACTCATACGATTTATTATCAAAATCAAAGCCTGTCAAAAAACCATTGACATCAATTTGTGTATTTGAAAAAGCGCTGGTCAATTTGACTGGCATGCCATTTTTTGCTATAAATACCTTATCCATTATTCAACGGTATTAATAATTGGGTTATCGAAAATAGTTTTATACTCTTTCATGTATTTACTATACAATTCAGAAAAATGATACTTGCCATCTATAGAATAAATAAAAATATCTGTTGCAGGCATAAGAAGTTCGAGCTTTTCATTCTGCTCAGCTACCACTCCTAACCTATATTTTTGATAATTGATATTTTCACTTGAAATAAAGAAATTATCATTTGAGAACATATCAATTAAGAATAATCTTGGGTTATGCTTGTCTGCCGTAATCAAGTCTTTTAATTGATTGTTTTCGTCTTCCGTTATTCCCAGTATAATTTTAGCAGGTGTAGAACCGTCTGTAGCTTTCAGTATCAAACCTTTAATAGTAACATCCATACTTTCAGTAAAGGTTTCTAACTCGTAATAAAATGGAGGGGGTAATACGTAAGTTTTATTTGTTGAAATAAAACTAGCAGACAAACCTGATGTTTTAGTGTCTGATGTAATTGTCCCTGTCACAGAAACAGCATTATTCATTAAGTTTACAGTTTCTGTTATGTATGTTACGCGGCCAAGTTCGGGGTCATTTGTATCTTCAGTTGCAATTATATCATTGACTCGCAATATCTGTACAGCTGATATACCTTCTTGTTTTTTATTAAAATAATGATTTATAAGGTTCAGTTTTTGTGAGGTCATCTTAGAAATCCCCGGGTCAGTTCCAGACTGAAGGAGAGATTGCGATTTTACCAAACTGAAAACATCATCAAAAAAATTGGGTTGAGCATATACATCAACTGGTTGATCATTGTCATCCAATACCTGATCCGAAACAAATTTATATTTTACCCCTTGAAACAATAATATTGATACTCCAGTAATATTATTACCATCTATATCTGCTGGTATACTGAGAACAATGGGCTTCGTTAAATTACTATAACCACTTTCCGGATCTGGTTGATATTTAAGATCCTCAACGTTTGAGAAATTATTTTGTTGGGCATTTTCAATTGATCCAAGCTGCCCATATAACATTACGTTGTCATTATTGTCCGTTACAAGCTGCAGGTATAACTTATTTCTTTCATCTGCTGGGGCTTGCTGCTGGATATTCAAAAGTATAGGCCAGCTACTTGTTTGATACTCGCCTTCTACAAGAGCATTTTCTGTAACTCCAAGTTTTAAATTATTAGTATTTGAGTCTGAAATTGTATAATTACCATAATAATTATAACTCCTGGTCCTATCTCCTTGAATATATATATACCAATTATTTCTTGTAGCAAAAGGCATTAGCAGGTCTGTATATATCACAATTCCTTCCTTTGCAGAAATAATATTATTAAGATGGCTGTTAATTATGCCGTGATCTACATATAGGCCATAAAAAGCCGCAATATCAATAAACTGAGTTACCTGTTCTCTCTGCAGTTTCTTCTCAAGATCAGTACCGACAGGTATAATTTTAGCTTCTGAAAGACGTACATAATTTAAATTAAAAACAAATTCTCCATTGTCAAACTCGTCCTTATAATCTCCATAATCTAAAACTATGTCTATACCGCACTCACCGTCTTCAAAGAATCCTAATGTCTGCCCTTCTTCTATTAATGGCAACTCATAAGCATGGCTTTCCTGAGTTACGCCTCCTGTTGTGACAAATTGCGATTTCTTAAAAAAGAAATCCGTCAATAAAGTAGTTTCCGAAAGTGCAGGATCATAATTAATGTATTTAGCTAAAAAAGAAGGTTTAGGAATAACTGCCCCATTTTCGTCATGTAGTGTTTCAGAATAAAAACTATCAAAATCAGCGTTTACTTTATTAATAAAATCTGATGTAACATTAGCAACAACTGGTATTACAAGAGGTTCTATATCATTACTAAAAAAGTCGCTTTTTTTTAATCCTCTATATACAAAAAATTTTATGTTCAACCCAGGAAAAGGCTGGTCATAAGGCCTCAGTACTAAATTTACTTTTGTAGAGCTGCCTGTTTGTGGCTGAATTAATACTACACCTTTGCAAATTGAATATGCAATTGAAGAGGTATTACATGAAAATTTTGATGTAACTCTAAACTCAGTTATTTCGTCTCCTAAAACAGGGCCGAAACATTGATTCGAATTTTGAGTAAAATTACCTTGTTCAATAAAAAAGTTTGCCTTGGGTTTTATATCAGCAGTGGGCATAATTTTAAATTTTATTTCTTCCTTTTATCATTTATATTAAATAATACATAGTACAAGTCTACACTTGAGTTCAGCTTTTAATTTTTATAAAAGCTAAACGAATTCTATAAAATAGTTTACAGAAACTGAAATTATCTGCCAGTCCCACAAATTCTTGAAGGATAAATTTGTCTCAATAAAATTTAATTGACCAGGTACAGTTCTTGGAAAAAATTCCAAATTTTAGTTGGCTTACAAGGAGAGTTAGTGCGGATTTAAGTTCTTGCGCAATCAATACTATTTTGGAGATCAATATGGATTGCTTCACCAAATATGAAACATATTTTTTATAACCGCAAATAATTTTTTTGATAATTCTGTTAATAAAAATGTAATCTCAAAAAGGGGCAGCGTAAAAAATAATTACGGTATCGTTTCAAAAACACGACTGGCAATAGTTTCAGAATAATTGTTTATAAAAAGAATACCCGAAATATTTTTATAAAAAAATCCTGCCGAAGCAGGATTAAATTTATAGAGTGTACAGGGTAAGAATGGCTGTTAAGAAACCGCAGCATCTTCTTCCACATTAGGCACAGAAAGCGTACCCCACGTAGCTTCCATCTGTTTGATCTTTTCATCAGCGCCCATTGTAGTAAGAATATTATACACCGCATTGTACGCAGAATCCAACGCACCAACGATCCAGCCGTGATGCACCGAGCAGGCTTCACCTGCTATGTTCAATGCACCGTTAAATTCTGGTGTCAACAACGTAGCATACATGTTCTTGAATTGCCCAGGATTGAATAAAGCAAACGCACCACCACCCGCATTGGCATCCCAAAACCAGGTCTTGGTAGTAACATCTTTTTTATAGCCCGCAAAATCTCCATACACATCCGCATCAGGGTACAGGTAAGCAATACCTTTCAAACATTCATTCACTCTTTCTTCATCGCCTAATGCGCCTAAGCGCCTGGCATCTTCGGCCCAGCAATATATTTGCAATACTCCGCCTTTTGCTTCATAACCATACGATGGATAAATGATCTGACGATTAGGCCTGTCGGTAGAAGCTGCACCCAGTCCTTTATCCTTAGCATATCCTTGCCGTTCGCCAAGCTCTGCCCAGAAATTTTTCTTAAACGTAAGAAAAGCTTTGAACGAAGGCATATAATTGCATTCACGGATAGCCTGCGCTTTAGCAAAAGAAATATTATTCAGCAAATTGTATTTCGGGTAACCTGTCATGTACATACCAAACGGCAAGGTTGAAATAACATAGGGGTATTGCTTGTCCACCAGTTTTTCTTTTTTGCCTTCTGCATTTACCAGTTTCATTTTCATACCACCCTGCCCATTGTACAGATTAGCATCATGCTCCAGTTGCACTACCTGGTGATTAAGAAAAACACGTTGCTTGCGTTTGCTTGCAGTGCCTTCCTGCTGCAACTCCGGCTGAGAACTGGCCTGTAGCTTTTTTGATTTAGTAATGATCGGCGGATCAGGCGGCAGGGGTTCTGCATCTTTCGTTAAGTTAGGCGGATTGTAGCTATACACGCCATGCTCATTGGGTAATATTCCCAGTTGCACCTGCGCCAGCTGACCATCTGCTTCCTGAACGCCCTGCTGCAGGTTCAATACAGTATGGCAGGCATCGGGAAAATTTTGCATGCCCTGGTTAACTGTAAGCATGTACACGTTGGGGTCATTAGGGCGATAAGGATCTTTGCTTCCACCCCAATCATAAGCAGCCAAAACCATCTCTACAAAAGAAACAGCAAACATGCCCGAACCCACACTGGTAGTTTCCAGGTAGCTGGCCACCGACCACGGAATGTTGGCTTTCTTAGGTCCCATTTCTTCCTGGTAATATTCTCCCAGTTGACCCAATGTAAATACATTGGTCAGATAACTCCACATCGAATATTCGTCGTACTGCATCAGCATTTCAAAGCCCTTTTCAAAATTCTTGTTTATGGCATCAATAAAAGGAGTATTCACCATATCCATGATCATGTTCACCGGCAGGTATGGCCCACTTGATCCTTTTTGTTTGGTAACCCAAACTTTATCCAGGTCGCCGCCATCCGCCTTACCAAAGTTTAAGCTGTTGGTAGCCGCATTTTTTGCAATAACCGGTGCGTCCATATTATTGAAACGCATACGCTGCACCGGTGAATTATAAAAGAACTTGCGCCAATACACCATTTGTTTTTCCAAACCATTTCTTTTCAATACTGCATTTACGCCAAGCGCCAGTTGCTGTACCGGCAGCATGTCAGGGGCAAACTGTGGCAAACGCATACCGCCTACTTCGCCGTACAGGCAGGCTTTGTCTTTATTCTTTTCATTATAATCGGTAGAGTACCATGTTTTGATACGGCCGCCTACCCTGTCCGAACTTTCAAATATTTCAAATTCAATGCCCAGCGACTGCAGTATCAATCCTGCATACATACCTGCAAAGCCCCCGCCAACAATACCCACAACAGGTTGCCCTGCTTCTTCTTTTGCTTCCAAACTAAAACCACTCTTACGCATCAGCCGCTTATTTTTAGAGCGCTGCTGCAATAGTGTTTTCTGGTAATCGCTTCCATAATTCTTAATCAGCCATTCAGAAAATGCTTTACGCATATTTGGCCTGGTAGGTGGTGTGGGCTTTACTTCCGGCGGTGCGCCCTTAAAGAGTAAGAAACTCATAACTGGTTATTTTAAGTTTAGGTAAATGATAATTTTCGCCTTTAAAAATAACAGGAAATTGTAGAGATTTTATGCGTAGTTATACTGGAAAATGAAGGATTGGCTTAAGCTTTTGGCTTGCTTTTTTGGGAAACAAGTCGATGAACTTTATTCAGCTTTAATGATGTTTGTTTTTTTCACCGCAAAGACGCGGAGGCGCAAAGAAGACTCTGAAGAGAAAAACAATTAAAAAGTAGTTGAGGGGAAAATATATTGAGCGCTCTAATGATTTTTTAATGAGAGCATGGTGAACCGCAATAACAATAAGATATTCATTATACAGAATGTAGACAGAAAAATGCCCATGAAGGTCATTGCAAAGAATATTCTTTAATCGTTAACCTCATTTCCGCCATTTTCCTTTCTTAAAGTTTCGATTAATGCAGAGAATGTCAGATTTGTATTCTGATGTGTTATTTTTCCTTCATTGTAAATAGTATAGTTATAAGTATCACCATTTTTCTTTATATCTACGCCGTATAACAATCCTGTTTCATCTATAAACAAACTACCCAATAAATTTTGTGTTGTATTTTTTTCAAAAAATGCCGCCACTGCTTGTACATTACTTATATCAACATCATAAAGCAGATCTACATCAAGCCTGATATAACCCGCAGCTCTACGGACTGCGGTGTCTATTACTCTGTTTGAGTTTTCTTGTACAATAATTTTATTGTGGGACAACCTGAATACTTTTTGAACTCCTTTTGTTACCGGCGTTTCAATGTCTCCCAATTCATGAAACTCAATATTATAGCCCAGCATTTTCTTCCCATTATTTGTAAGTATTACTTTGCCCTTCATTTTATCATGCTGTGTATATTTAACCGCTATCGCTTGAGTGTCTATCTCTATGCCGGAATATGCTTCGTCAACATTGTATGTTGATAATTTGTAACCATCAGTTGCTGTTTCTAAAACTAATAACCCAGCTGCATTTACGTCAAAAGCAGCTACATTTATACGGGAGGTCTTACCATTTATGAGTTCCTGTTCATAAATATTATGCCTGTCGTCAAACTGATAATATGCAGTTCCATTATATGGTTTACCATCTTTGTAAACTGTTGTAACGGACAACAGCAGTGGCTTGTTAAAATCATCTGTAATGTCTTTTTTTGTTCTGTAAGACTCAATAATATTTGCAACGATACTTTTCGAAAATGATTTTTCCAATAAACCATTATTGTAAAGATCAAGTTGAATTACTCCTTCTTTTAGCCCATTATTCTCCCTGATAAAATAACCATTAAAAGGTTTTCCATCTTTATAATATCCTTTAAGTGACTGGCTTATATTTTTTATCCGCAGTGCGTCATACAATACACTATCCGCCAAATTATTGCTGTACCACGTTTTTATGGTTTGTATCCTGTTTTCATGATACTTTATCTGCAACCCCTCAAGTTTGCCATCCTTGTAATTCACCAATTGGTTTTCATCTTTTTTAGTACCTGTCCAGGGTTTTCCATCTTTGTATTGAAGATGACCGTACTTAGATTGTGCGACTAAAAAAAGGGGAACTAATAAAAATGCCAACATTAATAATACATTGAATCTTATAATCATGGTAAAATTTTTATTTGTGAGAGAATAGGCTGCTACCTTGTACAGTGAGCGTTCCAGTGAAAATATTTATTGCGGAGTTTTCTTATTGTTCTTTTATGTTATGCTTTAATTATTCCACAACTTCACTTTTACTTGTTTTAATGGTACTTTTTTATCCTTGCTTTGTACCCAAAACTCCATATCATTGTACATAAACCCAACTTTACCTACAATTTCTAATGGAGCATTTTTGTCGCCTTTTAAAAGTTCTTTAAACGCTCCCATTATCTCTGTATCATCAAATTCTGCTTCTGCCCATTTTTCGCTAAAATATAAATTGGCTCGCCAGGGTAATGGCCTGCTTAAAATAGATGTCAGCTCTGTTCCATGCAATCGTTCTTCTTCGCCGTTTAAATAAGTTATATGTCTGTCATCATCCTCTTTATCTTCTTTATAAAACTGAATGCGAAACCTGTAATTGTAATGAACACGGTAAGTATCCCAAAGGCCAAAGGGAATACCATGCTGCGCTATTTGGTCTTGAGTGGCTTTCGGGACAAAACCGTTGTAAGAGTATTGCATGAATTCATCCTGGCTGAAGTTTTGAGAATTATTAGAAAATGAATTTACATTTACAACAGTTTCATTTCCCTGAAATCTTCCAACTTCTGTTCTTTGAAAATCGCCTACCAGCCAAAGCACTACTACACCACCGGGGGCAAGGCCAATGGTTATACCTTTATAAGTTACTTTTTTTGTTACACCTAACCTATCAGTAAACATAAAACCCTGCCTGAATAATGACAGCATTTTTGAGCTATCGATAATAGTATCTATCTTCCAGAATTTCTTTTCCGCATAGCTTGCCCACGTTAAGGATAAACGGGATGGTATAGTGTTGCCGCCACCGGTGCTGCTACCTTCAAAACACCAGCCTCCCTTTTCAACCCCATTTTTAAAAATGCCTGTTATAAGCTTATCCTTTGTTGCCAGGTATCCTTCATGTACTTCAACAGGATACCTATCATCGGCAGCCACATACACATTAAACCCAAAGTTTTCTTTTTCTTCCATCTTTATTGTCTTAGAATTATTACACGCCGCAACGAATAGTAAAAGAGCTATCGTTATCAATTGGTATATCGCTATTTTTTTCATTATCCTCTTATATGGCGTTCTCGTTTGCCGTTATTAAAGCGTGGCTGATTAGGCTGTGCCACTATTTTCTTTACAGAATCCATAACGCTTCCTCCTTCGCCGTAGTTGGCGTTCCAGTGCAGGCATTTGTTGCGGAGTTTTTATTTTTATTGAGGTTTAGCTCTATTCCACATACCTATTTTTACTTTTTTTAATGGTATTTTTTTATCCTTACATTGTACCCAAAACTCCATATCATTGTACATAAAACCAACTTTACCTACTATTTCTACCTCGGCAGTTTTATCTTCTTTAGTAAACTCTTTAAAGGCTGCCATTAATTCTTCGTCATTAAACTCAGCCTCTGCCCATTTTTCAGTAAATTTTAAATTAACCCGCCAAGGCAAAGCCTTCTTTTGGAAACTCTTTAAATTCTCGCCTTTTATGATCTCTTCCTCACCGTTTAAGTAAGTACAATGCCTGTAGTCCTCCTTGTCTTCTTTATAAAACTGTATGCGGAAATTGTAATTGTACTTTACCCTGTACTCATCCCAAACACCAAAAGGAATGCCTTTTGCTTTTATCAATTCTTTTGTTTTTTCGGGTATTGAGTTTTCATAATGGATTGTATAAAATTCGGCCAGGTCCTTATAAGTTCCCGGAACAGGCACGAAGGCATTCACATCTACAGAGGTTTCCTTTGCCTGGTACCTGCCAACCTCCACACGCCGGTTATCGCCTGCAAGCCATAGTACTACTATACCACCGGGAGCTAACCCAATTATTATCTGCTTATAAGTTACACGGCTTGTAACACCCGTCCTGTCAGTGTTCATATAGCCTTCTTCAAACAAATGAAGGATCTTTACGCTGTCTATCAGCGTGTCTATTTTCCAGAATTTCTTCTCCGCATAGCTTACCCATGTAAGCGTCAATTTTGAGGGAATGGTATTGCCGCTACCTGCGCCTGTAGTTCCTTCTTCGCACCAGCCATTGCCCTGCGCACCCATGTTATATATGGCAGAAATGAATTTATCGGTTCCTGAAAAATACCCTTTGTGAACCTCTGTAGTGTAATTGCGTGGAGCAGTCACAGATACGCTCCATCCAAAAGTTTTTTCTTTTTCCATAGGCTTTTTTGTATTGTGTGCCTGCCCGCACGAACTTAGCGCCCCGGCAAGCATGAGACAGGCTATTATTAAGATGTTTTTCATATTGCTCCTCTTATATGACGTTTACGTTTATTGTTTACAATATTCGGCTCATTTACTCCTATTAAGCTATCGTAGTTGGCATTAAAATGAAGGTATTTATTGCGCAGTTTTTTTATCGTGGTATTCTGTTCTGCTACGCTTGCATCCAGCCTTTTTTGCCCTTCCTTCTGCCTCCACTTATATTCTGTATACGCTTGCGCAGCATTTTCAGGATCCGTATAATACAGCGTCTCTTTGTACTCCTGTTGTGGTATAAAATCAAAGTGTTTTCCATTATTAAACGCATAATCAAACAAGCGATTTTCAATACCCGTAAGGAAATCACTATTACCCGGTAATTGTCCGTAATAATCGGTAAACTTATAGTCAGTTGATATGTTTGTATTGAATTCCAAACCTTTTTCTGTTGCAAACCTCAACATGATATGCAGCGGGATAAAGCTGTATTGATTGCTTACATAATCTCTTGTACCTGATAAAATACTGTTGGTACCTGGTATCTTTATTTCCGTCAGCTCATTTGGTTGATACCATCCCTCATCTATCATCCACTTCCTTTCCTGCTCAAATTGATAAGCATTACTGCATGGCATAAGGGCGCCGTTCTTTTCGGGCCTGCCTTCCGCATAGCTGCCGCCCACATCACAATGCACGCCCGGCAGATATAGCTCTACACCCCTTGCTGCATGACCGCCGCCTTTTGTACCGGTAATGCAGGAGAGGTCAACAAGGCTAAAGTTTTTCCGGTGCTCATCGCCGGCTACAAGGTGTACTGTATATTTTGATTTTACAATACTGTTTAGCCCCAGGTACTCCATATCATTGCCCTGAAAAAGGCCGTGATGGGGAACAGAATCGTACAGCCCTGCAAAGCGAACAATAAGCCTGTCGAATGTAAGCTGCCGCTCTTCTGTAAGGAGATACCCCAAATGGCCATTGCTTGGGAGCATCATGGCGTTGTGCCTGTACTTATCTGCTACAGGAGTATCATAATGATCGGTTGCATAGCTGCGGTCGGCAACTGATCTTACATCATCTGTACTGCCGGAGTTGGTGGTAGCGTAATATGGGGGCATTGTTATCTCATGCACAAAATTGCGGGCAGCAGCAGCACCCCGACTAAAGCCAAATACATCTATAGTGAGTGTACCTATAGTTTGATCTTCATCTACCTTTATCTTATCCACCATCAGCTTTATGGCCCTCCTTACACGGGCAAGTATGCCCGAAACTCCTGCGCCAAATGCTGTACCGATGTTGTCATCTGTTTCATAGCTTATTACATTTCCATTATTGTCTGCCAAGGTATTAGTTCCCATCCCTTCAGAATAAACTTTGAAAATCTGATGTTCCGGAGTAGATTTTAGCTCTGAATAATATTTAAAAAGTATCGCCGGGTTGCTCAGGTCGTTCTCATAGCTTACCTCGCCATATTTATAATTTTCGGTTGGGGCCACGTCTTCTTTCTTTTCAGCATGTACTCTTAAATGTTCTATTGGGTTATTCTTATCTCCCGCTATCCTTGCATCTTCCCAATCCTGCCTTGCTATAGTATCGTACTTATTATTCATAGTACCATCTATAAAAACACCAAATGTAAAATCAACTCGCTTCTTGCCATCCTTTGGCTTCAGATCGCTGTCTTCTACCAGCACGGGGCTGTTGCCAAGCGCTTCTGTGTAAGTGTATTCAGCATCCTCTTTGCTTACTTCTAATTTGCAGGTATCCAAATCTGCCTTGCCATCTTTTATCCCCGCGTGGTACACAATGGGATTTACAGTAAGGTCATGCCCGCCCTGCATTTCCCAAAGCGGGTCTATATATACAGCAAACATGGCTTTTTGGTAATGGGTAATATTTTGCTTTTTCTTTTCTTTTCCTTTTCCTTTATCATGTATCAGTATGTCACCTACCGCTCCTTTAGCTACGGTTTCAGTTGCACCTGCTGCCCTAACAGCTTTTACTTTTCTATGAAAAACTGTATCAAAACCGGTATTATCAAGGCTTTCTACCGCCTGGCCATCAGCATCTCTTGCTGTTACAGAAAGATCGGCATTTACCCATTTAGTATCTCTCAGCTTAACCTTTAGCTCATGCCCATGCAGCCCTTCGGTGTATATGTGCAGGAACACAGTAGAGCCATAGGCAGCTTTTTCTTCTATTTTTTTCCCATCCTTATCTTTCCAGATGGCCCCGATTATTTTAGGTGTGCCCGTAGCTTTTACAAATGCGCCAAAGGGTAATTTGCCTTGCGGAAACTGCTGCCCGCTCTGGGGGTTCTTTTGTGTTTTGTTTACGGGGTTGTAATGGCAGGCTTCCAGATATCCGCCTGTGCCGCCTTCCAATACCTTCGGAAAGCTAAGGCCAGCCGGCCCGGTGTATGGCGCCGCAAAAGTATAGTCTTCATTAGTGAAGTGCATACCTTCATGCGCTACAGTCCATATCCAATGTATATCACTGTATTTTTCTTTTAAAGCGGTAAGCTTCGCCTCACTTGCCTTTAATTTTTGGGCATTCGCTTTTTGTAATTTATCATTGTTCTTTTTATGCTGATCATATATTTTACGGTCGTTGCTGTATGCTGAATTTAAAGAGCCCTTGTCTTTATCCAGCATTTGCTGCGAGTGGCCAGCCTCTTTCTTTAATTTATTTATCTCCTCATTTATATGCTTATACTCCTCTTCATACTCTGCAATAGCGTATGTAAAACGCCCTGCTTTTTCAAGCGTTAATGTATTGGTAGCCTCATTGTATGAAGAATGCTTTTTATCGCCGGTTATAGCGTAAACTCTTGTGTGTAAACCTTCCATAAAATTATTGTTGGGGTATTTTCAAATTTTGTGAACTATCCGCTTTCAAATTTCCAAAAGGGTATAAATGTGCCAGCACGGCATCATCAGCCTTTTCTTTATGCTGCTGTGTTATTTCTCCTTTTTGCCCGTGAAAGATGATCTCTATGCAATCCGGGCCACCTACGGGACAGGTAGCTTTACTGTCTTCGGTAAGTACTTTGCCTTTATGGGTAAGTGTTATCTTATCATAGAATCCTTTCCATTCCGTTACTATTGCCTGGCAGGGTTTGTTTTTTTGCCTGCTGCAGGAGCCGAATGTATTTTTTTCAAAAGTGGCATTGATATCTTTTGTGCTTGCTGTAAGTTTTTTAGCGCCCCGGGGATCATTAATGTACTCTTTATTATGCGTAAGTACTTTCAGTTTATCAGGCGCTGTACCATATTTGCACTTACAAAGTGCGCCATCACATACCAGGTGTTTACTTGCCATTGTTCTTAATTATTATTGTTTGTATGTTAACGAAAAATATCCCAAAGGCTTTTCTTTCGGAGCTGTGCATCTTCTTCATCTGCCAGGCATGATATCCGGTCTTCCCTGTGGGTATTATTTTGATCTTTTAAAAATGAAGATGCCTGGTTGACAATGCGCTTTTCCGGATCTGTATGGTAGATCTCAAATTCCATATTGTTAACCTCATTTTTACTATTAGTATAGGTGGCATTGCCGGCCACAGCGTAAACAGTATGGTCTTCCGGATAAAGTTGATAATGGATCGAAAAAACTGCGTCATCTGTTTGCCCATGCACATCTGCTACTACCTTTCCGCCTTCATTATAGCAGGGCAATAGCGTAGCGATGGCTTTAGCCGGCGCACTGTTAATGCCAGGAGAGGGCATAGCAAGATTTGCTGAAAGGCCTGTTACATATTGGGTATGCAAAGGCAGGAAGAGCAGTTTGTAATACAATTCCGATTGCAGCCCGGAAATAACAGTGTTTGGATTGCTGCAATGCTTTTCAAATATCTCAAAGGCCTCTGCTGCCGCATCCCCTTCCAAATACCGGGACAGCTTTTCTAATGTCAGCTTGCTGCGGGATATTATTTCTTCATAGTTAATGATGGAAGTTATCCTGTTACCTCCACTGATCTCTACAGTTACCGGGTATACGCATTTTGCCATCTCATCTGCCATTTCATATATTTTACTGCCAGGCAGTTTATTATTTATAAAAACCTGCTTTCGGTCAAACGTTAGAATAAATTTCCCTTCCAAAGCCCTTTTTACGAAAGCGCACGCAATCTCGTAATGAATAACCAGGCCTTTATTTGGATAGTTTACCACTATTCCATAAGTGTTATGATAACCTGCCGGGTT
>JBEHZB010000007.1:0-223454 GCA_048497855.1 Bacteroidota bacterium | reverse complement strand
TCCACTCAATCCCCGTTCAGACAATAAGGTATCCTCTGCGGTAAAAAAAATCTGAACCATGATTAAGAAGATTAAAGGATTAACAAGATCGGAAATCCAATTAATCCCACCATCCACTCAATCCCCGTTCAGACAATAAGGTATCCTCTGCGGTAAAAAAAATCTGAACCATGATTAAGAAGATTAAAGGATTAACAAGATCGGAAATCCAGTTAATCCCATCATCCACTCAATCCCCGTTCAGACAATAAGGTATCCTCTGCGGTAAAAAAAATCTGAACCATGATTTAGAAGATTAAAGGATTAACAAGATCGGAAATCCAATTAATCCCACCATCCACTCAATCCCCGTTCAGACAATAAAAACCAAACTGCCCCATCGCTGAGGCAGTTTGGTTTTTCTATGTATTATGGGCCGGTTATTATTTATTGCTCTTTACATCCAGCTGTACACCGCCTACAGTACCATCTTTTACAACAGCAGGTTTTGCATCGTTGTTTTGGTTGGTAGATGTTTTTGGTGTTTTAACAGTTGACGCATCTTTTGGCCTTGTTAAAGAACCAATGCTGCGGTTAGCAGGTTTGCCCCATTCTTCTGCATGCAGGTAGTAGCCTTTGTATTGTGGTTCTTTTTCTACTTCAGGCACTACACGATGTGCATTGGCATATTTATCCTGGCGCACACCGGTTACCTGCCAGCTTACTTTTACATTAGGCTCGCTGGTGCGGATAACAAATTGGTTGCCGTTCATTTCTTTACCCACTATTGCCTGCGCAAAAGTGCCTATCACGGTTAATTGATAACGGAGATCTTTGTTCAGCGCATCAAAATAATCGGGCATGGTTACAGTAGCATAACCATTGGCATCGGTAGTAATGTTACCGTTGTAGATGTTCATCATGTCAGGGCTTTCTACAAAGCTGTGATACAGGTATTTATTTTCCGGATCAAGCGGGTGATCTATTTTAAATGTACCGCTGCCCTTTGCAATGCTTCCTGTTATTTCCACATTACCGCTAAAGTAACCGGCATAATTGGTAGCAGCGCCTGATGCAAATCCATATACGCCATAACGTACATTAGGCACGGTGGCACCACCAACAGTACTGGCATTACCATACACACCATACGTATTACCAATACCGGTAGTAGCCGCAAAGCTGGCGTTCTTGTTATAGCCAACCACACCAATACCACCTACAGAAGCACCCTCTACACCGGCAGTATTGGCAGAGCCGAATACACCAAGATCCTGGTTGCCTACACCAAAGATGGCATTTGCATCCTGGTTATTTACACCATTATAACCTATACCCTGTACGCCGGTACCATAGTTGCTTCCGTTGTAATTACCAAACAAGCCACCTTTTAAACAACCCTGCGCTGTATAAGAATAAGCAGTGATGGCTGCAAACGTATCAACCGCCGGTACAGGAGTAGCTGGCTGCATTACGGTAAGACGGCTGGTAGGTGTGGTAGTTCCCATACCCGATGCACCTACAGAAACGATGATGCCCCTGCCCGTTGGGCCGCCATCAAAAAAACCTGCAACACCAGCGCCGGTGGCCACACCCCAGATACCGTTACCTGTGCCGGTGCTTACACCTACGGTACCGCCAAGTGTGCCGGTAGAAAGTCCGTACACACCATTTTGCGTACCGCTCACACCTATCACACCAATACCTGTTGTAGATTCACCGTATATAGAACCTGCAGTAGCTATTGAGGTAGATGGTGTGCCTGTTAAGGTGCTGCGGATACCGTTACCGATAGCGCCTGCGGTTACCTGCATTTTTATATTCGGGCTCAATGTTGGTGTATTTATGCCAACGCTTGTTCCATCGTCTGTTATTTGAGAATTACCGACAGCAGTTCCGCTTGGGGTAAATTTAGATAAGGTATTCAATGTGCCCGATCCTGTTACGCCTGTTGCAGCGGCAGCCTGCCAGGTAGCATTACCCGAAGCATCGCTGGTCAATACTTTTCCTGCGCCTTCGCTGATGCCGGTCAGTTGTATCTTACCGGCGGTTTGCAAGGCATTGCCCGAAGTGGAAGCTCCATATAAACCTATACCGGAAGTACTGTTGCCATACACACCAACACCGGATGGCGTGGTTCCATATACGCCCCAGCCGCTTCCGTTTTGCGAACCATATACACCAATACCTAAGCCGCCTGTACCATTATTGATACCACGTACTGCGGAAGAAAAACCTCCGGGTGTGGTAGATGTTACTGTAGCCTGTATGGCTGTTGCACTTGCATCTGTACTGGCAGTGTTGGCATTGATAGCGCCATTAGTACCAGTTGCAGATGAATTGGTGAGGTTAAGCAAGGCGTTGGCACCTTGTGCAGAAGTTTTTGTTAGCGGCACATTCAATGTTGGGTTAGGATAAGTTCCTGAAAGATCGCCACCTGCTGCGCCGTTTGGCGGCAGGCTTGTTGGCAATGCTGTTTGCGCTGCTGAAGTTATCCTTCCTTTTGCATCTACAGTAAAAGTGGAATAATTAGTGGCATTACCATAGCTGCCGGCAGTAACCGCAGTGTTAGCCAATGTTGGATTGGGATAGGTACCATTCAAATCGCCGCCTGCTGCGCCAGATGGTAAAGCAGTGCCTGCGGAAAAAGCATACGGCACACTTACCAGTTGCGTGGTACCTACATTAGTATAGGAGTTGCCGCCTGCTGCATCTACTTCCAGCTGGATGAACTTGGCGCTGCTAAGCCAGTTAACCCCGGCAATGGTACCGGTTACATTGGTAGCGCCTGCGCTGCCGATAACAATATTGAACAACCCGAAAGGATTGGTAGTAACTGCCCTTGTTTCACTATATACTGTGGTGCCGGTGGCGGTACCATCGTGTACAGTTAAACGCACAGAGATATTTTGATTGGCAACTACATTACCTACAGAGTTGCGTGCTACGCCCTGGAAGTTCATCAGGTTGGGCGCCTGCGCCATGGTGATCGAATATGTTGTAATAGCGATCAATAATACAATTAGTTTTTTCATTGTCTGTTAGTGTTAAGATTAATTGGTAGTGAGTTTTTCGATTTTGAAAGCGCCTTTTTTATTAACTGAACCAGGCGATGCTTCCAATGTTACTTTAAGTGTGTAGTGGCCTGCGCTGTAACCTGCAAAATTCCATTTGGTTATCTGGCCAATGCCGGAATAATCCATTTCTTTAGTGCCCATAAGCCTTCCGGATGCATCATAGAGCAACATGGTTATCCTGCCTTTTTGCGGAGAGATAATATTTACCTCCAGCTGGCTTACAACAGGATTGGGGAATACCTTTATTTCATTAAGGCCCCACTGGTCACTGGTGTTAACCGTGTTGGTGTTTGTTCCGGGCTGCAGTACCCCGGCAGTAACGATAAGCGTTGCAGAGCTGAAGGTTTGTATCACCGAAGCTTCGCCGATACTCCATTCGTAGCGGTAATAAGAGGACGGATCATTGTTCGTTCCTCCACCGATATTGATGGTTTGCGGCGTAAAGGTGCTTTGTGCAAAAGCCCCAATACAAAAAAGCAACAGCGATAAAACCATGCATGTAGTGTGTTTTATCATACGTGTTTGTTTTTTCTATTTAGTTTGTATTATGCAATACAATTCCTCTCCCGGCTACCCGGGAACATTTGCTGAAATTGGTTAAAAGGGGCTGAAATGGTTATTAAGGTTCGCTGTCAGTTTTAACAGAACAGGGGGTTCTGTCAATTGCCGGGTTAGCAGTAAGATGATCCTTGTCCCTGTATCATCTTTCCCGACGATACAAAAGTATATCGGTGTATTGTTTTAAACAATACCCTAAAAGGGTGATTTTTTAGTATCCCCTCGATTTAATATACTGGTAACATTTATTTTATGCTAAATTTTTGCGCAGCAATAAAAAAGTAAAAGCTCCCTTGCGGAAGCTTTTACAGCAGTTATTCTTATTTAGTATCGATCTGTTATTGATGAACAAAGGTTTCATCAATGATACGGTCTGACCCCGTACCTGTACTATTATTATTATAGTGCGTGATAAAATGGAACGCTGCTTTTTGCGTTGGGCTTGGCGGCGTGTAGCTTATCAAATATGTCCTGATATTTGAATTGGCAGCATTGAATACATCATTATACCCAACAGTGATGTTTGCAAATGTTGCATCACCTGTTACTTCATATAAATAATCCAGTACACCGGCGCCGATAGCTGCAATATCCAGTTGTACTGTCTGGCTGCTGATAGGTATAGCAACTTTTACAGCTGGTACCGCAGATGGAGTACCTCCTGCCGGTATAGCTGCCGGTGGTCCGCTCCATGCTACTGTTCCGGTATAATTATATCTTGTACCGGTTACGTTGTAAGGGCCCGCAAGCGGGTTGCCGATAAAATGGAAATACGCTATCCCTGCACCTTCAGCGATCTTTACATCTGCTGCTGCACCGG
The DNA here is from genome assembly GCA_048497855.1 of Bacteroidota bacterium. Classification (GTDB taxonomy): domain Bacteria; phylum Bacteroidota; class Bacteroidia; order Chitinophagales; family Chitinophagaceae; genus Ferruginibacter. The sequence continues at coordinate 219,020 of JBEHZB010000007.1, read as the reverse complement.
TAGAACTGGTGATAGTGATCGGCAGCATCAGGTTCTTTGTTTGATCGATCATGCTTGGATTGAATTCAATATAAAATGGTTCGGATACCGTTTGCTTTGCTTTGATCTTTGCTGTAGCTGTTGTGATCGTATAAGCTGTTGTTGGCAGTAAAGTATATTGTTCATTTGCCGGCTTACCCTGGTTGTATGCTGTAATAGCATCTGCATTAACACCGATGGTAACAGTTATATCCTGGTCGGCAACAACCGGTGTTGAATATTCCACATGCAGTTCCAGTATCTCACTTGTTGATGAAGGATCATACACTAATGCAGTGCTGGAAAAATTAGACAGCCCGCCATAATCCATTATCTTAAATATTTTTTGGCCACCGGTGCCTATCGGTTCGGGTGTTTCTACTTTATCGCAGGAGCTGAAAATAAAACAGATCAGCGCCAATGGCATCAGCAGGTTTTTTATTTTTAAATATTTCATAATTAAGGTGATTAATTGTTTAACTAAAAAAGAAAAATGAAGTATCAGTCAATGACTGATACTTCAGTAAAATATAATTATGGCTTATCCCACCATACCCTGTTATCCTGTGTATCGCCACCGGGATAAGGCATTGCGGCAACTGCTGCATTAACCGAATTGGGATTGTATGCCCTTTCATTAACCGGGTACACATATCTTCTTGGTATCTGTTTTCCCAATGCATAAGTTGTTGGCTGCAATTGAGGGATGCCGGTTCTTTTCCATTCTGCCCAGCCCTGGCCGCCATCAGGATACAATGCGATGTAGCGTTGCAATGCAATGCGGTCTATCTTGTTTGTGGTAGCTGCTTTTGAGCTGGCCGGTATAGAGTTGTAAGGATTTTGTCCTACTGATGAGGTGACCCCTGTACCGGTATTATAATCAACTGTTGCAGAAGTTAAATAACCTGCAGGCATAGTAACGCCCCATTGTGCAAAAGATGCGGTGATACCTGCTTCATAATTGGCTCTTGCATCACCGGTGATCCATCCTCTTTCAATAGCTTCTGCCCGTGCCAGTAAAACTGCCGATGCCGAAACCATTACAATTGGTGATGTTGTTGTTCTGAACGCTGCTGCAAGATTTTTGGAATAGGTAGGATTAGCTGATCCGAAAGCTCTTGCATCATCATCTGTTAATCCATAAGGAGAAGAAACAGAAGAAGTGCCGTACGCTGACTGCCGTGTATCGCCTAAGCCGGATAGTATATCATAAAAGGTTTTGCTTTCGCCATAATCCGACCTTCCATCGTACATAGCAAAATAAGGGTTCTTTAAATTCCCGCCTGCATAGGTCAAGGTGAAATTATTGGCGTTGGTAAGTATTCCTCCACCTGATTCTGCATCTGCAAATTCTGTTGCAGCAACATCTCCTGCTGCAGGATATACTTTGCTTAAGCGTAATGCCATTAGCATGCGTAAAGAATTGGCGGTCATTTTCCATTTATCAATATCGCCGCCAAAGATTATATCGCCTTTTATCGGCGCACCTGCCGGGTCAAAAGAACTTACCGCACTTTTCAGATCGGCAAACATCTTCAGGTAAATATCTTTTTGCGAATCGTACTTTGGTGTTACGTTGCTGGTAACATTTGCAGTAAGCGCTTCGGAATAAGGAACATCTCCCCACCTGTCGGTAATGGTCCAGATGATATACGACTTCAGGATCTTCGCAATGGCGATCTGGTTGGTATTGGAACCCGATTGACCGGCAAATGCCATTGTAGTTGGATCGGTGTTCTTATTGATGATCACCTGGCAATCCATCATTGGCCCGGAGTACAGTCCAATAGTAGCACCGGCACCGCTTTCATTGTACGACGTCATGCTGTATTCTACCTGCGGTATTCCGTAGCGTGCCTTATCGGCGTATTGTGTTTGTGTAGTGTATTGACAATACAGCGCACCAAAGTTGAAGAAGTTATCTATTGAATTGATATGCCCTATCTGCGCTTCAACAGTAGTTAACAATGCTCCTGTTATGGGCTGCGTTGCCCCGTTGGGGTTAATATTGGTAGAACCAAAATCACTGATCTTGTTACAGCCCGCAGTGATCAATACTGCTGACAGGCCGGTCAAGACAATTTTGGAAACCCGTTGTATATTTTTCATAATTGTATTTTTAAGTAACTGATGATCGTTTATTATTAAAATCCTACTTTCAAATTCACGCCTATTGACCTTGTACCAGGATACTGCCCGTTTTCTCCATATACATTGCTTATTTCTGACGGATCAAATCCTTTTTGTTTAGAATAGATCAGCCAGGTATTGTTTGAAACAACAGAGAAGGTTGCATTCTTAATGTATTTACCTAAGCCCAGTTTTTCTACCGGAATCTTATAGCCAATGCTTACTTCTCTCAGCTTAACAAAAGTGAGGTCGTAGATGCTGGCCTCGTTTATTTGATTGTTTACAAATTGATGGAAATAAGTAAAGGCTTCTACATATTTATCAACCGGCTTGCCTGTACCGTCAACACCAAACACATGCACACCGCCGCCATCTGCAACAGCATCTCTTATTGAATTTCCTTTGTCATTCAATGTGGCTGTTTTTGCCAGTAATCCCGATTGGGTGCCCCAGAAATCAGAGAGCGAGAAGAATTTACCGCCGTGAGAATAATCTACGTTCAGGTTCAGCACAAAATTTTTGAACACGGTAAATGTATTTTGAACACCGCCGGTATAATCAGGCAAAGCGCTTCCGAAATCAACATCTGCCTGCCTTTGATACAAACCGTTTGCATCCAGTACCGGTACGCCGTTATTTTTAAGTATGCCTGTTCCGAATATTTCGCCCCATGGTTTGCCTGGCTCACTAACTAAATAGGCCGCATAGGTGCCTGCATAAGAACCCTGACCTGCTGCGCTGGTTAATCTTGGAATACCCGGGTAAATAGATACCACTTCGTTCTTGATCAATCTTCCCCATGTTGCATTGATATCCCATTGAAAGTTCTTGCTCATTATTGGTTTAATGTTCACAGAAAGCTCAATACCTTTCTTGGCAATTTCACCTGCATTGGTTACAAAGCTGGTAGAACCGCTGGTTTGTGAAGTAGCTACGGTTACAGGGAAATCTTTGTTTGTTCTGTCCCAGTACGTAGCGCTAACGCCTAACCTGCTTTTAAGGAAACGCAGATCGATACCTACTTCTTTTTCTGTATTCACAGCTCCTGATAAAGAAGCTGATTTTATTGAATTGGGTTCAGACATCATGATATTACCATCCCATTGTGTACCTAATGTATAGTAGGTGCCTAATTGATAGATAGCCAGATCTTCCACTACTTCACCCCATGAGCCTCTTATCTTTCCATAGCTTAAGATCGATTTGTTCTTGATAAGATCGCTGAACACAAAAGAAGCGCCGAATGATTTTGAATCGATATAAGGGTTATTAGGAGATTGTGTAGATAAATAATCTCTCCTGTAAGATCCTTCAAGGAAAGCATAGTTTCTGAAGCCAACATCGGCCCTTACAAATAATCCTCTTTGTGTTGATTGGTCCCTGTAATCCTTAGCGCCATCTGCACGGAATACATTGGCAATTTCATTTACTGAATTTTCCAGCGAATACAGATCAGGATAAACCAAACCTCCCATTGTATTGGCCTGTTCTATCTTTTGCTGTGTTTTAAGGATATCTATACCCGCATTGGCATTAACCGCAAAATTCCTCAGCTTTTTATTATAGGTAGCCAGCAACTCATAATTCTGGCGGTTGCTGAAACTGTTTATCGTTCCATAAGCAGCCTTATTGCTGTTCAATTCAAAAGGAGTTACGGCAGATTGAACGCCGCTGTTTTCCAAAATGCTTTTGTATATGCTTTCCCCAACCTGTGTAAGCTGGTTCTTGCGGTAAGTGGCCCTTATCTTAAACTCATTGTTGAATTTATAGGTTACGCCGATATCGCCTGAAAGCCTGTCGCGGCGGAAAGTATTGATGATATTATTTTCAAACGAATAAGGGTTGTACCAGTAGTTGGCCCTGTAGGTACCATTAGGATTTGATGCATCATAACCGGCAGGATTATGCAGGTTCCATGATGCCAGCACTGTACCATCAGGAGATCTCAGGTCCTGCAGTTCTTTCATTATCCCCATATCAAGATCCCTGTGAAACCAGGAGTTGAAGCTGCCGGTTGTGGCATTACCATATCCATCATCGTCTTCAGAATTGGAAAGCTCGGCCAGGTAATTAACATTAGCGTTGATGCTGAATTTACCCAGGTCAAATGTTGAATTCAATCCGAGTGAATTTCTTTTTAAATAACTGGTTGGCACCACACCTGTTATATCAAGGTTGGTATAAGATGCCCTCAGGTTATAATTATCTCCTGCTTTGGAAAAATTGAAGTTGTTGGTTTTTGTTACACCTGTTTGATAAAAATCTTTTGCATTGTTTGGCTGAGGTGTAAGACTTGCTGTTTTAAAAGAACGTTCGTGGCCGCCATACCATGCATACCATGGAATGTATTCCTGGCCATTCATGCGTGGACCCCAGCTGGCATCATCTTCATAGTCAGGATAGTATTTACCATCCAGCGCTTTCCATCCTTCAGGGTCGCCCGGCTTCCAGGTATATTTATTTAAAACAGATGTACCGCCACCTGCATAGGAATTTTGATAATCGGGCAGTATATATACTTTATCAAACTTGATACCGCTGTTGATCTCAAAGCCGATACCATTGTTCTTTTTCCCTTTTTTGGTAGTTATCACAATAGCTCCGTTCTTACCTTGCGGGCCAAATAATGCAGAAGCAGCCGGACCTTGTAAAACCGAAATATCTTCCACATCATCGGTAACTATATCATTCGCATTCGGCATGATCGTTCCGTCAACAACATAAAGAGCGCCTGGCCCCGGGGTCAATCCATTTTCACCGCGTAAGCGAACAACAGGTATTTTACCTAAGGCCGCACCAGACTGGCTACGCACCTGCACACCTGCCACTTTACCTGCAATGGCGTTATTTACATTACTCACCCGTGCCGTATTCAATTGGTCAGAAGAAACAGTTTGAACACCGGAAGTAGTGCTTTTGCCCGTACGCCTGATACCGAAGGCCCCGGTTACTACAACTTCTTTAAGATCAGTAGTTGTTTTTGACCGTTCCATTACTGTAGTAATGTTGGTAAGGTTACCTACAGGTACATCAATAGTGTTGAAACCTGTTCCGGTTATAGTAAGTACATCACCGTCCTTTACTTTAATTGCATAAACGCCGTTGACATCTGCGGGAAAGGCGGTTCTTCCTCCTTTGATAGTAACAGTAGCAAAAGGCACCGCATTGCCATCTTTATCCGTTACCCTGCCTGATACAGTCCTGGTGGTTTGCGCCAGAACATTAGTAATGCCGAAAAAAAGCAGCAGTACTACTAACTTAAATTTTCTCATAATCTCTGTGTTTAGTTTAATTTTTAATACCATTTTCTTTATATGGTTTTAATGTCCTATATCGTTAAGGGTATGCTAATTAACCAATATGATGCATGGGAAAAATCAGTAAAAAACTAATGCGATATAATAAGCAGATAAACACATAAAAAATTATGCTGAATATAAAAGCAAGCACTTTTTGACAAACGAAAAAAAATGAAAATTATACCAGGATAAAAAATATTTTTTATAAGTGTATTTGTAATTCTTAATTTTTATGCATCTTATTTTTTAGTTAAAGAATATTTAACAAAACACATTTCAAGTAAATGATAAACGGTTATCACATTTTTATAAAAAAAGGCGAACTTTAAAATCTAAAGTATAGCCAAAGCCAATTATGTCTGAAGTATCCAACACTTCTTTGAGATTCTCTATTATCGGAAGCGAAGAGAAGATCGAAGCAATCAAAACTGCACTTAAGGAAATTCCTCTAAGAATTACTTTATTTGAAACCTATCGATCTGCAACCGGTTTTTTATCCTCCGCTACAAAAGATGAAGAGGTTGATTTTATAATAACCGATAGAAATTCGTTTATGGAACTGGAGGAAGATGGAAGGATCATAGCGCCCCCATTAATCATTCTTTCTGCTACCGGCACCGAGCCGGAATCCTTGCACAATGCGGTTTTCGACACTATTGTACTACCTATCAACCAACATGCCCTGGAGAAGACAATAGCAAAGTTCTATACGCTGAAAAAACATTTTGAGAAAGAATTACAAAAAGAAAATACTATGAACCAGGCAGCAGGAAATTCCCAAAAAACTTTTCTTATAAAAAGAGGAAAAGAGTTTCAACTGATCAATACCGATAACATTCCCGCATTTTATACGGATAACAAATTAACGTTTGCCTACGATGATAATGGCGCAAAATTTTTGATACAATCAACACTGATCGAACTGGAAAGTCAATTGAATACGAAATCATTTTTCAGGGCAAACAGGCAATTTCTTGTAAACAGAAAATACATAAACAAGATCAGGCAACTTGATGAAGGCAGGTTTGAAATTGTTATTGATGCCATTAATGCTTTACGCATCGACATTAATCAGCAAAAATTTTCCAAGCTGAAAGACTGGATAGAAAGTAACTGAATTTATTTGTCGAAATATGCTAAAAAAAACAGTCAGCAATTTTCAATTAATCTTCACTGATACTTTAACCGGTTTGAGTAAATTAAGAAAAATAAGAAGCATTCTATATTGTACTTTTAGTTTTCAAAGCGATAACAGTTAACCATACATAAAGATCTTCTCATGTGAACGAAGAGTTTACATAACAGCGGGTTGTTTTTACTACCTGCTCTTTTTTATATAAGGCTCTTTTTTACATGATCATCCTTTTTCCCTGGTAAGAAAAATCACTTTTGACCTGCTATAACAACTATTCTTCTAACGGATGATATTTCAGACCGTTTTACATAATACCTCCAAAAAATTGTTTCGGTTTTTTACATAAAATAAGCATAGGCAAAACCTATGCTTACAGTCAAAAAATAAAAGAAAGAAAAAAGGTGTATGGTCAGATCTGCGGCGAAAAAGCCTCATTGCTTTTATACGAAGATGGCGAAGTACCGTATGCTCTTTTAAAGGCCTTACTGAAAGTGAACAGGTCGGGGAAACCGCATTTTAATGCTACTGTGGTAAAGGTCTCATCTTTACTGATCAGCACAGTAGCATGTTCCAGCCTTTTTTTCATCATGTACTGGTAAGGCGAGCATCCGAAAGCCTGCTTAAAACTCCTGAAAAAATGAAATTCAGACATATTGGAATGCTTTACAATATCCGTCATGGCCGGATTATTTAAAAAATGGTCGTCAATAAAATCTTTCCCTTTCAGTAATCGTTTCAGCAATTCTTTTTTGGTAGCCGTACGTATAGAGGTAAGCTTATTGAGGCTTTTATAATTTTCCAGCTCGTGGATGATGACTTTTTGGGCTATTGACAGAAAGGTTGCTTCGGAAAGTGTAATGCTGTTATCAAGCAACTGCTGTACCAGGCTGTTCAGTTCCTTACCCAGTTTGCATTTTGACGAATAAACATTTTCAAAAAAATCAGGGGAGAAAAAATAATCAGCCTGCATTCCGGCAAGATCATATTTACCGCTTGCTGCCAGCAGTTGTAATGCCTGCTCTATAGTTTCTTTTTTTATATCGATACTGAAACTCCGGATGAGCGTTGAAGAATCCATAGTTACTTTACCCGGTTGCCGGTAACTCAGCAAAAAACTATTGGGCTTCAGCTCAAATTCTCTTTGCGCTGTTTTAAAAACTACTGTTCCCTCAATGGGCATCTTAATACTGAAATTCCTGAAGGCGTCCTTACTGAAAAACTCATATAATTCAGCATAATAGATCCGGTTCTGCCCGTCATTAATAAGTTTGCTGCCTTCGGTTATAAGCTGCAGATGGCTTACCTGCACGTATCTTTCCTTTGGGCTATACCTGCCCAGGTTATTAAATTTGTTGTTCATACAATGGCTTACTTTCTATAAAGACGTAAAAATCCTTTAAACAGTTGCATCGGTCCCAAAAAAATTATTTAAGGGATTGTTAAAATGCAGGGTTTAACGTTAATTTGAATATTAAAAAAGCCAGGAGCAGTTTCGGGCAGGATGTTATATTTTTGTATATGCGTTACCTTCTATTTATTACAGCTATCATTACCGGAACGGCTACACCAGTAAAAGCCCAGCAAAAATGGAACCTGCTGCAATGTATCCAGTATGCCATGGAAAACAATCTTACGGTAAAACAAACGGCATTACAGGAAAAATTCAGTGAACTTACATTAAAACAAAGTAAGCTATCACAATACCCTAACCTTAATTTTTCCAACAGCTCCAGTTTTAATTCGGGCCGCAACCAAAACCCAACATCGTACAGCTTAACTACACAGAGTTATTTTTCAGATAATCTGCAATTACAAACCAGCGGAGACATCTTTAATTTCTTCAGCAAAAAAAATACTATCGCTGCCAATCAATGGGAACTGCTGGCTGCAAAAGCCAATACCGATAAATTAAGGAATGACATTGCACTTAGTGTTGCCAATCTTTACCTGCAGGCATTACTGGCTACAGAACAGGCAGAAATTGCCGGCATACAACTACAGCAAAGTAAAGCACAATATAATAATACCCGGCAACTGGTAGATGCCGGTAACCTGCCCGAGCTTAATGCTACGGAACTGGAAGCGCAGGTTGCACGAGACAGCGCCAGCGTGATCACTGCCAAAGGCAATATTACTGCAGCCATCCTTTCTTTAAAAGCATACATGAGCATCGACGCAGCACAACCTTTTGAAATAGATACCCCGCCGGTAGAAAAAATATTTGTTGAAAGTATAGCCGACCTGCAACCAGAAGCTGTATACACTGCTGCACTGGCCAATCAGCCACAGCAGAAATATGATGAGTTTAAATTAAAGGCTGCTGCAAAATCTGCTGCTGCTGCCAAAGGCATGATGTATCCTACACTGGGTGGCTTCGGCGCTTTGAGTACAGGATATATTGCTTCCCGAACACCGATATATGCACAGATACCTACCGGCAATACTACGCCTACAGGTTTGATCACTATAGTAAATGGTGTGCCGTATAATGTTGTTTCGCCAGACCTTACACAAGGCAATAAAATAGGCTATTATAAATCTGATGCTTTTGGTACGCAATTGTCTGATAATTTCAGGCAATCGATCGGGATAAGCATAAACGTAACGATCTTCAATGGCGGCTCGTTACGTACCAATTATGAAAAAGCAAAGCTGAATATCAAAACACTGGAATTACAGAAAGAAATAGACAATCAAAAAATAAAGCAGGATATTTATACGGCTTACAATAGTGCAATGGTTGCACTGGAAACATTCAACGCCGGAAAGAAAGCGGTAGATGCTGCTGAACGCAGTTACGATTTTGCCAAACAGCGATATGATGTAGGCATGCTGAGCACGTTTGAACTGATCACCAATCAAAATAATTTATTTACACAACGCCTTCAAAATACATTGAACCAGTTTGATTATGTATTTAAAATGAAAGTGCTGGAGTTTTATAAGGGGCAGGGATTGAAGTTGTAAGGCCTAAGCCCCTCCGCCCCTAAAGGGGACTTAGCAGGAGATCTTAACGAAGAAGGATATTGCAGATAAAGATGAACAAGGTGATGCCGTACAAGTGAGTGATACAACAATATTTAATAGAATTACTAAAGCGGTTCAAAAATAACAAAACATAATCTTCGCAACACCCTTTAGGGATGGGGCAAAACAATTAATACTTTATTGCTATGAGCAAATCGATTAAATGGATATTGATAAGTTTGGGTGTGTTGCTGGTATTGATGCTGATATTTTCTAAAATGGGTGTATTTGGCAAAGACGACGGCACAAAAGTGAGCGCTGAAAATGTACAAAAGCGTACCATCACAGAGATCGTAAACGCCAGCGGTAAAGTATATCCTGAAGTGGAAGTAAAGATTAGCCCCGATATCAGCGGTGTGATCACAGAGCTGAATGTTGCTGAAGGAGATACGGTAAAAAAGGGACAGGTACTGGCACGCATATACGCAGATATCTACAGTATTCAACGTGACCAGGCTGCCAGCGGCGTATCGCAATCGCAGGCACAGGTTGCCAATTCGCAGGCTGCACTGGATGCATTGAAAGCGCAAATGGACCAGGCTCAGCAAAACTACGACCGCAACAAAAAACTATTTGATAATAAAGTGATCAGCAGAAGTGAGTTTGATGTTATTGATGCTAATTTAAAAACAGCCAAAGCAAATTATAATGCAGCGCAACAAGGTATTCGTGGTGGCGAGGCAGGTGTGCAAAGTGCAAGGGCAAGTTTGAATAAAGCAACCAAAGATCTTGGCAAAACAGTGATCACTGCACCAACAGATGGCGTTATATCTTTACTGAATGTAAAGAAAGGCGAAAGTGTTGCAGGCAACAGCTTTAACGTAGGCACCGAAATGATGCGTATTGCTGATATGGAGAAAATAGAAATACGGGTTGATGTTGGGGAAAATGATATTCCAAAAGTAAAGCTGGGCGACAGCGCTTTAATAGAAGTAGATGCTTATAGCAACAGGAAATTCAAAGGCATTGTTACGCAGATAGCCAGCAGCAATAACGGGGCCGCTACACAAAGCGCATTAACAGCTACCACCAATGATGTTACACAATACAAAGTTTATATCCGCATAATTCCTGAAAGTTACCTCGACCTGGTTGGCAAAGGCACTTTTCCATTCAGACCGGGAATGAGCGCCAGCGCTGATATACAAACACAAACACATGCTAATGTACTAAGCGTACCTATTAACGCCGTTACTACCCGTGAAAAAGATGACAGTACCGGTTCGGGTAAAAAAGCAACAGCCAATAGTGCTCCTGATGATAAAACCAAATCCACTTCCGCCGACGATCTTGATGTAGTTGTTTTTATTGTAGATACTAAAACCGGTTTGGTAAGAAAGGCTATTGTAAAAACTGCCATACAGGATATCAATTACATCGAAATAACCGAGGGGTTGAAAGAAGGCGAACAGGTTGTTACAGGGCCGTACGATGTAGTAAGCAAGACTTTGAAAGAAAAACAAAAAGTTAAAGTAGTAGATAAAAAGGAATTGTTTGAGAAGAATTAATTTCTTTTGCAGGCCTTATCCACTCTAAATAAGTATAGCTGTTGAAATCAAAACTATTAGTATCGCTGTGCCTGCTGGCAGCCACTTTTTCTGCGTCTGCACAAACAACCACATTGCAGGTTTCGTTACGTACCGCCAAAGCGGATTCAGTAAATAGCGGTACTGTTCAGTTATACCTGCTTCCGGATACAACATTGATCGGTACAAAAGCAGCGACTGGCGTTGCTGTAAATTTTTCCGTAAAACGTTTTTCCAAATACCTTATCAAAGTTTCTTCTATTGGTTTTGAAGCAACAGATAAAACTGTAGGTATTACGGATAAATCTGTTGCGGTTACCATCATTTTAAAACGAAACGTTACAGCTTTACAAAATGTGGTAGTGGTTTCCCGCAAGCCATTGGTAAAACAGGAAGATGATAAAACCATTGTAGATGCTGAGGTACTCGCCAACAGCAGTACCAATGCTTATGAAGTATTGGAAAAAACACCCGGCGCCGTAGTTGACCAGGATGGGAATGTGTATCTCAACAGCAACAGCCCGGCTACGATACAGATCAACGGGCGTGAGGTAAAACTGAGCAGCTCTGATCTTGCTTCTTTATTAAAAAGCCTGCCGGCCGGCAGTGTTGTTAAAATAGAAATATTGCGCAACCCTTCTGCCAAATATGACGCTGCCAGCAGCGGCGGTATTGTAAATATTGTTTTAAAGAAAGGCGTTAAGCTGGGAACAAGCGGTAGTGTTAATGCCGGGTATTTTCAAGGAGTATATGCTACTGAAACAGCAGGCTTCAATTTGAATAAAGGCAACGATAAGGTTACTGCTTATCTTTCGTACCAATTCACCAACAGGAATAATTATGAAGAATTAAATTCAGGAAGATTGGTAAAACCGGATACGGCATTATCCCAAAAAGCCTACACTACTTATCCTGCCGTAAATAATTATATCGGCGCAGGATCCGACTTTATTCTTTCCAAAAAATTTACCATTGGCTATGATCTGCGCTTTACCAATAACAGCAATCGCAGCAACGCTGTAAACACCAGTACTATTGCTGCAATTGCTTCACAAGCCATTACTGGCAATAATGAATCGTTGATAAAAAATAAGAATAATTCGACCTATTTAAGTAACGAGCTCTCCTTCAATTATAAACTGGATACTTTAGGAAGCGAATGGGAAACCGAATTTAATTACAACTATTATAAGAATAAGAATACACAGGATTACAACAACAATTATTTCTTACCTGCTGATGTATCTTTATTTGGAGATGGCAATACCAATAACCGTAAAAATATTTTTACGGCACAATCCGACCTTACTTTAAAATTTAAAAAACAACTTAAGTTAGAGACGGGCTTTAAAGCAACTATTTCTAACAGCAGAAATGCAGCCGCTTATTTTTATGAAAAAGGAAACAGCGGGCAACAGCCAGATCTTTTTCAAACCAATACCTTTAAATATAAAGAAGCCATTACTTCTGCTTACGCACAGGTATCCAAAACCATATGGGGCTTTACTTTCAAGCCGGGTTTGCGCATGGAGACCACCAGCATTGAAGGACGGCAAATTGTTCCGAAAGACACTTCACTGTCTATCAAGCGCACTGATTTTTTTCCTTATTTATACATTCGTCACCGCATAGCCAAACTGTTTGGCTTTGAATTGAACGGCAATCTTATTTATCGCCGCAGCATCAGCAGGCCCTATTATGAAGCACTGAATCCTTATCCTAAATATGTTGATCAATACCTGTTTGATGTAGGCAATCCAAATCTGCGCCCGCAATTCACTACCAACTATGAATTCAATGTTATAGCTGATGATTTTCCTGTGTTCTCTGTTGGTATCAATCAAACAAAAGATATTTTCAGCAATGTTACTTACCAGGATCAGTCAACAAAAATTGCTTATCGTACGTATGATAATTTAGGGACCAGCAAAGAGCTCTATTTGCGTGCAGTTGGCGGCATCCCTCCGGGCGGAAAATATTTTTTCTACGCCGGCGCCCAGCATAATTTCACAGAGTACGATGGATTTTACCAGGGCCTGCCACTTTCTTACAAACGTGGCTCATGGACGTTTTTTATGTATCAGCAATTCAAAGCCACGTCTACACTTACCTTCACACTTAATGGCTTTATGCGTACAAGAGGTTTGCAGAATTTTTATGAGTTAGAAAATTTCGGTTCTTTAAATATCAGCGCCAACAAAAGCATCTTGAAACGCAAGGCCAGTATCATTATTTCGGGCAATGATATTTTGGGCACCAACAAAATAAAATTTGCGCTCAACCAGGGAAATGTACATGCATCAGGCGAAAGAATAAATGATACCCGTAAGATCGGTATTACGTTGCGCTATAATTTCGGTATTAAACCTAAAGAAGAAAAGAAACCGGTGTTTGAGCAACCAGCGGAAGGGAATAATTAATCTGTTGCAGGAAACATCGCTTCTGCAACAGCAACGCTTTCAGGTTTCCCCACATCTACCCATTTATCACCGGTATGATCATAACCGAGTATAACATTATCTGCCGCCAGGTCTAAATAAGAATCCATGATAGAAAATTTTCCTTTTTGTTTTATCAAGGAAAATATTTGGGGTTGATAGATCACTACGCAGCTATAAGCAAAGGGTTGTAGATTATCATTTTGAATAACAATTTTTTCTTCCCCGGTTGTATTATTTTTCCATCCACACATCCGGTGATCTTTATTCAATAAAATATTCCGGGATGTTTTTCTTTTTGTAACGCCAAAAGAAACCAGTGGCGCATGTTGCTGGTGAAATGCTGCCAGTTTGTGGAGATCAAGATCCGTTAATACATCTACGTTTAAAGAAATAAAAGGGTCATCATTTTCCAGCAAATATCTTGCCTTCATTAAACCACCACCTGTTTCCAATACTTCATTACTTTCATCGCTTATTGTCACTTTACTTCCCCAACCATTATTTTTCTCTATTGCTTCAATGATCTGTTCAGGAAAATGATGCACATTAACCACCACATCAGTAATGCCATATTGTTGCAGGTACTCAATATTCCTTTGCAACAATGATTTACTATTAACCATTGCCAATGCCTTGGGATGTTTGTCGGTCCATGGCTTAAATCGTGTGCCTAGCCCTGCTGAAAAAATTATTGCTTTGGAAATGATCATGATAAATGATTCTGGCTTGTATGAACTATCACCCAATTAAAATCCCTTTGTTTCGTGAATATCCTGTTCTAAATGATGGAGGTCTATCTTAACTCCGAATTTATTCCGCAAATGCCTGGCCACTGCATCTGCTGCATATACACTACGGTGCTGCCCACCGGTACAGCCAAAGTTGATCATCAGGTGATTGAAGTCACGCTTGATGTAATCTTCAACAGCAATATCCAATATATTGTAAATATTATTTAAGAAATCAGGCATTTTGGTTTGTTGCTCCAGATAATCCTTTACCGGCTTATCTCTACCCGTTTGTTTTTTAAATTCTTCTATCCTGCCGGGATTTAAAATACCACGACAATCAAATACAAAGCCACCGCCATTCTTAGAAGGGTCTTTGGGATAACCGCTTTTTATGTAAGAGAAGCTGTTGATCTTTACTATCAACGGCGTATCTGCTGTTGCTTTTACATTGGTAAATTCCTGCACCACTTCATCGCTGATGCATATTTCTAAAACCTTTTTAAATTCCGGAACTGCAATACCGATGCTTTGATCACGTAAAAATCCTTTCAGGTTTTCCAGCGCCAGCGGGATACTGGTAAGGAAATGCGCCTTACGTTCGAATAGACCCCTGAAACCATAAGCGCCCAGCACCTGCAGCATCCGTATCAAAACATAACCATTATATTGGCTGCGAAAAACATTGCGGTCGATAGCATGATCAACTATCTTTTCCAAAGCATCGATATAATCTTCCAGCAGCATTTCTTTCCATGATGCAGATAAGTTTGCCCTTGCCTGTGATAATAACGAAGCCACATCATATTGTGGCGCCCCTTTCATTCCGCCCTGGTAATCTATAAAGTGCACACTGTCATCCGGCATTACCATTATGTTCCTGCTTTGAAAATCGCGGAACATAAAATACTTGTACGCAGTGTGAGAAAGATAATTGCTCAATGCCTCAAAGTCATCAATAAGCTTTTGTTTATCATAAGGCCTCCGCAAAGCATCTAAAAAATAATATTTAAAATAGAGCAGATCAGCCATGATAGCCTGTTTACCAAAAGTAGAATTGGTAAGGCACCTGTCATAATCCAATCCTTCATCGCCTTTTGTTTGCAGTAAAGCTAATTCGGCCAGGCTTTTCTTATACAGGTTATATACTTCATCTGTAAAGCCAAGTGTTTCCAGTTTATCCAATAACGAAGTATCTCCAAAATCTTCCTGTATGTATATCTTTTTATCATCGCTTACATAAAAGATCTCCGGCGTTGCCAGTTGTTTCTTTTTAAAATGGCCAGAGAAATAAATAAATGTTTCGTTCTCTTTTATATTGGCCCCGTAAGTAGCAATAAATGTTTTACCGGTTGTGCTGATACGGTAATAATGTCTTTCGCTGCCAGCCTGCGGCAGCTTGTCTATAGCTGTAACAGCAGTAGCGTCATGCTGTTCAAATACTTTTTTAATCTCGTCTATTTCTGACTGCATAGTTCTTTGTTGGCAGTAAAAATAGTTTAAAATGAGCAGCACCCAAAATGTACATGCAGGCAATTAAATATCAGCAATAATAAAGCGCATTTCCCTCATTAAAAGAGCAGCCTTTACAGGCTGCTCTTTATAAAATATCCTGTCAGTCACCAGGCAGATACTGAATCCTTAATCATTCACCTGTTATATCTTCCTTACCATTCTTTCGCCACATCTTATGTTTAGCGCCATCCATCTTCACGATCTTAGGAGTAAACTTGCCTACTATATCTACCAGCGCTTTTTGCGATTGCATTACCATTTCAATATCCTTATACGCAAATGGTGATTCATCTAATCCGCCACCTAATAATTTCACACCGTGCTTTTTCAACTCCTCTTTAAATTCTTTATCGGTAACAGATTGTATTGCCCTGGTACGGCTCATCTTTCTACCTGCACCATGCGATGCAGAGTTTACAGCAGCTTCTTCTCCTTTACCTTTTATAATAAAACCCGGCGCAGTCATAGATCCCGGAATGATACCCAAAACATTTTTACCTGCAGGTGTTGCACCTTTACGATGAACGATCACTTCTTTACCCTCCCACTTTTCTTTCCATGCAAAGTTGTGATGGTTCTCTACCATCTTCACCGGCCTGCGCCCTAACTGCTTCGCAATTTTTTGGTGAATGATATGATGACAGGCACTTGCATAATCACCCGCAAGGTTCATGGCATTCCAATATTCAATACCGGCTTCTTCATCCAATGTTAACCACGCCAGGTTCTTTGCTTCCTGTTGCAAACGTCTTTTGCTGATAGCAATTTTGGTATAATGATTAGCAATATTTGCGCCTAATGCCCTTGAACCGGAATGGCTCAGCAAGCCAACATAGTGTCCCGCTTCCACACCAAGTACTGCATCTTTTTCTGCGATCTCGATCACGCCAAATTCTACAAAATGATTACCGCTTCCGCTGGATCCTAATTGCTTCCACGCTCTTCCATGCAAATTCTTCAGCAACGGCAATTGATAGAATAATTCATTCTCCATCACTTCATGGTCTGCAGCCCGATCGAACTGGCCGCCACTACCGAATAAAGTAGCTTCATTAATTTCTCTTGCAAAATAACTTTCTCTTTGCACCAGCTCTTTCGGATCAATATCAAATATGCTTAAGCACATCCGGCAACCAATATCAACACCAACACCGTAAGGTATCACTGCATTTTCTGTTGCCAGCACGCCGCCGATTGGCAAGCCATAACCGCTGTGTGCATCGGGCATTAAAGCGCCTGCCACGCTGATCGGTAATTTAGCCGCCTGGTACATTTGATGCATTGCCCCTTCTTCAATATGCTCCTGCCCGAACACATTGAATTGAATACCTGCCTGGTTCAATGATATCTCCTGCCCTTCCAATTCAGGCTTAGGCATTAATTGTTTTGCAATTATACCGAGTACTTTATCATCGATAAAATCTGCCGGCGTTTGCAATATTTTTTTCAAAATATCAAACGCTTCTTCCTTTGTGTGATGTTTATAATTTTTTTCCATCACTTTCATTGCTATGCTTATCACCGGTCCTTCCGGGTAGCCAATAGCACGCAATTCTTTTCCTTGTATTTTTAATTTGCTCATTGTTTTATTTTTTAGTTTGATAACCGGGCTTTATGCCATCTTCATCAGTTTTGTAATATTTCTTTCCTTCTAAAACTCATCACCTCAATTTTTGGTTGTCGGTGTACTTTTTCATGTGGATTGGCAATTTCAGCGATCGTCATAGGTTCATTTATCATCCGGTCGAAACCAAAATGCTTCGATAAACGTTGTGCTTTATTTATTCCGAGTTTACCAAATTCGTATTTAGCAATAAGCCTTCCCTGCCGCAATAAAGCACTATCTACCAATGTGAGTGAACTATTGAATGTACAAATCAGCTGAACATTTAAAAAATCAGCAAGCAACCCATCAGAAATATTTAACAGGTTCGATACAGAAGCATTACTGGTAAGCTTTCTATCCATTATTACGTTTTCTGCATCTTCTATGATCAACACACTGTTAGGGTTGTTGACCAATAATTGAATGAACTCAGGATTGGTTATCTCTCCTGCAACGCTTGGCGAAACAAACAGCACCCGCTTTTTTATTTTACCTATTAAATAGCGCAGATAAGTTGTTTTGCCTGTTCCCGGTAATCCATGCAATAACACGATACCTTTATCCATGTTGTTTTGCAGGCGTTTACAAATCGTGTCATTCACTTCTTTAAAATCATCTTCATAAAAAAGACCTATATCCAATTTTGTGCGCTTTACTTCCAGTTGCTTAAGTTCCAAACCATTTCGGCCGTTACTTATCAGGTTTATTTCCAGGGGCTTTTTCCGCTGCCTTTCCTTAAATGCTTTCATCAAAATGACACAATCTTTTATAAAATCGTCTTGCGATCCATTATGATATATCTCACAATAACTACAGTCAAATTCAAGTACACAATTATTTTGCATAACCACATGCGTTTCATTAAAAGCAAAGTTCTTTTGCCTGCTGTTGGAATATCGATAGGTATGAACTGCTTTTATTAAATGGCCATACTTTTCTTTGATTGCATTAAATGCCTTTTCTCCATCAATGTCATCAATATAGCATGCGCTTGGTATCTCATTAAAGCAATACAGGTAAAGCGATTTACCACATAAATACCCTGTGTTAAAAACATCATTGGTATTTATTATTTTCTGATTCGAATTATTTTTCATTTTCTTTTTTAATTTATTGAACCAATTTGTGCGACTTTCAGATTTGAACTGAAAACACCCATCTTATGTTTACCTTCCAGAAAGGAAGGAAGTTGGGCATGTTGCCGTTACACCAAATCGCATTGCGGTTCGTATGAGAATCGAACTCATAGCTTCTGATAGACAATCAGAAATGCTAGCCATTACACTAACGAACCGTTGTATAGAAGACAGGATTCGAACCTGCAGCCTCTCCAGTCCAGGTGGAGTATCCGACCAATCGGAATGCTTCTATATTTCGTTTAGAAAAGGCGCCCCCGTTGCATCCCGGGGGCAACCTCATTCCTCCTTTCTGCAATAATTATCTCAACGGGAATGCTGCCGGATCTTTTATTGCATTCCTCGTTATCGTTATATTTTTAGTTTTTGCCTTGTTCTCCGTCAATGTGATGATCAGCCTTACGATCATCACCACTATTAAAAGTTGCATATTTACCTCCTTCTTGATTTGAACATAAAAAAACCCGGTCGTTTTGCGACCGGGTTCTATTCGTTAAGATGCACTACACATCTTTACGGATATATTCCGTTCGCCGTTTTTGATCATCATTCGTATTTGAGATGGCTTTCCTATTCGCCTCCACATAACAGTACCCTATGGGCGCCATCAGTTGGTCACTCATGACAGATCGTTTATACAATATTTGCTGTAGCATAGTTTTCTTATTTTTTTCATTTACCCAAAATAAAAAACCCCGCTGTTTCAGGCGGGGCTTATATTGTAGCGAATCAGTCTGTTTACTTGTTTCGCAGCATCGTTGCCCCGCAATTGGTATCATATCCTATCGGACTAAACCAATTTTTTGCTTCAATATGTTTTTGTGTGCGTAGCATGTTGCTGTTGTTATTTTTTATTTTGTTGCGCAAAGATGAAATTATTTTTTTGATAGTGCCAAATATTTTTTGAATAAATTTTATTTCCTCATTTGCAACTGCTCCCTAAAAACCAATACCAGCAAATGTTCTATTGAAATTAAAAATTTTAAAAAATCTTTTCAAAAGAATAATTTAATCATCCTCATCCTTTTCATTTTTATTAAGTTTTAAAAATGCAGCCCGCTTAGGGCCGGGAAAAATTATACCTGTTCCTTTCACCGCATACCAAAGCACTTCATTGAATTCTACATCAGGCACAGCATCTTCTTTAGTAAAATCATAAGAGTCGGATAGCTTTTGCCACTGATTTATGGCTGTGTTCTTTTCATTAAAATCAATGGCAGGCATTACTGCAGTAAAAGGAGTTGCATCCGGAACAGCAGTAAAGCAGCGCCACATCGGTGTTGCAGCAGCATCGTATTGCGTCATCGGCGGCATACCCAGTATTAATTCAATCGTCCGCAGCATCGAGGTGGTGGAATACATCGTATGGTCAACAAAACCTCTTTTTATCAACCCGCCTGCCACATAAGCTGTACTGCGATGTGCATCCACATGGTCTGCCCCGTTTTGTGCATCATCTTCCAAAATAAAAATGGCTGTTTCGTTCCATATTTTCGAATGGCTCAGGTATTCTACAAACATGCCTACAGCAAGGTCATTATCTGCTACATGTACAAAAGGTGTTGGCCGCCCTTTTCTCAAACCTTCGGTATGATCATTACCAAAACGTACCGTATTAAAAGACGGAACTTTATTGATCGCCAGCAACGAATCGAAATCTTTTTTCCATTGTGTAAAGCGCAGGCTGTCTTTTATATCCAGGTCGTAGCCAGCAAAATAAGTGCACACGTTATTTTTTAATGCAGGAATGTTGGGCTTCCCTTCATCGGCAAATTCACCATAGGTTCTAAAGCTTACCTTATTTCTTAAACATTGATCCCAGATGAATCCCTTTTTGTTGTTGGCAATAGTACGGGTACCTTCGCCATCATAGCCGCCTCCCCTGCCACCGTAACTGGTGGGCCATGTCTTTTCCAGGTAGTCTGTTGCATAAGCTCCCATACTCCAGTTATGCCCATCGGCGCTCACTTCTGCATCTACATAAAAATTATCCAGCAATACAAACTGGTTGGCAATATTGTGTTGGTTGGGCGTTATCTTTTCTCCAAACAAAACAAGGCTGCTGTCACCATTACCTTTTTTTATATCGCCTAATACCTGGTCGTACGTCCTGTTCTCTTTAATGATGTAGAAGATATATTTTACCGGCGACTTATCCCCTACTTTCATAGGCACCGGGTTGCCCGTCATTCCTTCTGCTTCTGTTTCGCTTTTTTTTGTGTAAGGCGTATTGGCATATACCGCCTGCGAATAAATGCTTAACTGGCTTGGGGAAGGTGTATTGATAATGCTGAGTGTACCTTTAAACAAACCGGCAATGTATTGTACGCCTAAAGGTTTTGATGTATCTCCTTTTTGATAGATCACCGCTTCTCTTCTTTTTACCGGATTGGGGCCGTAAGGATTTGCCATGGACGAAAAACCTTTGCCATTAGTAACCATTATTTTTTTACCGATCACTTTTACATTGGTGGGGTACCAGCCTACGGGTATAAATCCTTTTGATACGCTGTTGCCAGGTTTGCTTACATCAAATACAGCAAGGCAATTATTATCTGCATTGGCAATGTACAATGTTTTTTCATCGCTGCTTAATGCCAGGCCATTGGTAGTGCTTCCGCTCGGCGCATCAGGATATAAAGCTGCATTAAGGGTCTCCACCACTTTGTTGCTGTTGGTATTAATAACCGCTACACTGTTATCATTGGCGTTGGCAACAAATAACCATTTGCCGTTCTTTGAAAGGCACAGCTCATTAGGATTGTCGCCCACTGCAATCTCTGTTTTGAACAGGTTTGTTCTTGTATCGAACAAAAGCACTTTGTCGCAGCCCCAGCAACTGATGTAGAGAATATGTTTATCTGCAGAAAGCAAACAGGTATATGCTTCTGCAGGTAATTTTATTTTTTGCAGGATGTTCTTTGTTTTAAGATCAACTGTATAAAGTGTGTTATTTTCTTTGGTTACTGTGTACAAAATATTTTTTGCATCATCTATTTCTATACCGGCTGGTGATACTAATTCTTTTGCATTGCCGGGAAGTTGTACACTATCAGCAAGACGTAATTTACCGACTTCAATATTGTATTGCAAAATGCGGTTATCGTTTCCGCCGGAAGCGTATAATCTTTTTTCATCTGCCGAAAATTTTAATCCATACCAGCTTTTAGGAATGATAATATCATCCAGCACTGCTTCATTTTTTGCATCGATCAGTTGAATACTTTGTGTACTTTGCCCATTGTTGGTTACAGCCATATACTTTCCCGACCTGCTTACTGCAATATTCAACGGGAGGTCGCCAAGTGGTAAACTTTTACCGACAGGTGTTAAATGCCAGCCATTGGGAAGGGTTATTTTTTTAGCGTTCAATTCTTCCAGGGACTGGGCAAACAGGCCGGAGGAAGACAGCAGCAAAAAGAACAGCAGCGTACGTTTCATCAATTTTCATTTAAGGGATGAAAGTTAGTAAAAAGCGGACCGGTACAGCTAAAATGAATATGAACAGAATGTTAATGAATTTTAATTTTGTTACTATTGTTATGAAATTGCTTGTTTATCGCATCCATACACCAACAAAAAATATCTTTATGAGGTCAGTTATTATATTCTTTACAGGTTGCTTCTTTATGGTTAATTCCGCATTGGCCCAGCAGGATGATTGCAATGGCAATGAGCTTAGTACAGCCAATAATAAATTTGCGCTGGATGTATATAAAGCATTGCTTAAGAAAAATGAGCCTGTTTTCTTTTCCCCTTTCAGCATTTATACTGCACTGTCGATGACGATGGAAGGCGCTAAAAGTAATACCCTGGCCGAAATGCAGCACACACTTCATTATACTTCAGCGTGCATTAAAAAAGATACCAGGAATACCCAGCAAAAATTCAACCAGCTGTTGGCTGCCGGAGACAGTATCCGCACAGCAAATGCTTTGTGGGTACAAAAAGATATGGATGTGCTGCCTTCCTTTTATGAAACAGTTCAGGAAAATTATAATGCCGGTTTAAATACCACTGATTTTATAAATGATGCCGAGCCATCGCGAAAAAACATTAATGATTGGGTAGAGAAACAAACCAACAACCGTATTAAAGAACTGATAGCAAAAGGCATGCTTAATAAGCTTACCCGTATGGTATTGGTAAACGCTATCTGGTTCAAAGGCAAATGGAAAAATCCTTTTACACATGAAGCAACACGTAATGATAAATTTTATGCGCCCAAAGAAACGGTCACCACACCGTTCATGCATGAAACGATGACCGTGAATTATATAGAAGATGGAACAATGCAGGCGATTGAATTGCCGTATCAAAGCAATAAACTGTCAATGATCATTTTATTGCCGGGTAAAGGAAAAGAGGAAGAATTTGAAAATAAATTACAGCAACAGGCCGATAGCTGGCTTAAGAATATGAAACCGCAGGAAGTGGCTATCAGCCTGCCCAAATTCAGGATGGAAACAGGTTTTGAAGCTAGCGAATTATTAAAAGAACTGGGAATGAAAGAGGCTTTTTCCAATGACGCCGATTTTTCCGGCATAAGTGTAAAAGAGCGCCTTAAGATCGATAAAGTGATACACAAAGCTTTCATCCAGGTAGATGAAGATGGCACCGAAGCTGCGGCTGCAACAGCTGTGGTAATGATGAAAGTTACTTCTGCAATGCCTAGGCAAAGAGTTGTAAAAATATTTAAAGCTGATCGTCCTTTTACATTTTTGCTGTGCGATAGCGAAAGCAAAACGATATTATTTATGGGGAAGATGGAGAAGCCATAAAAATTTAATGATAAACAAAGATTGGCCGTGGTGGCATTTCATCATAAGTATTACCTGCTAGCTCCCGGCCAGCTTTCTTTTTATTTATTCCTCCCCATTGCTTAAAGAAAAATAATACTTCCTGTTCCTGGCATTGTTGTTTTATATCCCAAACCCACCATTCCTCCATCGGCCTTGCTTTCCTACCACTTTCCCCTCCAACTATTACCCAATCAATACCAATTAAATTTAAATCCATCAAAGGGCCAATCAAAGGTTCGCAAGAAAGAAATTTTATTTTAGCATTTGTCATTCTCAAAAAATCTATTCTATCTACTACTCTTTCATCTTCCACAGATACTCCCATCCAAATATTATCCGTCCAGGTAAGTTCATGCTGAATTTCAGAAAGTCTGTCCGCTCTTTTTGTAAGCACCTGGTAAGTATGCTGAGGGGTATCATTCATTACATAAAACACTTTTTTTATAAAATCAATTGGCACATCGGGATGAAAGAGATCACTCATCGAGTTTACAAAAACAACTTTAGATTTTTTCCATTCATATGGAGTCAACAACGAATCTTCATGAATTCTGACTTTAAAGCCATCTTTATATTTGTCAATACCCATAGCCATCAAGCGTTTTGTCATTACCTCCGCATAACAATATTTACACCCTGCGGAAATTTTAGTACAACCAGTCGTGGGATTCCATGTCATTTCTGTCCATTCTATTGATGATTGAGCCATAAACTATTTATATTTAGGTTTAATAACATCGTTTGCTATTTTTAATGCTGTTTTATTATTTGTCGCCATCATAAAATGGTACATAATAGAATTAGTGGAATTCTTCATTACGAAAGGTTCGGAAACAAATTGAAATACTGTATTTAACCTTTCTTTATATAAAGCTGCCGCTTTATCCACAGCATTTTGCTCTTTTTGAATCATTGTTTCCTCTCCAAAAAGTGTCAGCAATTTAGATTCCTTATAAAAATGATTTAGGATATTTTCTTTCGGTAATCCTAAAAAACTCTCAAGTTTTTGAAGCCATGCTTCTGAAATTTTTCCATCCTTCTTTAGAAGCCTGTTAACACCTATTCCAGTTGGAACTAAAATCCACAAATCTATTCCTAATCCTTTTAGCGCTTCTATTGAGGCCCAATCAACTGCCATGCCATAAGGATCAATAAAAGCCAAAACACGATAATTAGAGTTTTTTCTTAAAAAATCAGCCATACTTAGAAGCTTGTTATTACAGTCTTCTGCTACTACGTGTGTTTGATAAGTCGGGAAATTTTGTTTTATTACTTTTTCTAATTCTCTCTTATTTGTTTCATTCTTCTCAACAAAATAATACACGTCAAATGGTTTAGGCTGACTAATTTCTAAAATTCGAATAGCAGCACCTTTTATTCCTTCTATATCTGTTTCCTCATTTTTATATATATCGCCTGAACCAGCAAACCCGTCAAAATATAGTATTTTAAATCTTGGATATTGATTCATAATAATAAGATATGCTTTTGCATATGCAACAACCATATCTATTTTTTGCTGCGTCCAGTTCCCACCGAATTGATTCATATTACTTTTGTTTATTAGGGAAACGAAAATCTTTATTAAAAGTAAGAAATCATAATCAAAATAATTTCCCCTGCCCACCCGGCACCCTGAACTTCGTCGTATCCAAACTCCAATCCTCTGCATTCATGTTGTACAGCTTGCCGTATTTTTTATATTGCTGTGCTACCATCTGTGCAATATTTCCTTCGCCACGCATGCGTACACCCCAGCGGGTATCGTTTACTTTTCCATCATGGCTTTGTTCTATTAAATGCCAAACCTTATCGGCATGATTAGGAAAATTTTTATACAGCCAGTCGTGAAATAAAAATTTAATAGCGCCATTGAGGCGAATGAATGTGTAAGCGGTGAACGTGGCACCGTTATCTGCTGCGGCTTTCATGATGCGCTGCATCTCGTGTTCATTCAGGCCGGGTATCATTGGCCCCATCATGATGCCCATACGAACTCCTGCCTTGCTCAATTCTTCTATCACTTTTAATTTTTGTTTAGCTGTTGTTGTTCGCGGCTCCATGATACGCCGCAGGTCTTCATTAAAAGAAGTAATGGATACCATTGCAGAGACAATATTCTTTTTACCCATCTCCTGCAGCACATCCTTATCTTTTAATATCCAGGAGTTTTTGGTAAGTATTCCTACCGGTTGATTGAACTCATTACATACTTCGAGCAGGCCACGAGTTAAGCGGTACTGCTGTTCGGCCGGTTGATAACAATCGGTATTACCGCTGAGCATGATGGGCGTAGCATCCCATTTTGGATGCATTAAAAATTTGCGCAGCAATTGCGGGGCATTTTTCTTTACAATGATCTTGCGTTCAAAATCAAGGCCGGCACTGTAACCCCAGTATTCATGCACATTACGGGCATAGCAATAGATGCAGCCATGTTCGCAGCCTGCATAAGGGTTCATGCTGTAACCCATGCCTACATCTTTGCTTTCTACTTTGTTTACAATAGTTTTTGATTGCTGCTCGATGTATTGTGTGGGCAGGTTACTTTCTTCCCAATCATCAATGCCTTCTATGTGTTCCCGGGTAACTTCATCTTTGAGGAAACGGTTTTTTGTATTGAACTGTGCGCCACGGCCTGCCAGGTATTGTTGTGCTTCTTCTTTTGGTTTGGCGGATACTTTATGATGATCTTGTTGCAACCCCTGTCCCCTAAAGGGGAACTTAGCCTCGTTGTCCATGATAATTTTTTATTTTTCTGATGATTGTTATTTTTAAAATGATAATAAGTTGAATAAAAATGAATTGCACAAGAATGATTCTTCTTTTCTTTTTATCAAAAGCAAAGAAGAACGGAACAACCAGATAGCCATCGGGTTCGCCAATGAAGCGAAAAGACATACCAAAGCCTGGTTCAAAAGAATAGCCAACAATCTTGATGCATTTTTGAATTTACCCATACTGATACATCCAAAGTTCCCCTTTAGGGGACAGGGGTAAACAGATCGCCCTGCTTTATACTTACCGGTAAATTCTGAAAATCGAAGCGCTGCACTATTTGATATTTCATTTCCCCGGCCGGGCGCTTAAGCAGCAACATGCTATCGGCAATGAACCTGCCGGTAAAATGTTTGTGGCTGTATTCCAGCCAGCCCTGCTCGTATTGCCAGGGCAGCAGCTTGCGGGCAATGGTCAAATGCGGCTCCATCATAAAATGCGGCTTGTGATCATCATTCAGTTTCATCAGTCGCTGTGCTTCACTGCGTACCTGCTTTACAAGATCCTGCACCGGCACTTTGCTGGTAATATTTATGTAGATCGTATGGCTGGGAAAGCTGCCGAAATCCTTCATCTCTACTTTGATGGGATGAAAGCCCATGCCCACTATCTTAAGCCGGTTAATGATGCGCTCTTCCATCATTTCGTACTGTACAAAATTTACCAGTGTAAGGTGGGGCTTACTATACAGTGCTGTAGTGTTTTTATAGCTGTCGTAAAAATCCTGCTTCACCTGCATGATCCTGTTGCGCAGTTCTTCATGCGGATTAAGTACCAGCAGGTACTCATATACCTTGTAGCCGGAGATAGTGTTGATGATATTTTTCATAAAAAGATTTTGTTGCTGAAAATTTGTTTTACCAATTATTTTAGTATAAATTTACTAAATAATTTAGTTAATAAAAATATATTTTATGGAAGAAGAATATTTTTTTGGCAGCGGGTACAAGGGTTCCAAACAGTTTACCCAGCAAAATGTGCCCACGGCAAATGCTACCGGTTTTGGCGCTGCCGCTGATGATTATATGGAACGGGGTATTGACCTGAATGAGCAGCTGATCATGAATAAACCAGCTACTTTTTTCTTTCGCATGAACAGCGAAGCAATGACAGGCGCCGGGTTGCAGCCGGGTGATGTACTTGTTGTTGACCGCTCCCTGAAAGCAACGCATGGAAAAATTATAATAGCTGCGGTAGATGGGGAAATGGTGGTGCGGCGCTTATCGCAGGCGATGAACAGTTTATCGCTGCTGGCCGAAAATCCAAAGTTCGGCACTACGGTCATTAATGAATTTTCTGTGTATCAATGCTGGGGTGTGGTAACCTGTGTGATACATATTATGGACAATACATTGCGGGCATTTTTAAATAATGGCAAAGGCAATTAAACATGAAAGCCATTATAGATTGCAACAGTTTCTATTGCTCCTGCGAGCGGCTCTTCAGGCCACACCTGGATAATAAGCCCGTTGTTGTATTAAGCAACAACGATGGCTGTATCGTATCCCGAAGTGATGAAGCGAAAAAACTGGGCGTTAAGATGGCAGGACCTTATTTTATGGCAAAGCCACTGATAGAGGAACATAATGTATCGACCTTTTCATCCAACTATAATTTGTATGGCGACCTGAGCTGGCGGGTAATGGAAACATTACGGATAATGCTTGGCAAAGAGAATGTAGAAGTATATTCTGTAGATGAAGCTTTTTTGGACCTGGGTGAAAAAGCGGAACAAAGCTGGGAAACTATAGGATTGAACATCAGGGAAACCGTAGAGCAATGGACAGGCATAAAAGTTTCTATAGGCATTGCCCCTACAAAAGTATTATCCAAAGTAGCCAATCATTTAGCCAAAAAAAATAAAGCAGCTACGCAATGCGTGGTAGTGCTGGATACAAAAGAGGCGATTGATATGGCCTTACAAAACACACCGGTAAAGGAAGTATGGGGCGTGGGCTATCAGTATGCACAAAAATTACAGGAGCTGTATGCTGTATTTACTGCGTATGACCTAAGCAGGAAAACACCCGAGTGGGCGCATAAAAATTTAGGAGGCGTAACAGGTATCAGGCTGATAAAAGAGTTAAGGGGCGAATCTGTAAACAGTATGGAAAAAGAACTGGTTGATAAAAGAATGATCGCTACTACAAGGATGTTTGGCCGTGCAGTAAAAAATATCAGCGAGATCAAAGAAGCTATTGCTACCTATACTTCCAAAGCTGCTGAAAAATTACGAAGACAAAACAGCGCTGCCAATATCATCAGCATATTTGTGATAAAAAAAGACCAGGACCATCACATCGATTTCAGGCATGGTGAAAGCAGGAGCAAATATATCCGGCTCCCTGTTGCCACATCCTCTACACACGAATTGATAAAGCCTGCGATAGAACTGGTAGATGAAATATATGAGCAAGGTAAAAGCTATAAAAAGGCCGGTGTAATGCTTAGCGGACTGGTGCCCGACGAAACCATACAGGGCAATTTATTTGTAGAAGAAAAACGAAATGGCAAGCGGTTGTTGATGAGTGCGCTGGACAATGTGAATTTTGCTATGAGAGATGATGTAGTGAAATTTGCAGCATTGGGTACTACACAAAACTGGAAGATGCGGATGGAAATGCGCAGCCCGAGATACACTACAAGATGGAATGAATTATTCGAGATCGGATAAGCTTCAAATCCCTAAAGAGGCTTTACAATACGCTAATCAAATAAACCTTTTTGCTTGCTGCCTTCTTTAATAAATGTTGGTTTGATAAGATCCAACCCCATCTCTTTATTCATTTTATCTACTAAATAAACAGTAAGTTCCGGGGATGTGGCTTCATCGTGCATGTGCATGAAAAAATACAGTTCTTTCAATCCCTTATCCAGCCAGTATTTTATTCGCTCTATCCATTCATCTACCCGTGTATAATCCGTAGGATGCAGGCTATTGCCTACATACCTGATGAAAGCTTTTGGTACGGTAAGGTACATATGTGCACAATCCCTTCTGCCGCTGGTATCAGTAATAACAGCGCCCATATTCAGTTCGTTAAGCTTGCTGAAAAATTCTTCCCGGATAGCATCTTTCCCAAACCAATCGGCATGACGCACTTCCACAAAAAACTGCAGGTCTGTTGGCATCGTACTCAAGAACGTAAAAAGCTCTTCTTTCCTTTTTGGAGAAAAAGTTTCGCTTAATTGAATAAATATGGGACCGAGATGTTCTTCAAAAGCTACAATGCCCCTGAAGAATTCGTTGGTAATAAAATCTTTTCCTTTCAGGCTGCCGCGATGGGTAATGCCCTGGTACATTTTGGGGCAGAATTTAAAATCTTTCCGCTTGGCTTTATCGGCCCATTTCTTTATCCCTTCGGCGCCATATACTTTATAGTGTGTAGCATTCAGCTCAATGCTGTTGTAATGCTCTACATAATAGTTCAGGAAATCTTTTTCTTTTGTTTTGGGTGGATAGATCTTTCCTACCCATTCGGTACGGCCCCATTTGGCGCAGCCGAGATATACTTTAGGGTCTTTTAGCCGTTTGCCTTTGAGTATCTTTTTATTGAATGCCGGGTCGGGCGGCAAAGTAAAATCGATCTTATCCAGTTCTTTTTCAGGAACACGTCCGAATTCCATACCTGTACTTTTTGTAAATCTACAAATAGAACGGCTTATGTGTTAACATTAAAACAACTTCGTTACAATTAGCTTAATTTTATTTTTAGATAAAATTATACGCATGGCTAAAGCACAATTCGGAATGATAGGACTGGGCACTATGGGCCGCAACCTGGTATTGAATATGGCCGACCATGGCATTGCGGTGTCTGGCTATGATCGTAATCCCGATCAGCAAAAACGTTTACTGGAAGAAGGAAAAGATAAGCCGGTGCAGGCAGCATCTAGCATGACTGAATTTGTGAACACATTGGATATACCACGTCGCATCATGATGCTGGTACCCGCAGGAAAAATCGTTGATGCCGTGATAGATGAAATAAGTCCATTGCTGCAGGCCGGCGATATTTTAATTGATGGTGGCAACTCTCATTATACAGATACCGATGCCCGGATAGCAAGACTGGCCTCTACCGGTATTCATTTTACAGGCATGGGTGTAAGCGGCGGTGAAGATGGCGCCCGCCTGGGGCCAAGCATGATGCCCGGCGGCAATAAAGATGGCTATGCAGAATTAAAGAACATACTGGAAAAAATTGCTGCTCAAAGTGATGAAGGCGCCTGTGTAACTTTTGTGGGCAATGGCTCGGCAGGTCATTATACCAAAATGGTTCATAATGGTATTGAATATGCTATTATGCAATTGATAAGCGAAGTGTATGCAATGCTGAAAAATGTTGCCGGTTGCGATAACGATGAACTGCACAATATATTTACTGAGTGGAACAAGGGTAAGCTGCAATCTTTTTTAGTAGAGATAACTGCTAAAGTCTTTTTACAACCCGATGATGTGGATGCAACAAAAAGATTGGTAGATGTTATTTTAGACAGGGCCGCACAAAAAGGCACCGGCATGTGGACGAGTGAGAGTGCATTGGAGCTTCATGTACCCACACCTGCTATTGATGAAGCGGTAGCTGCGAGGGATCTTTCTTCTTATAAAAAAGAAAGAGAATTGATTGATGGCTTTACTGCAACAACAATCCCTGTTGATAACGAAAATAAAAAACAGCTTATTGATGCTTTACACGATGCTTTATATTTTGGCATGGCAGTAAATTATATCCAGGGATTACATTTATTACAGGAAGCTTCGCTGGCTTATAAGTACGAGATCAGTATTGCAGAAGTAGCAAGGATATGGAAAGGCGGTTGCATCATTCGCTCCGCCATGCTGAACGATATACGTAAAGCGTATGCAAAAAATGATCTGCTGAAAAATTTGCTGCTGGATAAAGATTTTTACACCTTGTTACTTGAACATCGCACAGCAACAACTACTGTATTAAAAACGGCCATGGATAATTTCATTGGCATGCCGGTATTAAGCAGTTGCCTTAATTATGTAGATATGTTCAGCACCGGAAGATCAGCATCGAACCTGATACAGGCGCAGCGTGATTATTTTGGTGCACATACCTACGAGCGTATTGATAAAGAAGGAAATTTTCATACTAACTGGAGTTGATCATTTAAACAGAAAAATATCCAATGATTAAAAATATTGTACAACCTGCCACCATCGTTATCTTCGGCGGTACCGGCGATCTTACCAAGCGGAAGCTCATCCCTGCTTTTTATAATTTATTTCTCAGCAAGAATATGCCGGAAACTTTCCGCATCGTTTTAATAGGCCGTGCCGAAGACAAAACAGGCGCTTATAAAAATGAATTGTTGCAAAGCGTGAATGAATTTTCAAGAACAGGTAAAGCTGATGAAAAAATATGGAAGATCTTTTCTGATAAATTGTGTTACCTGCAGGGCGACCTGGTAATGGAAGAACTATATGCTGATCTTAAGCGCCTGCTTGTAGAGTTTGAACGGGAAGATAACGTACGCTGCCTGCGCATGTTTTATATGGCCATCCCGCCCAAATATATTGAGAATGTAGCGGATGGCCTGTACAAAAACAAGCTGTGCAACAAAGCCGGTATGGACAGGATCGTAATAGAAAAACCTTTTGGCACCGACCTGGCAACAGCTATACGATTGAACAAACATTTACAGGAACGTTTTGCGGAAAAACAACTTTTCAGGATAGATCATTACCTGGGCAAAGAAACTGTACAGAATATAATGGCATTCCGTTTTGCCAATTCCATATTTGAACCGATATGGAACAATAAATATATCGACCATGTACAGATAAGCGTAGTAGAGCAGGTAAGTGTGGGCGACCGCGGCGGCTATTATGATACAAGCGGCGCTTTGCGTGACATGATACAAAATCATCTTTTGCAGTTGCTATGTGTTGTGGCAATGGATTGCCCGGGAAAGAATGAACCTGAAATGATACGTGATACCAAACTGGCGGTACTGAAAGATATCCGGCCCTATACAACTGCACAGGTTTTTAAAAATGTTGTAAAGGCTCAATATACAGCAGGTGAACTGCAAAATAAAAAACAGGTTTCGTATAAAGAGGAAGCAGCTGTAGAAAAAGGCTCAGCTACCGAAACTTTTGTTGCTGCAAAATTTTTGATAGACAATGATCGCTGGAAAGGAGTACCATTTTTTTTACGTACCGGCAAAAGCCTTCCACAGCAGGCTTCTGTGATCGTGATACAGTTCAAGGATTCGCCGCACAAAATATTCAAAGATGATATTACTGCTAACAGGCTTACCATAAGCATACAACCGGAACAGGAAATAAGTTTATTATTTGAAAGTAAAGTACCCGGTGTACAAATGAAATTAAAACCGGTAGAGATGGATTTTACTTATAAAGAATCCTACATCGAAGCCACTCCTGAAGCTTATGAAGCTTTACTGCTGGATGTAATTGAAGGCGATGCTACGTTGTTCATGCGCAGCGACCAGGTAGAAGCTGCATGGAAAGTAGTAACACCTATCATCAATGCCTGGAAAAAAGACCCAAAAAAGTCGTTGCTTTATTATAAAGCCGGAACATGGGGACCAGCTGCAGCTAAAACTTTACTAAAACCATATGCCAAAGATTGGGCCCTGCTGCCCGACCTTCAAAAATAATTATGCCTGCAAAGCACACTATAATAAAAACTGTTTGGCCCGATGCATTATCATTAAGTAACGCTGCGGCAAATTTTATTGTGATAGAAAGCAATAAGGTGGTAGCAGAGAAAGGTAATTTTTCTATTGCTTTATCCGGTGGCAGTACGCCTAAGCTATTGTTTCAACTACTGGCACAACCTCCTTACAGGAATGCAATTCCCTGGAAGAAAATGATCATTGCTTTTGGTGATGAGCGTTTTGTACCCGCTACAAGTGATGAAAGTAATTATAAGATGGCTTGTGATGCATTGCTTGATCATGTTCCTGTACCAAAGAAAAACATCTTACGCATCGTTACAGAAAAAATTACACCGGAAAGATCGGCAAAGCTGTATGGTAAAGAAATAAAGAAAAAGCTAAAGACTTTTGATCTTATATTATTAGGTATTGGGGAAGAAGGCCATACGGCTTCTATATTTCCCAAAAGCGAATTGATAAAAAATAAGAAAGATAATGTAAGCGCTGTGTGGGTAGAGGAAAAACAAATGGACCGTATCAGCTTTACGTTGCCGTTCATCAACAAAGCAACTGATATTCTTTTTTTGGTAAGCGGAGAAAGCAAAGCTGCAATTGTAAAAAAGATATTTTCCAGATCCGGGGCTGCATTACCGGCAGCAATGGCAAAAGCAAAAGAGAACACGTTTTGGTTTGTAGATGAAGCGGCAAATAACAGTGGAAAATAATCATCGTCTTTCTTTCAGTTTTTCATAGATCATTACATTTAGAAGAATAAGCAGCATTCCATAAAAGATGTCTTCCACTGGTATAGTATAGAGGCGAATACTAAGATTCTCAGCATTGTTATACAACACAACCGGTAATGCAGTTAGAAACCCATTCACCAAAAGAAAAGGAATCAGTATTATTATATAAGCAATTACAAAAACGGTTGCGTTGAATGATCTGAAATAATTACGCAACAGGTAGATCAATGCTATGAATAATGCAGTAAAAATAAATGCCCAAGCTGTATAGTACCGGTTATAAAAAATGATACCGGTTATAAACAGCAGCAACGCCAATAATTTTAAAACCGTGTTCCCGAATGCTTTTATTTTTAAGCCGGAAAAATAAGCACCGATACATTCATAAATAAACAGGCAACAATAGGGTACAACAAAAAAGAACAATACTTCTTCAACGGGAAGATTAACGAGCTTTATCCCTATTATATATTCGTTGTTGAAGGACCACACACTTTTCGAAGTAAAAAAAATATCCCAGGCTATATAACCTATTGCAGGCAACAGCATTGCAGGAAAAAGATATTTCCACTTTTTATAAAACGCTACTTTTTTATCAAAGCTTAATGCCAATGGCCCGGCTAAAGACACAGCGAGAATAAGTAAGTATGTAAGATGATGATTCAAATGAGAAGGTCAATCTTGCTTATAAAATAAAAGTCCGCATCCAACTACTTTACATTTCGTTTTTTATCCTGTTTCACTTTGTCCCAATATTTTTTTGCCACGTATAACATACCAAAGCTTTCCCCATCTTCTTTTTCCAAATGCTTGTGATGCATTTTATGCGCCCAGCGTATGGTTTTGATGTAGGTATTATTGCTTCGGGTAAACCATTTAAAGCGTTGATGAATGATCACTTCATGCACAATGAAATAAGCCAGTCCATACAGGGCTATCCCAAAACCAATGGCAACAGCAATGTATGCTTTATTCTGCAAGCCCAGCATGATGCACAACCA
This sequence comes from Bacteroidota bacterium, assembly GCA_048497855.1. Lineage (GTDB taxonomy): Bacteria > Bacteroidota > Bacteroidia > Chitinophagales > Chitinophagaceae > Ferruginibacter. The sequence goes on along the minus strand of JBEHZB010000007.1, from coordinate 184,475 downwards.
GCTTGGTATAGCAAAGATCAAAAAGAAGGCATCGTTTTTTTCGAGGGTATGCCCCGCTGGTTTATGATGATCTTCGTGCAGGTACCAGAGAAAGCCGTGCATTACAAAACGATGTGTAAGCCAGGTGATGCCTTCCATAGCAAAGAAGGTGAGCAACAATATGGATATGAATAAAAACCAGTGCATAAAATTATTTCATGAATGCCCTTAACAGCATGAAGAACATTACCTGTATCAGTAACAAATCTATAGCAAATTTGTTTTGCTTATTGAATTTACAAAAGTGAAATACTGCCAATAAAATATTGCTTACAATAAACCAGCACAGGTAATTATACATCGGTATCTCTCCTTCACTCCAATGCCAGAAGTTGAGCTTAACGGCAATAGGCTCCATTATCCAGTCGAATATCACGGCAAGCGTTGCGCCATCTATAATAACCGACATTGCCTTCAATGCCATCGGCGGTGTTTTTGTTTCGAAGCTGATGCGGTTTATGGCTTTCATCAGTAAGGTATGCACACTGATACCGCAGCAATAAATAATAATGAACCAGTTGATGCCGATGTTCAGCGGCACATGCTGAAATTTATATCCTAATACCGGACCATAGGTATATTCTCCAAATAATACGCCTGTATTCACTCCTATCACTTCCACAAAAAAACCCAGTCCTATAGTTAATGCTGCAAAAAGAAAAAAATAACCGTTCTTTTCTTTTTGTGTCCACAATAGTAATACAAACATCAATGCAAGATTGACGGGTGTTGTTGCAGCAATTAATTTACTATCAAAAAAGAGGATACCGATAAGCCCTACAGCATGGAAGAGTATGGCAATAGCAGCGGCTGCCTGGTATCTGTTTATCTTATTCAATGGCGGGATCTTTTTTCATCATTCTTTATCAGCTCACTTACTATCCTGGCACTTTTTAAACAAAGCGGAATTCCTCCGCCCGGGTGCACGCTGCCTCCGCAAAAATATAATCCTTTAACAGCACCGGTGAAATTTGCATGACGTAAAAAAGCCGCCAGTTTTGAATTGGAACTGCTTCCATATAAGGCGCCCATGAAAGAAGATGTTTGCTGTTCTATTGCTAAGGGATCCAGTGTATGTTCTGTTGTTATCGATGTTTCAATATCTTCTCCCAGCATGCGGCTCAGCTTGCTGATCACATTTGACCTAAGCTGTGCTTTCATTTTATCCCAGTCCTGTCCTGCATTAGCAGGTGCGTTCACCATTACAAACCAATTCTCTTTCCCGGTCGGTGCCTGTGCCTTCTCCATTTTTGAAGTAATATTGATGTAAACAGTAGGGTCTGTTGTTAAATTTTTACTGCTGAAGATAGTTTTGAATTCTTTTTTATAATCGTTACTGAACAATATATTGTGCAGTTGTAATTGCGGATACTGTTTATTCATGCCCCAATAAAACAGTACGGCACTGCTGCTGCGTTCCTGGCGCAGCAACTTTTTTGCTCTGTGCTCATCGCACAACAGTTTTTTATAGGTAAAATAAATATCTGCATTGCTGACTACTACATCCGCATCTACATTCATATCATTTACCACTATGCCTTTTATATTTCCTTCGTGCTGAATGATACGTTGTACCGGCGTATCAAAATGAAACTGTACGCCCTTTTTCTTTGCCAGTGCAAATAAGGCATTGGTAATACTTATCATTCCGCCCCGGGGATAATACACACCTTCGTTTTGTTCCATGTGTGGTATCAAACTCAACATTGCCGGTGCCCTGTAAGGGTCGCTGCCATTGTAGGTTGCAAAGCGGTTAAATAATTGTACCGCTTCCGGGGAAGTAAATTGCCTGCGGTTATAGCTATCCAGTGATCTAAAAAGAAAAGGATACTTAACTGCTGCCAATGCTTTACCAATTCTTTTATTCAGCCAGGTTGTTCTTTTATGCAAGGAGTGATCTGTGAAAACTGTTCCTATATCCCGGTATGTTCTTGCAGATCGGTCGAGATAGGTTTTTACTTTTTCTTTCGGCTCATTTAACTGGCTGGATAGTTCTTCTGTAAACTGCTCCCTGTCTGTAAAAGCAGTTATCACTTTTCCATTTTCGTAAAAATATTTACAGGCAACAGTAACAGGTTTGTACGAAAAATAATTTTCTATCGGTTCGCCTGCCAGTTCAAACAATTCTTCGATATTTTGGGGCTCCATAAATAAAGAAGGGCCTGCATCAAAATAATAACCGTCTTTTTCAAATGCAGATAATTTACCGCCGGGGTAACTGTTGGTTTCATACACCTGTACGTCAAAGCCTTGAACAGCAAGTCTTATAGCGGTAGCTATACCTGCTATACCACTTCCAATAATGATCGCTTTTTTTGTATGCATGATGAATAACGAAAATAGCCAACTAAATTTAAGTTAGCAAACCTTTAGTGGCGCTGTGCAAGATACATTTCCAGTTTAGGGAAAGCAATGCGAAACCATACCGTGTATAATTGAGGTTGGGTTTGGAGTAATGCTTTGATCTCTGCAACCGGTTGGTAACAATATTCACTTACTTCTTCTTTATCAGGGTTTATTTCACCATTGTACGTTCCGGTAAACACATGATCAAATTCATATTCTGTAAGGCCGTTATCGAAAGATGCCGTATAAATAAAATCGAATATTTTTTGTAAGGTTGCCGTAAAGCCCATTTCTTCATGCAGGCGCATTGCAGCTGCTTCTGCGGTAGATTGTCCGGGTTGCGGATGACTGCAGCAGGCATTCGTCCATAAGCCGCCGCTGTGGTATTTATTGGCTGCTCTTTTCTGAAGCAGCATTTCTCCTTTATCATTGAAAATAAAAACACTGAAGGCCCGGTGCAGCAATGCTTTTTGATGAACCTCCATCTTTTCCATCACGCCCACCTGCCTGTCCTGCTCATCTACGAGGATAACATCCATATTGCCTTGCTTTATAAAAGATTTAATTGGCTCCTTAATCCGGCTTTAGCCAAAATGAACGCTTTGCTGTAATTAGGGATGCGGATACGTTGTTCTAAAATATTTGCGGGCTTGGTTCTTTTTATTTTTTTAAAGAGCGATAAATAGTATTTATAGGCCACATACACACCAAAGCGTGCTTTTAGAGGAAGGTTCAAAATTCCTTCATATGCTTCTGCAAAATCATTGGTGATATCCTGTTCTATCTGGTCTTTCATCACCGAAGTAAAATTTTTAAAATCCACACCAGGGAAATAAGTTCTTCCCAATTGTTCATGATCTGCTTTTACATCACGCAAAAAATTTACTTTTTGAAATGCGGCCCCCAGCGATTGTGCAGCGGGTCTCAGCTTTTCATACATCGCTTTATCACCTTCGCAAAAGATATACAGGCACATCAGGCCTACTACTTCTGCGCTGCCGTAAATATATTTCGCATAGCCTTCGCGATCATAATTGGCTTTGCTAAGATCCATTTCCATACTGGTAAAAAAAGCCTCTACCAGTTCGGGCGCTATATCATATGCATTGACCGTCATCTGGAAACTATGTAAAATAGGGTTCAGGCTTATGCCTCTTTCTATGGCTGCAAAGGTTTCCGTTTTAAATTCCTGCAGTAATAATTCTTTATTGTGTTGATGAAACGTATCAACGATCTCATCAGCAAAGCGAACAAAGCCGTAGATATTAAAGATGGGTGTGCGAAGATCGGCATGAAGCAATTTAATAGCGCTGCTGAAAGAAGTACTGTACTTCTCCGTAGTAGCTTTGCTGCATTGCTGGCTCAGTTCATGAAAAAGGTCGATCATACCCTTTAGCTTGTTTTATTTCTCAAAAAGAAAACAATTTAACTATTATAACTAATTTTTTTACTTTCTTTTTACCACATCGCCATAATACTTTATCACTTCTTTTGCCACTACTTCACCGCTTATTAAACTTGGCGGCACCCCCGGCCCCGGCACTGTAAGCTGACCGGTATAAAAAAGGTTCTTTACTTTTTTGCTCCTGCACGATGGTTTTAAAACAGCTGTTTGCTTCAGCGTATTTGCCAAACCATAAGCGTTGCCTTTAAAGGAGTTATAATCATTTACGAAATTACTTACCGAGTAAGATTTCTTATAAATGATATTATCCCTTATTTGCTGACCAATCCGCTTTTCAAAGCGCTCCAGTATCTTATTAAAATAAGTAGCTCTCAATTCTTCTGTATCGTTCTCCAGTCCCGCGGCTACAGGAATAAGAAAAAATAAATTTTCGCAACCGGCCGGTGCCGCAGTATCATCAGTAACCGAAGCTGCGCTTACATAAAACAGCGGTTCTGTCGGCCATTGCGGTGTTGCATATATCTCTTTACCATGCTGTTCAAAATCCACATCAAAGAACAGGGAGTGATGCAATACGTTATCCAGTTTTTTATTTAGCCCGATGTAATATAATAAGCAACTCGGCGCCATCACTCTTTTGTTCCAGTATTCAGGTGAATAAGTCCTGTATTCTTTCGACAAAAGCTGCTGCTCTATAAAATTATAATCTGCTCCGCCAATAACAACATCAGCTTCAATTATTCTTTCTTCACCTTCATGCGCTGCAACAACACCCACAGCTAAACCGTTTTTTATTATGATCTCTTTTACCGTTGTATTAAAATGAAAATAAGCGCCAAGCTCTTTGGCGATATTGTACATGCCTTCCACAATTTTATACATGCCGCCATGCGGGTACCAGGTGCCGAGTTTTATATCGGCATAATTCATCAAGCTGTATAAAGCGGGAATATCTTTTGGCAGAGCGCCAAGAAACAATACGGGAAACTCAATCAGTTGCTGTAGTTTAGGATGCTTAAAATATTTGCTGATGTGTTTTTTCATAGAGGTGAACACATCTAATTTGAATACTCCTTTTATCACCCGCCAGTCTAAAAATTCTTTAAGGGAGCTACCCGGTTTATGCACCAGGTTATTGATACCAACATCATATTTATATTCAGCTTCTTTTAAGAAAGCATCCAAAGCTGCGCCGCTGCCGGGTTCTATGCGTTCAAACAATTGCTGCAGTTCGCTGTAAGAGGCGGGAATATCCATCACATCATCCTGCCAGTATATCCTGTATGATGGATCTAATCTTTTCAGCTGATAATGATCGCTGACCGTTGCACCAAAATTATTGAAGAAGTTTTCGAACACATCGGGCATCCAATACCAGCTTGGGCCCATATCAAAACTAAAGCCTTCTGCTTTAAGTTGCCTTGCCCTGCCGCCGGGCATTTCATTTTTTTCCAGCACGGTTACACTCCATCCTTCCTTTGCCATAAAAGCAGCGGCAGAGAGGCCGGCAAAACCACTTCCTATAATGACAACTTTTTTCATACCCAACCGCAAAAGAAGAACAAAACTTTCACTATGCCATTAAAATCTTTCTACCTGTTCTTTCAGCAACTTACGGGCAAAGTGTATCCTGCTCTTAATGGTACCCAACGGCTCTTTCAGCAAAACAGCGATCTCATTGTATTTATACCCTTCAAAATATAATTGAAAAGGGTTGCGGAAAATATCCGGCAGTTGGTGAACAGCTAACTGCAGATCTTTCAGCTTCAGGTTCATCTCTGCAGGATTAGCAACAGCAAACTGGTTATGATTCAACAAAAATTCGTTGGCAGTATTATCCAGTACAGTATTTTGTTTGCTTTTGCGGCGGTAATTATTGATAAAAATATTCCGCATGATCGTGTACAGCCATGCTTTTATATTAGTACCAACATTATACTTTTCCTGGTTGGCCAAAGCCCTGTACATCGTTTCCTGCAAAAGGTCCTTCGCTGTTTCGGTATCACGTGTTAAGGTAATGGCAAAAGGTTTCAGGTAATCTGCATTGTTCATCAACAAGGTGTTGAATTCGATATTTGACATGCTTCCTCCGGTGTTTAATTTATTAATACATAAAGTTAAACAAAAATGAGTGAAATATTTAATTTTTAAGCCAAATCAAGGCAGCATAGATGGAATTGATAATCAATACTTTATATGTCTGAAAACAGAAAATAACAAGTCTTTCACTAAAGCCCGGCAACAAAGCCAAGTACTTCATTGAAGGAACGCTTAAAAGTAATGGCAGGCGGGATCTTTTTTGCGTAGGTATGTGTCAACTGGCCCGATACAATAAAAGGGGTGTGCGGAAATTTTTTGGTCACATTCGCAATGAAGCGGTCGAAGTTAAAGCCCTGCCCTACAGTAGTAAGATGCGTATAAAGGTAATCGGGATGTTTAAGCCTGCATACAAACTCTACATCATCCAATGCAATATTACATCCCAGGTAAATGACTTTTACCCCTTTTTGTTTAAGCAGGTACTGCATGAACAACAGGCCCATTTCGTGATGCTCCCCTTCCGGCAGGAACAGTAATACAATTTTATCAGACTGTACTACAGCATTAGTACATTCAATACCAGCAATCAATTTCTGCCGTACAATATTTGATACCAGGTGCTCCTGCGCCGGGTTGATATGGTTGGTTTGCCAAAGTACCCCAATCCTTTCCAGGAAAGGGAAAATGATGTGTAATATTGTTCTCTCTATTCCTTTCTGCCTGATATATCTTTCCAGCAATGCTTCAAAAATCTCCATGTCCAGGTCTATCATGCTTTTGATAAGATCGTTCACCAACCGCTCCTGCTGTGCTTCTGCATTTACCAATGCCAATATTTTTTCGCAGATCTCATCATCATTCATTTTATCGATATGAGATATCTTGAACCCATACTTATTCAGTAAAGCAATGTTCAGGATCTTCTTCAGCTCGTCGCAGGTATAAAAGCGGATATTGGTTCCGGTACGGGAAGGGCTCAATATAGCATAACGTTGCTCCCATATGCGGATGGTATGGGCCTTGATGCCTGAAAGGTTCTCCAGATCTTTAATGGTGAATGAATTCATGAAGTAAAGCCCCTCTATCTCTCCGCCGTTTGGCGAAAGGAAATAGAGAAGATCATTTAGAAGATTATAAAATAAATGTTTGTGTTACCAACATTTGTTTTTCATGGCATCTTCAATGGCGTCGCAATCACTTTATTAGTATATCAATGGTCATCATTACATGCCATCTGTTCCAAATTTATTACAATCTACACTGCAATTTTGTTCGGGCTATCTAAAAATTATGTAAAAATATATTTAGAATGTTCTTTCCGGAAGGTCCTTAAATACTTTGTTCACCAGTTTGGTAGAGGGGAAAATGATGGACCAGGCTGTTAAAAAAATGATCATAAAATCGGTGTATAAAGAAGCATGTTGCTGGTACCACAGTTCCAGCGCCCCTTTGAAGGGATATATTTTGGCGTACATTTCTTTTGGATCGGCTGCATCAGAAACGATCTTTTCTTCATCCCGGAATATCAGTGAACCGATACCTGTCATACCGGGCCTGCTGTTATAGATCTTTTGCTGTACTTCTCCAGGATATAATTTAAAGCTTACTTCCATCAATGGCCTGGGGCCTACCAAACTCATATCTCCCTTAAATACATTAATGATCTGTGGCAGCTCATTAATTTTTGTCATACGCAATATTTTTCCAAACCGGGTAACTCTTGGATCGTTACGCAATGTTATTTCCCCTGTTCCAATATTGGGGCTGTTCTTAAGCATGGTAGCAAATTTCCAGATATTGAAAGGCTTATTTTTATACCCTAATCTTTTTTGAAAATAAAAAACCTCGTGCTCACCTGTGAGCAATAAAATAATGATACTGGGAATTAATATAGGCGATAGAAGTAATAAAGCAATAGTTGCAATCAGTAAATCCGTAGTTCTTTTTAAAAATTTATACATGTTTTCCATTGTTCATTGGCAGTACATTGCTATCAACTGCCAACTATATTAAAATACTTCTTTAATCTTATCAGCTACTGCCTGTAATTCTTCATTGGTAATATTGGTGCTGCAAGGTATGCTTAAGCAGTGTTGGTACACAAAATCAGATCGATCGTTGTTATTTATATAAATATCATTGCTGAACATACGCAACTGGTTCATCGGTACCCAAAACGGGCGGCTCTGCATTTTATTATCATTCAATATTTTCAGCACCGCTTTTTGTTTCGACGTCATGATAGTTGGTAACCACCAGTTAGGATTAACATCATCGCTCACCTGCTGAAATTTTATATCGCCCACACCTTCCAGTTCTTTTTTATAAAAAGCAATGATCTCTTTTTTTCGTACTATAAAACCCGGCAACTGTTCCATCTGCGCCACACCCATCGCTGCTGCTACATTTACCAGGCGGTAGTTATAGCCGATCTCGTCATGTATATATTCAAACGGGTCGCTTTTAGCCTGTGTAGTTAAATGTTTTGCTTTTTTAGCTAATACTTCATCATCCGTGACGATCATGCCGCCGCCGCCAGTAGTGATGATCTTGTTACCATTATAACTAAATGTGCCCATCAATCCAAAGCTACCGGCATGTTTTCCTTTATAATACGAGCCTAGTGCTTCGGTGCTGTCTTCAATTACAATAAGATTATGTTGCTTTGCTAATGCCAGCAAACGGTCCATATCACAAATATTTCCCAACACATGCACGGGCATTATCATCGGTATCCTTCTGCCGGTCTTTTTATGATAACAGGTATTATCTCGTTGTTCTGTTTCATTTTGTAAAAACTCTTCCAGTATATTCAGATCCATTTGCCAATTGTTCACATCAGTATCTATCAATATCGGCGAAGCGCCGGTGTATTTTATAGAATTGAGTGTAGCAATAAACGTGATGTTGGGAACAATAACAAGATCATCCTGCTTTACATCCATTAATATCAAACAAATGTGCAATGCTGTAGTACCACTGCTGGTAGCCACTGCATATTTAGTGCCTGCGAATTCAGCGCTCATCTTTTCGAACTTATCTACGTAACTGCCTACGCTGCTTACCCAACCTGTTTCGATGCATTCCGTTACGTATTTCAATTCGTTGCCGCCCATATTAGGGCCAGAAAGTAAAAGCATATTTTTTATTATTAAACGGGTAATTGTTGTTTTTATTACCACGGTGCAACAATGTTTTTGCATTACAAACCTATAAAAAAAAAGTGCTCCAGCCTAAAGATGGAGCACAATGAACTAAACCGGACATTTACAGAGCCGGAAGCTCGAAAGAAAACCTGCTTCCGGAAGTGATCTGGCTCTCAACTTTAATGGTGCCACCCTGCGCTTCTATGAATTCTTTTGAGATGGCAAGCCCGAGACCCGTACTGTTATGCTCAGTTGTGCCCGGCACTTTAAAATAACGATCAAATATCCGGGCAAGATATTTTTCATCAATTCCTTTTCCATAATCCTGTACTGCAAATTCTATTGTATTATTATTTCTTCGTGCTACCACGTCTATCGTGGAATTCTCTGGTGAATATTTAACAGCATTGGTTAAAAAATTGATCAGCACCCACGATGTTTTTTCAAGATCGGCCTGTACCTGCGGCAGCGGTGCCATTATTGCTGTTTTAAAGGTTATCCCTTTTTGCTGCGCCTTAAACTGAACTGCCTGCAATGCTTCTTCAATTATCCGCGACGGGTTCACAGGCTGCATCTTTAATTGTATGTTGCCTGTTTCTACCTGGCTCATATTCAGCAATTCACTTGTTATCTTCAATAATCTTTCCGAATCATCAGCAATACTTTTCACCAGTTCGTCCTGCTCTGTATTTAATTCACCCACCCGTTTATCTGCAAGCAGTTTGGCGCTCATTTTAATTGAAGATATCGGCGTTTTCAATTCATGCGATACTGTGGCAATAAAATTCGTTTTGGCTTCATTCAGTTCATGAAAAGGAGTGATGTTCTTCAATACGATCACCAGGCCGATCACAGCGCCATTATTGGTTACTTCAAGCACATCTTTGGTAAAAAAACTCTCTTTATTATCAGCAAATATCTTCAGTTCTTTTTTAGTTTCATCCTGCAGCAGCGTACGCACCAGGTCGTTATTCAGTGCAATATCAGGTGCATACCGGCCTATGATCTCTGCTTCTTTTAAACCCAGCAATCTTTCGGCTACAGCATTTAAGAACAGAATATTTCTTTTTGTATCCAGGCCGATGATACCATCTTTCATTTGATTAATGATGGTTTCTATCCTGCTTTTTTCAAACCTCAATTGCGCAAGGTTACTGTTCTCATACTCATCCAGCTTTTCTGCCATGCTGTTGAATGCATTGGCAAGATCACCAAATTCATCTGTTTGTTTAAGATAGATACGCTTGCTGTAGTTTTTACTGGCTATTTCCCGGATACCATCATTTAATGCCCGTACCGGTGTAGAAATCACCGATGGAAAATTGATCACGAATGTAAACGTGATAAGCCCCAATACAGCAAATATGATACTCAACCATAAAATAGCATTTTCTGCAGTTTTTTTTGCTCTTTCGTTTTTGCGTATTATGGCCTGCTGGTTAAGATCATTAACTGTTTGCACGGATTGGCGTATCAGGCTATAAGTAGTTGAATCGCCAGTATTGTTCAGCAATACAGACAAGTTCTTCCTGATCTCCTGCGTTGCTTCTTTTTCGCCCGGCTCTGTAATATTAGCTTCCTGCTTTTTAAGATTTTTTTCAAATTCTGTTGCAGCTTCCTTTCTCAGCGGTATATCTTCCAGTTGTTTCAACATGTTATTGGAATATACCAGCGATTCGAGGTTATTCTTTAAAACAGATTTTGAATCGGTGCTCAGGCGGTTGATATAAAAAACAGAAAGTACCCCGAATGTGATGATCACCACAAAAAGGAAAGTTAATCCCAGGCCTAATTTTGTTTTTAATTTCATTGTTACGATAAAATTACGATATCAATATCTGATGCCGATAACCGGGTAAGCAATTGATTGAATACTGCTGTATTCATTATTATATTGAACAGGTTAAGATGAGGTTTTCCAATGCAGATGGTAGTGATCGATTTTTGTGCTGTAGCTTCGTAAATGCCTTTGGCAATATTACTGCTTTTAATCCGTATGATCTCGGCACCCAGCTCTGCTGCCAGTTTAAAATTGTTGATCAGGTGCCGTTGTGCCGCAAGACCGATCTTATCGCCTTCTTCCTTTGGTGTCTGTACATACAATAAATACCATTTGCTGTTGTAGTAAGATGCAAGCCTGGCTGTTTTACGGATCACTTTTCTTGCTATTTCATGATTGCTGCTGATACAGGCCATGAAACGTTCTGCTTTAAGATGCATATTTCGCGGAAGCTCTGTTTCTATTTTTCTTTCTACCTGGCTGGCTACTTCTTTCAACGCCAGTTCCCTTAACTGCAATATCCGTTCGCCCTGGAAAAAGTTTCTCAATGATACTTCTATCTTATCTTTTGAATAGATCTTTCCTTCTTTTAACCTTGTGATCAGTTCATCGGCGGTAAGATCAATGTTCACTACTTCATCAGCCATCTGCAATACCTTGTCCGGTATCCTTTCTGCAACATCTATACCGGTAATTGCTTTTATTTCTCCATGCAGGCTTTCTATGTGCTGAATATTCACTGCACTTATCACGTTGATACCGGCTTCTAAAATATCAAGCACATCCTGCCATCGCTTTTCATTTTTACTTCCTTCAATATTGGAGTGTGCCAGCTCGTCAACTATCACTACTTCGGGGTGCAGGTTAATGACGGCCTGCGCATCAAATTCTTCCAGCTCTTTTCCCTTATAGAACAATTTACGCCGTGGCACTACAGGCAATCCTTCCAATAGGTCATGCGTTTCTTTACGATAGTGCGTTTCAATATAACCAATCTTTACATCTACGCCATTGCGCAACAGCGTATGTGCTTCCTGCAACATGCGGTAGGTTTTTCCTACACCGGCGCTCATGCCAATATATATTTTGAACTTTCCCCGCCTGCTTTTACGGATGAGCTCTAAAAAATGTTCTGTATTTTTTTCTTCTTCCGGCATAGCCTGTTACTATTCCTCGTCCAGGTTTTTTACAGCCTGAATAATAAAGCAAAAATGATGCGGTCTTCTGTTTTACGCAGATCCGGCCTCCAGTCTGGGGGAAGCGGTGTGGTAGTATAACCGTTAGGAGATGTTACCCCTCCAGGTCCTGCAAAATACGGTACACTTGAATGCCTGTGCACATACTCTGCACGGAATGTTATACTTTGATTAGGCATCCAGTCGAAATTGGTAGAAGCATCCCAGCCTTCGAATTGGTCGCCCGGATTTGCACTGAAAGGAAATGCACCTTCTGTTTGAGTTGGATTATTGGGATTGGGTAACGGGCTGGCTTGTCCTGTAGGATACAACACCAGGTAACGTCCCGGATTTTTCATTACACCACCTCCGATTGTCCAGGCAAATTTATTTTTATGAAACCAAACCCGGTTGTAGAACATTGCGCTAAGAAAATACTGCGCAGGTGTAGAAGGATCACTGTTTCTGAAACCATTTACACCTCCGCCTTTTTCAAACCCTGCATCGGCTGTTAATGAAAATGCTGCCTGGCTTATTCCGTTCGATCCTTTATCATTATAATACCTCATCAGGAAACTATTATCGGAATGGAACCGCTTTCTGCCGGGTATGCCTGCTGCATCAGCTCCGTAATAATCATTTGTCAACAGCTTGATATTGCTGTTGGGCATCCAGGTAATGTTGGCACCAAAGCCCGGCATATTATTAAACTTACCATAACTCTGCCAGCCGTTGATAAGCCATGGCTCTATTTTTAAATGTTTAGTAGGATAAATCTGTATCCGTACACCGTTAAAGAACCAGGGTGTATTATCAGATGTAAAAGAAGCCTGGTATTCCCAGTTCTCTACCTGGTAATAAGAGTTCAATCCAATGTATGAAAGAAATAAGCCTGCATCTACATTGATGCCATACCACTTATCAAAATGATATCCTGCATAAGCTTCCGACAGGTAGCGATAAACGTCTGCAAGTTTATACTGGCCGCGATATGGGCTCAGGTCATTTCTGGGAATGACTATGGACCGGGTCCCGAATTGTGTCATCACCCTTGCATGAGCATTTTTATAATTAAATTCTCCGCCAATGATGATGTGGGATAACTGCACTTCATTATTACGTGCCAATGCTGTTGAGCCAACCACTGTATTATCGTTAGGATTATTGAAGGAATACGTGTAGTTAGCATCCAGCATAACATTGCCGGTAAAATATTTTGTTTGCAGCAATGCAGAATCCCTGCGGTCACTGCCATTTTGCCAATTCGTTTCTATCCCATCAAAAGGGATCTTTGAAGCCGTTATTTTGTTTGTTGAATCCTGTGCATACATAGCCTGCAAACTCAATAATGCAGCTACTGCTAAAAATAATTTTTTCATAAAATCTTTTTATATTTTTTTGTTCGTTTGTTACTGTAGTTTATCCAGTTCAATATTTAATTTCAATACATTAACTTTTGCCGGGCCCATAAAACCCAACAGTGGTTTTTCGGTTTGCCTGTCAACAAGGCTTAGAATTTTTGCTTCATCAAGCTTACGTACTGCAGCAATCCGCTTTGCCTGTACTTTAGCACCATACGGAGAAAGATCCGGGTCGAGACCACTGCCTGATGCGGTTACTAATTCGGCAGGTATTTCTTCTTTTTTTATACCCGGGTTATGTACCAGGAAACTGTCGATCCTTGCCTGCACCATTTTTAAATACTCAGGATTAGATGGGCCTTTGTTGGAACCTGCAGAACCTGCTGCATTATAATCTACCGCAGAAGGGCGGCTCCAGAAATATTTATCATCAGTAAACTTCTGGCCGATATCAGCATAGCCTACTACTTTGCCATTTACCATTACTGTTTCTCCTTTTCCACCACCTGGTGCTAATTTTCCAACCAACATAATAAAGAGTGGATATAAAACAGCACATAGAAGGATAAATACAAGCGTGAGTTTTACAGATGGCCAAACATATTTTTTCATGATCTTGATTTTTAAATGCTAAACAAATAATGCTACAACCAGGTCGATGAGTTTTATTCCGATGAACGGAACAATTATTCCTCCCAAGCCATAGATGAACAGATTTCTTCTAAGCAATGCATTTGCACCGATAGGTTTATAGGCAACGCCTTTCAGCGCCAGCGGGATCAATGCCGGAATGATGACCGCATTAAAGATCACTGCCGAAAGTATTGCACTGCCGGGGCTATGGAGCTTCATAATATTGAGTGCTTCTAAAGCGGGAACAGAGCTTATGAATAATGCCGGAACTATAGCAAAATATTTTGCCACATCATTTGCGATAGAAAATGTAGTGAGTGTTCCTCTTGTCATCAATAACTGTTTACCTATTTCTACGATCTCTATCAGTTTGGTAGGGTCATTATCCAGGTCAACCATATTGCCTGCTTCTTTTGCTGCTGCTGTTCCGCTGTTCATGGCTACACCAACATCGGCCTGGGCCAGTGCCGGTGCATCATTGGTACCATCGCCCATCATGGCTACCAGCTTACCGCCCTGCTGTTCCTGCCTGATATAATTCATTTTATCTTCCGGTTTTGCTTCGGCAATAAAATCATCTACACCGGCTTTTTCTGCAATGAATTTTGCGGTCAACGGGTTATCGCCAGTAACCATTACCGTTTTTACGCCCATCTTTCTCAATCGTTCAAAACGTTCCTGTATGCCGGGTTTTATGATATCCTGCAATTCGATAACACCTAGCGCTGTTGCATTGCGGCTTACCACCAGCGGTGTTCCTCCATTTGAAGAAATTGTCTTTACCCTTTCTTCAACTTCAGCAGGAAAATCATTGCCTGCTTTTGTAACGATCGACTTTATGGAATCAAAAGCGCCTTTACGGATCTTAATACTGTTACCTCCCGGCTGTTCGGCAGGCAGATCAATACCACTGCTCCTTGTTTCGGCGGTGAACTCAATAAAATGAACGTTGTTATCTAAATTGGGTTTAGTAATATTTTTTGCTGCAGCCAGTTCAATGATGGATTTGCCTTCGGGTGTTTCATCTGCAACAGATGCCAGTACGCAGGCTTCAATGAAAATATTTTCATCAATATCTTTAGCTGCCCAAAATGAAGTTGCTTTCCTGTTGCCGATAGTTATTGTTCCTGTTTTATCCAGCAATAAAGTATCCAGGTCGCCGGCGGTTTCTACAGCCTTACCGCTTTTAGTGATCACATTTGCCCGTAAAGCCCTGTCCATACCTGCAATGCCGATAGCACTCAGCAAACCGCCGATGGTGGTAGGTATCAAGCAAACAAAAAGAGAAACAAACGCCGCTATTGTAATGGGTGTATTGGCGTAATCTGCAAACGGCTTTAATGTTACACAAACGATCAGGAATATCAGTGTAAAGCTTGCCAGCAAAATGGTCAGTGCAATTTCATTAGGTGTTTTTTGTCTTGATGCACCTTCTACCAATGCGATCATCTTATCTAAAAAACTTTCACCGGGGTCGGTTGTTACCCTCACTTTTATTTTATCAGACAATACTTTGGTACCGCCTGTAACAGAGCTTTTATCACCACCTGCTTCTCTTATCACCGGTGCGCTTTCGCCGGTAATGGCGCTTTCATCAATTGTAGCAATACCCGAAACGATCTCTCCGTCCATAGGTATCATATCGCCTGCTTCGCAAATGACCAGGTCGCCTTTTCTTAATTGAGATGAAGAAACGACCTGTATCTCATTTACGTACATTTCACCGATCACATTTACCTTTTTTGCCGGTGTATCTTCTCTTGTTTTCCTAAGGCTGTCTGCCTGTGCTTTACCTCTTGCTTCAGCAATGGCTTCTGCAAAATTTGCAAACAGCAGTGTTAAGAACAGTACGCCAAATACAGTAAGGTTATATGCTAATGAGCCTTGCGAGGCTTCGCCTGTGTATATCCATATGCACACGCCAAGCATTATCAGCGTACCTATATATACGGTGAACATTACCGGGTTCTTAAACATGGTGCCCGGTTTTAGTTTTATAAAAGATTGTTTTAGGGCCCCTGTTACCAGGGAGCTTTCGAACAGTTTTTTATTTTTATTTTGATCTAACATAGCTGTAATTATTTTTTGCTGCTTTTCCTGTTTACATACCAAGGTATTCTGCAATAGGCCCCAATACCAATGGCGGGAAATAAGACAATGCTGTAATGATGATTATGATAGCAAACGTGAGTATCCCAAAAGTGAAGGAATCAACTTTCAATGTACCGGGCGATTCGGGTATATATTTTTTCTTTGCCAGCAATCCTGTAATTGCCAAAGGACCTATGATCGGCAAAAATCTTCCGAGCAATAAAACAAATCCCGTAGTTACATTCCAGAAAATATTATTATCGCCCAGCCCCTCAAACCCGCTTCCATTATTAGCATTGGAGGATGTAAACTCATAGAACATTTCGGAGAAGCCGTGATTGCCGGGATTGCTGAGCCATGTGGAAGGCTGTACTGCCCAACCTGCTGCTATCGGGTGTGCGCCTGTGTTGTGTACAAAATAATAAGCTGCCAATGCTGTACCTCCCTTAATTAAAAAAGCTGATAACAACGTAACCAGTGCAGCGATCTTCACTTCACGGGCCTCTACTTTATGGCCCAGGAATTCGGGTGTTCGCCCAACCATAAGCCCGCCGATAAATACTGCAATGATGATATAAATAAAGTAGTTCAATATCCCTACGCCACATCCTCCATAAAATGCATTGATGAGCATGCCGAGCATTTGCATCATGCCTGATAAAGGCATTGAACTGTCGTGCATTGAATTAATCGAACCGGTAGAAATTATTGTGGTAACGATACTCCAGTAACCTGAAGCAGCCGGGCCAAACCGCACTTCCTTTCCTTCCATAGCACCATTTGCCTGCTGAATCCCTAAATGTGCAATGGCCGGGTTGCCATTCATTTCCCAATGCATTGTTGGGATGATAAGGAAAAGCATTCCTATCGTCATCACAGCAAAGATCATCCAGGCTAGTTTTTTTCTTTTAATGTAGATGCCCAATGCAAAGAGCATCGCTATCGGTATGATCATCTGTGCGATCAATTCTGCCATGCCGATAAAATAATTCGGGTTCTCTAGCGGGTGTGCCGAATTTGCACCAAACCATCCGCCACCATTTGTACCTAAATGTTTTATAGCGATCATACCCGCAGCGGGGCCACGTGATACCTGTAAAGTATCGCCCTGTAAAGTGGTAATGGTATCTTTTCCGTCAAAACTTGCCGGTGATCCATTGAAAGCAAGCAGTATGGCCATTATTATACAAAGTGGCAGCAATATCCTGGTGATGGACCGGGTAAAAATGCTCCAGAAATTACCTAAGTTATCTGTTGTTTTATGTTTCAACCCGTTGAACAAAGCCACAGCTGCGGCTATGCCTGTAGCGGCACTTACAAACTGTAAAAATGTAATTACAAATAACTGGGTGAAATAAGTAAGGCCCATTTCGCCGGAATAATGCTGCAGGTTGCAGTTCACTAAAAAACTGATAGCTGTATTAAAACCCAGGTCGGGCGACATATCAGCATTGCCATCCGGGTTTAGTGGTAAGTGCCCCTGGTTCAATAAAAGAAAGAACCCATAAAACAACCACAGCATGTTGATCATCAACATTGCTTTTAAAAACTCTTTCCAGTTCATTCCTTTATTGGGATCAACCCCGCCTATGCGATAGATCAACCGTTCGAAAGGGTTCATAAAATCCGTGATGGTTTTTTCGCCTGCAAACACTTTTGCGATATATTTTCCTAATGGAAATGCCAGCAATACGGTTAGCAGAAAAGTAACCATTACACCTATTAATTCTGTATTCATTGTGTGGTCTTTAAATGTTAGAACTTCTCAGGCTTTATTAAAACATACAGCAGGTATATAAATACCAGTATAGAAATTATAAAGAGCGTGCTTATCATAACGGTTATATTTTTTCAAAAAAATCAATTGATCTAAAAAAGAGAACGAAGCAAAGCACCATCGCCAAAAAAAGAAGAATGATATTGAGCATGATTTTTAATTTTTAGGTTTTACCGTCTTTTTCGCCGACAAATAAAATGGTTTGTCTTAGCCGGTTTATTGATAGCGGTCATTATAACTTATGACACATCCCCATTTGCCAATAAGCATGCCGCCGGTGTTTTTAGTAATCGTGCAATGCTATAACCTGCTACAGTCAAGGGTTTTAAAATCTTTTACCCATTTTGATCTTTTCATTTACCCTTTCATTTTGAAAGCATTCCTTTTCAAAATGAAAAGGAGATCCGTTCTTAAATACCCGACCGCAAAACCTGCTGCACATATAAAGTGTGCAGGCAAACCGGCATAATAGCCTGCAGCTCTTTTTTATCTTCCCTGCTTCCTATATTGAGCAATGCAGAAAAAGAAAACACGAATACGTTTTCGACAGCACTTCGTACCAGTTCATTGCCTTTTACGTATATATTTTCGGCAATGGCAAAACATTGCTTTACGGTGCCCAGGTCATGCTGTACTATTTTACTTTTGGTATAATTTGCCAGGCATTGAACAGTTTTATAAATATTCAGTGTAGGAGAAAATGTTTTTAGTTCCTGTGCTATTCCGGGCAACTCATCTAACAGGTAAGCAGGAACTTCATATTGATTGATCATGTTGTTTGTTTTTGATAATAGTAAACAGGTGGTGTTACTCTTTATGCTTTTTAGAAGACTGAAATGGCTTAAAAAAGAACAGGCAAACTGTAACTGCTGCGCCGAAAAGAATAATGAGCATCTGGTTTCAATTAGTTGTGTGCCCGCTATTATTCAACTACCGAACCAAACCGGCTAACAACATTGAAAGGCTTACCTGACACAGCTTTTAAATTTTCCGGCATTAACGGCAAT
Organism: Bacteroidota bacterium; assembly: GCA_048497855.1. Taxonomy (GTDB): domain Bacteria; phylum Bacteroidota; class Bacteroidia; order Chitinophagales; family Chitinophagaceae; genus Ferruginibacter. The sequence goes on along the minus strand of JBEHZB010000007.1, from coordinate 165,675 downwards.
AAAAAAACCCTTTCATTTTGAAAGGGCTGCTTATCATTTTGAGCATATTTATGAGATATGGTATTCCTCTATTTTCCTGTATAATGTTGTAAGGCCTATATTGAGTAATCTTGCTGCTTCTGTTTTATTGCCTTTTGTATGGTTGAGTACGCGGTGAATGTGTAATTTTTCTACACTGGCAAGATCAAAGGCCGACATACCATTTTGCTGCATCGGCTGATCAATCTGCAATTCAAGGGGCAGGGTATCTATATCCAGCTCTGGGCCATTGGCCAGTATCACTGCTCTTTCCAGCACATTCTTCAGCTCCCTTATATTTCCTTTCCATTGATGTTGCTGTAAATGCTCCAGGAATGCAGCGCTCATCCCGTCTATACGCTGGTTTGTTTTGAGCGAAAATATTTTTAAAAAATGCTTTGCCAAAACAGGTATGTCTTTTTTACGCTCTCTTAATGAAGGCAGCACTATTGTAAATACATTTAACCGGTAAAACAGATCTTCCCTGAATTTCCCTTCTTCTATTTCCTGCCGCAGGTTGCGGTTGGTAGCAGCTATTATCCTTACATTCACTTTGGTGAATTTTGTATCGCCAACCTTAATGAATTCGCTGGTTTCTAAAACACGTAATAATTTGCTTTGGAGATCAATATGCATTTCCCCTATTTCATCAAGGAACAATGTGCCGTTATTGGCTTCTTCTATTAATCCTTTTTTATCTTTCACGGCCCCTGTAAAAGCGCCTGCCTTGTGCCCGAATATCTCGCTTTCTAAAAGCTCTTTTCCAAAAGCGCTGCAATTAAGCGCCATAAAAGGATTTGCCGATCTTTTACTTCCGTTATGAATAGCCTGCGCAAATACTTCTTTGCCGGTACCTGTTTCGCCAAGCAGTAATACTGATACATCCGTGGGTGCTGCTTTCTTAGCCAGGTCAATTGCTTCTTTTATCAAAGAAGATTCGCCCAAAATATTTTCAAAGCCATAACGCTTTCCAACACGTTCTTCCAGCTGTTCAATGCGTTTTTGAAGCTGTGCTCTTTCCATTGCACGGTTGAGGAGCGGAATGATCTTTTCATTATCATCACCTTTGGTGATATAATCAAAGGCGCCGTTTTTCATTGCCTGTACGCCATCGGCAATATTACCATACGCAGTTAATAGGATGATCTCTATTGCAGGATATTTTGCCTTTACTGTTGATACCAGGTCAACGCCGTTACCATCGGGAAGCTTCACATCACACAGCAGTACACTGAACTCTTCTTTCTCAAGAAATTTCATGCCAGCCTTTATAGTACCGGCTTCAATTACTTCAAAACCTTCCAGCCTGATAATACGTGCCAGGAGGCTCCGGAGCTTTTCTTCATCGTCTATGATCAGGATCTTTTTCAACCTTTTCAATTAATGTTCCAAAATTAGCTAAAAGAAAGTAGTGGATCAGTTTTCTGTTTGGGGTTTTCGGTTGTGCGAAGATCAAATGTGTTTCGGCGGGTAGGAAATATGGAGTGGGTGGCTAAGAGGTCAAAAGAAAAAAGGAGGGAAAAGAGGGAATACAAAACTTTTCAACTCTTTTCCCTCCTTTTTTCTTTTGTTCTCTTAGCTATATATTCCTGAACTTTTGCGCAAACGAATCCGTAACAATCCCGGTTCTCAGCAAGGTATAAATTTCCTTCACACCATCGGGTACTGTTTTAGTGATGGTAAAGCCCAGTTCATTTTTTATCTTATCAAAGTTCACCCTGTAATCACGGGGATCTTCGCTGCTTTCTACGTAATTCACTTTTACATTGGGCACTACTTTGCACACTTCTTCTATGATCATGCCTTTGTTATAATTCTCTTCGGTACTGCCTACATTAAATACATTGGCTTTTACTTTTTCTACCGGGCTTTCCAGCACCAATACTACTGCTCTTGCCAGGTCATCTACATGGCAATACGGGCGCCAGAACTGCGGGCCCCAGATCTCCTGCTCACCATGAATAGCTGCATTGCGGGTAAATTCATTTACCGTAAGATCAAAACGGATGCGTGGTGAAAAACCATATACCGTACTGAAGCGTAAAGCAGTGCTGCATATATTGGCATCCTTCCTGTCTTCCAGCAAATATTTTTCGAACTTTACTTTTAATTCTGCATATAAAGAAACAGGGTTCAGTTCTGATGTTTCTACCACAAAGGAATTCGGGTCGGGCATTTTACCATAATTACTACAGGTGCTGGCAAATACAAAACGCTTGATGCCTGCTTTTTCTGCTGCTTCAAACAATGCCACGCTTCCATCCCAGTTTGTTTCTTTTGCTTCATCGCTGAATTTTTTGCAGGCAGGGTCGCCCACAATAGCGGCTAAATGTGCAATACCATCTACACCTTCTATAGCTTTTGCTACATCATCTGCATTGCGTACATCGCCTTTCATAAATTCAAAATTGGGATGCAGCATTACATCGTACAATGCATCGCCGCCAAACTTCAGCGAATCCAATGCTCTTACATTATACCCTTTTTGTAATAACTGGCGAACCAGCACCGAGCCTATATAACCGGCTCCTCCTGTGACTAATACTTTCATATTTATTGGTGAGTTTAGGGGGCAAAGATAAGCATCAGGCAGTGTATTGTTCTACCAGTTTTCCTGAAATAAACAGCGCATTACTCCTTCTCAAAATTGGCGCTTTAGTCTTCCATTCCAGCACCTGCTCGTATAAGCCAAATAAAAAATAACCACGCTCTTCCAGGTATTTTTTTACTTCTTCAAAACTAACGTGAAAAGTATTTTGAGGATTCATGCTTACCTCTGCTTCAATAAAGCTTATCGCATTTTCTTTCACCAGCGCTTCTGCTCCTTTTATTACTTCCAGGTCATAACCTTCTGTATCTATCTTTAAATAATCGATATGCTTAATACCGAGGCTGCTGCAAAAATCTGCAGTAGCAACTACCTGTATCTTTTCAGTAAATGTTTGTCCGGAAGTAATTTCGTTATTGCCGCTTACCAATGAATTAATAGAGTTGTTGGTATTTGTTTCGTCGATATTTACTTCGATGGTTTCATTTTTTGACCCCAGCGCAAGATTATGCGTAGTTACGTTAAGCCCCTTTGTATTTTGCTGCAATAATTCAAAGGTCTTTTTTATCGGCTCTACAGAGTGAATGACAGCGTTGGGAAATGCGGCCCTGATATGCTGTGCAGTTTGCCCAACATTTGCCCCCACATCAAAAAAGGTTTTAAAATCGTAGCCTTTCATTCGTTGCTTGATATCATGAAAAGGATCTACGCCAAAAGGAAGGTCTTTATAAAATGAAAGACCGGTAGTTGTTTTTAAAACAGACTTTAGCTTGTCTTTTACACTCATAACGCAGTTATTGAAAAAGTAAAATTGAATTCGGTCTTAATAACGCTGAAAGGCAGATTATAGTATCTGTTATTTTGCCGGAACACCTACTACGGTGGTATTATCCGGCACATCTTTTACCACAACAGCACCGGCCCCGATCATTACATTATTGCCGATGGTAATGCCCTGGCGGATTATGGCTCCTGCTCCTACAAATGTTTGCTCGCCCACTTTTACATTGCCGCATAATACTGCCCCCGGGCCGATATGTGCAAATGCCCCAACCCCGCACTCATGCTCAATAATACACCCCGTATTGCAGATAGCGCCTTCGCCGATCTTTGCCAAAGGATTTACTATCACACCTGCCGCTATCATGATCCCGTAAGAAGAAAGTACAACACTGTTATCGACTATTGCTGCAGGGTGAATAGCATGAAATGGGAATAGTTCTTTTTTTGCCAGTTCCTCATATATTTTTCTTCGTACCCGGTTATCGCCGATAGCAATAAAAAAACCGGTTTGTGGAAAGATCTCCAATGCTTTGGCGGATGTTTCTTCTCCAAAATACTGCAGCTTAAAAGGGTTATATGCCTTTTCTTCTTTATCACAATAGCCCAATACTATTTTACCTGCCGCAGTAAGAATGCCGTGCACCACAAATGCATGGCCGGAATATCCTATTAAGATCATGATCGATTATTTTTAGTTTACTAATGATTGATAAGCAGTAAGTATCTGCTGCCACATATTTTCCCGTTGATAATCCTGCTGTACGGTATGATATAATTTCTCTGCCATTGCTTTCATTTCTACAGGTTGTGATAAAGCATACTCAATTTCCTGTTGTAATTGTTCCTCGTTTCCTTTATCAAAAATCAATCCTGTTTGTTTGTGTGTAACAATATCAACATTACCCGGTATGCGGCTGCACAGTATCGGCAATTGCATAGCGCCTGCCTGCAACAGCACATTGGGAAAGCCTTCGCGATGCGAAGGGAAAACAAAATAATTGGCGATAGCCATATAATACTCTACTTCATTCGACCAGTCTATATGAATGATGCCGCTATTGGTTTCTATCTCCTGTTCTGTTTGCTGCGATAAAGGATCCAGCATTCGTTCGTATTGACCGACTAAAATTAATTTTAAAGTACTGCTATGTAGTTGCAACCGTAAAAAAGTATTTACCAACTCAATAATACCTTTATCTGCTACAAGCCTTCCTATGCAAAGCAGGTAAGTATCGGCAGCATTATAATTAATCTTTGCTTTTATCTTATCCAGTATCTCTTCCTTTAGCGAACTTTTATTAAAGCGAACCGTATCGATACCATTGGATGAGCCCTTGCCTATTACCCGTAATTTTTTTTCACTGCATAATCTATGTTCTTTAATATAGGTAAGCAGAGAATTACTGTTTGGCCAAACCTGTGTTGCAGATGAATAGGTTAATTTTTCTGTGAATTTCAATAAGCGGTATTTAAAGCCCTTTTCTACCATCAGCGGTAAACCGGCCACTGTATGAATACGAACCTTGATGCCGCAATAGCGGGCTGCCATCATACCCAGCAACCCGGCTTTTGGCGTATGCGTATGTACTATATCGGGTCTTTCTTTTTTAAATACTTTGATCAGCTGCCGCAGGCATTTTATATCCTGCCACGGTGTTATCTTTCTTGTCATCGGTACAATGATATGCCTGCATTGCTCGCTGGCTATTACTTCAGGCAACTCTTTACCATCTGCGCTGATCATTACTACATCAAAACCATGCGAAGCCATGAACCGCATCTGCCCCGGTAAAAGATACCGCAAAGCCATTGGCACTGTAGTAATACGAATGAGTTTTTTATTCATTTAAAGATGCCTGTTATTGTACCGGTCAAAAATAACTGCATATTATTGAAAGACAAATTAGATTTTAAGATAAATTTGAACATTGTTGAACACACAACTGCACTCATCCTTATTAACATTTTGCCGGTAACTATTAATTAATGGGCGGATTAGATATCATATTATTCCCGTTGTATGTTGCTTTATTTTATTTTTTCTTTAGCGCCCGCAGAAAGAATTATGATGATCCTGTTTTGAAATACTATCATAAACAGGGATTCTGGATAAAAGTACTGGCTGTTATCCCTTTTACCATTTTTAATACGGTGATCTCTAAAGGCGATTCGCTGGTATTATATTATACTGAGGGTGCCAATATCTATCACATGATATTGAAAGATTCGTATCATGTAAAATGGCTGTACCTGTCGGGGATGGATTTTGACCAGAGCCTGCTTAAAAATCCACTTAACCTTAATTATTTAAAAGCAGAGAATAATTATATGGTTACCCGTATCGTGGCGCTGCTTTCTTTTGTTACGTTTGGCAAATACCTGATCACCAATCTTTTCTTTTCCATGATCTCGTTTTCGGGAGTATGGAGGCTTTACCGCTTTTTTTATGAGCAGTACCCACATCTTCATAAACAATTGGCCATTGCTATTCTGTATCTGCCCACGTTTGTTTTCTGGAGCTCAGGCATACTGAAAGATCCGTTGTGCACCGGCGCCATCGGATGGATAACGTATGCCTTGTACGAGACATTCTATAAAAAGAAGAACTTTTTACAAAATGCCGTGATCGTGATAGTGTTTGGCTACCTGCTTTCTGTGTTAAAGGTTTATATCCTTATTTCGTATGTTCCGTTCCTGCTGCTCTTTCTTGTATTAAAGAATGCTACGCTGATAAAGAATAAATTTATTCGTGTCGGATTGGTATCATCGCTCATTGTTGGCAGTATGCTGATGTTTACAACGGTGATGGAAAAATTAAAAGATTCGCTGGGAAGCTATGCCGGTGAAAGCCTGGTTAAGAGCATAAGCACTTATCAAAAAGCCTATGCAGAACAGGAAGACGCTACTTCCAATTTTACGCTTGGGGTAGAGTTCGACGGATCGGTAAGCAGCCTTGTACGAATGGCGCCTGCAGCTATCATTGCTACATTGTATCGTCCTTTTTTATGGGAATCCAAAAAGCTGGCAACCTTATTATCTTCTCTTGAAAGTCTGGCGATCATGATCTTTACATTGCTGGTATTCTTCAGGGCAGGGCCTGTGGCATTTTTCCGAACCATTCTTAAAGACCCCGCTGCACTTTACTGTATATTATTTGCCGCATTGTTTGCGTTGTTCGTTGGCGCTACTACAGCCAATTTCGGTACATTGGTTCGGTACAAAATTCCCTGTATGCCTTTTTACCTGATCGCTTTATTCATTATACAGGATAAAACCAGGAAAGCAAAAAGCAGTTCCGTTATTAGCGAAACTGCCGTGTGATTTGAGAGGTATATATTTTTCTTATACTGCTTTTCCTTTTATACATTGGCGGCCCTTCTGCTGCGTACCGGTGTAAACAAAGTTTGCACAGATGTCCTTATATTTTTCATGTAGTTATTAATGCCGTTCTTAAATGATGCTGTTCTGCTTGATTTAAGCCTGGCCAAAATAGCCGGAGGCGTTGCTTCAAAATTATTGCTGAAGGCATCTGCTGCGGGCCACATTAAAAAGCTAAGCTTTTTCATTTTATCTGTTTTTTGATAAACCATTATCACACCTGCAAAGGCTGCCAAAAAGCAGGCATAGTTTATCAGCGCCAGCGCTTTGTTACCAAATTTTACTTTGTGTATATGAAAGCGGTTGCGTACATAGAAATACATTTTCCATGCAGAGGTATAATCCCAATCCTGCTTTATTGAAAAGGCTGTAGCAGGATGATAATGTATGCTGTTGGCAACGGTGCAAACAGGGATGTTGTTGCGCTTAACTATGCGGTAGTAATATTCTGTTTCATCGCCCCAAAGAAAAAATTTAGGCTGCGGCACACCTACCCGCTCAATTATATTGCGGTGCAACATCGTTCCGTTGAACGGATGACCGATACCTTCTATGATGGTAGTGTTTACTTCATCAATGCTTTTATAGCCTTGTGTATTCCAAACGAAAGATTTTTTATCCTGCTTATCCAGCACAGCACAATTCATTAACCGTAAGGTTCCGTTATCGGCAGCCAGCATATTTTCCAATGCATCCTGTTTAGGATAGCCGTCATCATCCATACACCATATCCAGCTGTAGCCATTTTTATAAGCCCAGTTGATACCGGTGCTGAAGCCGCCGCTTGAACCCACATTTTTTTGATTGATAAAAAAGACGTCTGATTGTTGCTCTAACCACTGCCCGGTATTATCCGTGCTGCCATTGTTTACAATTAAAATAGCATCTAATGGGCGGGTTTGAGAGCGTAAGGCATTGATACATTCAGACAGAAGAGACTGGCGGTTGTAAGTTACAACCACAGCTATAGCCTTTTCCATGGGATATAGGTTTTTGGTTTTTTGAATAGAATATAAGGACATCTATATAACGACGTGGAAATAAGCTTATTGTATGTAAACGTATTTTTTTGGAAAGATGCGTATTTACCGCCGGAGGATAGTATTTATACGTAAAAAGGTTGCGGCATACTGCTGATAAAGAAAGGTATGTAAAGGAGGATGATTAATTTTCGGTATTGGGAAAGACAGGGGGTTTTTCATTGTTATTAAGGGCCTTTAAAAAAGCTGCTGCATACTGCAATGCTTCTCCTATTACATGATGCATATCCATATAGCGGTAGGTAGCCAGCCTGCCCAGGAAGGAAATTTTATCCAGTGCTTCAGCCTCTTTGCGGTATTGCAATAGCAGATCTTTATCCTGTTGCAGCCGCTTGGGATAATAAGGAACATCAGTCGGGCCGGTCTCTTTACTGAATTCCTTAAAATAGATGGTTTTATCGTGCTGTTCCCAATTGGTAAAATGTTTATGCTCGGTGATCCTTGTATGCGGAACATCGGTATCGCAAAAATTCATTTGGGTAACACCCTGGTAATCCCCATCAGCATAATGTGTTTCGAAAGTTACTGTACGATAACCAAGCCTGCCGTGCTTATGCTCAAAATATGCATCTATCGGGCCGGTGTAAAAAACATGGTCGTAACCAGCTACATCTACTGTGTTGTCAAATTTTTTATTGAGCGTGACCGTGATATTTTTATGCTCCATTAATTTTTGTATCAACGCTGTATAACCATCTACAGGAATACCGGTGTAAATATTATTGTGGTAATTATCATCGTAGTTGAAACGCACCGGTATCCTTTTTAAGATCGATGCCGGCAACTCTGTTGGCTCGCAGCCCCATTGCTTTTTTGTATAACCATAAAAAAAAGCATAGTATAATTCTTTGCCAATAAAACGCAGCGCCTGTTCTTCAAAATTCTTTGGGTCCTCAATGGTCTTATCTGCCAGGGTTTCTAAAAATGCTTTTGCTTCTTCCGGTGTAAATGATTTGCCAAATAACTGGTTGATAGTATGAAGGTTCACGGGCAATGAATATACCTTGCCATTGCTCATCGCTTTTACCCTGTGTACATAAGGCCTGAACTCGGTAAAGCTGTTCACAAAATCCCAGATCTCTTTTTTATCGGTATTAAAAATATGCGGACCATATTGGTGCACCATGATACCTGTTTGCCCATCACGCTGTGTATGGCAGTTGCCACCGATATGGTTGCGTTCGTCCCATATATCAATGCTGCAATCAGATTGATTTACCAATTGATTGGCCAACACGGCTCCCGAAAAACCAGCGCCTATTACCAGGTATCTTTTACTCATCAGGTTATTTTTATTTTGCCGGACTCATAACGACAAAACGGTCAAAAAATTATTATTGCAGTATAGTATTGTAGATCCTTACATATTTTTCTATTGCCGATGCCAGGGAATAGAATTCTTCTGCTCCTTTTCTTATCTCATCCTTATCAAAGGTTTCATTTGCTGCTATCTTGTCTGCTGCGGCTTTCATTTCCATTTCATCAAACCGGTGGATGATGATGCCCGAGTGATATCTTGTAACGATCTCTTCCACATCTCCCACCCCGCTGTTGGTTATCAATGGAATGCCCATTGCCATTATTTCTCCGTGCTTGGTAGGCGATGAAGATTGTTTGGAATAACAGGGCTTGATAAAGAAAATAGAAAAATCACTTAACGATAATAATAAAGGAACTTCCTGCCTTCCAGCTTTTTTAGTGATCACTTTTTCAGAAGGGATCTCAAAATGTTTTGCTGCCGAAATGATCTCATCGTGACGATGGGGCGAAATAAAAAGAAATTTAACGGCAGGTTTTTTATCGCTTAACAGTTTGCAGAACTGCAGCATCTCTGTGGTTAAATACCATCCGCCGATAGAGCCAAGATAGCTTACAATAAAGTCGCCATCATTTATTCCCAATTCTTTTTTTACTGCCAGCTTTTTTTCTTCATTTATGGATGCCGGATTAAAAAGTTCCAGGTCGGCGCTGCACGGTATCACTTCCAAAGGCAGGCCAGTCTTATATTCCGGCCATTGGCGAATTATTTTTTCAGCAGCATAGGTAAGGCAAACCAATCCATCACTTTCTTTTACCTGCTCTGCTTCTTTTCGTTTAAAATAATTATAGACTGTTTTGTACAACGGATTTTTCAGGTTCCACATGCCGCCTTCTACACGGCTGTCTGCATAAAATTCCCTGATGTCGTTTAAGAATTTAATACCGAATTTTTTCTTCAGCCACAACCCAACCAACGCCGGCACCCCGGGACGGGTATGTACCATATCGATGCCATGCTGCCGGTGTAACTGCTTTGCAGCTTTTCTTAGCTTAATGATATCTTTTAACGTAGAAAATACAGGAGGCTTTTTAGTATAGCTGAGCGGCACCCATTGAATATTGTACCCTTCCAGCATCTTTTGTACAGCAGGTGTGTGTTGCGCTACTACTTCTTTTTTTTCGCAGCTGAGTAAAAATATCTGGTAGCCGTTCCTGCTCAAGCCCTGTAAATAAGGTATCACCTGGCTTTGCCCAAGGGGATCCGTCATGCCATCATAAGAAATAAACAGTACTTTTTTAGGGGCGCTCAATTATTGTTGGTTGATAAGGTTATAATAGTATCATCGCCAGAATATATACCGGAGATAATGTTTTGCATCAAAGATAAAACGGTATTTAAATGAATGAAGCTTTCTATAGAATGACCGTACCGCCGCATGTTCAATCAATGGTATCTCTTCTACATTAACTTTATCAGCAAGATCATTATTTACACCGAAGGCTTCATCTACTTCGCAGTTGGTACCGCTGCCATCGTGACCAATATTGGATACCAAAGATTTTGTTGGATGCAGGCATAAGCCATCGTTCAAAAAAACCGTAGTGTGCCATATATTGTTCCAGCTTTGAAACTTGCCTTCGGCAATGGCTTTTAATCCCCAGAAAAATTCAAATGTACCATCCATATTCAGCTTGCGGATATTGCCTTTGGTCGCTGCTGCTTTTTTTACGGCGAGTGCATCAGGGTTGAATTTATCCCAGGCCCTTTTCCAGGTAGCCCAACCCCAGCAGGTGGTGTGATAAAAGAAATAGGTATCCTCTTTTACCGGAACAGGTTTAAGATCGGGCCGGGAAAAAGCGCTGATGTGCATTACCCTTTCGTTGTTTGCATAAAAATCCAGCGCATCATTCATGTATTCCAAAAATCCCGGCGATACCAGCACATCATCTTCTATCACTATAACTTTTCCGTATTTATTTACTGTTGCTGTTATACCATCCACTATCGATCGAAATAATCCTTTATTGGCAGGCGCTGCTAAAACATGTACTTCTTTGCACCATTGTTTTTCAACAGCTACTTTTTTTACCGCTTCTATATTGGCAAGCGTTATCTCATTTGCATTTTGCTTCGGCCCATCCACATAAATATAAAGTATCGATTCATCAGCCAGCCTGCTTTTGCTCAATGCTTCCAGCGTTTGCCGGGCATGATCGGGCCTGTTGTAACCAAAGAATACTATCGGCGCTAAATTTCTCATTATGCTATTGTTTCTGATAATGCCTGCTCTACAGCTATTGCTGTGCTTTTATCATTATTGCTCAATGTTGTTTTTATTATCTTTTGAATAAAGAGGATGACCAATCCTGAAAAAATAAGTGTATTGATAAGGCTTGACAACGCATCTCCCCAGATCAAAAAATTCTTTACCAATACAATATTAACGATCAGCGAACAACTTATAGAGATCAGTGCAAGTATCAGTATTTTTCTTTTTTGGCGATGGTATAAAAGGAAAAGCATCAGGAAATAATTAAGCCCCCAGATATAAGAGGAAAGTGCCACGATAAAGAAATAAGGCAACCCGCTTAAGTAAATCCTGTTGATCAAAAAGTAATAGGCAAATACTACTACTGCAACGCAACTCACGGAAAAAATGGTCAGCATCTTTACATACCTTAAAAAATCTCTCCGCACCGATTGTTTTGTTGCTTCGCCCTTGCTTATTGACTTGTATAACTGTGGCTGTGCATACAGCATTATACTTTGCGAAATGGTGCCTACCATTGCGCCCAATACACAAGCGATAGAATAAATACCAAGCTGGTATTTATCTACATTAAAAATGGCCAGGAATAATTTGTTGGAAGCGCCCAGCATAAAAACACATAGCTGGAAACTGAAGATCGGCACCCCGAATTTTAACTCATCCCACACCTGGTGCTTGTTGAAAGAAAAATTAATGTACCTGTTCTTTGCATAATAGCCAATGGCAAAAAGATTTACCACGATCATGGAAGTTGCAATTCCCCATATCCTTCCCTTCCAGCCACTCAGAAAAAAAACGATCAGCACTACAGACACACCATATTCTATTACTGATTTAATAATGCCGGTTATAGCATACCGGTTAACTTCATTGCGGTTTCTTATCAACGCAAATAATTGTTCCCCGGAAAATATCAGGAATGCCAGTATGGGAAGAATATAAATGAAAGAAGAAGGAAATTCGAATTTCTCTTTCAGCACATCTTTAAAAATGAACAGTACTGTTGCTGCCAGCAATGCCATAACTGCTGAAATAAAAAAGCTGCTGGTAAATGATGCTGCAAAATCCTTTGGTTGTTTTTTATAAAAATCGGCTGTGGAAGATTGTATCATGCCCAGCGAAATGAACGGTGCCAGCAAGATCATGTTACTGGTAAATAAGCTCAGCAAACCATTATCTGTGGGGGTTAAATAGGCAGGATTGGTAAAAAGCGGGATAAGGATAAAGGAAACGCCTTTCGAAAAAAAGTTGGTAAATATATACGTCGCTACAGATCTGTAGGCAGGGTTTTTAACCGCAGTTTTAACCTGGTTGACGATTGACATAAATTACCCGGATAAGTTTGGTTTTGCAAAACGAAGGTATCTATCAATCTGTAATATCCTAATTATTATTCATCCACTTATCATACCACATCTGGAACATCAGCAAATACCATATCTTTTCAGCTCTTTCTATTTTGCCGTCATAAAACGATTTTTTTATCCTTTGTATTATGTCGTTCCTGAAAATATTCTGCTTTTCAATAAATGCTTCATCAAAATATAGATCTACAAAGGGTTTCAGATCATTCTGCAGCCAGTTGGAAATAGGTATGCCAAAGCCCATTTTAGGCCTGTCCATCATTTCTTTAGGCAGATATTTATGAACGATCTCTTTGATGATAAATTTTTTATTGCCGTTGTTATACTTGTATTCCATAGGCAATTGTGCGGCCCATTCAATTATCCGCTGATCCAGGAAGGGTTCCCTTCCTTCAAGGCTTACGCTCATACCGGCCCGATCTACTTTCTGCAAAATATCATCTAAAAGATAGGTTTGATAATCGATCGCCATCATATACGACAGCATAGAGTAATGCTCTTTTTTCAATTCATCGCTATCAAAAAAAGAAGAGAGTTTTTTGGTGTGCTCCTTAAACAAAGCTGCGGCATCTTTTTCATTCATCTGCTGTGTCATACTCATCAATATATTCTTTGCAGATGGTTCTTTCAACAAAGATTTCATTTTTTCGTACCGGCTATGAAACAGGTATTTTTTATTCATCACCGGTATCGAATTGGCCGGAATAATATCCATTACGGCTGCGGTTGTTTTACGAACAAAGCTCGGCATCTTCTTTAACCGATTACCATACTTCATCATAAAATCATAGCGGTTATAGCCGGCAAATATTTCATCGCCTGCATCAGCAGATAAGGCCACCGTTACTTTTTCACGGGCTATGCGGCTAACAAGCGTGGTAGGTATGGCGCTGCTGTCGGCAAAAGGCTCATCGTAAAAGAAAGGCAACTGCGGCACAATTTCCAGTGCTTCTTTTTCGGTACAATAATATTCGGTATGGTCTGTTCCCAGGTGTGCAGCAATTTCTTTTGCATAAGGCGCTTCATTGAGGCCTGCATCCGGCACACCGATGGTAAATGTTTTGATCTTTTCCGTGTTGTTCTTTTGTAAAATGGCCGTAACACAGCTGCTGTCATATCCCCCACTTAAAAATACACCTACAGGCACATCACTAACCATGCGGTATTGAAAAGCGCTTGTCAATATTTTTTCTGTTTCTTCAATAGCTTCGGGCAGGTTGATCTTTAACGTTGGTTTATTATAGGCATCATATACATTCCAGTATTGTGTTGTTTGCAGTGTATGTCTATTTATATCTACTTCTAAAAAATGGCCGGGCTTTAATTTATGGGCATTTTCAAAAATACAGTGTGGTGTAGGCACGTATCCAAACTGCATGAAAGCTGCAACTGCATCAAGGTTAATTTCTTTTACAAAGGCAGGGTGCTGTACCAGCGCTTTCAGTTCTGATCCGAAAAGAAGCAAGCCATCTTTCCAGTAATAAAAAAATGGCTTTACGCCGGCCCTGTCCCTGCAGGCAAATAATTTTTGCTGCGCCTCATCATAAATGGCAAAGGCAAACATACCGATGAATTTTTGCAATGCAGCGCTGCCCCATTCTGCATATGCATGCAGGATAACTTCGGTATCGCTATGACTGTGAAACTGGTGCCCTTTGGCTTCCAGTTCCTTTTTTATTTCAGCGTAATTATATATCTCTCCATTAAAAGTAATATGCAATGCTCCATAAGTTTGCGGCTGGTTGCCACCTGCAGAAAGATCGATAATACTTAATCTCCTGTGCCCTAAACCGATCGTTGCCATATCAGTTTGATATATACCATATCCTTCACCATCAGGGCCGCGGTGTGCCATGATGCGATTCATTTTTTCCAATATTTCCCTGGTAGTCTTTTTATTAAAATCTATAAAGCCTGAAATGCCGCACATAAGTTAATTTTTGCTTTGCAAAGGTAAGTTTATACCCGTTAAGTGGCTGTATTTAGAGCTTCGCTGTAAATATTTCTTAATCCGGATATATGCTGCTGCAATGTGAAATTGTTGATTGCTCTTAGTCTTGCTGCTTCTCCTTTTTGATATAAAACAGCGGGATCGGTTTTACTTAGTTCAGTGATCTTTCCTGCAAGGTCATTGATATCGGTTAATGAAAAATAGTAGGCAATATCTTCACATTGCTCCCTGAAGGAAGCGATATCGCTCAGTAATAAAGGCATGCGCATGGCCATTGCTTCCAGAACACCCAATGAAAAGCCTTCGAACGTAGAGCTCATTACAAAAAGATCGTACTGTGGTATTATATCCTGTATATTATTTACTTCACCTTTCAGTGTAACTTTTGCGCCTGTTGCAGCGATAGTTTGCTGTAATTCATCCTGTAAATTACCTACGCCATAAATATCCAGTTCGATATTCTGCTCCTTTATCAATGCCATAGCATGTATTAGGTACGAATAATTCTTTTGCAATCGCAAGGCGCCAACTGCTACCAGCCTGAATGTTGCAGCACGTGAATGTTGCGGCACATCCTGGATATTGAACCTGTTGATATCAACAAAAGTGTACAATGTATAGGCTTTGTATGGCTTTAATTTCAGGAAAGAAAAATATTCTTCCATAGCGCCTTTCGCAACAACTATGATTATGCTCTTGCGAAAACGATAGGATAATTTATCGAGGAAACGGATATACCAATGTTTGTATTCTACCGAAGTGGCAATAAAAGCATGAATGGTAGTAAGAAGCGGAATCTTTTTAGGTACGGTAAATCTTGCTACAAAAGTGGGCCAGAAAAGATGCGTATGCACTATAGCCGGTTTTTCGTTTTTTACCAGTTTCCTAAAGCGGAAAATTGCCAGGGGCAATTGTATTAGTGAAGTAATGTTGAGGCAGATCAATTTATCGCATTTCAGTTCATCCTTAAAATGATCGAGCGGAAATAAAGTAACTACAGTATGATGGTATTCTTCCAGCTCTTTGATCACTCTTACCGTCATGGTTTCAGCTCCGCCACGGCCAAGATTGAAAATAAAATGAATGATCTTTTTCTTCATTGATCAATTGCTGAAACATTTACTGTTTGGTTCCTTTAACTACACTGGCCACACAGTTCTCATATCTTATATCGCCTCCCCAAACATCTTTCATTCCATATTTATTAAACCATTTTACCACGGTACTGATACGTTGTGGCTGATCGTATTCTGGTGAATACATATCAAAGGTATCAAGCACACACATTTCCCTGAGTTGATCTTTCGGCAGGTTTTTAGGTAAAGTACCATCGATATCGCAGATCGGGAGAAAACGGTTGAGCTTTCTCAATCCTATTTTAGAAAAGAAACGTGAGGTCTTTATCAGCCAGTCGATATTCTTATCGATCTTTTTATACAATTTTTCGTGGGGTAATTTTTTAGTGTATGGACGGAAGATGTATTTGGCGTGCAGTTTTGTCCACCAGCCTCGGATGGGGTAAAAGTCAACCACCAGTTCTCCACCTGGTTTAACCATATCGATCAGGCTTTTTACCGATTTTTCTACATCGGGTGTATGCTGCAATACACCTATACAAATCACTTTATCAAATTGCCCTTTTGCAAAAGGCATTTCATAAATACTTGCCTGGAAAAGATGGAACCTGTCTTTAGGGCCATTGTTTTTAAAGTTTGCTTCTACCGCATTGGAATAGTCCACGCTATACAATTCAGCATCCGTAAAATCAAGGATGATCTGCGAAAAGCGACCTGCACCTGAGCCCACTTCCAATACTCTTTTACCTTTAAGGTCTTCTTTATCCCAATTGGTTTCAGCAAAAAAACGCACTTTGCTCATATCAAGGCTTGTAGTCTTATCTACCTGCGTACCTGCAAACTTGTTCCATTGATAGCCGAAATTTTCGGTATAGTTATCATCTGTTACAATGCGGTATGCGCCATTCTTAAAAGGAAAAACAACGGTATCATTCATTTGAAGCCCGTTATTGGTTGCAGTAAGAGTGTTTTGGTTATGGGGGTCAACCAGTTTGATGCTCATAGAATTAGTGCTTGGATACTAAAATACTGCAAGAAACGTGATATTGTGATTTTTTATTGTGTTTTAAGATGAAGTTGAGGCTAATTTTACTATTCGTATATTGTGGCATGATCGTATTGGACAGGAGAAGTGCGATATTCTTTTCTCTTGACAAGCTGAACATTCTAATTAATATTAGTATTTACAATGCATATTACTATATATGATTATCTTTTACTTCCAGTATACCTCTATATATTTTATATTATAGTAAAAAAAAAGTCATTAAAATATGAAGATCCGGAATTACGAAAGCATTATCTCAATTCTTTTTATTTAAGAATGGCTGGCGCCATAGGCTATTCAATGTTGGTACAATATTACTATGGATATGGTGATTCATTTACTTATCATTCTGGAAGCGATTTTTTACACGAACAAATTTCTAAAAATCTTAATAATATAAAATATCTATTCTCTTCCCCAGAGCAGGTAAAACAATTTTATGACCAGGAAGTTGGAGATATAGAAATGTCTGGCTATTTTGGAATTGGCTCTGGGCTTTCTGTAATGAAAATAGCAACAATAATTTCATTCTTTTCTTTCAATAAATTTCTTATAATTTCTCTATTTTTCGGGCTTTTTTCCTTTATCGGGCAATGGAAATTATTTCTAGTTTTTAATGACATCAATAAAAACAAACATCAGCGCCTGCTTGCATTTGCTGTTTTATATACTCCTTCAATATGGTTTTGGGGAAGTGGGTTATTGAAAGATTCTATTTGCATCGGAGCTACCGGCTTTATTGTTTTCATTTTGTATAATAATCTACTTAAGAACAAGCTGACATTAAAAAGTATTCTTTTCTTACTTATAAACATATATATAGTCTTCAATATCAAGAGTTATATAATTATTATACTGGCCATTAGCTTTATAACAACGCTCTTTTTACGTTCGCTTAATGCTATCAAAAACATTATTTTTAAATTTTTTATTATAAGCACATTTTTTTTAATTACTGTTATAGTTGCCTTTTTCCTAAATTTTGATTCCCAGATAAATGATCTGGTTGAAGAATCACAAGTACAGGTTCAAACCTACCAGAAGAATTACAGGGCACTCCAGGAAGAAGATCAAAGCAGCAGAGCAAGTATTGAAATGGCACAGTTAGACGGTTCAATCAGCAGTATTCTATCCTATAGCCCCATTGCTATTTTTAATTGTCTTTTTCGTCCGTTCCTCTGGGAGAGTAAAAAGATAATAATTTTCTTCACGTCGCTTGAATCAACTGCTCTTCTTTTATTTACTCTTTACCTCCTGTTTAAGACCCGCTTTATTGGATTTTTTAAAATAATAATCACTAATGATTATTATTTCTTTTCTTTCATAGCTTCCCTGCTATTTGCTCTTATCATTGGTTTTACTACTTATAATTTTGGAACGATGATAAGGTATAAGATCATATTATTGCCATTCTACTATTTTATGTTAGTAGGTATTTATTCGAAATTGGCAATACCCAAAACGTCAGAAAATAAAGGGTGATTTTCACTAAATAAATGTCTAAAAACAGGAATAGTTAATTAGCTTTGATATTTGACGATTTAAGCACATCAGTAGTATGATCATACACAAATTAGCAGCACCATATAACTTTCAACCGATTAAGTATTTAACTACTACGAAACGAAGGATAGCTGATTTTACTGCAAAAGATACCGATACAAACATTGATCCTGATGTTGTGAAATCATTTGGGGAAGAATGGAACAGGTTTCATCACTTTTCTAAAAAAACAATTGAAAAAATTTGCGCAGAATATTTTGATATTATTGACGAAAGCATTGTCAATAAAAACACCTATATGATAGATATAGGTTGCGGCTCGGCCAGGTGGAGTGAATATTTCCTGGATAAAGCAGGGTTTATCGAAGCTGTTGACCCAAGCGAAGCCGTTTTTGCAGCTGATGAACTATTAAATGATGCTAATAATGTAAGGATAACAAAAGCCAGCGTGGATACTTTACCGTGGCCTGACGAAACCTTTGATTTTGGTATGAGCATAGGGGTCCTGCATCATATACCCGATACCCAAAAGGCCTTAATAGACTGTGTAAAAAAAATAAAAGCGGGGGGGCATTTTTATGTGTACTTATATTATAAGCTTGATAACAGAGGTTTTCTTTTTAAAGCCTTATTTAAGCTGGCAGACATTGTTAGAAAAGTAGTGTACAGGATGCCATTTTTTCTAAAAAAGATAAGTTGTGATATCCTGGCCATTTTCGGCTACATGCCTTTTGTTTTAATTGCCAGGCTTTTTTTTGCTTTAAAATTAACCAAATTTGCCCGCAAGATCCCTTTATCAGCTTATGCAAATAAAGATTTTTACATTATACGAAATGATGCTTTAGATAGATTTGGTACAAAATTAGAGCAACGCTTTACTAAAGCGGAAATAGAAACTATGATGAAAGAAGCTGGCTTATCCAATATCAGGTTTGGAGAACAAGGTGCATTTTGGCATGCCGTAGGTAAAAAGAATAATTAAGCATCAACCAGAGTTTCTTTATACCATTTCACAGTATTTTTAATCATTACTTCTGTCGTAAAATTATTTTTATATTTTACATAAGCAGCTTCAGCCATTTCATCTCTTTCCGGAACATTCTTTAACAGGTAAATTATCTTTTCTGCCAAAGATGCTATATCTCCTTTGTTAACCAGTAAAGCAGTTTTATTATCTTCCATTATTTCGTTACCTGCAGGGGTATTAAATGCAACTACGGGTATTTTAAGTGCAAAAGCTTCGATGTATACTAAACCGAATGGTTCAAATAACGAGGGTAATATAACTATATCTGAATTGCTGATATATGAATAAGGATGAGGTTTAAATCCCAGGAATTCTACTTTACTTTCCAGCCCCAACTGTTTTACCTGCTGTAAGCAAGCATCTTTTTCACTACCTTCTCCTAAAACCAATAATTTAATATCAGGGAAGGCAGCAGTTATTAAAGGTAATGCCTGTATTAAAAACCGGTGCCCTTTAAAAACCTCTATTCGTCCAACAATTATAAGTTGATACCTGGCTTTTCTACATTCATTTTCATATACTTTTTTATCAAAGCTATCTATTGTAACTCCATGATGAATATAAGGGTAATGAGTCTTTGTAAGTTGTATATTATAATATAGATCAGCTAAAGCTTTTGAAACTGCGACATTTCTATTGATCTTACGTAACGTATATTTTGTGATATAGTAGTATAAATCATTAAGTGGTTTATATTTTTTACCAGGATCGTATTGCTGCAGGAATTTTTCCTGGTATCCGTGCTTAGTTGATATCAAAAACAGTTTCCTTAAAAATAAAGTTTTGATGATAGAAGCCAAGATATCGGAATTTACTAAATGGCTGTGAAGAATGCCTATAGTATTTGTTTTTAAATATGTAGAAATTTTTTTTGCGGTAATGAAAAAAGAAAGTCTGGAAGAAATAAGTAATGTTGCTTTTATCCCTTGCTCGTTTAAGCTATCACAGTACTCCTGCATCTTTTGAGCTTTTGCTTTTGGGCAAACCACTATCAGATCACAATCCACACCGTATCTTTTAAGCCCCGGAAGCAAATGTTTCAAATATTTTTCAGCACCGGAAACACCATGCGTATATATAAGATGTAAGATTTTCAATTGTCAAAAATTGTTTTGTATCTCTCCAACATAATTTTGTTGGAATAATTAGCTACTGCAAAATTAAAAGCGTTTATAGAAATTTGGTCAGCCAGGGCAGGATTACTTATCAGTAATAAGAGGGCTTTCGCCATCGCATCGGCATTTTTTGGCGGCACAAGTATACCCGTAATATTATCTTCAATCATATTGTTGATGCCCATTACATCTGATGCAATTATAGGTTTGCCGCATGCCATAGCCTGCATTATGGCAGTACTCATAGTCTCGCCCAAAGAAGCATGAATATAAATATCAGTGTTGTGAAGAAAAGTCACAAGTTCTTTTTCCTCCAGCATGCCTGCAAAAAAAACTTTGTCCAAAATATTTAATGTATCCGCCCGGGCCATTAATGTTGCTTTGTATTCCCCATCTCCCGCAATAACTAAACGCACCGGTAATGATAACTCCTCTTTTACTAAGGATGCAAAAGCATTTAATAATGTTGTATGATCTTTTATGCTTATCAACCTGCTTTGCATGCCTAATACGATCTCTGTGCGCTCTTTTTTTACAGTAGCTTTAGTAAATATATCCAGGTCAATGCCATTAGGAATTACAGTTGTTTTTCTTTCTTTATAAAGCAATCTCAATTTAGATCTTACCTGGTTCTTATAAGATGTACTGAGATAAACCATTTTATTAGCCAATAACATCGACATACCTAAATATATCCAATCAATTGTAGTTTTCAAATGGTTAGCCTGTGTTTCCCTGACAATTATTTTTTTTATGGGCCTGTTAAATAATTTTGCAATCCTGGCTGGGATAATTGCAGCTCCACCATGCAAAAAGATCACATGGGGTTGTGATCTTTTTATTTGTCGATATATTTTTATATAATACTTTAGATCAAAACCTGCTTTCTTTTTAACAAAACTCCAGGGTATATTATAATTGCCACAGCGCTCAATGTATTCATTCCTTACTTCTTCTACTCCGTTAAATAAAGCTTCATATTCGAAAGTTTTACCTGTATCGGCACTTACCATCGAAAAGAAAACATTACCATGCCCTCCTAACCCAGAATATAGTATATGCAATATTTTCATTATATTAAATGCTCTATAATTAGAAAACGGGCAACCTGCTCTGCTTATCATTTTCTTCTTATCCAAATCGAACGGGGCTCCCAATCATGCTTTTGAGCGAGCATCGGGCATTTGGCAAATAAATTTTCTCTTTTATTATGAAACAGATAATTGAGAGAAGAAATTATTTCAAAATCACTATTATAAGAAAGGAATGCCTCAAGCAAATATTGTTCATTCCATAATAAATGATCCTTCAGTATCCAATCATCGGGATAATCTTTCGGTGAAAAAATATCGTGAACATGAATGATAACACCTTTATTTATTCTGGGTAATAACTCAAGGTATTCAAATAAGACATCTCCTTGTGGCCGGATTATATGAGAAGAATCAATGAATAAAATATCATTTTCTTTTAACTCCCCAAAAATACTTATATCACATTCTTCAACCGGCTTCCTTATAACAGTTACTCCCAGCGTTTCAAGCCAAGGTTGCTCGTATGGCTCTATGCATATCAGTTCCGTTTTGGTAGACGCACCTTCCACTTCATTACGTTTAATCGCCTCAACAGTCATCAGGGTCGAATTCCCACTTCCTATTTCAATGATTTTACGGGGTTTAAAATATCGCACCATAGAATACAATATTTCGCTATCGCCTCTATCGCACATTTTGTTATCATAATAAAAAGCTTTTTTCCCTTCAACCGGCAAAGTGGGAAAAGTGGTCAGTTCATTATTATAATTAAAATTTTGCAGAAGCTGTAGTTGAGCTTCCACATTCATATCAATACCTGGCAATTGCCTGTCTTCCTGCAATGATCTTTTCAGGTATTTTTTTGGATTAATTAGCGGATGATAATATTGGTCCCTTACAGGCAGTACACCAGTTTTCATAAATATCTTTTCTGAAACGGGAAAGAATCGAATTCCCTTATCTAACAAAAATCTGAACCATATGGAAGCAAGATAAGTTAAGGGAGCAAGCAGTAGATCTAAGCACCTTTTTAAAAGATGTTTTATGTAATACATAATTTATGAAAATTTAAAGTAAACAAGATATTCTTTCCATATAGGATACTCTTCAGGTCGCGATTTTCACCTATCGCATCAAATTCTCGCAATATTGTTCCTCTTTTTAGCCCAATGGAATAATATTGATGGCAATATTGTAAATGGCATAAAAAGGAATACATATATTCTTGGCATTAAAGTTAACAATTGAAAAGCTTGCTTTTTTTGTACTGCCGTGGGCCAGTAAATACAGAATGTAATAAACGCTTTTGCAAAATGCCTGATGTCGTAAAAAAAATATTTCCAATCATTCAGTGTAGTGCCAGCCCAAATACAAGCAGTGAGTGCTTGCTTATTTCGGTTTTTATTGCCTTTCATTAAAGAAATATCATCATAGTCAGTAAAATATATCCTGGTAGGTTTATTGATACATCTCGTTTTGAGCTTGGTACTGATCGCTCTAAGTACAATTCCTTCCGGAACTAAAACAGAAACAAATTGTTCTGGGAAAAGAAATTTTTGATGTATCTGCGTATTAAGCATCCACCAGGTTTCTTTTCTACATCTTTTCTTATAAAAAGCCTGCTGGAAAAAAGCGTCAAATGGTTCCATTTTACTATAATCGTCGCTTACTCTACGTCCTTTTTGATCCATTACGCTAGCCCGTACTCCGCAAAAATCAACTCTTTCATTTTCCGGTATCGAAAACCACGTATCATGAAATACCTGCAGAGCATCAGGGGTAAACATATCATCACTGTCTGCACAAAGAAAAAAACTTCCTTTTGCTTCACTTAAAGCTCTATTGATCGCTATGTGCTTTCCAGAGTTCTTTTGATAAATATATTTAATCGGGAAGGATGCATTTTCTTTAAACTTTTGAACTACTTCTTTGGTATTGTCTATTGATCCATCATCAATTATAAGCCATTCGAAGTTAGTATAGGTTTGATCTATCAAACTTTCATAAACCCGGTGAATCTTGTTTGCCCGATTATATGTTGGTGTAAATACCGTTAAAAATAACATCCCTTGCAATTAGTTTAAGCTGTTGTTCACCTTAACTCTTATTAACTACCTCATCTACAGCGCTTTCCCATTGATGAACAACATTGCGTATGTTAAGCTTGTTTATAATCCGGGTAGCATTTAATGATAGCCTATGTATATCTTCCTCAGCATTCATAAGACGCTTTAAAGCTTCTAAAAACTTTTGCTGATTTTGATCTTCAATTAATAAGCCGTTTATATCATTTTCTATACTATCCGCGGGGCCCACTTCACAATCAAAACTTACACAAGCACAGCCATTTGCCATTGCCTCACATAAGGCCACACAAAAACCTTCAAAAGAAGATGTCATAGCAAATATCTTTGCCCTGGCATAGAAAGCTCCTACATTTTTTTGAGCACCCCACAATTTCACTTTTTCCTCAAGTCCATAATCCTTAATTAATATTTCCAGATCTTTTCGTCTTTCCCCTTCCCCTACAATCCAAAGTTTCCAATCCGTAGGCTGCAATTGATTATATAGTTTGATAAGCACATCAAACTGCTTTTGATCAGCCAGGCGCCCCAATCCCAAAATAATATTCTCTCTTTTCGCTGCTTCCTTAAAAACGATATTTTCGTTCAAGGCATTGGGAATAACAAATATTTTTTGTGGCAGTTTTATTTTAAGCCTGTTAAAGATATTTAGTGTGTCATGTGTCAGGATCACTGCTGCATCAGCCTTTTTATATAGAAATTTTCTTAGCGGAAAAAAGACCGGCTGCATAATTGCCTTGGAAGGAGTAATCTGAAACACCATTATCAGTGGGCTCTTTATAAAAGGCCTTGCAAAAAAAGACCACATTATAGATGTATCCATAAAAGGAATGATAGCATCAGGGCCAATCTTTTTTATTGCTTTAGGAAGTTTGAACAATCTTTTTATTACATTAAACAAAGGACTTAAAAAACGGAACTTGTTTCCTGTCGTATATAATGGTACAATTTTTATTCTTTCATCTATTTTAAAAAAAGTTGTCCCTTCATCAAAAGTAATTATTGAAATATCAGCAGTTTGTATCCATTGATTGGCAATGGTAATCAATGCATTTTCTGCGCCTCCCATTTGAAGATTTGGAATAATAAAAACAATAGATCTCATAAATTATGCGGGATACCAGGCTATTTAGTCGTTCCCTTTTTTAAGTTTATTAAAATCAATTTAATTTTTAGAAAAGAGGAGCTTGATAAAACCATAAGGCTTCTTTATTAATATGAAAACAAAAAAGGATGCTGTATTAAGGAAAATGGCTTTTGCAAGTGCAGGGAATCTGTAACGTAAAAAAACAAGTACCAGTTTTAATTTATCCCGTACTGAAAATTTTGAAACAAGTATTGCTTTAAATTCAAATATCAATTGTAGCCATTGGTTGCTTATATCTTTAAATTTTGAGCCTACTGTTACTTTCGAACGGCCATAGTTCCCTTCTCCCGATAACCCACCAATGCGCTTATAAAAAATTGCATTTACATTTACCCCAATATCGCCTTCAAAAGCAACAGAGCGACAAAACAGCGTACCCGGGTCGATCATTTTTGTACTGTAGGGATGCTTTAATAATACTTCCTTTTTGTAAAGCGCCAAATTTATACCCCATGCCCATTCTCTCGTATTACAATATTTAATAACTGCGGCTGCTCTATCAACAGGCTTAAGATTTGAGGTAGATGCCAGTTTGGCTCCACTGAAATTATTCACATGTTCTATTTGCATTTTTTCTTTGGTTATTAAAATTATACTACCAATAGCCAATACAATAGCTGGATTTCTTTTAAATTCTTCCCACAATAATTTAATGTAGTCTTTATCGTATATGTCGTCATCAGCAAAAAAAACAAAAAGATCTCCCGCAGCCTTAAGAGGTATTGAATTAAAGTTATTGATAAAACCTATATTAGAAGGTTGCCTGAAATACTTTATCCTGGCATCTTTTTTTTTAAGTGTTGCTACTATTGCAGTTGTATCATCTGTTGAACAATTATCCGAAATAATTATTTCAAGATTTTGATAAGATTGATCCAATACAGATTGTACGGCTTCTTCAAGGTATTTCGCTCCATTATAAGTAGGAATCCCAACACTAATCAAAGGAAATATTTCGTCCTGCATCAATTAGTTTTATAATTTTTTTTAAAAATTCCAAAAACATTATACTTTTTTTCGATTACGGCATAAAGTAATACCATTAACACACCTGAAAATAGAATAAACAAAGATGTGCTGTTAATCATTTTAATTTTTGTTACTAAAAGCCATGACGGTGCAATAAACAACAAGGATATAGCCAAAGGTTTAATGATAACTTCGGTATACCATTCTTTTAGAGATACCATCTGTATTTTTTTTTGAATAAGCGGAATTAATAAAACTAAGTAGGTTAATTGCAGTACCAAATAGGCTATACCCGCATTAATTATTTTACCGGTAAGTAATGACAAATATAAAAGGGGGATATAAATAAGTAGCAATACAAAATACAGCTTGATTATTTTTGTTGTAAAACCAATTGCAAGCGCCAGGTTATAAGGGAGATGCAAGGTAGAGTTAATAAAAAATCCAGTTACAAAGAAAGACAACAAAAGATGACTATCGGTAGCAAGGGTTTCGTTTTTAGTATACAACAACAACAACCGGTACGAGAATGAGCATAAAAAAACAGAAGCTGGTATAATGATATAAGATATTCGCCTGCAGTTAAGTAAATAGATATCTTTTAATCTATTATAATCACCTGCGGTATGCAGTTGAGTAAATTGCGGAAATAAAGATTGTGTAAATGGAGGCACAATAAAAACCACGATCATACCTCCTATGGTTTGCGCTAATGTGTAGTATCCCATTTCACTCAACGAAAAACTTTTGCTGAGTATCAGTTTATCCACTTGTGAAAGTAAAGCGGCAATAATAGTTATAGAAGTAACGCCCCCTGCAAACCGGCCTATATTTTTTAACTCTTGTTTTTCAAACTTTGGTTTTACTATTGTTGTTGGCAAAGCATACCAAACGGCCCATCTTACCACGATGGCTTGAAGTATATTTACTAGCAGTATCCAGCCAAAAAAAGTAGTGACTGTTTTTTCATAAAAGATCAGCACTGCCAATGCGCCTATACTACGTAATATCGCAAATAAAATACGCAAAGTGTTAAGCATTATATAGCGTTGTAATCCCATCAAACCCCCACTGTAAAAACCAAAAGGAAATTGAAAAACGAGCGATATACTCATTAGAATAAAAGAAGTTTGAATAGTACCCCTACTTAGTTCATTAGGATGTACCCAATAATGCGCCATAAAAGAAGACAAAGAAACTGCGATTATTCCAGCAAAAATAGCTATTAGCCAATATACAGTGCCAATAGTTCGGACTAAATTTCGCATCCTGGACTGGGTATTGGGTAAAGCACTAAGACTTGCCAATTCCCGGTTTAATGTAATACTTAAACCACTATCTAAAAAGGATAATAATACTTGCAGGCTGGCGAAAATACCAATTAGCCCATATCCTTCTGTGCCAATATATTTCAAATAAAAGGGCACACAAATAAAACTTAATAAAGGTGCTGAACTATTACCAATAAAATTAGCCGCAACATTTTTTTTTAGCGATGGAGATTTCAATTGCAAACGTTATTAAATGGCTATAGAGATTATATTCGACACCAGATTTTTGAAAAGTTTATACGTTATTTAGATCTACATTAAAAAACTGTTGCGCATAACATTCTTTTGTTGGCTTTACCTGTAATTGACCAGAATCGAAATTTATAAATGCGGTATGATCATCTGAAATATCTTTTTGAAAAATTGTGGTACGGGTACTTATAGTGCATCTATTTCCAATTATACATTTCCCGATAACTGAAGAATTTGCTGTAAGTGCCACTCCTTTACCAAATACAGGGTAGTTACCTTTCTGCGAACCTACAGTACATCCCTGTAAAGCAACAAAGTAATCTGCATAAGATGCTTTACCCAGCATTGTACCGGAAGAATGAAACAGAAGAAATATATCAGGAAGCTGAGTATCATACATACAATCGATGCCATGCAGGGTCTTGTTTAAATAATAAAGCTTTGAAGCAATCGAAACGTCATTACCCTCCTTCCATATGGTATTTGCCAAAAACCAAATATACATTAGGTAGTGGTCTGCATATAAATGATTGAATTGCGTTTCATCTTCTTTATTGTAACGATTAAAAGCCACGTGTTTAAAACAGTAATTCAATCTATCCAATGTCAAATCAATCAAATTATTCAGCTTGCTCAGATTAACAGCCTTCTTATCGGGGAAAATATTATTTAACTGGGCCGAAGTGTATTCTGTTAATTCATTCTTGTTTAATGAAAGTAACATCTGTATCTAAATTTTATTTTTATATGCTGAAATAATCTCTGGCAGTGAAGCAATAAGGCTTTTCTGTGGCATAAATCCAATTGCCGTCGCAATCTTTGCATTGCTTATTTCTTGAAAAATAATTTGTTGTGCTTTTGCTGAGTACTTAATTTGCGCACCTGTTAATTTTTGTAATTCATTTAAAATAGTTTCGTTTGCAGTATTCTTTCCGTACGACAGATTATATACTCCCATACCTGGGCATTTGCACAATTTTATTAATGCATTACAAACATCTTCTACCGAAATATAATCTTTTGAAGAATCTGGCGTAGTGAACAATTCAACTTTTTGGCGCTCTATTGCATCTTTCACTATTGAGGTAATAAAATTTTGAGAGAGGAAATCTTCGCCAAAAACATTAGACAATCTTACAACTTTAATATTATCTCTTCCACAATTTAATGCAAGTAATTCTCCTGTTATTTTAGATGCAGCAAATAAGTCAAAAGCATCGCCGGAGTTAATAACAATATCATCTATCTCGGTTAAATGATTTTGAGTTGCTTTACTTTTCAAATAAACACGAGTTGATGACAAATAAGTGAAAGAATCGAAAATACATGTTTGTAATATTGATGCCAGTTTACTCACATGTGCTTCTACTGTTTCAAATGGCTTCGTTCTGAAGTCAGCAGTCATTCCTATACAGTAAATAATATGACCTAAGTTTTGTTTACTTAATTCTTCACCTCGATTTAGAACGTTAAATGGAGCATTTCTTTTCTTTAGCAGGTTAACTAAATTAGAACCAACGAAGCCAGAAGCCCCCAAAACTGTTATCATAAAATTATTTATTTAAATCCATCCATATGGTGATGCAAAGCAGGGCTTTTATGCAGTATATATTTAGGGCTTACATCTTTAGTCATTTTAAACAAATCATTATCTATCAATGCTTCATCTTTAATCGCAAGCATATTAAAGCCATGTTTTGGTCCGTCTGTAACGGTATCTTCAGGTTTTATTAGCTCTATTACTTTATCCTTCATATCATAGTTGCCTTGAAAATCTCTCACAGAATATAATTTATATCCAAACGATTTCAGATACTTTGCTATTGGCGTATTTTCTAAACCATCGCTCCAGTCAATATAGGAATTGTGAATTTCAAAAACAATGTTTGGATATCCCACTTCCTTTTTTAATTGATTTTCTGCTCCCATCAAAACATTTAATTCTGACCCTTCAATATCCAGCATAATCAGATCTATTCCTTCTATATCATTTTTTTCAACATACTCATCAATGGTAATTGTATTGGATTGATTTGAGCTTGATGACGGTGTAGCAAATGCAAGGTCGTCAGTTTCTGATAAATTCAAAAAAGTCTTAGAATCATTCCATAACCCTTTTAAAATAACCTTTATGTTTTCAAGGTTATTTAAATTAAGATTTTCCTTTAAAATTGAAAGTTGAGCTTCATTTAAATCAAAAGCATGAACAATACCGGATTCAGGTTCTATTTGCTTTGCGATGGGCAGCGCCTGATCTCCAAAATATGCTCCTCCAATTATTACGTTTTTTGCCTTTTGTGATAAATAAAGTAAGAGCTTTGTTGTTTGGGGTTCCCATGCAAATTCCGGGGTTTCCGGAGTTGACAACAAAAACTCTCTTGCTACTTTTGAGCCAACGCCAGTTAAGAACTTATATTTAATACCTGATTGATTTGACTTTATAACAAAGTCATTCTTTTCAAAAAGCGCATCAACCAGGTACCTGGTTATATCATCTCTTACACTTCCGCTATAAGAAAGATTATTTTCCACTTCTTTTATAAAAGCTAAGAACTTATTTCTAAGCCCTTCATTTTTTCCTATAACTTTTAAACTATTCTCCAAATTACTTTTAGTCATATTATAATCGTTTTATTAAAATTTAGAATTCGTATATCTTCTATTTATTTTGTTTTTAGGCTTCAGCATACTTATATAATTTGTAATGACGGCACTGCCACAACAAATCTTCCTTCCCAGTTTTTAATATAGCTTAACTGTGCTGAAATTTCTTCTTTAAGATTCCATGGAAGAATTACTACATAGTCTGGCTGAAATTCTTTTAGATTGCTTTCTGAGACCACCGGTATATGTACACCGGGCAAAAATTTATTTTGCTTATGCGGTGATGCATCAACTACAAATTGCAGCAGATCTTTTTTAGTGCCTGCAAAATTTAAAAGTGTATTACCTTTTGCCGCTGCTCCATAGCCCACCACTTTTTTCCCTTCGTTTTTTGCCTGTATTAAGAATTGTGTAAAATCATTTTTTACTTTTTCGGCCTTGGCCTGGTATGTTTTATAAATAGCCAAATCATTCAAACCGAATTGTATCTCCTTATCCAGCATTTTAGTTACATTATCAGTAATGACTTTAGTATTATCGTCTTGATGCTTTGCAAAAACTCTTAGACTACCGCCATGTGTAATCACTTCTTCTACATCAAAAATATCCAGTGCATGCCTTTCAAAAATTTGCTTTACTGCTATAAGTGATAAATAGGAAAAATGTTCGTGATAAATCGTATCGAATTGGTTTTTATCTATCAATTGCAATAGATGAGGAAATTCGAATGTGATAACACCATTTGGTTTCAAAAGTATTGGAAGCCCACCAACAAAATCATTAATATCTGGTACATGAGCCAATACATTGTTACCCAACAACAAATCGGCTTTTATTTCCTTTTGAGCTAAAGCAGTTGCTAAACGTATACCAAAAAAGTCTACTACAGAATCAATACCTTTTTCTTTTGCGGCTGCGGCAGTATTTGCTGTTGGTTCAACGCCCAAAACCGGCACACCCTGCTCTTTAAAATACTGCAATAAATAGCCGTCGTTACTGGCTATTTCAATTACCTGGGATTGTGCATTAAAACCAAACCGCTTGATCATCATTTGCGTATAGGCTTTTGCATGCGCTAGCCAACTGGTAGAAAATGAAGAGAAATAAGCGTATTCTGAATTGAAAATATCATCGTGTTTTGCAAATTCATCTATCTGCACCAGGAAGCATTTTTCACAAACCATTATCCGCAGTGGAAAAAAGGTTTCAGGCTCATTTAAATTGGCTGCTTTTAAATAAGCATTAGATGGGGGGCTAAAACCCAGGTCAACAAATTCGTTTGTCAATGTGTTGTTGCAAAATCTGCAATTCATATGGCCATTCCTTTAAAATTATTATCAATCAGTTTGTATGACTTATCCTTTTCACTTACCGTTATTACTGGCGTTTTCCATTGTATCCCAAGTGCAGGATCATCAAAACGTAAACCTGCATCAGAGCCCAGAGTATAATATTGTGTATGATGATAAATAAGTACAGTATCATCTTCCAATGTTTGAAAGCCATGTGCAAACCCTTTTGGTATAAGTATGCTGGCCATATTTTCCGCACTTAATTCAACAGAAAAATATTTTAAAAATGTGGGCGAGCCTGTCCTTAAATCCAAGGCAACATCAAA
This sequence comes from Bacteroidota bacterium, assembly GCA_048497855.1. GTDB lineage: Bacteria > Bacteroidota > Bacteroidia > Chitinophagales > Chitinophagaceae > Ferruginibacter. The sequence continues at coordinate 134,315 of JBEHZB010000007.1, read as the reverse complement.
TACTGCACCTTGCACACAACGTATCAGTTTTGCTTCGGCATAAGGTGGATATTGAAAATGCATCCCCCTTAATGTCCCTTTTTTCTTATTATACGAATGATTAAATTGTACAAACTCTTCATTAAATCCAATCTGCTTAAATTCATTTTTACAGAATGTACGGGCAAATAAACCTCTTTCATCTTCCAGTTTTTTTACCTGGATAGTATATAAACCTTCAATATTGGATGCAATAAATTCCATTATCTACTGGCTTACATTATTTAAATAATCAGCAATATTGTTTCCAGTTAAAATACTATTACTCTCATAATATCCTTTATACCACTCAATGGTTTTGCTTACTGCTGTAGTAGTATCCCATACCGGCTTCCAATGCAGTTTAGATATCGCCTTGCTATTATCCAATATCAACAATCCAGCTTCGTGAAAATTATCAGGAGGTGTGCCAAATGTTATATCAATATTATCCCAGCTTCTTTTTGCAATTGCAGTTATTTCTTCTACATTTTTTGCTTCGGTGCTATAAGGCGAAAAATTCCATGCTTCTGCAAATTCTTTTTTTTCTTCTAATAGCTTTGCGCCAAGCAGCAAATAGCCATACAGGCAATCCAATACATGCTGCCATGGCCTTACCGACCGTGGGTTTCTTATCTGCACTTTTTTATATTGCGAAGCTGCTACAGCAATATCCGGTATCAGCCTGTCTTTACTCCAATCGCCACCGCCAATTACATTCCCTGCTCTTGCAGAAGCAATAAGTATATCGTGTTTTATTTTATAATCATCAATGTTAAAAAAAGAATTGCGATATGACTTTATCAGTATTTCACAACATGCTTTAGACGAACTGTACATATCATAACCACCTAGCTCATCTGTTTCTACATAAGGCTTTTGCCATTCCTTATTTTCATATACTTTATCTGTTGTGATAAGCACTATCGCTTTTACAGAATTACATTTTCTTGCTGCTTCTAATACGTTTAAAGTACCAATAACATTTGTTTCATACGTATTTACAGGATCAATGTAAGAAGGCCGTACTAATGCCTGGGCGGCGAGGTGAAAAATAATGTCTGGCTGAGCTGTTGCAACAGCAGCGCTTAATTTATCTTTATCCAGGATATTAGCAATATTGGTTTTATAATCTGCCTGCAATAAGCTGAAATGGCTAAGGCTACTCTCGGGTACCAAGGCATAACCTTCCACATGCACATTTAGCTTATTTAAAATAGCTGCCAGCCACGAACCTTTGAAGCCCGTATTACCTGTAATGAAAACTCTTTTATTTTGATAGATATCAAGCATATGTTTTATTTCCAGGTCTTCCATTTTGCTTTGCCGCTATTCCACATTTCTTCCAATTCTATCCTGTCTCTAAGAGCATCCATACATTTCCAGAATCCATTATGCCTGTAGGCAGCCAGTTGGCCATCTGCAGCAATTTTTGTCAATGGTTCTTTTTCCCATTGCACATTATCCATGTCTTCCTCCAGGTATTTAAAAATATTGTTTTCCAATACAAAAAAACCTCCATTAATCCACATTCCGTCTCCATCTGGCTTTTCTTCAAAGCGATTAACTGTACCAGCTTCATCTGTTTGCAGGTTGCCAAACCTACCTGGAACTTTTACAGAAGTTAATGTAACCAGTTTGCCACATTTTTCATGAAAACTGATCAATTCATTAAGATCTATATCGCTTAATCCATCTCCATAAGTAAGCATAAATCTTTCGCCATCAAGATATTTCTGTACTCTTTTTAGACGACCTGCAGTATTAGTATATAGGCCGGTATCTACCAGGGTTACTTTAAAAGATTCGGTATTGGAGAAATGAACATCTATTTTATTCTTCTCTAATTCAATGGTTACATCTGAATTGTATAAAAAATAATTCAAAAAATATTCCTTTATAAATTGAGCTTTATAACCAAGGCATAATACAAAATCAGTAAAACCATGCTTTTCATATATTTTCATGATATGCCACAGAATAGGTTTACCGCCTATTTCTACCATTGGCTTAGGCCTTGCTTCTGTTTCCTCCATCAACCTTGTACCCAATCCACCTGCAAAAATTACAACCTTCATATTAATTATGTTATTGTTGAATTATCTTTTTCAAATATTCCCCATACCCACTCTTCTTTAACCCCTCTGCTAAATTTCCCAATTGCTCTTTAGTAATATACCCCATCCTGTACGCAATTTCTTCAGGACACCCTATTTTTAATCCCTGCCTTTTTTCTATTACCCGTACATATTCTGATGCATCATTCAGGCTTTCAAAGGTGCCGGTATCCAGCCAGGCAAAGCCTCTGTCCAATACCGCTACTTTTAATTTTTTATTTTGGAGATAGGTAGCATTCACTGTTGTTATCTCGTATTCACCCCTTGCACTTGGCTTAATTTCTTTTGCAATTTTTACTACTTCGTTGTTATAAAAATATAATCCCGGTACTGCATAATTGCTTTTGGGTTCAGCTGGTTTTTCTTCAATACTTATTGCATTGAATTTTGCATCAAACTCCACCACGCCGTATCTTTCCGGATCGCTTACAGGATAGGCGAATATTACAGCTGTATCTGTAGCAGCGCTTTGTTGTAATAATTTGCTGAACCCGCTGCCGTAAAAAATATTGTCTCCCAATACCAATGCCACGCTATCATTACCTATAAATTCCTCACCTATTACAAAAGCCTGTGCAAGCCCGTTGGGTGTTTCCTGTTTTGCATATTGAATAGAACATCCCCACTGGCTGCCATCTTTCAATAAACGCCTGAATTGATCCTGATCTTCCGGTGTAGTGATCACCAAGATATCTTTTATACCCGCAAGCATCAGTGTACTTAGCGGATAATAGATCATGGGCTTATCATAAATAGGCATCAACTGCTTGCTGATACCCATTGTTATAGGATACAATCTTGTACCGGAGCCTCCTGCAAGTATTATTCCTTTCATGCTTTAGCGTTTATGATATTGCTGTTCGTAATAATTTTTATAATTACCACTCGTTACATCATTCAGCCAATCCTGGTTAGCAAGGTACCAGTCTATTGTTTTGCTGATGCCTTCTTCAAACTGAAGACTCGGCATCCAGCCTAGTTCATCTTTTAATTTTGTTGCGTCGATAGCATAGCGAAGATCATGCCCTGCCCTGTCTTTTACATAAGTGATCAGCTTTGCTGATGTTCCTTTTTCTCTGCCCAGTTTTTCGTCCATCTGCCTGCACAATTCTTTTACCAGGTTAATATTTGTCCATTCGTTATGACCGCCTATGTTATACGTTTCTCCAATTCTCCCTTCATGAAAAATAACATCAATTGCCCTTGCATGATCTTCTACAAATAACCAGTCACGAACATTTTCGCCTTTGCCATAAATAGGCAATGGCTTATTGTTGATGATATTATGGATACACAGCGGAATTAATTTTTCGGGAAAATGATAAGGCCCGTAATTATTACTGCAGTTGGAAATTTTTACCGGTAAATGATAAGTATGGTAAAATGCCCGTACAAAATGATCTGACGATGCTTTGGAAGCGGAATAAGGGCTGCGTGGATCATACGCTGTTTCTTCAGTAAAGAAACCTGTTTCGCCTAAAGAACCATATACCTCATCTGTAGAAATATGATAGAATATTTTGCCCCCCATATTTTCTTTCCAGCTTTCTTTTGCGGCCTGTAACAATGCTGCCGTTCCTAAAACATTGGTTGTTACAAATGCCAGCGGATCACTGATAGAGCGGTCTACATGGCTTTCAGCAGCGCAATGCAATACTGCTGTAAATTGGTATTGTGCAAACAATTCTTTCAGGAAAGGAAGATCAGTAATATCTCCTTTTACAAAATGATAATTGGGTTTATCCTCAATGTCTTTCAGATTTTCCAGATTACCGGCATAAGTAAGTTTATCAAGGTTTACGATGGTATAGCCAGGATATTTATTTACAAATAACCTTGTTAAATGCGACCCTATAAATCCTGCCCCGCCTGTAAGTAATATTGTATGCATTTATTTTCCTGGTTTTATATAACAGCATTACGAATGCCGTGTACTATCTCAATGGAATTGATCGTTTCTGATAAAGCGAAACCTTTATTATTTAATATCTCTTCGTAGCTTTTAGTATGAAGATCAGCAAGCCCATCACTAAATTCAATTGTTTCATCATTTACCTTTAGCATGCGGTATGCTCTTTTTCCTGCTTTCTTAATATCATCCGGCAAAGCATCTTCATCAATACTTAAAAACCAATCTACCGAAGCATTGCTTAATTCTAATTTTCCTGCTGCAGATGTGGTATCAAGTTGACTGATTGCATTCTGTTTTACTTCTCCAAATATCCATTGCAGCATATCAAAAAAATGTACGCCGATGTTTGTGCCAATGCCACCGCTTTTTTGCACGTCACCTTTCCAGCTATGATGGTACCAGCTTCCACGGCTCGTGATATACTTTAACTCTACATCGTACCTTTTATCTTTCGAACCATTTGCAATCTTCTCTTTCAATGCTTTTATAGCCGGATGCAGGCGCAATTGCAAAATAGTATAAACATTTTTATCCGTTTCCTTTTCCATTTCAAGCAGCGCATTTACATTCCATGGGTTAAGCACTACCGGCTTTTCACATATAACATCAGCTCCTAAGCGTAATCCAAAACGGATATGTGCATCATGCAAATAATTGGGTGTGCACACAACAACATAATCGATCTTTATCCCCTGGCGCTTTAGTTTTTCCAGGTGCCTGTCAAACCGTTCAAATTCTGTAAAGAAATCGGCCTTAGGGAAATAACTGTCTAAAATACCAACTGAATCATTCTTATCTATCGCCGCCAATAAATTATTACCGGTGTCCTTTATTGCCTTCATATGCCTAGGGGCTATATAACCGCCTGCACCTATGATAACAAAATTTTTCACGCTGTAATAAGTTTGAACTTTTAAATACCCACCACTAATTTTATCTGCAATTCCTCCAATATCAATTCCACTTTATTTTTATTCACCTTATTTATTGTTGCCTTCTGCCCTTTAAAAATGCCATTTTCAATGGCTATGTTATCTCCTTCTTTATACCCGATCTGCTGCACCAGGATATTTTCGTTGTTACTTACAAAATCCTGCAAGGCTTTCATTTCTTTATTGTTGATGATGGCAGGCTTACCCAGCCAGTATACAAAATTCACCACACCTGCTGTCATCCTGATATCGCTCTGCTGTTGTGCTGTAATATTTGTAAAAATATAAGAAGTAAACAGCGGAATTTCCATTTTCTTTTTCCTGTCGCTCCATTGCTTCACCACCCTGTTGAGCGGACAATAACTTTCAATGCCTTTTTTTAAAAGCAATTCATGTACTTTCTTTTCCCAGCGTGGCTTTGTATAGATGGCATACCAGGGCATCCGTTATATTTTTTACATGGCTTCGCCTCCTCAGTCCCATGAGTATTTTTTAAAATTACCTGTACCGGCTATTTATTTACTCCAGATAAGGAGTTTTTCATAGCCATTCTTATCATCCCTCAATGCACTGTATTCTTCTACAGAATATACTACATATCGTATCTTTCTTTTTACCAGTGGCTCGGCCTTTTCAATTAAACTTGTTAGATAATTGGTATTTACCACACCTACCAGTTCCAGGTCGATCACATGATTATTTACTCCTTTTGCAAATTCTCCTGTCAGGTAAACTTTTTCCACTTCTCCTAATTGGGATATTACATTTTCAATGATCGTATCTATCCCTACATATTTCTTTATGATGCTGTGCAGATCGAAAAACAACGGGTGTTTTACATTGGCCTTAAAATATTTTTTATTGCCCTGCACGTCGCTGGTGATCATTCCTACCTGCTCCAGTTTATTAAGTTCCAGCCGGATGGCATTGGTGCTTTCGCCAAACTCTTCTTCCAGCCCACGCAGATAGGCTTTATTACTGCTGTTCAAAAAGAACTTCAGCAACAATTTGATACGTGTTTTAGATGAGATCAGCGCTTCGATCATATAGAATGAGTAATAAAACTACTCAAAGATAAAATGATTTTGTTAACAGCACAGTATTAAGATATCAAAAATGCAAAAAAGGTTGCGTCGGGGGCAAACTATTTTTTGAAGATAAATTGCTTATATACAATGAAATAAATCTATTACTACAGAACTTTTTGTACCGAATTATCATTTAGTCGGTATTTTTCACTGCTTTCGGGGCAAACAGCCAGGCCTTCGTTATCGAAAACCAGTTTTTGGCCAAATTCGCTCATCCAGCCGGTTTGCCTGCCGGGATTACCGGTTATTAAGGCATATGCAGGAATATTTTTGGTAACAACTGCACCAGCACCGATAAAGGCAAACTCACCTACTACATTTCCACAAATGATTGTAGCATTGGCACCAATAGTGGCCCCTTTTTTTATAATGGTCTGCTGGTACTCGCTTTTGCGGTTCACGGCGCTACGCGGATTGCTGACATTGGTAAATACAACACTTGGCCCTATAAAAACATCATCTTCACATAATACCCCTTCATAAATACTCACATTATTCTGCACTTTTACATTATTCCCCAATACCACGCCGGATGCCACGAAAACGTTCTGCCCAAGATTGCACCCTTCGCCGATAACAGCGCCTGCCATTATATGGCTGAAATGCCACACAGAGGTCCGGTCGCCGATCCTGGCGCCTTCGTCGATCACAGCAGATGGATGTACAAAAAAGTGCATGCTATGTTTTTGATAGTATAAAATTACAACGCCGTAAACGCTACATGAAAATATTGTTTGATCTCGTTCACATCAAATTGCGCTGCCCTTGTTACTGCCTTGCCGGCAAACTGGTCACGCATGAATTTATCCCTATACATTTTTTTCATGGCAGCAGCGAGGGCATTAATATCATTTACAGGCGTTAAAATACCATATTCACCGATCTCGTAATCATTTATTGCCTGGTGGTGCAGGTCTGTTGCAGGGGCCAGCAATTCCCTGGGGCCCGAGCTGCAATCTGTAGAAATAACCGGTTTACCGCATGCCAATGCTTCTATCAATACATTGGGGAAGCCTTCTACATCCGAGCTTAAAACAAAGCAGTCGCAGCGGCTTACATACTTGAACGGGTTGTTATCAAATCCGGTGAAAACTACTTTATCCTTCATACCAAGATAAGCCACTTTTTCTTTCAGAACGGGGCTCATTATCCCATCTCCTACTATGATCAGTTTACAGGGAAGATCTTTCAGCATAAAGAATGCATCGAGCAATAGAAGGTGGTTCTTTTCTTTTCGAAGCCCGCCTACATTGATGAAATAAAATACGTCTTTTTCAAAAACAAAGTCCGGCACTTCCGCCTGGTGTGCCTGTATGAACTGGATATCTACCGGGTAATAGATTACCCGTACCGGTGTTTTTACTTTGAAGTTCTCTATAAGATCTGTTTTCATGGCATAGGAATTGGCCAGGATAAGATCTGCACGCCTGTAAGAAAAACGCACCATAAACTTAGAGAACATGCGGTAAATGAACGACTGGCTTTGCTGTAAGGTAGATTGATGGGTAGCTTCGCACATGATCACTTTTCCTTTGTACCCAAGAAAAGTTTTCATCATGGCATTGATATAGCAAGGGCGATATAAAAAAGCTACAGATATATTAATGCCGTTCTTTTTGCAATAACGATACACTTTATTTGCCTGTGCAGGCATGCGTAAGAGGCGTATGAACTTGCTTTCATCAAGCGGCTGCTTCAGGTCGAGTATCTTAATTTCTTCGGGTATCTTATAATCGATAATATTAGTGTAGAGTGCAAGATGCAACTCAAAGTTCTCCCGCATATGTTCCAGCAAAACCGATACTACACGCTCTGCACCACCCGTTTGGAGAGTATTGATAAAAATTAACAACTTAGGCTTTATGCTATTCATTTCATCTTACTTTTCTACATTCCATCGACAAATATCCATTATTTCGTTCTAACAAACATTTTGTTCCTGCTATTTTACCAGGCTGGCCAATAGTTGTTCCAGTTTATTTATCCATGTTCGCATAGCAAACCGCTGCCTTGTACTTTCCTGGATATTTTTTCTATCAAAATCAATGGCCAGGGCTTGCTGTATTGCTGAAGCGAAAACTACTTCATCCTTTCCTTTTACTATCAGGCCATTTTCCCCATCAATGATTATCTCGTCGAGGCCGCCTGCTGCATCAAATGCTACAACAGGAATGCCATGCGCACCAGCCTCAAGGACTGCATTGGGAAACCCTTCGTAATAAGATCCGAAAAGAAAAAGATCAGCATCTTCCATTTTATTGAATGGATAGGTTTTTTGCCCGTCTAAAAAAATTTTACCCTGCAGTTGCAAGCCCTTTATCAATTCTTCTAATGACTCTCTTTTATCTCCTTCGCCAATTATATGATACCTAAATTCAAAAGGCAACAAGGCCACTGCTTTTATTAACCGGTCTATTCCTTTTTCTTCTGATAACCTTGCCACGGTTATGAATTTATAAGAAGTTTTTTCAAGTAGCGCTCCTTTAATAAATGATACATCAGCAAAGGCCGCAACAGGATTGTGAATAACAGTTGTTTGATCCTTATTAATGTTGAAATTATCTACCAGGTCATTTTGCATGATCGCCGATTGGCAAATAATATGGTCAAGCTTTTTATAGTACCGTTTTATAAGATGTTGGTAAAATGGAATTGTTGATTTTTTGCTGGTGATACTTACAAGGCTAGGCTCGTACGCAATGAATTTTATATGCCCGGGAAACAGCCAAAGAAACATTGCCAACATAATATTCAAATGATTGGCTGTAGAAAAAACAATGTCGGGCTGCTCTTTAACCACTATTTTCTTTATGGCAAATAAGGCATTGCGAACTTTCTTTGTTGCAAGGTCTGTTAATTTAATAACAGCATTATCAATAGGATAGAATTGTCCTCCGTTATTTACAATAACCAATGACACATCAAAGGTGGTGGTATCTATATTATTACAGATCATAGATACATACTTCTCTGCTCCCCCACATAATAACGTAGGGGTAATGATCAACAGCTTTATTTTTTTGTTGTTTGCCAAAATGTTTTACTAAGATGAAACATTATCACGGTGTATTGCAATAAAATCATCAAGGCCATTTTTGTATTTATTGTATCTGCCGGTATGTTTCAATTGATAATTTGCTTCTTCCAAAAATGCCACACATTTATCTTTTACTCCCGGTAAATGAAAGTCGTGTGTTGCCAATACAATATTCGGCCTGTACCTGTTTATTGTGTTGATAGCTCCAATCAGCACATCGTATTCCGCACCTTCTACATCTATCTTTAATATAGTGGGTGGTTCATATCCTTTTTCCAATAAATTATCTATCGAAAAACATTGCACCGTTAAAACATCTTCCGCTTGCTGATATACTTCCGATGATGCTATATAGGTATTGCCATCCGTGTGTATAGCGCTATTGGAAAACTGCACTTCCTTTTCGGTATCTGCTATAGCAAAGGTTAGCAACTCAATATTGTTCTGTTTCATTTTGTCGTTATTTAAAGCCATATGCGCTTTGAATAAGGCTATATTGGAAGGCACCGGTTCAAAGGAATATATTTTTCCCTCTGTGATAAAGCTATTAACCACCAATGCATGATAGCCGACGTTGGCGCCAACATCATAAAATACAGTGTCTTTTTTGCACCACTTAGCCAATTGCTCTATAGTATCGGGGTCTTCATAATCACCTATGATATAATTGTAACTCCTCCTGGTTGTCCATAAGTAGCCTTTGAGATAGCCGGCCATTACCGGCAAAAAAGGCTTGCCTAAAATATACCGGCAAAATTTTATGTACCAGTTCTTAAAGCGCATTGTTCTTTTCTTTTTGCATGATAAAAGACAGATCCTTATTAAGCCTGAATAATGTATTGAACAGCAATAATAATCCAAACCACAAAATAAAACATAAGGCCAATTTAATCAGCGGAGAAAAATCCAGTCGGGGTTCAATAAAGAAAAAAGCTGCTGCTATTATACTATTAATGATAATAATAATTGCGGTATATTTTAATAAAGCGGCATAGTCAATTTCTTTTACCAAAGCTTTGCAGATAAAATACATCAGCAAATAGTTAATGCCATTCAAAGCTATTGTAGCATAACCGTAACCATAAGCCCCATAAAAATGTGTGAATCCCCAGATCAAAATAATCAGCAAAATACTCATGGCTACCTGGTAAATAAAAGCCTGCTTTATCGCCTGTGCTGCTATAAACAAACGTGATACGAGAGAATTGACAGCGATGCTGAAAACAGTGACTGATAAGAGTTTTAAAAACATTGCTGTATCGGCGAGATCTGTTTCACTAAAGCCTGGCCGTTTGTAAAAAAGATCGGCCAGGGGCTGTGCAAATACAAAAAGAAAAAATCCTGCAGGCACTAACAGGAACAACATTAATTTTCCTGTTCTTAAAAAAGTAACATTCATACCGGCAACATCATGATGGGCAATTTGTTCATTTAGTTTTACACCACTCACAGTTGACAGCTGGGAGGTAACCAATGTGTTGGGTATATCGGCAAAGTTCTTCCCATAACTCATGCTACTGATGATGCCGCTTCCAAAACCACTCAGTAAATACAAAGGAAAATAACTGCCGGCTGTTGTAGCAAATTGTCCCAGTTCGGTAAATAAAATATTACCCCAAACTTTTCGCCTTATTTTTTTTGTGCCGCTGTAAAAATTCCATTGTGTTGCTTTTTTTAATACGATAAATAATATTATACAGTTAACAGCATATGCAGTTACCCCGCTGATAAGTACACTCAGTACATCGAATTGGTTGTGCAATAAAATGATGCCGATAATAATAATACAGCTGTTAATGCCGCTTATGATCATTGGTATGGTAAAAAATTTTAGCGAGGTAAGAATATTATTGATATAGTTTGTTATTACCTGGAATAAAAAATAGAAAGCTCCAATGAAAAAATAATTTCGGTATAAATAAATATCAGCTTCAGAAAACTTAGAGAGGAGACCAAAGATGGTTGTTCCGAAAAAAAACATTGCAACAACAAATACAATACCTATGAACAGGTAAATACGAAGAAAATAATTTAGAAACGACATGGCTGAAATTTCCCCTTCTTTTACTCTTATCCGCATGGATTCCGGCACCAAAACAGAAATGTCTACCGCATTGATGAAACCGGAAAACAATATCATGGTACTGTAAAGGAAAAAGTAAATATCTGTTTTGATATTGCTGCCAAAGTATCGGGCAATAATGATGGTAAGCAAAAAGAGGATGCCTTTAGCCAATCCGTTGAAGATAATGGAGAGTAATGCGCCTTTTTTGTATGATTCTATTTTTATCAAACGGTGCTGCCGGTTCTAAATGTTGTTTCGGCCAGGAGGCTGAAGTTGAATTATTTGTTGCCGTACAAGTGAGTGACACAACAAAAAAGCATTGATGTTTGTCCCAAAAAAGTACAGAACAAAAATATACATTCCCAAACGTAATTCTAAATTCGTATTTCGTCATTTGCCAAGTACCTTTGCAGCTATGCATTATGCTTCAATAGAAAATATCAGCAAATCGTTTGGGATAAGAACTTTGTTCAAAAACATCTCTTTTTATGTAGAAGAAGGCGATAAGATCGCTTTTGTGGCAAGGAACGGCAGCGGAAAATCTACTTTATTAAAGATCATTGCCGGGCTGGATACTGCGGATAGCGGCACAGTATGGGTACATAAGGATATCAAAGTGATTATGCTGCAACAGGAAACTGTTTTTGATGAACAGAAAAGCATTTGGGATAATGTACTGCGCATGGATAACCCCGTAGTAAAAGTGGTAAAGGAGTATGAAATGTGCCTGGAAGATGATGCTGATAACATTGATAAACTGACAGGTTTGATGGCCCATGTGGATGAATTGAACGCCTGGAATTTTGAAAGCGAACTGAAGCAGATATTGGGCAAATTGAACCTGCATCATTTAAATGAACCGGTGAAGAACCTGAGTGGCGGCCAGCGCAAGCGGGTAGCTCTTGCACAGGCATTGATAGAAGCGCAACTGCATGAAGGCAAATGCCTGCTGATACTGGATGAGCCTACCAACCACCTTGATGTGCAAATGATAGAATGGCTGGAAGATTATTTGAGTGCACAGAAAATAACATTACTGCTTGTTACGCACGACCGCTATTTTTTAGATGCTGTATGCAACGAGATACTGGAAATGGATGAAGAAAAAGTATTTACCTATAAAGGCGATTACGATTATTTTTTAGAACAGAAAAGTCTGCGCCAGGAAATACAGGCCAGCGAACTGCAAAAAGATAAAAATATTTTTCGCAAAGAACTGGAGTGGATGCGCAAGCAGCCAAAGGCAAGAACTACAAAATCGAAAAGCAGGCAGGATGCTTTTGCTGTAGTGGAAGAACGAGTAAGCCAGAAAAAAGAAGATACTGAAGTAAGCCTGCAGGTAAAAATGACAAGGCTCGGTGGTAAAGTGTTGGAGATGAAAAAGATCAATAAAAGTTATGGCGATAAAGTTTTGATCAAAGGCTTTGATTATACTTTTAAAAGAGGTGAACGTGTGGGTATTGTTGGCAAGAATGGTATTGGTAAATCCACTTTTTTAAAGATCGCTTTGCATGAAGAATTACCAGACAGTGGTAAGATCAATCATGGCGATACCGTAGTGTTTGGCAATTTTAACCAGGAAGGGTTAACTTATAAAGAAGACAAACGTGCCATAGAATATGTAAAAGATTTTGCAGAATTTTTTCCGTTGGCAGATGGCAGCAAAGTTTCTGCATCGCAGTTCATGGAAAAATTTGGCTTTTCTGCGGAGCAGCAATATACCCCTTTGAGTAAATTGAGCGGTGGTGAAAAACGAAGACTGCATTTATTGAGTGTGCTTTTTTTGAATCCTAATTTTTTGATACTGGATGAGCCTACCAATGATCTTGATCTGCAAACCTTGCGTACGCTGGAAGAATTTTTGCTGGACTTTCCGGGCTGTATTTTAATTGTGAGCCACGACCGCTATTTTATGGACCGCATGGTAGATCACTTATTTGCATTTGAAGGTAATGGTGTAATAAAGGATTTTCCGGGAAACTATTCGCAATACCGGGAAGCACTGGCGAATGATAAGTTTACCGGGCATGTGGTGAAAGCTGCGCCCACAGACGATAAACCGCAGACGACAGAGGTGAAACGTGAGACGGTAAATGTGAACAAGAAGCTTTCGTTTAAAGAGAAACATGAATTTGAAACGATAGAAAAAGAAATGCCATTGCTGCAAAAAGAAAAAGCTGAGCTTGAAGAAAAAATGAACAATGGCTCTATTGGTTTTGAGGAACTGCAAAAAGCCGCAGAGCGTATCGGCGAGATCGTTGCGCTGCTGGATGAAAAGGAAATGCGGTGGCTGGAGTTGAGTGAAAAGATGTAAGCGATTTTAAAGCTAAGAGAACAAAGAGGAAAGGAGGCAAAAGAGGTAGAAGGCTTAGATTGTACTCACCTTTTATCTCTGTTCTCTTAGCTTATTTTTTTTGTAAATTTGGTAAAACAGTATGGTATGAATAAAGAGGAGCTTAAAAAAGAGTTACACTTATTGATTGATAATATGGAAGATGAAGCACTGTTGAATATGGTGAAAGAAGATATCGTGGCTTATCAAACAGAAAGCAAAAAAGATTTTGATGACCTCTCTGACCTGACGCCTGAAGAACGAAAGGAACTGGAAGAACTGGCTACAGAAGACCCGGATAAGGATACAATAACAGAAGAAGAATTCAAACAACACATTCAGGGATGGCGAAACAGATTGTCTACAAAAAAAGATTTCTAAATAAACTTGATAAATTATTAAAGTACCTTGAAGAAGAATGGAGCTCAAAAATTGCAGATGAGTTTTTAGATAAGCTTGAGGAAAGCATGCAATCGATTGTGCTGCATTCCGGAATTGGTAATACAACTTTTTTAAAAAATACCAGGTGTATTTTAATTACCAAGCATAACAAAGTTTATTACAGAATAGAAAAGAACAAAGTGATTGTATTAAACATGATTGATACGAGGCGGAACCCAAAAAGAAATCCCTTCAATAGATCTTAATGAACCAACGCTTTTATTCCCTTGATGTTTTTCGTGGCGCTACCGTTGCATTGATGATATTGGTAAATAATCCCGGCAGCTGGGATCATATCTATGCACCGCTCGATCATGCCAAATGGCATGGCTGCACTCCTACTGATCTTGTCTTTCCATTTTTTTTATTTGCCGTAGGTAATGCTATGGCGTTTGTAATACCAAAGCTGGAAGCTGGTGGAGAAGGAAAGTTCTGGTTCAAGATCATTAAGCGAACATTATTGATCTTCATGATCGGTGTATTATTGAACTGGTTTCCTTTTATAAAATATAATGATGCCGGCGCTTTTGTTGCAAAGCCGTTTGAGAATGTGCGCATACTTGGAGTATTGCAGCGTATTGCATTAAGCTATTTTTTTGCTGCTGTTATCATTCATTGGTGCAAGGTAAGAGGCGCTTTTATTGTTAGTGCGTTTATACTTTTATTCTATTGGTTTTTATGTGTTGCGGCAAACCCTTCAGATCCTTTTAGTTTGCACGGTTGGTTTGGTACTAATGTTGATCTTAAAATCCTCGGCGATAAACATATGTATCATGGCGAAGGCGTTGTATTTGACCCGGAAGGTTTTATGAATACTTTCGCTGCTATTGTACAAGTGATCTTTGGTTATTTGGTGGGCAATTATATTTTAACCAAAGGCAAAACAGCGGAAATGTTGAACAGCTTGTTTGTTGCCGGGTGTGTATTGGTGCTGTCAGGCTTTGTGTGGGATATGGTTTTTCCCATCAATAAAAAAATATGGACAAGCTCTTATACTGTTTATACCACCGGGCTTGCGCTAATGGTATTATCCGTTCTAATCTATCTTATTGAATTTAAGAACAGCAAAGGTATTTGGAGCCGCTTCTTCGATGTGTTTGGAAAAAATGCCTTGTTCATATTTGTATTAAGCGGTGCATTGCCACGCTTGCTGGGACTGATACGAATTCCAAACGGATTGACAACCGAAGGCAAACAAAAATTTATTGCTCCTTTTGGCTGGTTTTACGAACATGTATGCAAACCGATCTTACCTTTCGATCCACGCATAGGGTCATTGATCTATGCAATACTCTTTATCCTGTTCATGTGGTTCTTAGCCTGGCTATTGGATAAAAAGAAGATCTACATAAAAGTTTAAACGACAGTCATCATTTAGCTATTTCCCAGTTATTATCTGCAGTATTCTTATCAGCATTATAAGTGCTGCCCATCACCACTTTTGTGATAGTAGGCTTAGAAACTGTTATTGCAACCGTTCTATTTCCTTTTTCCCAAACTGCAATACTGCGATGTATCTTTTCTGTGCTGCCATCTTTAAATGTTACCAGCAGATCAACAGGCACAGGTTTTTCTCCTTTACTTTCAACAGTTATTACTTTACCTTTTACTGATGCAATCGCAAGATCGGGTATGCCGTCATCAAAGAACCATTTTTTCCAGAACCAGTTCAGGTTTTTTCCGCTACCAGTATTCATGCTGTTGAAAAAATCATATGGCATCGGATGCTTACTGTTCCAGTTGCGGAAATAATTATGCAGTCCTTTAAAGAATAAGTCATCGCCCAGCATATCCTTTGCATACAAATAGCCCAGCGCAGGCTTGGGGTAAGAATTGATGAACATAGCTGTTCCGTTCAAATGCGTGGTTAGTGTTGTTATTGGCAAGTCAACTTCGGTGCCCGCTGTTTGGTTCACCGCAGCCATGCCATATTCATCTACTAAAGTGCTGTCGATCATAGGAGATATCAGCCACTCGCCGATTGTTGCCCAACCTTCATCCATCCAGCCGTATTTTGTTTCGTTGATGCCGGTATAAAAAGGGAACATGGTATGAAATACTTCATGATCCGTTAATTCAATACTCTCCGCCCTGTCTTCTACCGGGTTATCATTTACCATCATCGGGTATTCCATTTGATCGAGTCCATCAAACACCGTTTCATGACTGTAAGGGAATGGCCATTTTGGAAACCGGTAGCTCATGGCTTCCACTGTTTTGCGGTTATCGCCCACTACATGAAAATAATCTTTATGCTCTTTGTTGAAAACCGCATCCACCCTTGTTCTGCGGCCTGTGTTTTTATCTACTACCAAACTCGATGATTGCCATAAATAATGATTGCTGATGGCAAAAGCAAAATCAGGAACATTATCCGCTTCAAACTGCCAGTTATTACCGGCTGCATTTTTGGTGATGTTGCCCTGCTGCAGATCGGTACTGTCGATGATATCTATGAATCCATCACCAGTTGAAGCCTGTGCGATACGATTGCAATATTTTTCATTGAATACAGCGTTGCAATTCTTAAGGTCGCCTGTTGCCCACGCCATATAATCGCCGGGCAAATTTATATTCACGTTAAAATTGCAGAAGTCATTATAAAATTCCTGTGTGCCTAAATACGGGTTGCGGTTCCAGCCGTCAATATCATCGTACACAGCAATACGCGGAAAAAAGTAGGCGATAAAAAAAGCTCCGTCATCAACCTGGCCGGTGCGGATGTGCGAATTCTTATTCAGTATATAGGAGTATTTCATCTCGAATTTTAATTGCTGGTGTGGCAGCAAAGGCTTTATTCGTACCGACATATTCGTAGCATCAATCCGCAGGTTATTTACATGCTGCTCTTCGCTGTTTATAAGAAGCTTGTCGATCTTAACACCATCGCTGGCATCTTCATCATCAATTTTCATCAGCCTTGGCGATCCCTTTTTATAAATATTGGGATATAATTTGAAAACGATCTCCTTTAATGTATCGGGGCTGTTATTAAAATACGTGATCGTTTGGTTGCCGGATAATAACCTTGATGCCGGATCAAAATTCACGCTGATAGCATAATTCGCTGCATTTTGCCAATACTTTACCCCGGGCCTTCCATCAACGCTGCGTGTTCCTTTATCGTATGTTGTTTTAAGGTTTGTTGCAACAGGCAATTGTGATTGTGCAGAACCACTGAATACTGCGAAGAAGCAAACGGCTGCAATAGCGATGATCTTTTTCATTCCTGGATAATTATGGTTGTAAAAGTAGAAAAGGTGCACTGCATTATGCTTACCCGGCAGATTTTTATTTTAAGGCAACCTCCATTTAATAAATACCGATTCTTTATAAAGAAAAAGTATCCATGTCAAAAACATTGGGCTTAAGAAGCAAACAACACCAATACAATGATATCCCGGAAATGGAAGTAGTTAAAAATGACTTTACTGATCCTGAGATGCAGCTGCATGCACCTTCGTACCTGGCGCTGGCCAATATCCTTAATACAAGGGTCATTAAAACATCTTTTACCCCTCCGCTGGATATTGCAGCAAACCGCATTATTAAGCGTTGTGTAGATGTTGTTTTTTCTATTGTCGTTATTATAACGGTACTCTCGTGGCTTATTCCCATAATGGCGGTATTGATAAAATTCAGTTCAAAAGGGCCGGTATTCTTTTTACAAAAAAGAAATAAGCGGAATGGCGAAGTTTTTACCTGCATAAAATTCCGTTCCATGATCGTAAATGCAGATGCAGATATTTTACCAGCCGAAAAAAATGATAAAAGAATAACCCGTTTAGGCAGTTTTTTGCGCAGGAACTATATAGATGAGCTGCCGCAATTTTTTAATGTGCTTTGGGGAGATATGTCTGTAGTGGGCCCCAGGCCGCATATGATAAGCGACAATATCAAATACGATAAAGAGGTGAACGGATATTTTTTCAGGCATAAAGTGAAACCGGGCATTACAGGCCTGGCACAGGTATTAGGCCATGTTGGCGTTACAGAAAATGTTCAGCAGATGAAAGACAGGGTAAGTATGGATATTTTTTATGCAAGGCATTGGTCGGCCAAAATGGATATCATCATACTGTTTCGCACTATTGCAAAGGCACCATATCTTTCTGCCTGATCATTTTGACATACGCACGAAAAGAAACATCAGCTATTGAGAAAAACAATCAACGATATCTTTCTTGTGCTGGATCCGAAAGAGAGGAGACGCATAATACAGCTCATATTTCTTGATGTATTGGTAAGCCTGCTGGATCTTGCATTCCTGGCTTCGCTGATCTACGTGTTGCAATTTTATACTGAAGTAAAACACAGTACTGCATTTTCCTTTTTCCCTTTCTCTTTTTTTTCCGGGCACCGTTTATCACTCATTATTATTTTCTTTTTACTCTTTGCAGTAAAGAACTGGATAGGTTATTTAGTCTTCAGGTGGCAATACAGTTTTGTGTATAAAGTTGCAGCAAGACTTTCGAAGAATAATCTTCAACATTTCTTCCAAAGCAGCTATATCAATTATGTGCAAACCGATTCTTCGGTATATATCCGGAAAATAAGCCAGCAGCCTATCCAGTTCGGGCATTATATTTTAGGAGGCATTCAACAGATCGCCGGTCAAAGCATTTTGATCCTGCTTACCATCATTGCCATTCTAATCTATAGTCCTTTTTTATTCCTGTTATTATTGGTTTTGCTTGTGCCTCCTATCCTGCTTATCGGTTCATTGATCAAAAAAAAATTAGCTGCAATACGCACTTCTGCAAAACCTGTTAGTGAAAGATCAGTACAACATTTGCAGGAAGCTTTGGCAGGGTATATAGAAAGCAATATGTTTCAAAGAAACGATTTTTTTATTCATCGTTACAGTACTTACCAGGCAAGGTTCAATGATTTTCTTTCGCAGCAACTGGTAGTGCAAAATCTGCCATCAAGATTTATGGAAGTATTTGCCTTATTTGGATTAACACTGCTGATAATAGTTAATTTCTATACCGGTAATACAGGCAGCATTCAACTGATCACTATCGGCGCCTTTATGGCGGCTGCTTATAAGATCATACCCGGGATTGTTAAGATATTAAACAGTATTGGCCAGGTTAAAACATACAGGTACACTATAGATGAACTGCTCCAGGATAAAATACTGCCAAAAGAAAAAGATCACACTTCCCAATCGGCAATAGTTTCTATTTCAATGAAAAATATTTCCTTTACACACAAAGAAGAAAAACTACTTGGTGATTTTTCTATGGAACTGTCCAAAGGCGATCTTGCAGGTCTGTCTGGGGTATCGGGCAAAGGAAAAACCACACTCATCAATTTGATACTGGGGTTTCTTAATCAACGGTCCGGATTTATTTTTTTTAATGGTAAAGCAACAACTGCTGCTGACAGGCAGCGCCACACTAAAAACATTACTTATGTAAAGCAAAATACTTTTTTTATTCATGATACTATCCTTGCTAATATTACGCTCTCCGAAAAAGAAGCCGACAAACAACGTTTAGAAGATGTTATTACAGCAACAGGGCTTGACCTTTTAAAAGCACAATATCCGGAAGGGCTAAATAAAATAATAACAGAGAACGGTAAAAATATCAGTGGCGGGCAACGGCAGCGTATTACCATTGCAAGAGCTTTATATAAAAATGCAGATGTAATTATTTTAGATGAACCCTTTAGTGAACTGGACAGGGAATCTGAAAATAAGCTGCTGGCACATTTACAACTGCTTGCAGCAAACGGAAAATTGATACTGCTGGTTACACATAATAAAGAAAGTCTGTCATTCTGTAACAAACTCATTTCTTTGGATGAAAAATAACCAGCAAACTTTAGTTATCCTCAGCCCCGGCTTTCCTGAAAATGAAACGGATAGTACCTGCCTGCCTTTTTTGCAAAATTTCATTACTGAACTGAATACGCAGTTTCGGTCACTGAATATTGTGGTACTTGCTTTTGATTATCCTTTTATCTCAACCACCTATTTATGGAAGAATAATACCGTGCATAGTTTTAATGGGTACAAAAAGAACAGGATCAGGAAATTATTTAAATGGCTCTCCATCTGGCAAAAACTAAATGCTTTAAAAAAGAAAGAAAATGTTATCGGTATGCTAAGTCTTTGGTGTGGCGAGTGCGCTTATATTGGAAACAAATATGCAAAACGAAACAGCATCAAACATTTTTCGTGGATACTGGGGCAGGATGCAAAAAAAGAGAACCGCTATGCAAACAGGATAAAACCATCTGCTGAAACTTTAATAGCTATTTCTGATTTTATTCAAACGGAATTTGAAAAAAATCACGGTATCGCTCCGTTACATACTATCCCATTGGGAATAACTACCGGTAATTTTACAACAGAAAAGCACAAAAGAGATATTGATATTTTAGGCGTTGGTTCGTTGATTTCATTGAAACAATACGAATTGTTCATTGAGATCATTCATCATCTTAAAACGTATTTCCCTAACATTAAAGCGGCATTGTGCGGAAAAGGCCCCGAAGAAGAGAATTTATTGCAACAAATAGAAAAATACAGTTTGCAGCAAAACATCATCTTAAGAGGAGAGCTACCGCATGGAAAAATTTTACAGCTAATGAAAAGATGTAAAATTTTATTGCACCCCTCACAATATGAAGGCTATAGCGCCGTATGTATTGAAGCTTTATATGCCGGGGCTGCAGTAGTTAGTTTTTGCAGGGCAATGAAAAAAGATATTCCAAACTGGTATATCGTTAATAGCAAGGCAGCAATGTTTACAAAAGTACTGGCATTGCTAAATGATCCTTCTTTGGAAAATATTTCTATTACGGCATTTACCATACAGGATACGGCAAAACAAATAATGCATTTGTATGATCATAAAGAAGCCACTACTGCCTGAAATTTATTGGCAATAGCTTCAAAGGAAAGTTCTTTTACAAAATGATCCAGTGATTTTCTTCGCTCGTAGTCACGATCCAGTTGCATTGCTTTATGCAAAGTGGAGATTAATGCTGCCGCATTTCCTGCTTCATACAGCAGGCCGCAGTTGCCATTACCAGTTATGAACCTGAAAGAAAAAATATCTGTAACAACGGGGATACAACCACAACTCATCGCTTCGCCCAAAGCAGTGCCGCTACCTTCATAATGTGATCCTGAAATATAAAAATCGGCGCTGTTGAACCAATATAATAATGTTGCATGATCCACTTTTCCTGTTAAAATAACAGCCTTGCTATTAGGATGATTTTCTTTTACCCGGTTTATTTCATCCAGCAATTCCGTTGTTTGGTAGATCATATACAGCTTTGCTAATGGCTGTTCACTAACAAATTCAAGAAAGCCTTTTACTACTGTTAAGGGATCTTTATTTTCATTCAATCGCCCTACCCATAAAAAAACGGGATCGCCATCTACCTGCGTTTCTTTCTTTGCCTTCGGCTTATCAACGGGATAAAACAAAGAAGAGCCGCCAACTATCTCATGTATTTTTTTTACAGAACCGATATTGCCTCTTCGCACCCAGTCTGCTCCCATTGCTGCCGAAGCAAAGATGTATGCGTCGATACTTTTATCAGCCCATCGCTGCAGGTATTTCTTTAACCCGGTAAAAGGCTTATCAGCATGGTTTTGTATGATGATCTTTACGTTGTTACCCAAACACCTGCGCAATTGTATCACCTGTAAAGGAAACAGAAAACTGCTTACCATTACTATATCCGGCTGCAGTTGTTTTACAAAGCGATGCAGTTTGCCGGGAAAATAATTTTTTCGTTTCCCGTCATCAACACAATAATATTCTACGCCGTTATGTATAAAATGTCCTTCGTAATTTATTTGATCAACCCGTATCACAGTATGGTACTTACTTAAATGCTCCAGCGATCCTGCATAAAATTTCAGTCGGTCTGTCCACTCTTCCGGGGAATGAATGTCAGGGGAATAATTATAGCTTAAAAAGACAAAGCGCATAAGATATTTCTTGAACGAAGCATCCGAAGATAAGAATATACCGATACATATAGGTAAATGAGTATTTTCATGTAACAGTAGTAATACTATGGCTGATATAAAAGAAAAGGAAGTTACTGTTGCTCAAAAAAGCATCACTTATTATAATGAGATAGCACCTCAATATGATGCTATGCTCGAAAAGGAATCTGCCAATAGTATTGTACGCAAAGCTGTTGCAGAAAGTTTTATTGCTTCGGTTAAAAAGGGATGGGTGCTGGATCTTGGCGGCGGTACAGGGCAGGACCTGCATTGGCTTAGCAACAATGGCTACAGCGTTATTTTTTGTGAACCTTCAGCTGGTATGAGAACGATTGCTGTGCAAAATGCTGCTCCGCTTTCAAAAGCCAGCATTACTTTTTTAAATGATCGGGATACAGATTATACGAACTGGAAAACAGCATTACCCTTCGATCAAAAAACAGAAGGCATACTATTGAATTTTGCTGTACTCAATTGTATACCGGATATCGGCACATTGTTTAAACAATTGGCATTAGTGATAAAACCCGGCGGCAGTATAGTGGCACTTATCCTCACTACTGATATTAAAACAGCGGCAAAGCAATTATTGTTAAATACTTCCACAAGTTTTACTGTTCAGCATCATGATAAAGAACAAACTGTTTACCGCCACAGTAAAAGAGATATCAGAAATGCTGCTGCGTCATATTTCAGCATAAAGCATTGGGAAATTAAAAAAGGATCAGGTTTCACTTTATTGCATCTTATCAAAACATGAGAACCATCTTTAAAAAAATAGTATTTGGCAAAGCTGCTGTAAGCGAATATGCTACTGTTACCATTCTGGAAATACAGGAAAAAGTAACGATGAGCGTAGGGAATTGCATTGCAGATATTTCATCCAATCAGTGGTTGCTTTGCCTTGACCCAATTGTATTAGGGGTTTGGGTCAGTGAAGAAAACGTAAAGATAGCAGTTGAGAATACAAAAAAGATAAACATAACTTTCTCGGCAGATAAAAATAAAAATGCTGCTGCTATAATGGAGACAGAGCTTATTAAAAGTATAGCAGAAAAAAACGGCACATTATATTTATTGAAAGCAATTAAAACCAAATTGCAGCACATCAACCCTTTCTCTCTTCGCCTGCTTTATTCAAAGCACTATAAAAAACCGCAATGGCCTTTTGATAAATATGCATCGCTGGTGTCGGCTTACAGCTATCCACGAAAAGTGCGCCTTATTTCTTTTAAGGAAGATGATTATTTCAATATTTTCCCGATGGATCTTTTAGGCGCAGTGCCCCAAAGCAACAGGTTTGTATTTGGCTTGCGGCATACCAATACAGCACTGCCGAGGATAATAAAAAACAAAAAGATCGTGGTGTGCGAAATAGCTTCTGCTTATAAAGACTTTATTTACCAATTGGGTAAGCACCACAGCAGCGGCCCGCCTTCGCTGCAATCCTTACCATTTGATACGATACAAACAGACCAGTTTGATTTTTATATTCCTGATTGGACAGGGAATTATAAAGAAATAGTCATCAGTAAAACGATCAACCTCGGCAGCCATATGTTACTTTGGGGAGAAGTGATAAATGAAAAACAATTGACCGCTTCTGCCGGCAGCTTATTCCATATCCATTTTTTAGAATCGGTGTATCTTGAAAAGAATGGCATCAATTACCCGCCTGTATAGGAAACACAGCAGCCGGATAATATGCTGCTACCTGTTTCATCAAAGCAGGAAGATCGCCTTTGACATATTTACAGGCTGCATTTAAAATTATTTTACTAAAGTTAGCTGTATCAACTCCTGAATTATTTACCTGCTGCAATAGCGCTTTATCAAATAATTTTATTTCGCCCTGCCGCATCACCATTAAAATATCTTTAGGGTCAAGATCAAAAAAATTACCGGCTTTTCGTTTAGCCACTACAATATCTGCTGCTGCTTTTGGCTTTAAGCTTCCTGCATTTAAATGCCAAACATCCGCAGGGTTCTTTGTAAGCATATCAAAAAGCTCTTCATCGCTTACCTGTTTCGAATCACGGGCAACCCGTAATTGCTTCCACGTATTCCAATCAGCAGTTAATGTAGAATCTGTTCCGAAAAGAATGGGCATTTTGTTTTTTAAAGTATGGATATCGGCGGTTTTACTCAACAGGCTATAATTTGTAGCCGGGCACCAGGTAAGTGCCGTAAAGCCCTCCGCCTGCTTTTCATCCATAGCAACACCATGCACTGCTATAGTTTTTCTTTTAAAGAAATTGTATCTATTGAAAGTATCTATTTCCTTTTTTGCAAAGGCATCTGTTCCTTCACCAATGTGTATCACAAACAATTTATCTTTTGTAAAAGGATCATTCAGCTTCCATTTCCAGTTCTTTTCAAAATGCAGCGAATGCAGTGAAACACAATTTTGAAAAACAGAGATCAGGTCTGTTGCTGTTTTTATCTTATCGCCATGATCAACAACTGTAGTAACACCATTGATAAGATTTTTGTAAATACCCCATTGCACCCGCAATGCTTTAGGTATCTTTTGCACGGCTTCTATAGCAGCATTGTTGGTTACATGAATATCACTGGCCCACTCGGTATAATTGTTATAGGTGCGGTTTGCCAGTTGCGGAAATAAATTAAAATCAAGATGATCGTGAGAGTTGATGAGGCCCGGAAAAGCTATTGCCTCATCAAATAAAATGTTGTTCTCCGGAAACAGGCTATCACTTTGTTCCACCGATGTGATCGCTCTGCCGCCGATATTGATCTGTTGCGGCCCGGCACTATCCCTGGTATGAACATTTTTAAGTTGCATTGTTTTTTTGGAATAACAAACCGTAAATAACAGGCATCCCTTTGAATGAATCAAACACATGCAATGCGCTTTGCTTCTCGTAATAATGCCTTACGGTGTCATCAATTCTTTTTTCATTTAAACGCAACAGCTGCCAACCCAGTTGCCCTGCAATTGTTTTTAATTCTTCAACAGGATGAATATAATTTTTTACAGCTACCGTTTTGCCATTGTGCTTAAATGTCCGTTGTCCGCCTTTTTGCAATACCTCAGGATGATAATCCGTTATGATGACGCTTCCTCCAGGCTTCAACACCCTGCCCCATTCCTGCAAAGCGTCTTTTGCATTTTCGATATGCGCCATGGTAAGTGTGGAGATAATGATATCGCAGGAACCCGTTGCAGTGTTAAACAATTTATTATCAGTCAGCTGGTACGTTTCTGATGCCGGAAATTTTTGCCGCAGCATAGTCAGCATCCCTTCAGAAATATCATAGCCTGTTAATTGCCCGGGTTGAGCATCAACTATTTTCTTCCAGTGCCTGCCGGTTCCGCAGCCAACATCCACGATCTTTTTACCGGTTAATTCCAGGCCTGTTACAAGGCTTGTAAAAACTGCTTCATCCAGCGCCAGCATCAGGTTATCCGGTTGATCATCATAGCTCACGGCCCATATATCATATCCTTTTTCGGGGTTGATCTCTTTGCTTTTAGCAGTAAGATATTGCTTCAGTTTTCTAATAAGTGTCATAGTTGTTTCATGATGATGTAATTCAGTATAAAAATAGGTATAAACAGCTAAGGAAAACAGGCAACCTTACGCCTTGATCTTTCGTTTAAAACAAGGTATGAGCGGTATCATTTTATTTAACCCGAAAAGTGCAGTTGCCAAGCATCGTATTCCCAATGCTTTAATGAATATTGCCGCTTCGGTAAATGGCCTGTATCACTGGGTGATCGTGGACGGGAACAGGGAAAGCGATCCTTACCGAAAGATCTGTGAATACCTGGATACGGGTAAGTTCAAATACCTGGGATTTACCGTAATGCCCGGCCCGCAAACAAAGCAGGCTATTCCTTTTTCCAAAAAAATAAAAGAAGCATACCCCGGTACGGTCATGATCTGGGGCGGTTATTTTCCTACCAGTCATTTCAAAGTGATTCTTAATTCGGGTTATGTTGATTTTGTGATCAACGGCCCCGGCGATCATGCTTTTCCTAAACTGATAACAGCGTTGGAAAATAATGAACCGTATGAACTGATCAAAAACCTGATCTACAAATTTGAAGGCAAGGTGATCAAAACAGCAAAGCAGGATCTTATAGAACAGGATACGCTTCCTCCTTTGCCTTACGATCAGTTGAATGAATTATATCCTATAGAAAAATATTTAGGCAAGACTTACCTGGGTGAAAAAACATTGGCTTATCATTCCAGCATCGGTTGCCCGTTCACCTGTTCGTTTTGCGCTGTGGTGCCTACTTATGAAGCAAGATGGAAAGCGAAGCCCGCTACACAGGTGTATCGTGATGTAAAGTATATAAAAGACAATTGGGGCGCTGATGCTATTGAATTTCATGACAACAATTTTTTTGTTTCAGAAAAACGTACTGTAGAGTTTGCCAAATTGATATTGCCTGAAAAGATGAGCTGGTGGGGCATGGCGAGAATTGATACAATGGATAAGTTCAAAGATGAATCGCTGGCGCTGATACGTGAAGCAGGCTGCAAGATCATTTTCTTTGGTGCTGAAAGCGGCAATGATAAAGTATTGCATCAGCTGGATAAAGGCGGCACACAAACCGGCTCGCAGATATTACGTTTTGCAGAACGGCTTAAAAAATTTGATATCATACCGGAATATTCATTTGTATTAGGCACGCCTGCACCAACACCTGAACAGGTAATGGAGCAGATAGAATTTGACATTGATTTTATAAAACAGGTAAAAGCCATCAATCCAAGAACAGAAGTTGTTTTATACACCTACAGCCCTGTTCCAACAGAAGGTTCGGATCTTTTTAATGAAGTACTGGCGACAGGTTTCGAATTTCCCAAAACGCTGGAAGACTGGGTGAACCCGCAATGGGAGCGATTTGATCTCAGAAAGAACCCGTTGACACCCTGGCTTACACCGGAGATGATAGACAGGATACGAAATTTTGAAACAGTGCTTAACGGCTGTTATCCTACTGTATCAGATATCAGGCTGAATGAAATAAAAAGAAAGCTGATAAAAATAACAGCGGGCCTCCGTTACAAACTGAATTTTTATAAATACCCTTACGAAATAAAATTATTACAACGGGTGTGGAAATATCGCCAGCCCGAAATACAGGGATTCTAATACCTAACCGCTTGTCCAGTTTAACGATAGTAAAAAAACCTTCCTTGCCAGGAGGAAAAAAAAAGTATAGTAAAACGAACATACTGCTTACCTATTCTGATACTGAAGTGAGCAGGCTTCCGTTAATTGCTGCTTCGCATCCGCAGTATAAAGAATGCAGGATAGCGCAGGAATATTGTAAAAGAACAATTGAGTATGTACGCCAAAAAGGAAACAATATCAATATACTGGTGGCAGGTTGCGGCAACGGCTGGCTGGCGGCCGCTTTAAGCAGTCATACGCTTGGCTATGTTATCGGAATTGATGAAGATATGGAAGAGATCAAACAGGCAAAACGTGTTTTTACAGCTATACCCAACCTGCAATTTGAGCAGGGAGGTATTGATGCTTCCTGGCTGCAGCAAAAACAATTTGAAATAATCATAATGGCAGATTGCATTCAATATAAAGATGAGCTTCCGGCATTGCTGCATAAGAGTTTTAATTATTTAACGCTTTTTGGTGAAGTGCTTTTGATCATAACTTTTCTTAAAAAGCAATATCGTATAACGCTCGAATCGTTCCGGTATAATGTGCTGCATAAACCTTCTTATTTTTTCAGCAGGTATGCATTTATGCGAAACCCGTTTTACCATATTGTTGTAAAAAATCATTACCTGTAATGGCCGTTCTTCCTTTATATCACACCTGGCAAAGATACCGCACGCTGCAAACGCACCGTATATCAGCATTGCCTATCGTGATATTGATGCCGCACAGTGCCTGCAATTGCCGTTGTGTAATGTGTGATATATGGAAAGACAATCAAAATCTGAAGCAACTGACAGAAGATGACTTGGCCGATCTGTTACCTGCATTGAAAAAATTAGGAACAAAACAGGTCGTAATGTCTGGCGGCGAAGCTTTGCTGCACAGTAATTTCTTCCGGCTTTGTGCAATACTGAAAAAACAAAACATCAAAGTAACATTATTATCTACAGGCCTGTTGTTAAAAAAACATGCAGAAAAGATCGTTGAATATGTGGATGATGTAATCGTTTCGCTGGATGGGGATGAGCCAATGCATGATGCAATAAGAAATATAAATGGCGCATACAATAAGCTAAGAGATGGCGTACAACACCTTATGGAACTGAAGCCCGGTTACAGGATTACCGCCCGTACAGTTATTCACCGGCTTAATTTTCGCGACTGGCCGGGCATTATCGACAGTGCAAAAAAAATGGGGTTGCGGCAGATAAGTTTTTTACCTGCCGATGTAAGCAGCCATGCTTTTAACCGAGAAGTATTATGGAGCACATCCAAACAGCATGAGCTATTGCTGAGCATTGCTGAATTACCGGAGATGATGAGCATCATCGACAATATCATTAAAGACTATGAAGAGGAACTGGAAAGTGGCTTTATTGCAGAGTCGGTAGAGAAACTAAAAAATATTTACACGTACTATGCGGCTTCTCACGGGCTGGCTGCTTTTCCTTTTAAAAAATGTAATGCGCCATGGGTGTCAACAGTGGTAGAAGCAGATGGTACCGTACGGCCATGTTTTTTTCATGAAGCCATTGGGAATATAAATACTGCGCCGCTGAATGATATACTGAACAGTAAAAGCGTTATTGATTTCAGAAGGCAATTGGATATGGATAAAAATGAAGTGTGTAAGAAATGTGTTTGTTATTTGAATTTGTCGGTGAGGGCGAGGGTGTGAAAGACGTGAGAGGTGAGATGTCAGATATGAGATATAAAAAGAAGAATAAAAAATAAATGAACAAAATACTTTTTTCTCATTCTTACTTTTTAAGGTTCGATCCTAAGCAATGGATCAATGCACAGCCTTATGCTCCGCTGGGAACCTTATATGCAGCGGCATTGATGAGAGAAAATGGCTTTGCTGTTTCATTGTTTGATACCATGTTTGAAAGTCAGCCGGAAGAAGTTATTGCTACAATAGAAGAAGTGAAGCCCGATTTTTTTGTTCTTTATGATGATGGCTTTAACTACCTCACCAAGATGTGCCTTACCAATATGAGAGAGGCCGCATTTAAAATGATACAGTTTGCAAAGCAGCGTGGTTGTGTGGTGATCGTCTCCAGTTCGGATTCAACCGATCAATATGAAAAATATTTGCAGCAAGGTGCGGATTATGTTTTGCTCGGCGAAGCGGAAATGACTTTGCTGGAATTAACCACAGCTATCAACCGCGGCGAAAAAGATCTGATGTCGATACAAGGGCTTGCTTACAAACAAAACGATGCGGTAATAAAAACAGTAAAGCGCAGCGTTATCCGCGAACTGGATGAATTACCTTTTCCTGCATGGGATATCATCGACATAGAGCCTTACCGCAAAATGTGGTTGAAAAGCAGTGGCTATTTTTCGATGAATATGGGTACTACCAGGGGTTGCCCTTTTAAATGCAACTGGTGCGCCAAGCCTATTTATGGCAACCGTTATAATTCGAGGAGCGCTAAAAATGTAGTTGCTGAATTAAAACTATTGAAAGAAAAATACGCTTTTGATCATATCTGGTTCTGCGATGACATCTTTGGATTAAAGCCGGGCTGGGTGCAGGAATTTGCTGATCTTGTTGAAAAAGAAAAATTATCTTTTTCATTTAAGATACAATCAAGAGTTGATCTGTTGTTGCAGGATGATACTATAAAAGCACTTGCCAGGAGCGGTTGTAAAAATGTATGGATGGGTGCGGAAAGCGGCTCGCAAAAGATACTGGATGCGATGGATAAAGGCACTACGGTGCAACAGATATTTGATGCAACGAAATTGTTGAAGAAAAACAATATCTATCCCTGCTTCTTCATTCAGTTTGGTTACCCCGGCGAAACCAAAGAAGATATACGCTCAACGATCAGTATGATCAATGAATTATTGCCGCATGAGATCGGTATCTCTGTTTCGTATCCATTGCCCGGCACGGTATTCTTTGAGAAGGTGAAGAATGAACTGAAGGAAAAAACCAACTGGACAGACTCTGACGAACTGGCGCTGATGTTTCGCAATACCTACCAGCCTGCATTTTATAAGCAGTTGCACCGGTATGTACATGTAAGCTATCGCAAGCATAAGGCGTTTGAAAATATTAAAAAGATATTTACACAACCCGGAAGCATTAATTTATCCTTATTAAAAAAAGCGGCTTCGGCTGTATACTATATACCGGCAACAATTTTTCATCATAAAAAATTAGCAGCGCTGCAGGCAAAATGATCATGAATGCAACTTCTCCTTTTGATGTTTTAGCTCAAACATACGATGCCGATTTTACGGCTTCGGGTATCGGGCAATTGCAGCGGGAAAGGGTATGGCATTATCTTGATCCTTTGGTGAAAGAAATTGGCAGCGCATTATCTATCCTGGAGATCAACTGCGGAACAGGTGTAGATGCTTTGCGGCTGGCCAATATGGGTCATAAGGTAATTGCTACAGATGCTTCGGCTGCTATGATAGCACAGGCAAAATTAAAATCAGGTAATAATGTTGAATTCATTACCTGTGCTTTTGATGAACTGTTAACTACACTGAGCGGAAAAAAATTCGATCTTATCTTTTCCAATTTCGGCGGATTGAATTGCATTGATGAGGAAGCTTTAAAAAAACTTTGTCATGATCTGTCTGCTTTAACAACAGCAAACGGAAAATTATTTTTTGTACTGCTGAGTGATCGTTGTGCCTGGGAAATGATCTATTACGGCATTAGGACAAAGTTCAGGCTGGCTTTCCGACGTTTTAAAAAGGCAGTTGATTTTACTGCGGGAGATAGAACAATGCCGGTATATTATTATTCGCCCGGTAAACTGGAATATTGTTTTGCTGATCATTTTTTTACAAAACAAAAGTCTCCTGTTGGATTATTTATACCTCCTTCTTACCTGGAGAAAAAATTTGCAGCGCCATCCAAACGATTAAATCGTTTGAATAAACTGGAGTACAAATTCGGGCATTCATTTTTATCACGCTTTGCGGATCATTATTGCTGTATCTTTCAAAAATTAACCGGTACCACATGAACATCCTGCTTACTCACGGATATTTTTTAGAAGAAGATGCTAAAGAGCAGCAGATCATGAGGCCCTATCCCCCATTGGGGCTGTTATATATTTCTGCATACCTGGAGCAGAATGGTTTTCCGAATGATGTTTTTGATTCTACATTCAGCAGTATCGAAAAATTGAAAGCGAAGATCATGCTTCAAAAGCCAGCCGTGATAGGCATTTACACCAACCTGATGACAAAGCTAAATGTGCTCAGGATAATTCAATTCATAAGAAGCGAACCTTCGCTTGACCATGTAAAAATAATATTGGGCGGCCCTGAAGTTCGCAATCACAAACAAAAATTTTTGGAATACGGTGCAGATGTGATCGTTTTTGGCGAAGGAGAAGATACAATGCTGGACCTGGTGAAAGCATTTGCCGCTACTTCTATGCCTGATCTGAATGATATGCAGGGTGTTGCTTTTAAAAATGGCGACGAGATCATTGTTATGCCCGACCGTGTGCTTATACGTGATGTGAACCAGTTGCCTTTTCCCAACAGGAAAAAAATTGATCTGCAATTATATTTTGATACCTGGAAAAACAAGCATGGTTTCAGCATGGTAAATGTAAGTACCATGCGTGGCTGCCCTTATTCCTGCAAATGGTGCAGCCGTGCAGTGTATGGCACCAGTTACAGAAGACGCAGCCCCAAACTGGTAGTAGATGAAATTGAATGGCTGCAGCAGAACTATGATTTTGATATGATCTGGTTTGTGGATGATGTGTTTACTATCAATCACAAATGGCTGAATGAATTTGTACAGGAAGTTATTTCCCGAAAAGTGAAAGTTAGTTACGAGATCATTTCCCGGTCAGACAGGGTGACTGAAGAAGTGCTGCAGTTATTAAAACAAAGCGGTTGTTTCAGGGTGTGGATCGGTGCAGAAAGCGGATCGCAAAAGATAATAGATGCTATGGACAGGCGGGTAAAAGTAGAACAGGTACGTGAAGCTATACGTTCTGTAAAAACGCATGGTATGGAAGCCGGTACTTTTATCATGCTCGGTTATCCTGGTGAAGATGAAAGTGATATAAAAGAAACACTGGCTCATTTAAAATATTCTAATCCCGATCAATACACCATCACCGTTGCATATCCCATCAAAGGAACGCCGCTTTACAATGAAGTGGAAAATATCTTTACAGAACAACTGCCTTGGGAAAGTACTACCGACAGGGATATTGATTTTAAGCGCAGGTATAAAAGAAGTTATTACAACCAGGCTATTCAATGGATAAACAATGAGATGTATTATCACCAGCACAAAAAAGGACTGAAAAGCATCGTGGTAAAATTAAGGGCGCTAAAAGCAAGAAGTATGATGTGGGTGAACAAGATCGCCTGAATGTGAACTGCTTTTTGACAAGATATCCAGCTTTGCTTTATACATTTCGATCACTTTGTTTTGAAAGAAAACAGGATTGGGTTTTGAATAGTGCTTATCTACCAGCATGCCGATACTAAAGCCATTATCGTTCTTCATGTTATGGTCTTCTTTCTTCTTCCAGCGCCGGCGGGTAATTTTCATAAATTGATCATCGAGCCAGTTACCAAAACTGTTATTACAAATGCTTTCTATTGACCGGCCCAATACTCCTTTTTTTATTTCTGGCACTACTGCTGTATCAGTCAGTTTAGCAGGAAAAAAATTCTTTGTCCAGCTGTTGGCGCCAATAAAATCATTGAATGTTGTTTTTCCCTGCATGGGCAAAAGTGTAGCCACTTCTATTGCCGTATAAATATTTTTCTCTTCAATTTCCAGTTTCGCCTCATCAACGTAATAGTTCATGCAAAACCATTTTTGCTTCCCGGTTAAAAAGGTGAACTTTTTATAGAGGTGCATACAGGTACGTGCAATCCATAATCTTCCTGCGCTGGTGATGATAAAAAAATCGATGTCTGTTTTTTCGGAAGAAAAATTCTTTGATAAAGAACCCGATACTGCCAGCCCTTTTACATAAGGGAAACGGGACAATATCTTTGCCGCCCTTATTGCATTTGTCATTTCCAAAGCGGCTTTTTCGTTCCCTTTTCGTCTCCGCTCTGCCAGGGTAATGTTATTATGGAGAGAATAAAAGTTACCGATCTTAAAAATAGTTTTTTCTGCAAGCATTGTCTTCAACTCATCATCTATACTTTCCTGGCTTACCTGTTGCGCAAGAAATATTCTTATCTCTTCACTTTTAAGCGGGTACTTAAAAATATCAAAGTAAGCCAGTACGTTTAATATATGTTGCCGCAGTGTATTCAATGCTGTTGGTAATTTAATTTATACTTCTGCTTTATTCCAGTTTAAATTTCTCGCCTGCTTTTGTAACTGGCGCAGGTGCTGGTATTTCATGTAACTCTGGTTGGCAGTATGTATAGCTATCACAAGGCCTTTATACCCATCTAAAAAACCCAGTCTTAAAAAATAGCCATTCACAAATGCCCATAAGGGACTAAGAAATATTTTTCCCCAATGCTTGCTGATACCTGATTCATAAATGGACCGTGCCGCTACGATGCTTACTTCTTCATTACGCTCCATATATTCCTCAATAGAGTTGTACGTATAATGCAGCAGGTCGCCTTTCAGGTGTTTAACTGTTGTATCCTCGGTCAGCTCAATTCTGTCATGCGGATTTAAGCCGCCACAAAATGCAATGCGTTTATCAAAAAAGCGGATCTTTCTATCCGGGTACCACAGCCCATGACGGATAGCACGGCCGCAATAAATATTGCAGCGGTTCATGCTGTACGCTTTGCATGCACCTTTGTCTTTTATTAAACTGATAGAGGCGGAGAGTTCATCACTCAACGCCTCATCAGCATCGAGACTCAGTACATAATTATTTGTTGCCAGCCTGATGGCCCTGTTCTTTTGATCGGTATAGCTTGTAAAAGGATGTTGTTGTACTATTGCACCTTTTTCGTTTGCTATTGCTACTGTGCGGTCGGTAGAAAAAGAGTCCAGCACAATAACCTCATCTGCCACTGCTTTTACAGAGTCGATACAACGACCTATATTTTGTTCTTCGTTGAATGTTATGATTACTACTGATAATGGGGTCATCTTATTCGTCTTTTAAATGGCTTTCTTTTATATCAAAACGTTCCAAAGGCTGTACAGGTTGCCTTTTGTAAAACATTCCGCTGAGGTTGGCGAGCACAAATAAGGATATAAAAAAACTGTAAAAGAATATGCCTTTATTTACATCCAGTATATTTTCCGAAACCGAGACTATAGCTATAATTATCATAAAGCCAAGGAATAAAAAATCTTTTTGCTTCACCGCAAGGGCAAACCCAAAGAACAGGACATATAAATAGACCAGGAGACCAATAATACCCGCCTTTAGTAAAAAGCTCAGGTACTGGTTATGTGCATTGAATTCATTGAGGTAAGAGATAAACAGCTTATTATCAAAATACAACTGCTTCAATATCCCTTTTTCCGATCCATTGCCATAGCCAGTAAGCGGGGCTTTTTTTACCAGCTGCATTGCCAGTTCCCACCGCACAACACGTGGTTCCAGTATTTCATTATTAACGGAAACCTGCGTGAGATCATTTTTCAATTCGCCGATATATCTTACTTTAAATGAGCTTACTGTTGTTATAAAAAATATACCGGCTGCCGAAATAAGTGTTGCTATACTGATGAACAGCAACCGTTTTTTTCCTTTCAGCATAAAGAAGGGAAAGGCAAGGTTAACAATAATGAGCAAGGCAATAACTACTGCTCTTGATGAAAGTTGCAGCAACCCTGCGGAAAGGATCAGTATTCCGGCAACATACAGGCAACGCTGTGTAAAACTTGCAGGCTGTACCAGGTAAACCAAAAAAACCAGGATGGATAGCGCTACATACATAGACAGGTAGGTAGCATGTAATCCTATAGGCGCCGAAAAATTTTGATTGATGAATGTATTGCTGAATAGAGATGAGAATGGCAAATGAGTAGCCTGCATTGCTTTTAGTACATCAATGTATAGACATACAATAACTGCTACGCAGGTTAATGCAAATATTTTCAGCAACAGCAGCTTATACTTATTAAGATCCAATTCGTTCAATACAAATAATACAGGAATGAGCAAAAGCGCTGTCTGCCGGCCGGTTACGTTAAACCCCTCCTGTCTATCACGGCTATATACTATAGTAAGCAGGCCAACAAAGTAAAGTATAACCAATATTAAAACGGGCCTGGTAAATAATAACCGGAACCGGTCTTTTTTACAATGAATGATGGTATGTAAAGCGTAGCTGATCAAAATCAGCTGGCTGTAAAAAAAATCGAATGGCAATGCCACAAGAAAAAAAGCCAGGTGCCAAAAGCTTATCTTATTGGCCATAGTATCTTCTATAGAAAATATTTTTTTCATCGGGCTTGTGTATAACATTGGCGAATAAAAGTATCGTACCGGTCAATGATAATATCCCAGGTGTATTGCTCCGTTATCTTTTTTAAATTCTTTTCTATCATAGTTTTTTCTTTAGCGCTTATACCAATATTTTCAATAAGCTCCTGTACATCTTTTACTGATGAAAAATAATATCCCTCTTCCTGCAATACAGCCCTGTTGAATTCATTGTCGTGTGCAGCGATCAGCACTTTGCTTGCCATGGCTTCCAGCAGCGATGGGTTTGTTCCGCCAACACTATGGCCATGAAAATATATCGCTGCACTGTTCTTCAGATCATGCAATCGTTGTGCATCATATTCAGCGCCGATAAACATTATCCGCTTATCCGCTTTATATTTATGGCGCATCTTCTTTCCAAAAGCATTATCCGTTTTACCAACCACAATGAATTTGTTTTTAGTTGTTGCCTGATGAAACCCATCCAGTATCATTTCGATATTGTTCTCCGGTTCCATCCTGGCCATCAGCATAAAATAGTTCTCTTTGTCAGCAAATGGGTCATTGGTGTTTTCAATAATTGTTGCACCATAAGCGATATACTCACTTACAATGTTGTATTTATGATGCAGGTATTTTTGTATCGCTATAGAATCTGCAATAAAAAAATCGCTGTGCTTTATTGCCAGCCTTTCTGCATATTTTAAAAAGCGCCGCACCGGTTTTGCATATTTGGTCCTCTTCCATTCCAGCCCGTCCATGTTAGAAATAACAATGGCATTCTTTGGAAATAATCTTCCCCAAACCGAACTGCTGGTATAACCCAAAAAAAGCAACACATCAAAATCATTCTTACGGGCATTACGGATACAGTTAAGATCATAAATAAACTGTCCTGCCGTTCCCGCTATATGTTCAGCATCATAACAATGAATAAGCTTCACTCCTTTCCAATCTTTTTCCTGGTAAGGATGTTTATGCGAATTATAAACCGTTACCGAATGCCCTTTTTGTAACAAGCCCACCGATAACATTTCGGCCAACTGCTCAAACCCCCCGTACCGGTTAGGTATGCCCCTTGTTCCTATTATGGCGATCTTAAGCGGTGTCATTGTACTGCATATCTTTTATACGCTGCCAGTATCTTTTCCGCAACGCTGCGCCAGCTATATTGTTCAATGATATTATTTTGCAACTCCGTATCCACACTACTTACGGCCGCTTTTTCTACCGCTTTTAAAATAGATCCTGCATCTGCGGGATCGCAATAAAAAGCGCTCTCTTTAAAATAAGAACGGGCGTAGCCATTATCTGTAATTACAACCTGGCTCCCCATTGCAGCAGCTTCTAAAGAAGACAGGCCACACACTTCAAACCAGCTGGGCAATACATGTACTTTTGCGGCAGCGTAATATTCCAGCAATTGCTCCTGCGGTAAATGACCGATGAATGAAACATTAGCAGCTGCTATCTTTTTACAATCCCGGTAATATTTTTTTTGATTAGGCGCAGCATTGCCGATAAGCAGCAATCTGAATTTTGTATTGTTCAATGCAGTAATCAGGTTATGCTGATTTTTTATCCCTTCTATCCTTGCTACACAAAGTACAAGATCCTGTTGCCGCTCTCCTGTTGCCGGGGCTTTAAAAAGACAGGTATCAATTCCATTCGGCACAATGGTAAATGGTGGCTCTGCATCATACCATTTTACCAGCTGCTTATATTCTTCTGCGGTGCTTACCAACACACATTTTGTTTGTGCAAGTATCTCTTTTATGCTGCGCTGCTGGCCTTTCCATAAATAAGCGATACTGGCTAAATGATCTTTTCGCCGTATTGCCCGGTACACTGTTTTTACATATTCTATTCCTGATGGTGGCAGCCACCGAAACAATTTTCCTGAAAACCCTGAACGGTATTGTTTATCATACAAAGAGTAATCAACGAGTATGGGTGAAATAACAAAAGGCTTGTTTGATCTTTTGATATGCACTAAAATATCAGCCGGCCTGATGATATTAAAAAAGTGCAAGAGGTCATAACTATGATAATCAATTTTTTCTTTTGTCAGTTTTATATCAACTTCTACATCCAGCAGCTTTAATTGAGCAGCAGTTTCCTTTACCTGCACGGTATCTCCGCCCGGTACAGTAAACAATGTTGCCCTGACAATAAAAACTACTTTCATAAATTCAACTACGTTTTTTGTTGCTTAACATCTGTCTTTAATAAAAACCGCAGGCACTCCTCCATAGATTCCGTTTGCTTTATACAAACCTGCTTTAACCACAGCGCCTGCTGTTATGATACAGCCATCTTCTATCACCACGCCATCCAACACCGTAACTTTTGAACCGATCCAGCAATTCTTCCCGATCTTTATTCCCACCTGTGTAACACCCTGTAAGCGGACAGGAATAACAGGATCGCTGTACTTATGATTTTCTGCATGGAAGCTTATAAAATTTCCGAGTATGGTATCATCTCCTATTTCTATACCGCCTGCGCATCCAAAAAAATT
Source organism: Bacteroidota bacterium (assembly GCA_048497855.1). GTDB lineage: Bacteria > Bacteroidota > Bacteroidia > Chitinophagales > Chitinophagaceae > Ferruginibacter. Next base: position 96,333 of record JBEHZB010000007.1, on the reverse strand, counting down.
CTCTGCACCAAGACCAACATTGTTTCCAACCTTCATGCCTTTGCCTATGAACTGCAGGTTGCCCGTGCATTGAATGGTTATCTTTCTTCCTGCTGTAACATTGTTGCCAAAAACAATTCCTTCTGTTGACAGCGCATCAATAAAACATCCTTTATCAATAGTTACTACCCGGCCCGCTTTTATTTTTCGCTTTGCTTTAAGTGTAACGTTGCTGCCAATGAATAACATGCCATCATTTTTTATTCCGCTCAATAAACCCCGCCATCTCATTATAATTCTTGTACAGGCTAATGAAAACAGGTAAGCCGAAGGCACCCTGCTGTCTATTTCATAAGCAGTGCCTTTTAATTTCGATATCGTTTTATTCAATAGCTTTCTCATGATCTTACCTGTTCTTATATAATGATCTTAAAAAGAAACGGGGCATAAATGACAAACCCAGTAACGCATAGCTCTTTACTTTTGTTGGATAAGTTTTTATAAGTTGTTTGATATGTTGCCGGGCCCTCGCTTTATCATAATTATTGAACAGGTATTTTTTTGCCAGCAAAGAATAATAAGCGCCATTCTTTATTTTGTCTTTATCCTGGCGGCGAATGATCGTCAGCAATGCATTTCCTTCCTGCTCATTTATCATACTTCTGCCAATAGCTGAATATTTCAGTTGTTTAAACTGCTTTCCCCGCCATTCATCGTCTATGGTAACTGAGCCGGGGTTGAACCGAACTTTCACCAGCACTTCTTTTATATTACAGACCCTGCCGCTCTCTATTAATTTATGCCATAACAAATGGTCTTCAAAAGTGTGTGCATTTATATTGTACATGCCTGCAGCCAGCACAGCGTCTTTCTTATACATCACCGTTACATGAGAGAACGGGCAAACAGCTAATGAAAGCTGCCGGATAGCTTCATCTGTGTAAGCTGGATAATCCAATGCGAAAACAAAAACGCCATCCTTGTCGATATACTCTGCATCACTTCCTGCTAAAACATATTCCGGGTTGTTGATCAAAAAATTAAACTGTTTCTCCAGCCGCTCCGGCAGGCAGATATCATCCGCATCAAAACGGGCAATATAATCAGCACGGGCAATGGAAAGTCCATAGTTTAATGCAGCGGCAACTCCTTCATTACTGCGGTTCACCAATCGTATTCTTGCATCGGTATAAGAGCGGATTATTTTTTCGGTATTATCTGTAGAGCCGTCGTTGATGATCAGCAATTCAAAATCGGTAAACGTTTGAGACAGTACAGAGGCTATCGCTTCGCCGATATATTTTTCTGCATTGTAAGCAGGCATTAATACTGTTATAGGTGGTGTGGTCATGTTGCCTGCTCCTCCCGGCGCATATCTTTTATATCAAGAAAAAGCAGCAGCTCAAATAATACTACTATCGAAAATTGCTCGAACCAGTATTCAGCAAAAAAGGCACCCGCCAGTATAAACAGCAGTGGCAGCCCATAACTTTTTTTACGGATGCGCCGGATAAAAAATCCGAAATAAGCGATCATCAACAATATCAATCCAACTATACCATACTCACCCAGCACCTGGTAATACACAGCATCAGGGGTATTGGTAGCTTCGTGCTGGCTTTGATCCTGCGAATGATAATATAAGTACAGGTAAAGATGAGCAGTAAGAAAATCTTTATTGATGTAAGCAAATTTTACCGGGTACCTGCCTGCTATATTCAACAGCGTAGCCTTAAAAGCTATTCGTGAAGAAAAATTACCAAGACCATTGCCCAGCAATATTTTTCCCGGATGCTGTTTGAAAAAACCAAACAGTTCCTTTCCGGCGATCCACTTGCCCGGGTGTTTCCAGTTATTAGCCGCTTTTAAACTATCCCGCTTTGCAGCGCTATATTGTTGATCAAGAAAATGTGCGTACTCGTTTATCTTTTCTTCAGTAACCACGCTTTCACGAAATTGATAAAAAGAATCGTTAGGCTTTATAGCTGTTGCGGATCGTTCTTTTGTTGCAACAATATTTGTATCAGCTATCACAGACGGGCCAAACATTGCGGCGCTCATACTGTCGATATAATTCTTTGCCTTCTTTTTCTTTATCTGATCAACAGTTAAAACGCTATCCGGTTCTTTCTTCAATTCATCCAGCGGAATTACTTTCACCGGGGGAAGATCGTAAGGTTTATTAATTACCTGGTAAAATATCCGTCCTACATGTTCATTATTTTGAGGAGAGATCCTTGCCATAAAAACAACCAGCATCACTAAATAAACAAGAATGAAACTCTTTTGTACCCTGCTGCTATAAAATAGAAAGGCAAAAACAAATACCCCTATCAATACAAGGTTGGCAAAGTTGCTGGCCATTATCAATAGCGTTGCCATAGCGGCTATTGACAGCAGGAACTGTTTTCGGTATAAAAAATAGATAAGCCCAAATACACAAATAAATGCTGTTGATACCGGTGCATCAAAGGTGATGCCCGAAATAAAATCTCCTGTACTTATAAAATATTTCTGGTTCAATCCTTTATAGGTGTAAGGATTTATGGAACCCGTTTCTATCATGATCTGTAACAGGTTCCAAAAAATAAAAGCAATATGTAAAATGAAAAACAGGCCGATCGTTGCATGTATTTTTTCAGCCTTTTCTTTTTCAACAATAATGTATAAGTGATAAGCAATTACCGCACTCATCATCCAGAAGGATGATCCTATCATAACCATTACAAGGTAAGCGGTGGTAAGACTTTTAAATTGCAGCAAACAATTGATCACCGCAATTATGATCATGCCGAAATAAAAGAATAAATATTGCTGTGTAAAGAATCTTTTAAAAGAGATGCTTTTCCGGTTAACTATACTGATCATTATAACCGCAGCTATTTTTACCGGCAGCTTTACATTGAGCACCAATATCATAAAGACCAGTAACAGCCAGTTTACCCGGCCCGTTCTTTCCTTTATTTGTTGTAATAGCTGCTGCATTTTATTTTTCTAAACAGGTAATTCTTTAAATGATGCTGATCGTTTACTGGCTATCCATTCCTGTATGATCAGCCAGTCTTCTTTTTTTATTTGTTTTGTAATAAGCAGAAGGAAAACATATATAACTGCTGCCAGCAGCAGTTTAACAAAAAGCCCGTCGCCTGCATACGCAACCGAAAAGCCACTCAGCAATGCTATACCAATGCAAATAAATAATGACTGCCAGCTTTCCCTGACCTTAAGCAAAATGGAAGAACGCAGGTATAATACGTACTCTGTTGCAGTTGCCAGCAGGTAAATGATAGCTGCGCCGGTTGCATTTAACAGCGGTATCATAAACAGGTCGCCGCAGATAATTACTATGCAACTCACCACAGTTATCCTGAATATCAGCTTAAGACGATTTTGAGCAAACTGTATCGTCCATAACAGGTTGATCATATACTGAAAAGGGATACAAAAGGAAAGCAATAAAAAAGTAGTTTTATTAACTGCGCCATACTTATTGTTTGTTAAGGCATCTATCATTGGCGTCCATAAAATATTCAGGAGCAGCGGTAACAGTGTTGCTGTTATCATGGCATAACGGATGAAAAAACCGAGTTCCTTTTTTCTTTTTACAAGATCATCTTCTTCATGTGTGCTGAAATACCTGGAGAACCGGGCTAATAATACAGGCCCTAATATCAACATGGGAACAGGGCACAATTCAAATACTTTATAAGCAAAACTATATTCAGCAGTAATGATGGTGGTTGAAAATATACCCAGCAATATCCAGTCCAGGCGGGCAACGCAGGCATTCATTAAAACAGCGCCCATTTGCGGAAGCGATTCATAAAGCAGTATAAAATAATCTTTCAGCGCCCACCGGGAGCTGACTGGTATCTTCAACCGGTACTGAACAATATAGATGCTGATCAATAATTCTATTACCGATGAAGCAATATAAATGATAAGCACCTGTTGAACAGTTAATGCTGCAAACAGCACTATACCTAATAGCCAAACTGCTTTTACAAGATTAGCAACAGAAGACATTACTGCAAGCGAACGAAAATGTTCTTTTCCATTGGCAAGCTGTTTAAAGGGGGATGAAAAAAAACTGATCAGCTGGCTAATAGCAAGCACCAGTAAAAGATCGTGCTGTTTAAAGAAAGAGGGAAAGATAATGCTGCCCAAAAAAAGACCCACATAAAAAAGTAAACCAAAAAACAACGTATGCCCGGCAAACAAGGTCAGCATTTTAGAGCCATCATCACCGGCAGCTACTTTTCGTACAATGATCTGCTCCAGCCGCAGGCTTAAAATTGTAGTAACAAAAGTGAGTATCGCAAGCGACCAGTTCAGTTCTCCATAAACCGGTTTGGAAAGAAAACGGGAGGTAAGAATAAAGACCAATAATCCCAGCGCCTGGTTTAGTATCACCTGTATTGCACTGGCCGAAATGTCTTTAAGTAGCTTTTTTTTCATTCAGAATTTATGCGCCCAATCTTTAGATTTTTAGATACTATACCTATCGTAATTAATAAGCGCAGGGAAGCCTGTTGCTGCCTGTTTTTTTCAATCGGTACGCAGCAATTTCTTTAGTCGTTGTGCTATTGTAGCGGGCAAAGGTTTAAGCGTTACTTGCTTTTTTACGGTTGGATGCTGTTCACGCAATATAGCGGCAGCACCGGCCAGTGGCTGGTATTTGTTCAGCACCAGTTCTCTTGCTTCGTGCAATGCACCAATTCTTTGCTGCCAGTCATCTTTTTCTATGGCTTGCTTTATCATCTTAACAGCTTGCGCAGGCTCTTCAATATTGATCGGTATAAAGGCCCCTTCCGGAAAATATTTACCGATGTTGGTACAGCCATAATACAAGGGCACCGTGTAGGTCAAAAAGCAGTCGTTTATCTTTTCAGTAAAATAATAAGGGGCCGAAGTGTTTTCTATCGCAATGCTGAAACGATAGGGCAAAAGGCCTTCTGTTTTATCTTTTATAAAATGAGTTCCTTTTCCAAAAAAATCAATTTGCGGTAATTCTTTTTTGAGGGTGTCAATAAAATCCATCCTTAACCGATGGCCTTTTAATTTCGTAAGATCAGAAGCTATGCAGGAAATGCTCAACGGTTTTTCCGGCACCTGCAAAGAAGATAATGAATGATAGTCCTGTTGCAGGTACCAGCCTAAATAGCCGTGCGACAACACTGTATTAGCAGCATTTTTAACAGGCGAATAAACCTTGCTGTATTGATCAAGCCCTTTAAACATCCACGGATGCTCACTGTAAATGCCAGGCTCCATCATAAAGGCCAATACATTTCCAGGGAAACAATCCACCTGTATTTTTTTTGACGGGTTGTTGAATATTAATACGGCATCGCATTCCGAAAGATCTTCTGCAGTAAAAGCAAACTCATCCCAATACACAAACTGTTCATCAACACGCTTTGCATATTTTTTAAGCCAGTCAAATAATTTTTTGCCCTCCTCAAAAGAAGCGTTTACCCGTATGATCTTCATATTGTTCTTCATGCTGCAGTTGATTTTGCAAAGGCAACTTCTTTAAAATTTTATACGATTTATAGTAATACCATAAACTGTTATGTATGAAAAAAATTCTCTTCTCTATCTGCCTGCTTACAGGTATTACTGCTTTCGCTCAAAATGATACTTCCATTGTAATGACAGAAACGGAAACCGGACCGCAAAAGTTGCCGGTAAAAATTTTTTATGCTCAAAAACTTATTAATGCCAACACCGTGGAGATGCTGAAGAAAGGGCACCTGGAATTTAAGGTACTGCACAACTTCGGCGATATTGCCGGTAAGGATGGCGGCGCCAAAGCATTTTTTGGATTGGATGGCGCAGCAGATATCAAGATATCCTTTCAACTTGCTTTAAGTGATAAATTCAATATAGTGGCTGCCCGTACAAGGGGCAGCGGCGATGTGTACCAGCTGTGGGAAATGGGATTTAAATACCGCTTCATGCAGCAAATGGAAAATGATAAAAAGAACCCCATCTCTTTAACTGCTTATGCCAATGCCGTATTCTCTTCTATGAAGGCCAATGCTGCTGACGGCAAGGAAAATTCATACAGAAATTTCAGCGACAGGGGCAGCTGGATCGTACAATTGATGGCGGCTAAAAAAATAGGCAAGGTAAGTGTGCAGCTGAACCCTACATTTGTACATACCAATTATGTTTTGCCCAACGATCAAAAAAATATTTTTGCAGCAGGGGCAGCTATCCGCATTCCTGTTCATAAAAAATTCGCCCTCATCGCAGATTATTTCCATCCCTTCCGTTCACAATCCAGCAGGGATTCTTTACGTGCAAAAAATATAAACCTGTACGATGTTTTTGGTGTTGGTGTAGAGATAGTAACAGTGGGCCACGTATTTCATTTGAATTTTACCAACAGCACCAATTTACTGGAGAACAGGTTCATCCCTCACACGTTCACTTCATGGGGCAAAGGCCAATACCGCTGGGGATTTACCATTGCAAGAGACTTTATAGTATTTAAGAAAAGAAAACCAAAGGAAGCTCCTTCCAAATAATCCCTTAAGAAAAATAAAAAAAGAAGTAGCATTATTTGCTACTTCTTTTTTGCGAAAGGTCTTATCGTAGCAGTCAGTAATAATCCTGCACTGTTCAATTTTATCTTGCCGGCACCTATACCGGTTAAAGGCAGCTTAACAAAAGGTTCTGCCATAAAAGAAAGGTTCTTATTGGCAGTGTATTGATAACCCGCAGAAAGATTCAATACAGAGAACAAGTGTTTATTCTCGTTGTTGATCGTTTGATCATAGCGATAAGTTGTGCCGCCGGGGGTTTTGTAGATATAAGCGTACTCTTCTTTCTTCATCAGCAGCGATGACAGGCCGAGGCTTCCAAACCAGTTATGCCTGTTCCTGGCGCCAAAATTATAATTAACCGATAATGGTATCTCGTACACTTTACAATCGCCATCTATCTTATTTAAATAAGGATAGGTAACGCCGTTATATTCCTGCGGTGTTGCAGAGTATATCTTCTTGCTTACATAAAAACCTGTTCTTATCAACACTCTTTTGCCAATAGGATAGCTTAGCCCTGCGCCATATAAGAAAGTTGCTTTTCCTAAATGACCTATGTTCACATAACTCAGGTCGCTACCGGCAGAAACAGTTATGCCTAAATTATTGGAGAAACCTTTCTTCTTTTTCTGCTCTTTATTGGCGGATGCTGTTGTTGCCAGGGTATCCGGTTTTTTACTGTTCTCTTTTTTCACCAGCAAAGTTGTGTCGGCATCTTTTTTCTTTGCTTTAGTTACCTCATTGTCTGCATCAGAAGTAATAGTTGTTGTTGTAGTGGATGGTATTGTTGTTACAGGATCGTTGTTTGTTTTATTTACCTGTGTTTGAACAGGCGCAACTGCAACAGTTTCTTCATTATTTTCTTCAATGTTATTTACCTGCTTACCGGTTGGTTTCTTCTTTTTATTTTTAACAACATCCCGGTTCTTACCTGCTGATGAATTATTACTCACTTCATTTGACAATACGCCATTCCTGATCCTCATTTTCATCCTTGCCTTTTTGTTGATGGAAAGAGGCGATGAAGCTGCTGTTAATTCATCCTGTTTATCTTTTGTTACTGAAGTAACCGGTGTGGCATTCTTATTCCCTTTATTTCCTGCAATGGTTTGCCCGCTGCTGTTTTGAGCAGCAGCAGCAGCAGTTGTTGTATTGCCGGTATTATCAGCCGGGGAAAGAACATCATCATTACCTGTAACAGTATTGTCTTTTACCCGTGTGGATGCATCGGCGGCTATATTGTTTGTTTTTTGCTGATCATTATTTTGCTGCGTTGTTTTTTTCTCTGCTATAGCTGTATTTCCTTTTTTAGTATTAATACCGGGATACACCAGTGTATAGAAAAGCGTACCGCCACCCAGCAGCAGCAGCAATAACAGCAACAGTACAGGCTTTTTCCTGTCTTTTTGTTGCGGAAGATGCTTATCCAGCAATTGCTCCATCTTGTTCCATGCGTCGTCATCGTATGGCGGATGGTGCTGGTTGGCGGCTTCCTGAATGATCTTATCTATTTCTTCATCCTGCATTTCTTATTTGTACTGTTTTATTTTGCTTAAATAGAATTTTTTGCATTTGCTTCCTGGCTTTCGACAGGTTCGATTTTGAAGTGCCTACAGAAATACCCAGTTGCGAAGCTATCTCTTCATGGCTCATCCCTTCAATGATAAACAGGTTAAATACCGCACGGTACACCGGCGATAAGTGCTGAATGAACCGTATGATCTCATCGTACGAGATCTTTTCAAACGCAGACTCCTGGTTTGTTTCCAGGTGATACAGCGCTGTATCCAGTTCTGTTGTTGCTTTGTGCTTGTTGTTTTTGCGGAAATGGTCGATAGAAGTGTAGATCATGATCTTTCTCAACCATCCTTTAAAGGAACTTATCTCATCGGCATAGGCCGGGGTATAATGGTGTATCTCTTTAAATATCTTTAAGAACCCGTCGTTCAGTATCTCGATGGAATCTTCCTGCCTGCTGGTATAGCGGTCGCATATGGCCATAGCATACCCGTAAAAAGAATTGTAGATCTTTTTCTGGCTCTCCCTCTGATTTAAGGCGCACCCCCTGATATGCAGATTCAGTTCTTCGGCTGTGAGCAAGTAGACTAGGTTTGATGTTCTAAACGGAATTTATGTATCGTAAGTTGCCTCGAAAAGATACTAATTTTCCCCCTATCCCCCTAAAGGGGTGAAAAGGAGAAGATTGAAGCGGAGAGCCCCCTAACCCCCATAAGGGGAACTGAGGAGAAGATTAAATTATTGATTATAAATTAGTTAAAGCTCTTCCTAACAAGTTTCCAGGAGTATCTGACAGTATGCTGGAAATGCTGGCGAACTTTCAGGAACACCTGACGGCTCGCTGGAAATGCCGGCAAGCTTTCAGGAATACCTGACGGCTCGCTGGAAATGCCGGCAAGCTTTCAGGAACACCTGACGGCTCGCTGGAAACGCTGGCAAGCTTTCAGGAATACCTGACGGGATGCTGGAAATGCCGGCGAGCTTTCAGGAACGCCTGACGACCTGTCCGAAATAGCAGGGGACCCTAACCCTTTGCACTCTTCCCCGCAAAGTCTGTTTGCGGGGAAAAGATGCCGCAGGGGAGAACATATTTATCTGCGCAATCTGCGAAACCTGTCTGCCGGCAGGCAGGTTTGCGGGAAGATTAAAACTGGCAGAGTTTTTTATATAGCTATACATAAATTACCTTGACATGTACACTTACAGCCGGTTGCCTTATACTGTACGGCTCAGCTTTCAATTGGTGCTGATCGTTTTAGCCGGCGTATTGGTGCATTTTTGCGGCCATATTTTCATCCCCGTTTATTTTTCTCTTTTGCTGGCCATACTGGTATTGCCACTGAACAATCATTTGGAAAAATTAAAACTTCACCGGGCGCTGGCGGCTTTTATAGCGGTGCTGATAGCAATATCCGTTCTTGCCGGTATCATTTATTTTTTATCGGCGCAGATAAGTAATTTTTTAAACGATGTACCGGCCATCAGGAACCATATTGAAGCGCATTATACCACATTGCAAAACTGGGTGGCGGAGCGTTTTAGTATTGATGTGTACCAGCAAACACTGATGTTGAGCAAAGTAACAGCGAGCATGAAATCTATCCCGGATTATGCGGAGCAAACCGTTTCTACTGTTACGCAAACTATTACGTTCATTGCTTTGGTGGCGGTGTATTCTTTTCTTATTCTTTTTTACAGGCACCTGATCCGTAATTTTTTTCTTTCTGTATTCCGGGATAAGAATAATGTGAACGAAGTACTGACAGGGTCCAAAGAAATAATAAAACATTACATGCAGGGACTGGTGATAGAGATGTTCATCGTTGCTACTGTTAATTCATTAGCATTGCTTATCATCGGGATAAAGTATGCGGTGTTCCTGGGTGTGTTTGCAGGCATACTTAATATCATTCCTTTTATCGGCATATTTACGGCTATTGTATTTACCGTACTGGTTACACTTACTACAGATGCCAGTATGAGCCAGGCACTGGCAGTAATTATCAGTATGTGGGCCATCCACTTTATAGATTCGAATTTTATGATGCCCAGGATCGTTGGCTCCAGGGTTAAGATCAATGCACTGGCAACTATCCTGGCTGCTGTTGTTGGTGGTTCGTTAATAGGCATCGGCGGTGTTTTTCTTGCATTGCCTACTATTGCTATCTTCAAAATAATATTCGACCGGGTAGAAGAATTAAAACCATGGGGTATCTTACTGGGTGTTGAAACAGACAAGGAGGGTAATAAAAGAAAACCCGGGAAAAAGATCAGCCTTGATAAAGGATAAACTCAATTCGTTTTACCGGAAGCGGTTTTCTTCAACCCCACAAAAACAGTTTTCCATACCAGGTTAAAAAAAGATTTATTCAGTTCCCTGTTATTTTCAATATCGTTTTTTCTTGCTTCTTTGCCTGATGATGGGTTATCATTTTTGATCAAAAAATTAGCGAGGAAACTGGTGACTGTTTTTTTCTTCAACTCATCTCCTTCTCCTTTTTTTAAGAGCTGTATCTTAAGGTCGTTATACGTAAATAAAATATCGCCGGTTGCTTTATAATCATCTCCATGTAATGTAAAATTCGTTTTATTGATCTTGCCGCTTTTTATGGATACCATTCCCAGCGGCTCGGTGATGCGGTTAAGCGTTAGTGCATTCACAGGGCCGATATCTGCCGTAACGGTAAAATTGCCATTGCCTTTTGTAAGCGGCAGCAGCCAGGTAGTATTTACATTGGCTTCTCCCAAAAACTTTGTGCTGGCGGTTACTTTCATGGTGTTGTTGCTGCTTATGCGTTCGGGTATATTGGTAACATTTGTTACAGCGCCATTTACGTTGGTGAAGTTTACAATACCCGTCATTTCGGAAAGGCGGCCACGTTCTTTATAAGCTACAAGGCCATTATTGATCGTTATTTTTTTTATGTAGATGGGTTGCTGCATACCCATCAGTAATTGATTGGGGTAATTGCCTACTTTACTTGTTGGGTCGGGATCTACGGTCCTGTCGTTCATCACTTTTATTATGGGTTGCAGCGATGCTTCTTCTGCTTCCAGTGCGCCATCGCCGATCAGCCGCTTATAATTTACGCCTGTTATTTTTATATTGTTGAACACCAGGTCGAACCTGTCCCGCTGATGAACGCTTTGCCGCACAAATTCTGCTTCGCTTAACAATGGTACTACTGCAATTTTATTGAACGACATAGAAGAACCTACATTATCTATTTCTGCCCCGCTGGTAACTATCCTGTACAATTTATTTTTGGTGATAAACGAAAAGCCTGATGAAGTAAGCTTCCAGTCGGCATTGGAAATAATATCTGATAAGGTACTGCCTTCATACACACTTACCGCTTTGGTCATATTGAATTTTACATCGTTCAGTATAAACGGTTCTGCGGAAGGGTCTTCTTCGCTCAGGATAACGATCCTGGTGGTACCCAGGTTCATACCGCCGATCTGCGCTTCATCTACAAAATCTGTTGATAAGGGTACCTCTTTTTTATTTGTTCCTTCAACCTTTTTCTTTTTATATAAAGTAATAAGCCCGCCGTCGCAGGTTATCATACCTGCTTTCAATTGCTGGTTCACAATAAAAGCATCCGTATTCAGTTGTGTGATGGTTATATTCTTCAGGTCTATCAGCGGCGCTGTACTGTTCGTTTTGTATTGCTGTATCTCTTTTACCTGCAGTGTTCTTTTTGCTGCATCATAAGCCAGCTTGGTCATGTTCACCCTTGTATTATTCTTTGATTCGGGCAGCTGAATATTTTCAATAGATACCGATACATCTTTTATAAAATAGCTGATGATATTATTATAGCTATGCGTATCATCTACTAAAAAATGCTTCAGGTCGATATTGATATTCTCCAGTGTGGTCAATGGTTTTCCTGCACGGTCGGTAATAATAACGGTACCGTTGGCTACCTGTATCGTATCGGCTTTTATACTGTTGAATTTACCCAGTATCTTTTGATACAGTTCCATAGTATCCTGTGCAGTAAAAGGCTTTGGCTTATCTGCCCCTGTATTTATAACCTGTATACGGGGTTTGTACAGCAATATCTTACCGGCTGCTACATTGGTATTCTGTATCAAGCCTGCTACATCAACCCCGCTTGCCCGCACTTCATTTACGGTTATAAAATATAAGGCATTGGGAAGGCTGTCGGTACTTTCCAATATCTTTTTTTGCGCTGAATCCGATTGAAGCGAAACATTGTAAAAGGAGGCATTGCCACCGATCTCATCTATGCGTGAGCTGTCGTAATGTATATAATAAAGGCTGTCTGTTTTTTTCTTTATAGCCGATTCGATGGTTTCCCGTATGATCCGCTTTTTATTTTGCTGCCAATATATATAACCGGCTATCGCACCGACCACAATAATTATAAAAATTATTTTGAAGATCTTTTTCATCTGTTGGTTATGTTGTTTGCTAAAAAGGATATCCTATCGCTATATTCAGTATCATATTATCTCTTCTCCACTGGCGGCTTCCAAAATCGAACTTATCTATTACCCAGCGCTCGCCTTTGGGCAGGTAAGGTTTGCGTAAAGGAATACCAAGGTCGAACCGTATCAGCAGGATATTGATATCCAATCTTAAGCCAACACCAGCGGCAACAGCTATCTCACTTAAAAAATCTTTTGATAGTTGTCCTTTGGGGCCAAACAGCAGGGTATCTTTTGTCCATATATTTCCTGCATCAACAAAAAGTGCGGCGCCCAATGCGCCTGCCAGCGGCACCCGTAATTCGGTATTGCCCAATAATTTAAAATCGCCGCCAATGATCTGGAAAAAACGTTCGTCTTCTGCTGTTGGTAAATAGCTGCCGGGGCCAAGGCGCCGAACAGGAAAACCTCTTATAGAAGAAGGGCCGCCAATGACATATTGTTTGGAGAAGGGCAGCAAGGAAGAATTATTATACGGTATGCCTATACCTAACTGTAAGCGGTTTGCCCATTGAATATTATTTTTCAGCCGCCTGGTATAGCGTCCTTCCACATCAAACTTTACATATTGTGCGAACGGTGTTCCGAATATCGTTTTCTCCCTGAAATTTTTTGCCCCGGTTATCAGCCCTGCAATATTGCCGGAAAGATCCACACCTCCGCTAAAGAAATACTGGTTCTTTGCAAAGGGGCGCAGGCTGTTATACGTGTAAGTATAATAAGTGCCCAAAATTCCTTCATCATATACATTCAGCAATATAGCCGGTGTTATTGCTGCTTCTTTGTAAAAACTGTCGGTGATATTGGCAGCTTTTAAATAGCTAAGTGCAATGGGTACAAAACTGTGTTGCTTATTACTTGTTTCCTTCCAGTTAAATTCATACTGCAGCCGGAAAACATTTTTGCTGTACAAAGCCTGCTTTATAAAATATTCGTAGCCCAACAGCATTTTTGTATTGGGGGGATAGAGATTGGTTTCTTTTATGTTGAAAAAAGGAACTACAAAGCGTGGTATCGTTAATGATGCTTCGCCACCGATGCGGTAATTATTATTGTTCTTCAAGGAATCGCCTATCGATACCTCAAAACTTCCATAGGCTTTGATGGTAAGTAATTCCGCTCCTTTGAACGTATTCCTGTTCCTCAGGTTAACGCTAAGCTGGCTGCCCATATAACGGCTGTCTTTATAAAAGCCATCCAGCTCTGCCTGCAGCGATTTCTTTTTTGCCGGGGTTAAATAATAATATGCATTGAGGCGATATGGATCGGCGCTGTCTTTAACGGCATCAAAACGGTTCTTTACAAATTTAAATGTACCGAGATTGATGAGCCTATTCAATGTTGTATTCTGATCGCGGCTGCTGTATAATTTTCCGGGGCGGTATGTTATCGCTCTTGTAAAAACAGCGGGCTTGAATTTTTTTACTGTATCACGTATCAAAATATTGTCTACGTTTTCTGTACCTCTGCGGCTGGTATCGGGCGGCGGAAATAATAAACTATAATTTGGAAAAACAGTGATCCTGTTGATATGATAAGGATGCAATGCCGACTCAGGTGTTGTATTCTTGATATTCAGGTAAAGATCAACCTGGCGGCCACCGATGGTACTGTCGGCATAGGCCATAAGATAATCGGGATTGAAAAAATAATAGCCTCGTGTCTTTAACCGAAGATCGAGCCTGTCCCGTTCTCCCTGTATATCCGTGAGCCGGTAAGGGTTGCCAACCTTAAGCAGGCTGCGGCGGTTAAAGGAAGCCAGCTGCTTAATTACAGGCGAGCTGTCGTTGACCCAGGTAATACTTTTTATAGTGTACTGCGGCAGTATATGCGCCGTATAATTTGCTTTCAGATAATAACCTTTGCTGCTTGTATCGCCCGATACCGAAGAATGGAAGTAGCCGTTGTTCTCCATAAAGGCCTGCATGTTTTCTGCGGTGGACTTTGCATTTACACGGCTGCTTAACACCGGCGGCTCGCCTAACTTTTTGCGAAGAAAAGCTTTAAACCCTTTTTCGCTTTTTGGTTCGCCTATTACATAATACCACCACACTTTCCAGGGCTGGCCTAAAAAGAAGGAATTTGTTTTGGGGCGAACAGCTGTTTTTAACTGTTTCTTTAAAGACCCTGCCGAAGTTTTTACCTGCGGGTCTTTGGTAACTTTTATGGTTGAGCCACGGTATAATTTTTCGCCCGGCGGTAAAAAACGCTTTACACTGCAACTGCTTATTAGCAGCAGCGTTATAATACTATATACTATTTTCTTACCGGTCATTTTGCTGATTGCCTATTTTGATTTACGTCGTTGAAATAATTCCCTGAATTTATCGTAGTCCATCGTAACAATAAATGCAACACCTGTTTCTACCACATATCCATCCATTACTACTTCATATTGATTTCTCTTGTATGCACGTATGCTGTATTTGCCGTCTTTGGTAAGCTTATAATTTACGGTTACATCAGGTATATTGCTTGGCCTTTGCGATGCTTTGGCTGCAACATCCTGGCCTTCTATACCAAAATTCTTTCCTACTGTAATACTTAGGCGGTCATCCAGGAATGATTTGGTAACTGCCACATTAAGATCCGTTTTTTGCTGCTCCTCGCCGGTGCTGTAATCCTGGTAGCTGTTTAAACTAAGGTCAACATCTACTCCTTTAAAAAGGTCGCTTGCGATCTGGTCGAGCGCCGATGATAAGAACTTACTTACACTTTCTCTTGCCAGCTGATCGAAGCTGCCGTTACCTTTAAAGAAATCGGAACTCTGTTCGCCCACAAAGCGGTTCAGTAATAATAAAGAGAACACCTGCTTGTTTGTTGCTGCAACATCATCACGCAACTGCGCCAGTTTATTTTCTATAGTAGTGCGCAGTTGGTTTCCTATCTGTACACTTGTATTTTCATCGGGCAGCTGAATATCAAAACTGATCTCCGGTTTTTTTATAGGGCCTTTCAGGTACAGCAATACCCTGAAAGGAATTTTTTGATTGAAGGTGTTGGCCATCTTTGTATCCATCTCTGCTATCTCATTTCCCAACAGGTCTCTTGCTGAAGTATTGGTGATATACTCTGCTGTTACATTCACCTGCGCATCTGTCGGTTCGCCACTGAACGTGATGGTACTGCCGGGCAGCAGGTTAAACTCTCTCCGCAAAAATTTATAGTTCAATATATAATGTCCCTTATTCAGTTCGTAATTGCCTGTCAATACAATATTACCGTTGGGATTTACACCAGCATTAAGTTGTGCATCGCCCTGCACCCGCAGCTCATCGCCTGTTGAAGGATCGATGACTATAGTAAGCGCAGCATTTTTTGTTACCTCTACATTCAGGTTGTAATTGATGAACTGGCCGAAAGATGCTTTAGGTTCTTTAGCCAGTGCAAAAGCCTTTTCAGGCAGGGCAAACGTATCCCTGTCGATAAAGCGCACTACCGATTCGGCGGCATCTTTATTAATATTGGTTTCGGGCAATACAATGGTAAGGTCCGTTTTGTCATTCAATGAAATGTTTCCCTGTATATCGGGCGAAGTACTGTTGCCGGTTACAATGATATCCGCATCAATAGCCGCAAAACCATAGGCCTGGCTGTTCACGTTTCTCGGTGCATTTACCAGCATAAAATCATCGGCGTGTATCTTAAGATCAAGATCAAATTCGGCCAGTGTTTTTTCACGAACAGTTCCATCTATCACCAATGCATTATTGGCCGAATCTTTTATAGTAAAGTTATTGAACAGCAATTCGGGATAATGAAGACTGATGGTTTGTTTATCCAATCGGTAAGGCGTACCTAATTTAGCCAGCGTGAATTTTGCTGTATCAAACGTGATATCGCCGTTCCAGCGGGGATCATCAAATTTTCCGTTCAATGCCAGGTTACCTCTTATTGTTCCTGATGAACGGGTAATGGCGCCATCGGAAAATGCCTGCATGGTAGCCAGCGTCAGCTTGCGTATATCCAGCTGTGCATCAAACTGGCTGTTGGCATTATTGAGGTAATAGGTTCCTTTTGCTGAAAGATCATTTCCGTTTCCGGTAAGATCGACCGTTGCAGTAACTGCATTATCATCTCTTTTTTCGGCAAACATTTTTATATCGCCTACCGGTTGCTGCATGTATTGGGTGTTGGTAAGTGCAAGGTTGCCGGTAAAGGAAGGAAGCTGTTTATTAAAGTCACTGATCGTGAATTTGCCATCCAGTATGCCCGAGGCCAGCAGCGTATCCCTGCTTACAAATGCAGCGATCTCCCTGATATTGAAATTATCGATCGTTACATCAACAGGGCTGTTCAATGCAGTGCCGGTACTGTTGGCTGTAATGCTTGCACTATCGCTGCTGATAGAAAAATTATTTACCAGTATTCCCTGCGGTGAATATACTATCCTGTTGTTGGGCGCAACATTCCATTGCTTATAATTTAACAGCAGGTCGGGCTTCAACGAAAAAGTGTATTGCTCATTATCGATCTTGATGTTGGCGCCAATGCCAAAGCGGTTTACGTTCCGTGCATCTTTGGTCATCATGGCAATACCCAAGCTGTCGTTGGCAGCATTGGCAGTGATGTCTGTTTTATAAAAAATATTATTGGCAAACCGGAGTGTATCAAAATTCACGATACCTTTTATCCTGTCGTTAACAGTCACAATATTTATGTTGCCATTGCTTACCGCATATGTTTCATACAAAAAATAAGGAACAGTGGCCGTGAGGTTCAAGGCGCTGTCGCCGCCTTGTGATGCATAGCTTCCTTTAAAAGGAATATTCTCATACTGAAGTCCTTTTACAAGATCTGTAACCAGCGGATGTTTCTTTATCTGTCCTTCAAAAGCTATTTGCTGTGGCGGTAAAGATGTTGCCGGTGTATTGCCAATGTTGTAATACTTATCAATGTATTGAGATATGGATTGACCTATCTTATCATACTGAAATTTACCCGTTGCTTTTACATCTGCAAATGGTGAGTGCAGCGTAACATCATTGCTGCCGTTTGTGGTAACGGCTTTCGCAACAATACTATCGAGCACATAGCCTTTATTATTTATCGTGATCCTGGACGTATCAACATAAGCAAATGCATCAAGGTTCTGCGGATCGGTATTGGGCGCTTTAACGTATAACCTGAATGAGGCATTCAGCGAATCCTTATACCAATTAAGCTTACCCAACTGTATCGTATCTACCTGCACTGATGCTTCTACATCTGCAGGATAAGTATTTTTTACATTAGCGGCAGCAGTGTAATTCAGCTTAAGGTTAGGGTCGTTGATATCGCCGGTACTTTTGATCATACCATTATCCAATGCAGCATCTACCGATACATTTTGATAATCATACTTATTGTATCCTGCACTTTGTATATCGACCTTTATCATCGACTTCATGGTCTTATAATCAAAGCCGTGGCCTTTTGCAGATCCTGTCATAGTGATATTGCCGATCACCGAATCCTGCTTTATAAATTTACCCAGCGCAAAATTATTGGTGGCAAACTGAAGGTCGTATGTGGCAGCATTACTGTTCTTAAAATTGCGTACATAACCTTTTACCGCTACTGTACCATAACTGCCTTCCAGTTTTAAATTAGGCTGGATATTATTCATATCACCTTTTGCAGTACCCGATACCATTATTGTTTGCGGCAATGCTATAGATGGCGGTATCGTATTCGGCGGCAATATAGTAGCAAGGAAATCTTTATCTACCTTACTGTCTTTTATAACCAGGTCATATTGCAGGGCATCCGGTTTTTTGATGTTCTTTATCCGCCCCGTTGCATTGATACGGAAACTGCTGCTGTTGATATTGAAGCTGCCGGTAACATCGTTCATATTTCCTTTAATAGCAGTACTGATATTTAATACAGGCGGCAGCTTACTTAAAGCCACATCATTACCGGGAAGGAATTTTATAAGATCATTTCTTGGAATGGTGCTGTTGAAGATGGTAATATCATAGCCCAGCTTACTCATATCGGTAACATTGTACAGCAATGCTTTTGCATTGATCACTGTGCCGTTGAAACCTGACAACTGCAGTAAAGGAATATTCACTCTTGCCAGCGTGCCGTTGATAGTGGTATTCAAACGCACCACACTGTTGGCAAATTTTTGCGGCTCCATAAATTTCTTTACCGCAGGCATAATGGTGTACAGGTCATTGACGGCAATAACGCTGTTCATCAGCTGTATATCTACCCTGCTGTTTTGAGGGGCTGTGGTTAGCTGATCGATATTATCATAGGTAACAGCCAATGTATGCTGTATTAAACTTTGTGGTGTCTTTATATATAGTTCTCTTGCAACAATGCCTGTTGTACTATATGATAGTGCCGCATGGGTGGTATCTAAAACAAACCCGCTGGTATCTCTAAACGCCAGGTTGGTGATCACGGCCAGTGTACTGTCTGTAGTGTAATGAACATTTGCTGCTTCAAGTTTTATTCCCGTAGCATTAAGATGGGCAAAGTCCAGGCCTTCTGCCGGCGCTATGGCATTATTATCAAACTGGAATTGATTATCGGTAAGCGAAACATTTTTTGCAGCAATATCCCAGCCTTTTGTGGTAACAGCTACTGCGCTGTCTTTTTTAGTTACGGCAACATCGCTCTTTGGCGAAATGAATTTGATAAAAGAACTGTCGAGCTGTAATTTATCGGCCACCATTTTTTCCTGCGCCATATCAAAACTGGTATTGGCAACTGCTAAATGATGCAGGTTGTTTCGGTAATACATCCCTGTTACCTGGTCGTCGATAATTACATTTATATTTTTCAGGTCGAGCAGCCCGGCTGTTAACTGTAATGCTGCAGGTGCAGAAGTTGTTGTATCAACACCAGTAGTTGTTACCGGCGCCTTATATGTGGTCATGAAAAAATTCATGCCGTTGCTGGCAAATTTATCTATATCGAATTGCAACCTGTCGGGTTGAAATTTTGTTAAGGTAGCATCAAGATCAACTACCTGCGCCGTAAAATCTGAACCGGCATTTTTATCAGAAAATTTTAACCGCACATTATCCAGCAAAAGACGTTTTAAGGTCAGCTTCATAGCTGCCGTATCAGGGTCTGCTTTTGCTGCTGATTTGTTGCCTGCAAATGCATCAATGATAAACTGAAAATTGAAAACGGAATCTTTTTCTCCTCTGGTGATATTGGCGTAAATATTTTTAAACTCTACTTTGCGGATATACGTATTACCCCGGATGAGTTTTATCATATCAATATCCACTGATAATTTTTCTCCAAACAGCAGCGTATCTTTTTTTTGATCTTCGATGTAAACATTTTTGATCTCTATCCATTTAGGGAGACTGTAATCAATTTCGCCGATGACTACTTTTGTCTTTAATTTATTTTCGAGGTAAGATTGAATTTTATTGCGGACGATCCTTTTTCCGTAATCGGTGTTGATGAAGATCCAGGCGAGTATAAGAAGCAACAAAATGCTCCCGAAAAAGTAGAGCATGATCTTGCCTGTTTTTTTAAAAAAGCGCCTGGTTGTCATGAATGAATTAATAAGGTTATCGGCTATTGAGAATTACCGCTTTTGCCTATAATTCCCTTTGTTGCAACTTACTATAGAAAGTATTATGCCTTTTTCAAAAACGGGCAGCAACAGGCATTTTACAATACCTAATATACTATATAAATGGTGTTTCGGGGAAATAATTCCCCAACATCTACGCAGAGAGTTTAGTGAGGCATTTCTTTATATCTATCCCGGCACCGAGTACTTCTTTAAAAATATCGCCTTTTTTCTGCACCCTTTTCAAGATAGTATCCATGGTAAATGCAGAAGGATGTAACCCTTTTTTTACTTCTTTCCATTCCAGCGGGGTAGAAACTGTTGCGCCTTTTTTGGGGCGCAAACTATACGCACAGGCAAGCGTTTGTCCCCGCCTGTTTTGCAGGTGATCGAGGTATATTTTTTTATCGCCACGCTTTTTTAAGTTTCTGTCCATGCTGGTAAATTCAGGCAGCATTTCATTTACCATGGTACATAACAATGCTGCAAAATCTTTTACCTGTTCGTACGAATATTTTTTAGCCATTGGTAAAAAAATATGAAGCCCTGTAGCGCCCGAAGTTTTACAAAAACATTTTGCGCCTGCTTTATCCAGTACTTTTTTAAATGCCAATGCCGTTTCAATTACCTGCTCAAAGGTGTTCTTTTTAGAAGGGTCTATATCAATGATAAGATAGTCGGGATTGTCTAATTTTTTTGTGGTAGAATTCCAGGGATTTAATTCGATGCAACCAAGATTATTTAAGTATGCTAACGTTGCTTTATCGTTACAAATAATGTAGTTAATTTCTTTGTTGGCGCTTTCCGAAAACAGGGGAATACTTTTTACAAAATCCGGCGCTTCTTCGCCTGCATCTTTATGAAAAAAAGCGGGACCATTTATACCATTCGGATTGCGCAATAAACTCTCCGGCCTGTCTTTCAGATAAGGTAAAATATAGTCTGCCATTTTTTGATAATAATCGATCACCATTCCTTTGGTGATCTTTTCTTCGGGCCAGTAAATTTTATCCCGGTTGGTGATCTTCACTTTTGTTTTACCGAATACCAGTTCATCACTGTTCGTTTCTTCACCTGCTTTACGGGTTGCTTTTTTTGTAGTTGCCATAACAATATCTTTAACGGTTTTATCTTCTCTCATTCGTAAAAAAACGGGGTGCCGCATTTTATTATCTGTTGTCCATTGCGTGAATTTTATTTCAGCAATGTATTTAGGCTGCACCCAGGTAACCGGCATATTTGTTTTTACCCGCTCTTTAAAAGGCGATTGTTTCTGAATGATCTTTTTCAGTTTACCATATACTTCTTTGAGCATTTTGTCATTGAATCCTGTACCGGTATGACCGGCGTATTGCAACTCGCCGTTCTTTCCTTTTGTTGCCAGAACGAGTGCGCCGAAATAATTCCTTGCGCCGGTGGGTTCAGTAAACCCAACTATAATTACTTCATCAGATTTATGATGTTTTATTTTCAGCCACTCTCCTGTTCTTGCTCCGGTATGGTATTCGCTGTCCATTTTCTTGGCCATGATACCTTCAAGGTCCTGCTTTTGCGCTGCTGCAAAAAATTCCTTCCCCTTACCAATGATATGGTCAGAGTATTTTACAACAGTATTTGCAGGAATTATTTTTTTTAACAGCCTTTTTCTTTCTACCAAAGGCAGCTCTGTCGTCTTTTCTCCGTTTATTTCAAGCACATCAAATACATAATAGCAAATGGGATACTCCGTATTCTCTTCGTAATGCTGCAGTTTTTGAAAATCCGAAAGACCTGCTTCATTTATTACCACTACTTCGCCATCTAATATTACGTTGTGTTTTATTTTTTTCAGTGCATTTACAACAAGGGGATAGGAATCATTAAAGCTGTTGCCATTCCGGGAGTACAGCCTTACTTCACCATTGTGAATTTCACTGATAGCCCGGTAGCCATCCCATTTTATTTCAAACAGCCAGTCGCTGCTGTCAAACGGTTCGTCTATCTCTTTAGCCAGCATTGGCTTTATGGCGTGGCTTACTTTGTTGCCCGCTGCCCTGGTTGCTTTGTAGAATTTTTTTTTTGAGGAGTTTTGTTTTGCGCCAGCCATTTATTTATAGGTGATGTTGCCGGGGTTTCTTTTTCGCTGTCGTAGTTTTTCGAAACAGCAAATTCATCATTGTGTTTTATCAATAACCAGGAATTATCTTTTTCTCCATCTCTTGGTTTCAGCTTAACGAGGGCAAATTCGCCTTTCAGCTTTTTTCCGTGCAGTGTGAATTTGAGGTTGCCCGATCTGAGTCCTGCTTTTAAGTTCTTTGCTGCTGTTGCAGCATCGGAGTTTTCAATATCGGTGTAATAGCCTTTATCCCATATTTCCACAATACCGGCGCCATAGCCTTCGGGTATCACGCCTTTAAAATCTTTATAATCGTAAGGATGATCCTCTACCATCATGGCCAGCCGCTTATCTTTTGGATTGAGCGATGGCCCCTTAGGCACTGCCCAGCTTTTCAGTACGCCCTCCATTTCCAGCCTGAAGTCGTAATGCAGATGAGAGGCTTTGTGCCGCTGCACCACAAAAGAAAGCTTTGCTTTTTTTGAAGCGATCTTTCCTTCGGGTTCTGGTGTAGAAGAAAAATTTCGTTTGGCTTTATATCTTGTAAGACTCATTTATTAAGATGCTTTTTTTCGTTTGCTGCCACCGCCCAGGCTGGCTTTCAATTGACTCATCAGGTCTTTGGTGGTACTGTGCACTACTTTCATATGCGATACCGGTGCTTTGCCGCCTTTTGCTTTTGCCTTAATGAGTTTTAATAATTGAGCAGTATAGGTATCCTTGTATTTAGAAATATTGAATTTGCCCGATAACTGGTTGATCAGTGAGATGGCCATTTTTAATTCGGCAGGCTTTACCGCAGCTTTGGACGAAACGCCCAGTTCTTTAGTATCCCTTATCTCTTCTGCAAAACGAAGGCGGTTTAAAATGATCACATCATCCGAAGCCCGCAAAACAGCCAGCGCTTCTTTATTGCGCATTACAAAAGTAGCGACTGCCGCTTTACCTGTCTTTTGCAATGCTTCTCTTAATAATGCATAGGCTCTTACGCCAGACTTTTCAGGTGCAAGATAATACGGCGTTTCAAAATACACACTGTCTATTTCGTTTTCCAAAACAAAATCACTTATCTCTATCGTTTTTGATTTTACCGCATTGGCTTTTTCAAAGTCCTCTTCTTCCAGCACAACATATCGGTTGTTTACCTTATAGCCTTTCACAATATTCTTCCACAGCACTTCTTTACCTGTCTTTTCATTTACCCGCATGAACTTAATATTGGAATGATCTTTTTTATCGAGCATATCCAGGTCAAGCTCGCTGCCTTGCGTGGCGCTGAATAATTTTACGGGTATGTTTACCAAGCCGAAGCCTATTGCCCCTGTCCATATTGGTCTCATAAAAAAGAGTTTAATTATGCATCATACTGCAATTCCCATTTCAACTGTTTCAGGATAGCTTTATAAAGCTCGGCATCTATCTCCGGTATATTCCCATTGTCTTCTTTTAATATGCCCCACTCTTCATTATCACCATCGTTATAAATAGTAAAGGCATAATTGTCGTTCATCTTAACGGGATAAACCGCTCCGATACAGTGTACTTCGGGAGAAGTTTGCACTGCTACCATTGCTCCCCTGAAATCTACATTCATGTGTATAAAATTCATAGCTGTGTGGTTTAATTTGTTTCTAAAATTTTCATTACTATTTTTTCTTCTGCTGTAAGGTCTGTTTTATCATCATTCTGTTCTATCGCATCCAGCTGCTTAATATATTTTTCCAGCGACCGGTCTTCATATAAACTAAGCATTAACGGATGAACATAATATTTTTTGCAAACCGTTCTTGTATTACCTAACAATTTTGACACCATATCCAGTGCTTCTGTTATCTTTTTTTTCGATTCGGTTGCTGTTTCAAAAAAACCCAACTCGCGGAATGCCATTAAGGATTCTACCGTGCCGGCCCATGTCCTGAAGTCCTTTGCGGTAAAATCGCTGCCGCTGATGGTTTTGATATACTCATTAACCATGCCTGAATCTACAGAATGGCGCCTGCCCTCCTCATCATAATATTGAAAGAGTTCTTTGCCCGGTATATCGCGGCATTGCTTTACCAGGGCAGATAATTTTTTATTCTTTATACTGATATCATGCTGTACGCCTTTCTTTCCTTTAAAAGAAAATTTCATGGTGCTGCCATTGATCGCTACATGTTTATCTTTTAATGTGGTAAGCCCGTACGAGCCATATAATTTTTCATACATGGTATTGCCCACTCTTATGTGGGTGCGTTCCATCAGGCTTACTACGGCAGCCAGTACTTTTTGCTGCGGCAACCCTGGCAGCGAAAGATCTTTTTCTAACTGCAACCGGATCTTTGGTAATACTTTTCCAAATTCATACAGTCGGTAAAATTTGGTGTGGTTGCGCAAAGAATTCCAAAGCGGGTGGTATCTATACTGCTTTCTTTTTCTTGCATCCAGGCCCGTGGCCTGTAAATGCCCGTTGGCTAAAATGCATATCCATACATTTTCCCAGGCTGGCGGAATTACCAGGCTTTTGATGCGCTGAAGTTCTTCTTTATCTTTTACAGGATTATTTTCCAGTACATAAGCAAAGTCTTTCCCCTTGCGGATGCGCTCTATGCCGGGGTTCAGGTCATTTACATACACCAGGTTAACAGCTTTCGCTGTTTTTTCCGGGTCGTTAATGATCTTTGCTATTTTCTTTTTAGTAAGCTTTGTTATTTCTTCAGCAATCAGTTCCATAATTATTTTTTAACCGTTCACAATTTCTCCCCCGTTGGGATGCAATACCTGTCCCGTTATATAAGCCGCATCATCGCTGGCTAAAAAAAGATATGCTGGCGCTACCTCCGAAGGTTCACCGGCACGCTTCATCGGCACATCGCTTCCATGCTTCGCCACTTTTGATGGCTTGAATGATGAAGCTATCAATGGTGTCCATATTGGTCCGGGCGCTACTGCATTTACCCGTATGCCTTTATCAATAAGATTTGCCGAAAGGCTTCTTGTAAAAGAAACGATAGCGCCTTTGGTAGATGCATAATCTATTAATCCGCCGCTT
This sequence comes from Bacteroidota bacterium, assembly GCA_048497855.1. Taxonomy (GTDB): domain Bacteria; phylum Bacteroidota; class Bacteroidia; order Chitinophagales; family Chitinophagaceae; genus Ferruginibacter. Next base: position 71,164 of record JBEHZB010000007.1, on the reverse strand, counting down.
CCGCGGTATGCGGTAACAGATGTTGTATTAATGATACAATCTCCATTGCTCATAAAAGGCAGCAACGCTTTTGTTATCCAGAACATGGAAAATATATTGGTGCTGAATGTTTTTAATAAATGCTCTGTTGAAATTTCTTCCAAACCTTTGCTTTCATAATGAATAGCAGCATTGTTCACCAGGATATTGATGTGTTTGAATTTTTTTACTGCTTTTGCAGCAGCAGCTTTGCAAAAATTTTCTTTTGAAAGATCGCCTGCGATCAGCAAACAGGCACGTTTATATTTTTCAGTGATCAGCACCTGTGTTGCTTCTGCATCTGCATGTTCATTTAAATAAACGATGATGATATCTGCCCCTTCTTTTGCAAATAATAATGCGGCTGCTTTTCCTATGCCACTGTCTCCTCCTGTTATCAACGCAACTTTTCCTGCCAGCTTATTACCGGTCAGTTCATTCAGCGGCGCTGTTTCGGGCACAGGGCTCATCTTATATTCACTTCCAGGTCTTCGCTGATGCTGTGGTTTACGTAATGGTTTTTTTGGCTGCGCTTTTTGCATACTCCGGCTTTTACAGGCGTATATAGAAAGTATTGTGCCTTTTTATTTAAAGGTGTTGTCAGGAAATTTTTGACCAATCGCTATTTTACTTTACTTGGTTTTGAGGAAATAGTTCTACAAAAAAGCAGTTTGGCAAACTTAACCGGTGCTTGTGGGGGTGTGGTTTGGATTTTGATTATTATGATCGTATAAAACTCATCACTATGCTTACACAAGACGATAATCTTTTATTTCTTCAGCGTAAGATCGGGGAGATAAAAGTAGCGATGTTCAAAGCAGAGATCAACTCTGAACTTCAGCTTCCTAATAATATTGTATCTACTTTAAAAACAGATAACGATGGCAACATCTGGTTCTTCACTTCCTGCAACGGAAAATATGCAAAAAATATTGACAAGAGCTTTTATGCATACCTCGACTATTATCAAAAAGGGGGAGCATACCGTCTTCGGGTTAGCGGAAAAGCATCCATTGTGCAGGATGATCCTGTGGCTCATGCTTCCGAAATAAGGACCACAAAAGATAATTTTGCGCTTATTCAATTCAAGATCATGCACGCAGAATATTTTGAGAATAAAGCATTGGTCACTTCTTCTTTAAAAACCAGGATAAGGGATTTTTTCACAGAAATATTTTCTTCTCACAATTACAGGGAATTTGATTTTCCGGAACCTGCGCTATAAAGCAATTATATCTCACCATAAAAAAATCCGCTGCAATCAGCGGATCTTTTTTTTATTACAGTAAACAGTATTATCATTCAAATATTACCTGTTCTTCCCTTTCTTCTACAGGTATCTTACGGATAAAATCATCGTAGCCATCATCTTCATGATTGCTGTATGCTCCATACGCATCCATACTGTAGCCTATCATTCCATCATTGGCTTCTATCAAATATAATATCACTGAATCGGAAGGATCAGACTCGCCTTCGAAGCGATACGTTCTGATGATCTTAAGATCTTGCGGATTATATATTTTACCGCTTGCGGTAGTAAAGCCTTCAGGAACGATCTTAAACTCATTGTCTTGTTTTTTAACACGCAGTTTTTCCAAAACTGAACTCAGTGTTGTCATCTCGGTGGGTCTCGTTTGCATAAGTTTTATTTTTATGATTATACCCAGTACAAATCAACAATAATGCCTGATAAACTGGCATAGTTTTCTATCCTCTTTAATTAACGCTAAATTAAATTATCATGAAACTGGCAGAAGCAATACAGCAGCATTTTGGCTATCCATCTTTACTTAAGGTGGACCCTAACACACAACACGTAGTACAGAACAGCGGCGCTCATGCTGAAGATAGATTCAGCCAGGCAGCGATACCTGCTGTACTGATAGGGCTATATAAATATACACTTACAGATATTGGCGCTCAGGCCGTTTTAAGTGGAGGAAATTCCTCAAACTGGGCAAAAGAGATCTTTCCCGGTTACAATGATGAAGTGATAAAACGCATTGCACATTATTCCGGCGAATCAACAGAAGATACCGGTGAAAGGATAAATGAGATCGCAGCAAAAGCTGTTGAAATTGTACGGAACAATGCAGCGCCGAAAAACGATCTGTTATCTGTAAAGAATTTTATGGCAGCGCAACGCACCAATATTTTACCGTATTTACCCGCAGCGCTTCATATCGGCGAATTGATACAGGATCCTACCATTGATGATAAGACCAATAAAATGGAAGGGCCGATATCGAGTTTTATGCATGCAGTAGGTGATGCGTTCTCTACACCGGATAAGGATGAGAAGGTGAATAAGGCATTATAGCCCCTCCGCCCCCAAAGGGGAACCAAGGAGAAGATTGAAACGAAGTTGATGTTTTGTTTTGCCCCCTATCCCCTAAAGGGGTGAAAAGGAGAAGATCAAGAAGGAGATTATACTTCACAAAAAAAACACAGAGAGTCTCTGTGTTTTTTTGTGAAATGCTTTGTGTGGCTTTGTGAAATAAAATCATACATCCAAAATCATCAATCCTTACTGCGATTCCTCGTAGTTCCTGATCTTATTATACAAGGTCTTCCTGTCTATCTTTAATATCTCTGCTGCTTTTGTCTTATTGAAATTTACCTGCTTCAATACATTCATGATCGCTTCGTATTCTGCTTTTGAAGCAGTGTCTTTCAGGTCCATTTTTTTATCCTGTGCAGGTGCGGCAGCGGCTGTTTCTTCAGTATGATGGCTGGGCGGCATCGTTGATGAATTGCTTATTTCCCAGGGCAATACTTTTGCTGCTATCTTGCCGGATTGTGTCAGCAGCACTGCTCTCCGCACCACATTGCGAAACTCTCTTAAATTACCCGGCCATGAGTAGTTGGTGAACATCTGCAGTACTTCATCTTCATATCCTTCTATGTCTTTACCCAGTTCCATATTGGTTTTTTTCAAAAAGAAATCTGCAAAGAGGATGATATCATCTTTTCGGTTGCGCAATGGCGGCAGGTTGATAGAGAATTCATTAAAGCGGTGATAAAGATCTTCGCGGAATTTTCCTTTACGATAAGCATCCTGCAAATTCTCGTTGGAAGCTACTATGATGCGGACATCTGCCGGTATCTCTTTATTGCCGCCTACTCTTTTAAATTTACGTTCCTGTATCACCCGCAATAACGAAGCCTGCACTTCTGTTGAAAGATTGGCTACTTCATCCAAAAATAAGGTGCCACCGTTGGCCAGTTCAAAATGACCTTCTTTATCATTCAGCGCACCGGTAAAAGCGCCCTTAACGTGACCAAACAATTCGCTGCCCGCAAGTTCTTTAGAAAGTGTACCGCAATCCATTGCCACAAAAGGCTTGTCTTTACGGCTGCTGAGGCTGTGTATTGTTTTTGCAATTACTTCTTTACCGGTTCCGCTTTCTCCATATAAAATAATGCTGTAGTTGGTGGGCGCCACAATGCTGATCTGGTTATACAGTTCTTTTGTGGTGCCGGCTTCGCCTACTAAAAATTCGGAAGATAAATTTGCAGTTTGCTTTTGCGACCGTGCAACTGATGAAGGGGCTGATGCGTTAGCTTCATCTACAGGTTCTTTCAATGCATTGTTAAGTATGTTGATCACTTCATCGGGGATCAGCGGCTTGGTGATATAATCATAAGCACCCAGCTTCACTACATCCACAGCTGTTTTAATATCGGAATAGCCTGTTATGATAAGCACTATGGTTTCAGGTGAATGTGCTTTTATTTCTATCAGCACATCTTTACCTTCTTTATCGCCCAGGCGATAATCGCACAGCACAATATCAAATTTCCCTTCTTTGAATTTAGCTATCCCCTTGGCACCGGAATGTGCTGATTCTACTTCATAACCTTTCCTGGCAAAAAACTTTTCCAGCAAAAGGCACATGTCCAGGTCGTCGTCAATTACAAGAATTCTTTTAGGCATAGGTATTTTTTTTATAGTACTTTATTTATAATGGCGTTGGCTTGTTTAATATTCTCTACGGGTTTTTCTTCTACTTTGGTCCATACTGAATAATCATTGGGCAGAATCTTTCCGCCAAAATCCATGGCGTAAACTTTTGTGAATACGGCTCCCAAATATAATATAACGGAGCTGTAATATACCCAAATCATTATTATCACAATGGAGCCTGCGGCGCCATATACAGACGCCATATTACTTTGCCCCAGGTAGTACCCGATACCCACTTTGCCCAACATAAAAAGAACTGCTGTTACCAATCCCCCAATCACTACATCTTTCAATTTTATCTTCGCATCGGGCAATGCCCTGAATATCACTGCAAACAATAAAGTGGTTATTAACAAGGAAATAGCATTCTCAAATACCATTACCGTTATTGGCCCTGCCCCGGAAAATATATTATTGATATGCTTTCCTAAAGTGGCAATAAAGGCATTTAATACTAATGACACCATTAATATAAATCCCAGGCTTATTATTAACGAAAAAGAGATCAATCGGTTCAAAATAAGCTTCCACCATATCTTTTTCGCTTTTGTTTTAAGCCCCCATATCTTATTCAGCGAGTCCTGTATCTCGCTGAATACACCTGTTGCCCCCACCAGTAATGCTATTACACTTATGGTATTGGCCACCGGTGTTTTACTGCTCAGGTGAATATTCTGTATCATTTCCTGTATCTGTAAAGCAGCTGCATTACCCACCAGGCCATTCAGCTCCCCATATATTTCTCCCTGCATCGCTTCTTTTCCAAACACTATTCCACAAATTGAAATAATGATGATGAGCATCGGCGCCAGCGAAAAAACAGTGTAGTAGGATAATGATGCACTGTATTTTAATACATTATCATTATTGAACCCTGCTGCTACCTGCTTTATAAAATTATATGCGCTGGTGACTCTTCCTTTCATTATTAGTATTTAATACAACGACGACGACGGTTTTGTTAAATCCCGCCCTTAAGCGATTGAATATGGCCTGCCAAAATACTAAGCCTGCCGGTTTTGTCGTTTAACTGCCGGGTTTACAATACCCTTAATATAAAAACAGTGCCACTTTCGTTGACTAAACTCAACAATAATGTGGAATTGACTATACAACTGAAATAGTTTTTTCTATTTTTAATGAAAACAATACCTTTAAAAAACGCTATTTCGCCTGTTTTAAACACTGGCTTGGATTTGGTTGTGTAGAAAGTGTAACTAAACAGTGAAGAGCGATGTTTTTTTTCTCACCTACAAATGATTCCGCTTTGGATGCCTTAATAATAGATGATGAACTTGATATCTGCTTTCTTTTAAAAAGTATTTTAAAAAAGAGAGATCTCGACGTTAATTATGTGAACAGGCTTGAAGATGCGAAGATTGCGCTAAAGAACAATACACCTCCTATTATTTTCTTAGACAACCATTTACCCGATGGGCTTGGTATTGATTTCATCAGCTATGTAAAAACCAATTATCCTGCTACAAAGATCATCATGATCACAGCACATGATACGCCTGAAGACCAAACAAGAGCTGTTCAGCAAGGTGTAGATATGTTCCTGGGAAAGCCCTTTACAAAAGATGCTATTACTATGGCGCTCAATAAACTTTCTGCATAATTATTGGTGCAGTTTGGGCAATATTTTCCACAGTTTATTTTTTGATAAATCTGAAGCCGGGTGAATTTCTCTGCCAAATGCAGGCAGATAATATATTTATTGGTTCCCGGCATAGTTTGGCAAAGTTTTATAGTTATACAAAGCGACATTAAATCATTAATAACAGTTTAAAAAACATCAGCCATGGGAAATTTACTTTACCTCATAGCCGTGATCCTGGTAATTGCATGGGCAATCGGCTTCTTTGGTATGCATGCAGGCGGCATCATACACATTCTTTTAGTGATAGCGTTAATTGCTCTTTTATTAAAAGTGATACGCAGGGCAGCAGATTAACAGGTTAATCCGTTAATTGGTTAATACGTTTAAACGGATTAACGGATCAACCAATTAACGGATATACAAATAACAGATCATTGAGCAAAACAAGGGATGCCCCCAGCACTATTGAACGGGGGCATTTTTATTAACAGACTATATGACAACTCAAACCAAATTGCCATTTTTGGTTAAGCTAAGCCTGAACCTTTTGATACTGTGTATCACAGGATGGCTTATCTATATCGGTAAGGATATTGTGGTGCCCTTAACATTAGCTATGTTGCTGGCCGTATTGCTGCTGCCGTTCAACAGCTTCCTGGAAAGAAAGGGCTTTCCCCGTGTGCTGGCAATAAGTATTTCGCTTATTATCTCTATTACTTTTATCGCAGCAGTAGTGTATTTTCTTTTTACACAGATCACTGCATTTGCAGATGATATACCTACTATAAAAAAACAATTGCACGAACATTTGCTCAGTATTCAAAGCTGGGCGCATGATAAATTCAATCTTTCGCAAACCGAGCAAACAAAATTACTGACCGATGCCACTAATAAAATAAAAGGATCGGGAACCGGTATTATCGGCAAAACATTTTTATCCGTTACACAAACCCTGGTGGTACTGGTATTGCTGCCTGTATATACCTTCCTTATTTTGTATTACCGGGATATGATCCGCAGGTTTTTAATGAGCATATTCAGCAACGAGCATGAAAAGAATGTAACCGAAGTATTGAAAGAGTCGCGTGTAATTGTACAAAGCTATATGGTAGGGCTGATGATAGAACTGGCTATTGTGGCAACGATAAATTCCATCGGATTTTTAATAGTGGGCATACAATACGCCATATTCCTGGGTGTACTGGCCGCCATACTTAATATGATCCCCTATATCGGTATGCTCATCGCTTCGGTCTTCTGTATGCTGGTAACGCTTACTACATCAACACACCTGAGCGATATCATATGGGTGGGTGTTGTATTAACTGTTGTGCAGTTCATCGATAATAATATCATCATGCCCAAAGTGGTAAGCTCCAAGGTTAAGATCAATGCACTGATATCTATAATAGGCGTATTGATCGGCGGTGCGCTGGCAGGTGTGGCAGGCATGTTCTTATCCATTCCGGCAATTGCTATTCTTAAAGTCATCTTCGACCGGGTAGATGGCCTGAAACCCTGGGGAATGTTGCTGGGCGATGATATTACCGGTACGCAAAAAGGAAGGATATACCGAAAGCTGGCCAAGGTTACACAGAAGAATAAAAAACCAAAAGTTGTGCAGGGCACTACAGGTGCTTAAGCAAAATCCAGCGTAATAATGAACGAAGTACCGTGACCCGGCTCACTCTCTACTTTAACGGTACCCTTGTGGTTCAGGATAATATTTTGAGTATTGGTTAAGCCAAGGCCATTACCTTTTTCTTTACTGGTAAAATAAGGCTCAAACAATTTTGACACGGTTTCTTTATCCATTCCTGTTCCGTTATCGCTGATAACAACAACACACTTTCCTTTTTCCACTTTTGTTTGCAGTGTCAATATTCCTTTGCCCGGCTCCATTGCTTCTATTGCATTTACAATGATGTTCAAAAAAGCGATCGTGATCTTTTCTACATCTACTGCTACATCACCTATACCTGCTTTATATTTTTTTTCTACCGTAAGTTCCTGCAATGCTACACGGTCTTTTGCAAGCGCCAGTGCATCATCGAGTATAGTGTTGACAGATACTTTAACAGGCGAAAGATCGGCAAACTTGGTAGAGTTCAGCAGTTCGCTTACCAGCACATTGATACGGTCGGCATTGCGCTTTATCATATCCAGGTACAATGCACTCTCTTCGGTCTGCACGCTATCTTTTAACTGCTCCGATGCAAGGCCGATATTGGTGAGCGGGTTGCGCACTTCATGTGCAATGGTACGGGCAATACGGCCCGTAGAAGTAAATTTTTCGAGACTCCTTAGCTGCAGCAATTCTGTGTTCATTACAGTAAGATCATCCAGCTTTGTTTCCAGCTGCTTGCGGTAATTATTCTTCGCATGGCTCTCCCTTGTAAATGTAATGATGGAATAAAGCGCCAGCAGGAAGGCGATCAGCACTGCTGTGATATTAATTACTTTCACCGCATCGGTATAAGAACGCAGTTCAACAATCCTTTCCGACAAGGCTATATTTTCAGATTCGCTCATCTTCTTTATCATAGCCCTGATATCATCCATCACCTGCTTGCTTTGATACCCTTTTTCTTTTACCGAATCCGGCAATACGTACCCGGCATTCCGGAATATCTCTATATTATTACGGAGGGTGGCTAACCGTGTATCTATCAAGCCCTGCAACGTATCCAGCCGCTTTTGCTGTAATACATTATCCCTTGTTAATACCCTTATTGCAGCAGACTCCTTGGGTATCTCACGTATGCCTGAATAGTAAGGCGACAGGAATTTATTATCCTTCATTATAACATAGCCCCTTACGCCTGTTTCCACATCTTTTACATTAGAGGCCAGCAATTCGAGCCTGGTTATAACTTCATTGGTATGGTTTATCCATTGAGACTGTTTGTTCATTTCCCCGATAGTGGAGTAAATGAACAGGTAGGCTATAAAAAGAAGAATGAAAGCTGCAATATATCCTGCCCGGATCTTTCCTTCAGTATTTAATTTCATGATCTTTCTCCAGATTTTTTGGGGTTATTTTTTCCCATATGTACGCAGTATTCCCCGATATTCTTCATAGTGAAGTTATGAAAATAATGAGGATGGTACATGGTATAAATTTTGAGCGGTTATAAACAGGAATAAAGAACAGAAACCGCATGCAAGATCTAAACACCGGGATAATTGACCAGCTGAATCATTTGTTAACTATAACAAATGATGCCAAAAATGGTTATACCCTGGCTGCGGAAAAGGAAGAAGACAGCGCTATAAAAAAATCCTTTGAACATTTTGTTGCAGAACATGCTGTTTACATTGCCGAGCTTAAAGAACTCGTAATCAGCCTTGGCGGAAATGTAGCGGATATGTTTGCACCGGCTGGTATTACCAACCGAAGCTGGATGGAAATAGGTGCCGTTGCCGGCGATGAAAATAAAGAGCCGGTGATCAATGCATGCATCAATGGAGAAAAAGCGCTTATTAAAGCTTATCAGAAAGCATTACAAGATGAACATATCGAAGGAAACATAAAAAACGTACTGACCCGCCATTTAAATGGATTTGAATATACGGTCAGGAAAATAACAGCACATTTAACACCAACTATGTAAGATATTATTACTCATGCCCTTTAAGGCGAGGTAATCAAAGATGGTTTCATGTTTAGGTTTTAGGCAATAAGGGGGACTGCAGAGTCCCCTTTTTATTTAGTTATTGGTTATTAGTTATTGGTTATTAGTTATTAGTTATTGGTTAATTGTTACTAGGTACATTACTTCAATCCCAATAACGAATAACCATTAATGATTAACAACGATTAGCGAATAACAATTAACCAATAACGACTAACGACTAACGAATTTACTTTTTCCCACGGGTGGCCAGGAAAATTATCAGGGCAATGATGGCAACCACGACAATGATGCCTGTCCATACGCCTGCTTTAAAAATACCTTCTATTGCCTGGCAACCGGGTAATAAAAAAACGATAAGGGAAATAATTACGGCTGAGCTGATGATCTTTTTCATAAAATTTACTTTTTTGTTTTTGAAGATATAGGTCTGTGTTCCATTTTATTTTCATGATTTCGTGACGCTTCATCCAGCGAATGAGAAGAGAAGATATCACTATCCTTCTCCGACATTTCGGCCAGCTTCACATAGAATTGTTTCAGTACTTTTATTTCATGTTCCGTAAGGTCTTCTATATCAATAAGCCTGTTGCTGGCGTCTTTATTGGCTGCTATCAGTTCGTTCAGTTTTAACTGCAGCGCCATGGTATCCTTATTCTGCGATTGCTGTATCACAAATACCATTAAAAAAGTAATGATAGTGGTACCGGTATTAATGACCAGTTGCCAGGTATCAGAAAATTTAAACAGCGGCCCCGTAAGTGCCCACACAACAATTACAGCAAATGCAATAATAAATGCTGCCGGGCTGCCGGTTGATTTGGTTACACCGTTCGAAAATTTATCAAAGGTTTTAGAGAAACCATTCAAATTCTTTTTTTCATTTTTCATGTTATCAGTTTTTTAGGTTCGTTCAAAAGAAAACAATGCAGCATCTTCATTCTGCCTGCCGGTTATGATATCCGTTAGTATTTCAGCAGCTACCAGGCTAAAGGTTATGCCGTTTCCCCCAAAGCCTAAGGCAAATAAGCTGTTGGGTAATTTTTTATAATTTCCTATAAAGGGCAATCCGTCTTTAGTAGCGCCAAAGGTTCCGGCCCAGCTGAATTCGGGTTTAAATGCTATCGAAGGAAACACTGTTGTAAAATCTTTTACCAGCGCTTTTTCTTTCTTAGGCAAAAGTCTGTCACGTTTTCGTGGATCATAAAATTTTTCATCTCTTCCCCCAACCAGTATCCTGCCATCGCTTGTTGTGCGCATGTACAGGTAAGGATCTGCCGTATTCCACAGCACCACATTATCTTTCCATAATTGTTTTACTGCTGTTGTATGCTCGCTTATTACAGCATAGGTAGAATGCAGCTGTACGATCTTTTTATCTACATAATTCACTGCCTCATAGCCGTTCGCATAGATGAGTTTTCCTGCTGTTAATTCAATGCCCTCATTGGTAACCAGCTTTACGCTATCCTTTTTATGCTCGATAGTACGAATGGCAGTACGGTCAAATATCCTTACTCCTTTTTTTGTTGAATATTGATGTAAAGCATGTGTAAAGCCATAGGCATTAGTTTGTGCCGCCAGCTCAGAAAGTATAGCACCGGGGGCCGAAAAACCAAACTGCTCATTTACGGCTGCTTTATCAAGATAGCTAACGTCTAATCCAATTGCTTTACGTGCATCATATTCTTTTTGCAGGAAAGAAATATCTTTTTTATTAGCCGCATAGTACAGGCTCTTCCTGTATTCAAAATCAGCAAAACCTATCTTTTCTGCAATGCCTCCTAATTTTTTAATGCTTGCTGCACATAAGCGGTAAGAGCGGGTTGCATTGTCAGCGCCAATTTTATCCGAGAGCTCTGTAAGCGATACATCAATTTCATATTGCAATAATGCCGTACTGGCACAGGTACTTCCCAGCCCTATTGTTCTTGCATCTACAATAATACAATCCACACCCGCATTGGCAAGATAATAACCCGCCAGCGCCCCTGATATACCCCCGCCCATGATGATCACTTCTGCTTTGATCTCCTTTTCCAATTTGGGATAATCGAAAGGGAGCCCATTTTTAATGAGCCAGTAAGGATAACCGGAACGTAGGTCCATACAGTGTTTTATTATGGTATCAGGTATTAATCCAGGTAGCGGCGCAATGTCCAGGCTATCGTTTCATGATTTTCCATCAGGCCGGTAAGGAAATCTGCTGTTCCCTTATCGCTGAATTTATCATCGCACTCATCAATGCTTTTACGCAGTTTCTTTATCACCGATTCGTGATCATTCAGCAGTTCTTTCAGCATTTCTTTTTGCGCAGGATATTTACCCGGCGATTCTTTTAACGTTGCCAGTTTAAGGAATTCGGTCATGGTACCGGGCGTCTTCGAACCTAATTTATTGATGCGTTCTGCAATTTCATCTATCGCTTCTTCCAGTTGCTTGTATTGATTTTCAAACAGCTTGTGCAGTTCCATAAAACTGTTGCCGGAAACGTTCCAGTGAAAATTCCTTGTTTTTGTGTAGAGCAGTACTGCATCTGCCAGTAAGCCGGAAAGCATATCAGTAATGCCTTTTAGTGTTTTGGGTGTAAGCCCGATGTTTGGTGTCATAACTGTTTAGTTTTTAATTGTAATGAATGTGTTCACTTATTTTTTGTTCACCATTGCTAATGTCTTGTCAAAATGTTTTTGAAATTGCGGCACTGCCATTTTAAAACATACGGCCAGCTCGCTGTCGTTGCAACTGGCAATATATTCTTTGTACAGATCTATTATTCTTTTGTTCTTTGCCATTGTTATATCAATATAAGCTTTATCCAATGCAGTTCCTTTTATTTTGCTCATTTTATTAAGCACCTGTAATTGTGCCGGGGCTATATCACCGGGCAGGTGTACCGATCTTTTTGCTGCCACATTTGCCAGTTGCGCATTAAGATCGCTGTGAAGATCAGATACCTGCATAGCCAGTTTTTTGGTGCCGTCAAAAACGGCGTATTCTTTTACCGTATCTGCAAGGCGCATTTCCAGCATCCCGTCTGTATAAGTGCCTTCCAGTATTTTTGCATCCCTTTCATTCAGCTTTGCTGTTCTTGTATCTTCCGGCTTAGCCGATTCCTGTGTTACATCTTTTACCTCAGGCGAACTGTAGCAGGCTATAAAATATACCAGGCAGGAAAAAGATACCAGCAATACCCATACACCTGTTTTTTTTATTCCTTTCATAAAACGGTTTTGTTTACAAATCATCTTTAGTTTCGTTTTACGGTTGAATAAGCAGATAATTATGCCAAACTTTATTTTTCGCAGCAAGTGCAGCGTGGCAATAAAGAAGCTGCCGGTAGTTTATTATTGCTTTTCAAATTTTCATACCTCAACCTGTAGAAATTAATCCACATAAAAAGTTGCTGTAAGCTTGCCCGTTTACTGCTGCAGCACAAGGTAAAAGCCAGTACAGCAAAGGGTTTTAAATACTTAAACTACAGGCTTTCATTTATGGCAGCATTTTGGAAAAGATTATTAACGAAACCGATTTATCATTTAAAAATTTACAACTATGAGTAACGGAAAATTAGTAACCGGCATTTTGGTAGGTGCGGCAGCCGGCGCAATATTGGGTGTGTTGTTTGCTCCTGATAAAGGTACCGAAACAAGAAAAAAGATCGCTAAAAAAAGTTCTGACTTTACAGATACACTGAAAAGCAAGTACAGCGATTTTGTAGATGGCATTGCGTCTAAATTTCATAGTGCAAAGGACGATGCAGAAGCTCTTTTAGATAAGGGAAAAGATAAAGCCAACAGCATGAAGGCCGATGTTAAACATGCATTGTCTTAACTTTTTTCGTTGCCTGCATTAAATAAAAACCAACATGGAGAATCAGTCAAACATTGAAGCCCTTTTCTCGAAAACAGGCGATTACCTTGAAACAAGGATCGATCTCTTTCGGTTAAAAACAATAGACAAAACATCAGAAGTAGTTTCTTCGGTAGTAGCACAGGCTGTGTTATTGCTGGTAACCACTTTTTTTATGTTAATGTTAAGTATCGGGGCTGCGCTTTGGTTGGGCGATCTTTTAGGAAGGACCTGCTATGGTTTTTTCATCCTTGCTGGTTTTTATTTATTGGCAGGGCTTATTATTTATGCTTTCAGGCGGCACTGGTTAAAAGAACCAATAGCCAATCTTATAATCAGGAAGGCGCTTAACCAGAAAAACGCTTCGGTATGAAAATAACAACTGCCAGCCAGCTGGATTTTGCCATACTGCAGCTGGAACAGAAAAAGGATGTACAGGAAAAAGACCTGGTAGACCATTTCAATTTAACCTACCAAAGTTTGCGACCGCTCAACCTTATTAAAAATGCGATAGAAGATATTGCAGGCTCCCCGGAGATAAGGGATAATGTGATCAATGCAGCGGTAGGTGTAGGCACGGGTTTTGTAACAAAAAAGCTGTTGGTAGGCAAGTCCGATTCTTTATTTAAAAAGATACTGGGCGGCGCAATAGAATTTGGGGTGGCCAATATCGTATCTAAAAATACAGATGCGATAAAAGCTTTCGGAACAAACCTTATCCATAAATTATTTAAGCACAAAGAACGGAACGAAGAAGAATAACCTTTTAATTGACAACAAATAAATCTATTTACCTATGGGAACGGTTTTACAGGACAAAAAAGGGCAGGTTATCAATGAAGAAGAACAATTGAAGCCGGTGAATCCACAAGACAACATGTACCGTGATACCGACGGAACGGAACAGGATAAAGAAAAAGGATATAGCGAAGGAAACAGGAATGACAGCGGTACAGCGGAAGAAACACCAGACGATATTCAACCAAAAGAAAACGACCAGGAAGCAGGCAAAGATGCTATCAGCCAATAAATAAATTATTTGCTGGTAAGTAAGAGCCGGAACATTTGTTCCGGCTTTTTTTATTTACGTACAGCGATAGCGTTACCGGAAACGCTGCCGCCTTATTTTATTTAGCAAAGCATTCGCTAATGCTGTTTTTATTGCAATAGCGATCTCATTTTCCACAATAATTTATAAATCATCTAACGGCTTAAAACGCAGCAGCAGCTTTATTCATACTAATTTCCTTTTTTCAATTGCTGCCATACTTCCGGGATAGATGAACTATGTATTGAAGCTATGCAGCGTTTCCTTATTCTCTTTAAAAAACGTGCTATGCTAAAGTATTTTACCTTACTTCTTTTTCCTGTTATTTTATGTGCATCGGCTAAAGCGCAAACGGCTTTACAAACTTCTTTCGAAACGGCACAGGGTTATACCACGGGTAACCTTAATACACAAAATGGCTGGGCGCTTACTTCAGGCACAGCTGCAGTAACCACTGCAAAAGCAAAGACCGGCTCACAATCCATCAACCTCAGCGCAGCCGGTACAGCATTGCTGTTGAATTATGTGGCATATGGAAGCAGTGTACCCGGCATTACCGGCGAAGTGTATGCTGATATGTGGATCAACCCAACTTCATTTGCTACAAAAGGTATTGCCATTAATGGCTATGATCTTTTCGGCGGAAGCTCCAAACGCATTTTTGTTATTGAATTTGGTACTGATAATACCGTAAAAGCATACAACAGTTCTACAGCAGTTAATGTAGGTACCTGGGTTGCCAACCAGTGGATACGCATTTCTTTAAAGGTAGATTTTGCTACAGAGAAATATAGAGTAGCCATCAATGGATTGATATTCGGCACCGATATGAGCTTTAGGGAAACGTACACGCCAACCGCAAGCGGAACAAGGGTTGCGAACGTTAAAGAATTTCATTCGCTGCGCTTCAATCATACCAATGATACACAGGTAGCCACTTCGGATGCAGCTGTTGATGATATTTATATCGGCACCACTCCTATTGCTGATATCGATTTTGGAAGTTCTTCTACGCTTCGCACTATTACGGTTACACAACCACAGTATGGCAGCATAGCGCTTTCGCCTGCTGCGCCTTATGTATTGAACCAATCAGTTACCGCTACGCTTACGTTGCCGCAGGGATATATGAACAATGGCTGGACAGGCGACCTTTCCGGTACACAACTGGTAAAACCATTTACCGTTACCGGCAATATGGCTTTCAGCGCCGATGTTGGTATTGATATCAGCAACCCGCCGCCAAAATATCTGATCACAGTCAACCAGCCGGCTAATGGAACTATCACGTTATCGCCTGCATCGCCGGATAATATGTATTATAAAGAAACGCAGGTAACAGCCTCCATTTCTTACGAAGCCTGTTACCAGTTCAATGGCTGGACCGGCGATCTCTCCGGCACACAGTTAACAAAAACATTTACCGTACAAAATAATATGGCCGTAGGCGGAGACATTACGTTAAATACCACACCTGCCACTAAACGTGTTGTAACAACCGTTACTGAATTTAAAAATGCATTGGCGGCTATGAACCCCGGGGATACAGTAATAGTAGAGAACGGCACGTATAATTTAAGCAGCCTTTCCATTACCCGTTCGGGGTGTTCGCTGCGGCCGTTGGTTATCATGGCAAGAAATACCGGGCAGGCAATTTTGAACGGCGCCACAGCACTGGTGTTTAAAGGATTGAAATATACTACATTCAAAGGCTTTTCTTTTCAGAGCGCTAATATTGGTACCGGCGTAAAGCTGGAAGCCTGCAATCATTTCCGCCTTACAGAAAATAATTTTGCTTTAACAGAAAGCACCTCCTGCACCTGGGTATATATAGGTGATGTGTTTGCAAGCCCCGATCCGCTGAAAAGCGGCTACAACCGTGTGGACCATAATATCTTCAACGGCAAAACACAGGCGGGAAATTATATACGCATGGATGGCAACATCAATCAGCAAAGCCAATACGATACCATCGACCATAATCATTTTATGAATAACGGCCCGCGTGCCGAGAACGAAAAAGAAAGCATACGTGTTGGCGTTAGTACGCTTTCAAAAAGCAGCGGCTTTACTATTATCGAATACAACCTGTTTGAAGATTGCGATGGCGACCCTGAAGTGGTATCCATAAAATCCTGCGACAACATCGTTCGCTACAATACATTTGTTCGTTGCTTAGGCACGGTATGCCTCCGCCAGGGCTTTCGCAGTGTGGTAGAAGGAAATTATTTTTTCGGCGAGGGCAAGACAGCCATATTCAATGGCAGTACTATTGGCTGCGGCGGTATAAGGGTATATGCTAAAGACCACAAGATCATCAACAATTATTTTCATGAGCTTACGGGTTATAAATGGGATGCAGCCATTACTATTACCAATGGCGATGTTACCAATGCTTCAGCAAGTTTAGCCGATCATTATCTTCCTGAAAATTTAACGGTAGCGTTCAACACGTTCGTAAATAACAAATCAGATATTGAAATTGGTTTTGACAATGGCGGCAGCTATCCGTTAAAACCGATCAATTGCTTACTGACGAATAATGTTGTTATCAACAATACCAACCCTATTATAAAATCGTACAGTGCTGCCTCATTGGCCGGTGTTTCGTTTGCCAATAATATCATGTACCCTACAGGAACTTCTTCTGTCGGTATATCGGCAACAACTGCAGAAATAAATACTGTTGATCCAAAACTGGTACAGCCGGTGTGCATTGCACCAGCCAATTGTTTATCCAGCAATGCGTATAAAGTAATGCGCCTGGGTGCAGGCAGCCCGGCAATTGATGCTTCAACAGGAACATACAACGATGTAAGTATGGATTATGAGCGCCAGCCAAGATCAGGTACAAAAGATATCGGTGCCGATGAATATACGGCTGCTTCCCCGGTAACGGTAAACTTTACCGCCATGGATGCAGAACATACCGGGCCCGGCGCTATAGCACAATCTTATACGTACAATCTTTCAGGAGCATTGCCGGTACAGCTTACGCAGTTCACAGCTGTGTATCATAACAAGATAACCTTACTGCAATGGAAAGTAAGTGAGGAACTGAATGTTAAACAATACGCCGTTGAATGGAGCCATGATGGCGTTACTTATACTACGCTGGGTTATGTTAGTGCAGCAGGCAGTTACAGCAGTTATCTTTTTGATCATACTTCGCCGCTTGCAGGTAAAAATTTCTATCGCCTTCGCATCATAGATAATAGCGGGCAGTATAAATATTCTGTTGTTTGCACTGTTGATGTAGCAACTAATGGAAGCGTAACGGTATATCCTAATCCTGCCAAAGCTGTTTTAAATGTAACAGTTTCAGCATCGTTTACTAATGCATCACTGCGCCTGGTAAATGCAATGGGCATGACAGTAAAAGAGATACCTGCACTTAACAGCGGATCAAATAAGATCAACATACAGGGCATTGCAGCCGGAGTTTATAGTATCCAGATCGTAAACGATGGAAAGAAAAGCTTTTCCGCAAGGGTGATCATCAACTGATCATTGAATGCTGTTCTCTGAATTTTTAAATTAGCAAAGATGGCCCGGGGTAAAAGCCGGGCCATTCTTTTTAGTTCATCTTCTCCTAATCAATAACAGGTGTTTTAACGATAATGAAACAGGCATTTAACGATTGACCGGCAACAACGCATTTTTCACATTTGCATGTTACTGTTGATTTTATTATCTAAAACATAAACCTGTTATTATGCGAAATTTATCTAACAATCCGGAAAGGATACTCAACTGTATCCCTTCTTCAAAAACAGAAAAAGACTGGACATTCAATACTGCTGTTGGTACCGATATGGTAACAGCCGGTGCCCCGTTACCTGCAAGTATTGACCTGCGGGAAGACTGGTGGACAATAAACGACCAGGGACACACCGGTTCCTGCGTGGGCTGGGCCGCTGCCGACGGGATATTGCGCTGGCATTGTGTAAAGAAAGGAAAGATAGCAACTACAGATCTGCTGTCTGTACGTTTCATCTGGATGTCGGCTAAAGAAACCGATGAATTTGTATCGCCGCCAAGTACATTCATTGAAGAGTCGGGCACCAGTCTTAAATCGGCATTGGATGTAGCCCGTAATTATGGTTGTGTAAAAGATGCTCTGCTGCCATTTGCCAGCTGTGTAATGTTTCCGGGAGAAGAAAGAGATTTTTATGCTATAGCAGCACAGTTAAAGATAACCTCGTACTTCAACCTTATAAGCGAAAATGCAGACCGCATTACTGCATGGAAGCAATGGCTTGCTGACGGCAAAGGCCCGATAATGATCAGGGTTGGCGTTGATGCTACCTGGGATAACTGCGGCGCCGACGGCAAACTGGATATATTTGATGTTGGTACTGTAAGGGGCTTTCATGCGGTATGCATCGTTGGTTATATCAACGACCGTTTTATCATCCGCAACAGCTGGGGTACAGCACGCTGGGGGCAAGATGGCTTTGGCTTTGCTACTTTCGATTATGCACAGGCAGCTTTTGCAGAAGCTTATGGCATAACAATGTTGTAGCTATTTTTATTGAACGTAATTATTACAGCACCCGGAATAATTCCGGGTGTTTTTTAATTGTTACACTGCATTAAGAGCAAGTAAGTTTATCTGTAAACAAGTTATCTTGCATACTTATGAAACACCTGCTCTTCATCATTTTAACAGTACTTTCATTAGGCAGTTATGCCCAGCCTTTCAATTCCGGCAATCCTATTCTTCCGGGCTGGTATGCCGACCCTGAAGCTGCAATATTCAATAACGAGTATTGGATATATCCTACTTATTCCAACATTTATAATAAGCAGGTTTTCTTCGATGCCTTTTCATCAACCGATCTTGTACACTGGACAAAGCATCCGCATATACTCGACACTACAGCCATCACCTGGGCCAAGCGTGCCATGTGGGCGCCTGCTGTGGTAGAAAAAGATAAAAAATATTATTTCTTCTTTGGCGCCAATGATATACAAAGCAATAACGAATATGGCGGCATTGGTGTGGCAGTGGCCGATCAGCCCGGCGGACCATTCAAGGATCATCTTGGCAAGCCTTTGATCGATAAATTTTACAACGGCGCACAACCGATCGATCAGTTTGTTTTTCATGATAAAGACGGGCAATACTATATTATATACGGCGGCTGGCAGCATTGCAATATTGCAAAGCTCAATACTGATTTTACAGCAATCATACCTTTTCCCGATGGTACAATGTATAAAGAGATCACACCCAAAGGTTATGTAGAAGGGCCGATGATGTTCTTACGTAACAATAAATATTATTTTATGTGGAGCGAAGGCGGGTGGACCGGTCCCGATTATTCTGTTGCCTATGCTGTTGCTGATTCTCCTTTTGGGCCTTTTGAAAGAGTGGGTAAAATATTACAGCAGGATGCCGCTGTTGCTACAGGTGCCGGGCATCATTCTATCATGCATGATACAGCAAAGGACCTTTGGTATATTGTTTATCACCGCAGGCCGCTGGGGCAGGTAGATGCCAACAACAGGGCTACCTGCATTGAGCCTTTATATTTTGATGAGAAAGGTTTTATAGTGCCGGTTAAATTAAGCTTTACCGGTGTAAGGGAACAGCGCTTGAATTAAGTTATCTCAATACATCAAACTCTTCTTCGCATTGCTTCTCCAGCCTGCCTGGCTTTCATATTCAACAAAGTATATTTTAAGATCGGCCTGGCTTTCGTAGTCAACGAAAAATATTTTCTTTTTTGCCTGGCTCTCGTATTCGGTGAAGAACCATTTGCCGTCATTATCACCTGCCTGGCTTTCGTATTTTACTTTATACACTTTAAGATCGGCCTGGCTCTCATATTTCACCACATATACTTTTACATCGGCACGGCTTGCATAATCAACAGAAAATACTTTTTGTGCCTGTGCAAAAGATAATGCGCCAATAACACACAACAACAGTGATACTATTTTTTTCATGATATAAATTTTATGCGTTGTTTCAAGATACAAAAAAGCGATCTTATTCTATGATCACCTTTTTAAAATAATACACATCAGGGTCTATTACCGGCAATGTTTCGCTGGTAACAATAGCGCCTTTCTTTGTTATCGTCAATCGTTGTCTTCCTTTATCCGTAACAACATCAATGGGCAAGGCCATATCCATATTGTCAAACGATATCCTGTATTTATGCTGGCGAAGCGTTGTTACATGTATCTCCAGTTTTTGTGTAGTACGCAGGAACATATCAAACAGCGGCTTCAGGTCCTTACCCGCAGCCTTGCTGAAGAACTGCTCCACATCATCGGTGTTAACCAGGTTATCATACGTATATCTTGCAGCAGTAGAAAATTCTTTCAGCGCCGGAAAAAAAGTACTGTCGCCCATGATGTAGCACAGCGTATGCATGAAGAAGGAGCCCTTGCCGTATATATCATCAATATAAGCGGTTACTTCATCTATATCCTTTCCCTGTACTATTGGTTTTTTATTGGAAATATCCAGCACGTTCTTTTTAAAGTAATCTATATACGCCTGCTGCCCGCCCATTTCTTTTACATATAAAGCATCGCCGTAAACACATATCCCTTCCTGTATCCAGTAATCGGCCCAGTCGTTTGCAGTTATCTTATTACCAAACCATTCGTGGCCAAGCTCGTGGTTCATCAGCCAGTCGTTATCAACGCCGTTTATCTTTTCGTACCTGAATTTGTTGCCGTAGGCATTCATCGTTTGGTGTTCCATGCCCAGGTGCGGTGTTTCTACCACGCCTATCTTTTCTTTTATCCAGGGATATTCACCAAAATATTTTTCCCTTACCCTTGTTTGCGTCTCCATTATTTCCAGGTGATGCTGTGCTTTGTCTTTATCATAACTAAGCACATAAAATTCCATCGGTACCTTGTTGCCGTTTATAGTAGTATAGGTTCTTTTCTCTACAACATAATCACCTACATTAAAGATGAGACAGTAATTATTGATCGTATAAGTTGTACGCCAGAAATAAGTAGCCGTGTTTTTTTGCTTGGTTACTTTTTGCAATAGCCCGGGGCCAGCCACTACCAAATCTTTAGGAACAGTAATGATCATATCCGCACCTTCGTTCGGTTCATCAGAAGGATGGTTCTTGCAGGGAAAAAATAATTGCCCGCCCGAGCCTTCATCCGTTACTGCTACCCAATCGTGGCCCAGCGAATCTTTTGCCCAGGTAAACCCATCTTCCCATGGCGGCTTTGTGGCTACATGCGGCTTGCCGCCATAGCTGATCTTAACCGATGCCTTACCGCTGATCGCAGCAGCAGGCGTAACCCTCACCATATTATCAGCATGCGTAAAAGTTGCAGGCTTGCCGTTTACCCATACTTTTTCTACTTTCATTTCATCTACCAGGTCAAACAGTAATACCGGCGCCGGCTGTGAAAGGATAACATCAACAACAGTAAAGCCATCAATACTTTTTTGTTCAATATTTACGTTGAGGTTAATAGTATAATGGCGCACATCCATTATGGCCTGTTCGGGTTTCAGCTTGCCGCCCGATGTAAGCTCCTGCGAAAAGCAGGCGCCGCCTGTTATAATAAGCAATAGTGTAAGGATCGGTCTCATGGAAAAAAGTTTCTTAAATGTAAGTATTTATTGGTGGCAAGTGAAACCGTTTATAATTTGCCATTATTCGGTTTAAAGCTTCATCATTTTCACAAGTGTTCCCCAAAGATTTTCACAGAGATGCACAAAGATTTTTCACAGAGCTACACTGAGTGCTCTTTTATAGTAAACCCTCTCTGCGTATCTCTGTGCCACCTGGTGAAGCATTGTGAAATAGATCTTATTAACGATAAAACATCTTTGCAACTTACCGGCAATAAAATGTAATTTGACATCCGCATATGTGCACATTTGCACATTTGCACATTTGCTCATTTGCTCATTTGCACATTTGCTCATTTGCACATTTGCTCATTTGCTCATTTGCTCATACTTACATTCGTAAACAACCACCATGCGTATCACTTCTACTGCCAGGTACTTTTTTCTTTTAATGATCGGTGTAGGCGGACTTGCTGCGCTGATGATCTACCTGATAACCTACCAGGAACATATTGCTTTGATAATAGGCGAATGCCTGATGGTTATTGTTGTATGCTTTTTAATGTATGTGATCTTTGCACCCCTGTTCACTTTTTTGGGAGAGCGGGCCGAAGATATCATGGCTGTTTATACTGATGCATCAGGCAAGGGCCTGCATATCTTTTCTTCTTTTTCGGTATCAAGGGTTAAAGTAGGACTGGCACCGCTTCGCACTATCCAGTATTATTTTTTAGCAACAGAAACTCGCAGGCTGTATTATAAAGTGTTGCTTACCCATAGCATGGAATCGGTTTCAGGCCATTCCGGCTACGAAGGTTTTTCTTCTTTTGAAGAAGATGTGCTGGAAGGAGAAGCATTTAAAAAAGCTATAGAACGGTTCTCTGAAAAAGCAGGCTGGCCCTTAAAGCTGGGCAAAGCTGCACGGCAGGGAGAAGAAGAAGATTATGCAACAACACTGAATGACCGCACCTATAAAATACAAACCAGCAAAGGGCTGATACAGGATACGATGAAATTATACTGCTACGATGAAAATGGAAAACTGCGCTGGAGAAAAAAACTGTAACGCATTTGTAAATGTGTGAATGTGCACATTTGCACATGAGTAAATTTGTACATTTACTTCAATGCTACCGCCAGCGAATCCTTCAACCCCTTAACCGTAGTATATCCCATCGGCAGACTGATCTTAAGCCCATCTGCTATGTTTATTTTTTTACTGGCAAAGAATAAAGAGTCATGCTGCATGGATACACCCACTATCACTGCCGCCCTGCCAATGGGAAGTTTGGTATAGCGCCCGTCTTTTTGCGTGAAAGAATACGTGCCGGTATTATCCGGGAAGCCTGTCAGCCGCACGTTCATATCCGGTATCACTAAAGAGCAATCAATAAAATCTAAATATTTTCCTGAGCTGTTGGATACATACATAGCCGCTTTACCCGCAGTGGGGTCATCATAAAAACGATCGCAGTTTATCCAACCCATGGTAGTTACAGAAAATACGGTTGATTCATAGGTTTTGGAAAGCTTGGCCTGGTTGGCAGCAGCATCTTTAGCGCTTTGCAATTGCTGTATCATACTGCGCCTGCGAAAAGCATAGCTCAGCAGGTCATTGATCTCAGCAACAGGCACACCTTTTTGTTTCAGCAGTTCAAATGCATTGGCTGTATCCAGGTTTACCCCATGATCATTGATGTGCTTTATTTCTCTGCTGTTGCGGGGAGGAAAATATTCCAGCACACTCATATAGTCATCTTTCAGCGATGTTTTCCGGAAGTCAAAATAATAATTGGTGTCTGTCCAGTTACTATAGTAAGTACGCTTGTGCTGATTTACCTCTTCACAAAAAGCTGCTATCTTCTGTTCGTTGGCGGCAAAATAATCGATGTACATTTTTTTTGCGATGGAATCCGATTCCCTGAAAGAACGTTCGGGGTGTTCGAAGTATATGTTGAAGATACCTTGGTCATACGTTCTATTCATACAGTCCACCTTATCAAAATAATAATCCCGGTTCACAAAATAACTCATCCGCTCCATCATTTCCCGTAACGCATAATAACGCCATTGAAAGTCGGGGGTAGCAATAACCGTGTTCTCATATTTTTTATTGGTAACGGTAACAATACTAGTATCCATAACCGCATATCTCTCATTAGGGTCGCCGGCATTATTGATACAATTCCAGAAAAATTTATTGCCTTTGGGATACAGCAGGTCGAGCGGCAGCGGAATAGTGTAATCCATTGCCATCATCGTGCTGTCTGCCGTCCAGTTGCTGCCATCGCCGGTAAACATCTGGAAACCATCATTACCATTACCCATCGTGGGCATCGATACCGTAAGCGCTGCGCCCTTGCTTAATTGCAGCGGCTCATCACCGGATCTGGCATTCACATACATCATCCCGTTCGAGATAAGCAGTTTATCCCCCGATACCGTTGCCAATCCCGAGGTAACAAAATCCTGCAACGAAAAAGCTTCCACCACTTCCAGCTGCACATTGCCTGCAGCATCGCCGTTCCTGTTCACAAAGCAATTGGCAGGCACCAATACCTGGGTACCGTTGGCAGCTTTAATAACA
Organism: Bacteroidota bacterium; assembly: GCA_048497855.1. GTDB lineage: Bacteria > Bacteroidota > Bacteroidia > Chitinophagales > Chitinophagaceae > Ferruginibacter. Next base: position 46,887 of record JBEHZB010000007.1, on the reverse strand, counting down.
GTGGCTTTGGTATTATCTATGGTAAAGAATTGCAGCGCCGGCCTCAGTTTGCTGTACACCGAATCCATAGGGTTTTGCTTAAACGCTATCCGCTCCGGTATCTTATTACCGCCATTGTTGGAACAGGATTGAAGTAAGATAAAAAAGGATAAGAGACACAAAAGAAGGGTTCTCATTATTGGTTAAGCTTTGGTTGAGGCAATGAATGTAGAAATTAATTTGATATAGTGTTGTTAATATTTCACGGGGAGGGGTCACAAAGATGCACAAAGGTTTTCACAAAGATGCACAAAGTAAACACAGAGATTCACAGAGAGTTCTTTTAAAATATGAAATCTCTCTGTGTTTCTCTGTGAAAACCCTCTGTGTATCTCTGTGAAAAAATCTTCGAAAGAAAAAACTTTTTATATACAATTAAAATTGTTTTATCAAAAAAGAAAAATATGACATTATAGTATAGACGCAATTGAAAATATATTTTACCTTTGCAAAACCTTATGCTGTGTAAGAAACTGATTTTTAAAATTAAGATCAGCTCTATGCACAATAACACGATTATCTCTGACATCCATATAGTACAACAGTTACTATCATTCTTTCATCCGCCGCCGCCAGACTAGCGGCGGTTATACCTTTCTTTCTCAACCTTATTCTATTCCAATTCAATCATTATTTAAACAAGAATAGAATTATTTATTATGACAACAAAGATTACCACCATAGCAATAGCTGCGGCTTTTACTTTACTTGGATGTAAAAAAACAACTACAGACATTCAGAACTTTACCCCGACTGCAGCAGATCAAAGAGCGCAGGAATGGTTTGACGAACAAAACAGGAAACCCGAACTGTTACACGTTAAAACAGTTTTACTGAGCGAGGTAACTCCCTTCTGGGGCAGAACAAGATATTATGCAGCAGAAAATACATTGGTAGCGCCGGTGCAGGCAGATGATGCCGCCGCAAATCCCGCCAAATACATTGTAATGCTGGAAAACAAAGCAGGCGAAATAGGCAGCGGCTACTATTGCTTTGTAGCAAGCCAGGATAATAAACCCGAAGTTACCCCTTCCCTGTTAGGCAACACTGTGCCGCAAAATTTCAACGGCACAATTGTTAAATTCAATCTTGATGGCAGCCTGATAACGGCAGAGGAATATGCAAACGGAACAGCCACCAACATTCCGTTAAGCACCCTGGAGCAATCCAATGATGTTTATATGCATCTTCTTACTCATAAAAATTAATTGGTCGATAGACAATAGTCCATAGACCATAGATAAAAAATCACCGATCATGAACGATAGACAAAGAATCATAGGCAACAACTATGGTCTATGATCTATCGTCCATGGTCTTTTATCTGCCGTCCATCTTCGCTTCGATCAACCGAAAACAAAAAACCCAAAACAGAAAACTTCTTCAGCGTCATCCGCGCCATCTGCGGGAAAACCTCCGCTTCCATCAACTGAAAACCGAAAACCCAAAACAGAAAACTCTATCTTTATTCCCCAATGAAAAAGCAGCCTACCACAAAAGAGCTGAAGCTTATCAGCAGCAGCCTGCTGCCATCGCTGCTGTTGCTGCGTAAGAACGATCCTTTGCGAATGGCAGGCGCCACGGCCTTCTTCACTACGTTTGCATTGCCACCTATTGTATTTATCATTGCCCGCATATTCGGTTTATTTCTTAGTCCTAAAGAAGTAGGACAGGGCCTGATCGAAAACCTTTCCAACAGTTTGGGTACCGAAGGCGCACAGCAGGTACGGGAGGTTATCCGCAGCATCCGCGGCTTCAATCAAAGCTGGTATGTAATTGTATTCGGGTTTTTGTTTTTATTGTTTGTAGCCACTACACTGTTCATCGTTATCAAGAACAGCCTCAACCAGGTATGGCAGGTAACGGTGCAGCAGCGGCCGGGCTTTACCTATAATCTCGGTACACGTTTACGGTCATTCGCAGCAATAGTGTTGGCAGGCATTTTATTTTTTGCCAACCTGTTTTTTAAGAGCATCGAAACCATGGGCGGCAATTACCTGGAAGAAGTATTTCACGGCGGCAGTATTTATTTCAGGCTCGTGTTCAGCGAAGTGAGTGGTATCATCATTGTATCGGCATGGTTCATTATTCTCTTCCGCTACCTGGCCGATGGCAGGCCCCGCTGGAAGGCAGCCATCTTTGGCGGCATCCTTACCGGTCTTCTTTTTTCCGGCGGACGGGTATTGCTACGCATCCTGCTCATCAATGGCAACATCGGCAAGCTGTATGGCGCATCGGGTTCTTTTGTATTGGTATTGCTGTTTGTATTTTATACCTCGTTCATTATGTATTACGGGGCGTGTTTCATTGCTGTCTATTCTCACAAAAAGAACTGGCAGCTTCACCCGGATGATAAATCGTATAATGTAAAAACTGTGGCGAAGTAAGCAGTTTTCTGTTTGGAGTCTTCTGTTTTCTGTGAGAGGAGGAGATCGGAATTTGTTTTTTTTCTCCCGCAGATTTCGCAGATAACGCAGATAGTTTTGGGTCTTCTGTTTGCAGTCTTCTGTTGATTGAAACGGAGATTGGAATTATATGTTCTTTTATTTGCGCCATCTGCGTAATCTGCGGGAAAACCTCCGCTTCGATCAACAGAAAACAGAAGGCCCAAAACTCAAAACTGTACTGTCACCCCCTTAAAATCATCCAGCCCCGCATTACCCGTACACAACGATCGCACTTCATTCTTCGGCACCGGCACAGTCACCGTCTTGCCTTTGTGCGTTACTTTCACCACAAACTTGCGGGTACGATAATCAAAATCATTCCCGCTCTTCAGCATACAGCTCGTTTGCGGCTGGTTGATGATCACAAAAAGATTGGCATTATCCGTAACACCCTTTTGCTGCAACCGTTTTTTAAGCTTCTCGCTGTAGCTGTGGTAATGATCTTCGCAGCTAACATAAAAACCTTTTTTATCCAGCAGTTTCAGTTTCAGCATTCCCTCCGCATACGTACACGAATCGGCAACAGGGTTATCTACTTCTTCCAGGTAGGCCGTATAAGCAAATGGATTCAGCATAGCGCCCTTGGCATTCACCAGTTTTACGGCTATAAGGCTGCCGCCATCGTAAGGGCAGTGTTGGGCAGATGCTGCAAGGGCGAACAACAGCGCCAGGCACAGGGTATATAATTTTGAAAGCATTTTTTATTTAAAGTAACAACCATTTTGCGGCGGTGGCAATACCCTGTAGCGGGTAAATTTTAGCTAAGAGGTCAAAAGAGTAAAGGAGACAAAAGAGGGCGGGAAAATAGCTTTTGTATTTTGTTAGTGTCTTTGTGTTGAATCTCTTTTAACCTCTTTTACTCCTTTGCCCTCTTAGCCAAAAAAATATTTCCCACCCCATGCAACCTTTTCGCTCAAAATGTTGTCTTAGCAAGTACACTATGTAGTGAGTAGCAGTATTTATACAACTATTTTATAACCTATTCGGGATGGTTATATAAATAATACTACTTTTACAATAGTTAAAAAATATTGGTGTTCCCAATAACAAACTCTGCAAAGGTAAAATCTGGAAAATTTGATCTCGGAGTAGGTTAAAGAGAATACGCTGTAAAAGGCGTATTCCTTTACTTGCAATCGAGATCGGGCTTCCAGATGCCTACCTGCAGTTGTGAGTTTAGGATGCGCCTTTTCTGTAACAATATTGTTTAACTAATTTCATTTGCCATGGAACTTAAACCGGTCTTTCCTCTCCGGCCCGTAATAGCACTTGCTGTTGCATTTTTCATTTGTCTTTTTGTTGTGGTGTTCAGTTATTGCCAGCAGGAGCGCCCCAAACCAAAACCAAAACCCACATCTCCCGCTTTACCACAATATCCTTGATCGGGACCGTTATATCTTTTTATACCACCAGCTTTTAGCTGCAGGTAGCAACTGCTTACTTACGGGTTGAGTAAGAATGATAAGCCCTGGCCAGCTGCCATAGATATTGGCGGGCCGGGCTTTGATTTTTTTATAGCATACATCCCAAATCCTAAATCTGATATCCTACATCATATATATTATCCCACTCGGTGTATTTTTTTCCTCAATACAAGTAAAAGAATTCGCAAATTATTGTACACAGCAGTACCATGCACCATAAAATTTTTACACAATTATTTCTTTTTCATCACTCCTGTATAGCTTAATCATTGGTTTCTCTTGCTGTTAAGCAATGAAGAGTACAGCTATTGCCCCAATTGCACCACACACGGCACAGGCCTTGCATATCCCTCTGAAAATTAAATAAATTATGAAAAAGCTATCTCTTATTATGATAATGGTGCTGATGGGTGTGGCAAACAGCTTTGCACAAACGCCGGACAGGTACACCATATCGGGTGGTTTACTGGGCGCCGCCAACTATTCAAAATTTCGCCTCAGCGATGATATACCGGGCACCGATGCAAAATTCAAATGGGGTTTTGGCGCCGGCCTGTGGGCAAATTTTCCGCTGGGCCATACCTTATCGCTCGAAATACAACCACAGTATTCCCGTGTAGGATCAAAATTTGAAACAGGCAGCACTACTATCCTCGACGAGGAGCTGCACTATGTATCCATTCCGTTGTTCTTAAAAATTCATGCCGGCAACACCTTTGCCTTTATGCTGGGCGGACAGGCCGATATTTTAGTGAAAGCGCAGGAAAAAGTGAGCGATGTAGATAACGAAGATTATTTCGATAAAACATCCTTTGGCGTATTGGGAGGTTTTGAAGTATTTCCCCGTGGTCGCGTAACCTTCTTTGGCAAGTATGTACATGGCTTATCACGATTGGCAAAAGATGAAGCCGTAACGCCAAAACTGTACAACCAGCAGATACAGGCTGGCTTAAAGTTCAAACTGTTTGGCCACCGCATACCGGGCACACCGCCTCCTCCTCCACCGCCACCAGTGGTTGTTGTGCTGGATCGTGATGGTGATGGTGTATTGGATGCTGACGACAGGTGCCCTGATGTGGCCGGTTTGGTTTCATTAAAAGGATGTCCTGACCGTGATGGCGATGGCATTGCTGATATAGACGACAAGTGCCCCGATGTGGCAGGTACTGCTAAATACCAGGGTTGCCCTATACCGGATACCGATGGTGATGGTGTGAATGATGAAGAGGATAAATGTCCTACCGTAAAAGGATTGCCACGCTACCAGGGATGCCCCATACCGGATACCGATGGCGACGGTGTGAATGATGAAGAGGACCGATGCGTTAATCTTCCCGGTGCCGTGAGCAACTATGGCTGCCCGGTAATTGCCAAAGAAATTATTGAGAAAGTAAACTTTGCCGCTAAAAATATATTCTTTGCTACCGGCAGTTACAAGCTGTTGGAAAAATCGTATGCTTCATTGAATGGTGTGGTGTCTTTATTGAAAGCTGATCCATCCTTGATGATCGATATCGACGGTCATACCGATTCGCAGGGCTCCGACGAAAGCAACCAGGTGTTATCCGATAACCGTGCCGGTGCGGTAAAAAATTATCTCGTATCGAAAGGTATCGACGCCAGCCGCTTAAAAGCTACCGGCTACGGCGAAACCAAGCCTATTGCGGATAATAATACTGCAGCAGGCCGTGCCAGGAACAGGAGGACGGAGATGAATGTGAGGAACTATTAAGGCTTGGAAAAATTTATTTGTAGGTAAAGAAGACCCTCGGCGAGAGCTGGGGGTTTTTCATAAATAAATGCCGGGTTAATTGATAGATGTAAAAAATACTATTTTTACAGGAGGCAAAATGATCATGTCTTCTATCTTACCCTTTTGACTTTTAAACCCACGCATACTAATTTCATTCATTTTACATTTGTTATGCCCTTCATTATCAAATTCCAAAAGAACAGGCAACCCAATTATAACAGCCCTTTTTAAATTATTTTTCCATTTGCCTGTAGTATGCTTAAAAATATCTGTTAGCGCAGGTAAAAAAACAGTATCATTAAAACCCGTTATGGAAGATTCTTGTATCCTGCCTTTTTTATCAATTGAAAGAGATATAAAATAATATTTATCAGCCTTAATTCCATCAGGAAAACTTGCAGGAATGGCTTTATAGATTAGCTTTTCCAAAGGCGCTTTTTCATCACTATATTCAACATCGCTAGCTATTTTCTGGCAAAAAGAATTAAAACAAAGGCATACTGATAATGCTACAAGAATTGGTTTTATATTTCCCGCATTTGTTAAATTCTTAAAGATGGTGATTGATCTCATAAACCTTTATTTTAAAAATGACAAACCACTATTGAACATTGCATACCTACAATGTTGCGTTTTCATCTATAGAAAAGGTTTACGCACCCGAGGCAGACTTCAACTTTCGTAGACACCGGGTAATTGATGATTACTAAGGCGTAATCACAGATCAAATTTATAGGAAATTAATTATGTTGTGCAACTAATTTCTAGCTTATTTTATTTCTACATTTAACCGATGGAGTTATATTATAAAAATGATATGCTTTAGGTTAATTAAGAGTTCTTCTTCTAACAAAATACGTAGCTGATAATAACACTGAGGTGGGGGCATGCCCGTAACAGGAGAACGGAGATGAATGTGAGGAATAATTAAGGGCGGAATAATTTATTGTAGGTAAAGACCTCGGCGAGATGTTTTTTTATATTTTAATCACTGGATTAAATCCTTATGCCGTCTTTAGTAATACAGTCAATAGCCATCAAAACCGCTACTGAAGGAGAATTTACTCTTCTATTTATGGTAGCTTTTATTACACTTGTATCTATAAATCCATTTTTCTGGTAAATAGAATACAATTCATCGACATCAATTTTCCAACATTTATCTGTATTATCCCTTTTAAAATTCAGCATCTTTCCTTCAAGATGAAATGCAGAATAGCTGGCTGTGCCTGTTTTACTAAGAATAGTTTTTCTTAGACGCTTTTTTATTCTGTCGTAAAACTCCTCTTTTCTTATCATAATTTATATCTAAGGATTTATATAGAATAAGAAACTAAAAAAGGTTTAAAGTTCAATGCACCATTACCTCTTTCTTCAACAAATAGTTTATCTGGTTCTGCTGATAGATATATGCTCATCCTGTCGCCATTAACATGAAAGCTTTTTAAATGCTCGTGCAAAAATCTTACTGATACTTTTAAATAATAAAAGGCATCAGTATTATCTGGAGCAATCTGGCAAACAAGATCAATGAAATGTTCTTCACTTTTTTCAATTAGATGTATGGGTATTTCAAACCACCATACTGCTTTTTTAGGCCACGACTCTTCCGGTAGATAATATTTTGAGCTATACATTTTGCTTTTGGGTTCGCCGTAGTTTGAGGAGAACCAATTGCGGGCGGCGGTTGAGATTGACATTATAATTTATCGAGCTTATATTTTTAATATATTCTTATAGAGAATTCCTTTTTGATGTTTTTGATGTGCTTCAAACAATGTCCTTTCAATATCTCGTGCAGAAACATTAAGCTTATTTGCCCAAGAACGAATTATCATTAAATATTCATACCATTCCTTTATTTTAAAACTAACTCCTTTGGGATTAGTTTTTACTTTCCCCATGGCAAATAAAATCTCCCATACCCTAATATCAATAACACCATAATATTTAGGATTAGTAAGCATCAGTATTGCTGAAGCCATAGGTAATGAAACACCTTTTAGCTTTATTAGCTCCAGTATTTTATCATTTTCGATTCGATTCGAAAAGGCAGCTAAAGTGTGCTTTTTTATTGTATATGAAGTATTCGATGTAATATGCCATATCGCTCTTGGAGATTTCCAATGACAGATAGCTATAATTTCACTCTTTGTTAAATATCCTCTTTCTCTTGATATCCTTAATTTTTTAATAAGTTCAGTTGTTTTGAAATCTTCATTTTGGGAAAAATTCTTTTTAAGTAGCAAGTTAAGTGATGGATAGGGTAATTTTTTTAATGGCATAGATATAATTTATACTCCTTGAAAACGGTTAATAACCACATTAGATATTATTCTTTTGCTAGCAAGAATCTATGAATTCATTATTACCAAAAATTCAATTCTTAATACGCCTTAAAGTTAAATTAAAATAAATTCAATTGCTTATACTCATTCCAATTTAAAGGATCACCATGTATTCCAGTGTTGTAATTATTAGTTACCCAATCTATAAAATCATCCGCTAATTGTGAAGTAATTTTTTTCTGACCTTGTGTTGAATGGCAAATTTTTATAAGGTTATTGGGAATTGCAGGAGCTTTGTTTCCAAAGTAATAAAATAGATCGGAAATCAAAACATTCCTCCCATTTATATCCGTATTCAAATGCTCATGGTTACATGTGCCATCCAACTTAGAATGAGAAGAATCTTCTTGAATCCACTCGCCATTTTCATTTTTATGATAAAAATTGTCACCAAACATATTGACCAGCATACCATTCATTATCGGTTTTTTATATTGAAATCTTTCATCAACCCAATAATCTTCAAATGAAATTCTTTCTTTTACTTTCATTGCATAAATAAGTTTCCCAATTAACTTTTTCTTTGTTGATACTCCTAATGCTCTAGATCCTGTTCCGATTATCCAATCTCCTATAGCCAACTTATTGCTTCTTCTTATTTCTGGTTTACAAACCGCAAGTGTACAATATGGACCAAAGGGGTTAGGCGCTAGCCCTAGATCATGTTCAATTAAATATGAATAGACAACCATACAGTTAGCATTTTATTTTTGTTCTTGGATAAATAGGAGGGGCAACACTCCCATCAGGATTTTCAGATGGAAAATTCTTTCCAGAAATTATTTCTCCAAGTTTATCTATTGAATTCCAACTAATAGGTGGACTGCCATATTTTTTATAGGCTTCGGGAAGTTCAACTGCATTATTACTACCGTGAGTGTAAATTCCAACGATTCGTTTACCTAGTAAATGAGCCATCCGAATTTCATTATTTACCCATTCTCTGGTATTTGTGCCTGGACCTATTAAACAAATAAAAGTACTTGACCATTTAATTCTCATTTGCAAAAGCCTTTTAATAACCGCATCTGATGGCCTTCGTCCATCTTTATGATTTGTACTGTCAACGGAAAAGTTACGTACTTCATAGCCTTGATTTTTTAATCTATCCTTTAACGATTGAACATGGTCATCATGTTTACCAAAATGGCTAATAAAAATATTCTTAGGAGTACTCATGTTTATTTTATAAGATGATTAATTTTCCACTTCGGCGGAAAAAAGTAATCAATTAACTCTTTATCGCCAAGTGCGAATTTTTGTTTGATTCGAGTTCGCTCTGAATAGCCTTGTATTTCCGGATGTGCCATTCTAGAATATTTATCTACTTCGCAAAAAATATTTTGGCAATCAATAAGCTGTAGTTTTCGTCCCCACAAACTAATAAAATCAAGTTGTAATGTCCTGAATTCCTCCTCCTGATTATCAGCCATCATTTTAACTATATCTTCAAACAAATAATCTCCAAAATCTATAAAACATTTTAAGATACCATCTTTTGCACCAGGTCCAGCTTTTACAAATTCCATTTCATCAAAATCCGTCAGCGTACTATAATTTATATCTGTAACATATTGATATGCCAAAAATTCACCAATTGTTGGATAGCCGAGTAAAAGGTTATAAGCTTCATTCATTCCCTTGCAATCCTGAAGCCTGAACGGAACTTTATCATTAATCATAGACTCAATTAGCTTCAAATGATTTTGATGCTTTCTATCATAGCCGAAAGTAGACCTACCAGAGGCCATAATGTATGCTGCAGAATAAATTGGAACTTTATTGGTTAATAATTCCGAAAAAAGCCTATCATACCTTTTGAAAGAATATTCTTTGAAAGAGATTTCCCCTAATTCACTTTCTAAAAATTCCCATGTTGAGATACGGTTGAAAATTTTAAAAAGTATTATTCGAAAAAATACCTCCTCACTTTCTTGCGGCCCCTTATAAATTACATTCTTTATTAAATATTGGCTTACTCTATCTGTCGCTCTATATACATTAGTAAATTTGTACTGGCTTAAAATTTTGTCTTTTGTCCATGGATAACTTTCGCCATTAAACCTTTTAAAAAAAATATTTTGTCTTTCTACCGCAAACTTCCAATATGTATTATAGGCAATACTTGGCGTCGGTTTTCTTTTTTTCGAAATTATCAAACTAGATTGGGGTTTGTTATTTGTTTTAATATCCGTTCTTGCTTATATAATTATAAAACTATCTAAGCCTTCAAATTTAAACAAACCTAAGCAAAACTCTTCTGCTTAGTAGTTAAAATCTACTCTATCTTATCTCTAGTTTTTTCCTAAATAGATTAAAGATCTGTTTTTTTTACTCACTAAAATTCTGCCGCCGTCATTTGCTCTTAATTGATTGAATATTGAATAAGAATTCAATATAGCCTTTTCCCATTGCTTACCACTGCATTCATTAGCTTCTGTTTTCATTACAAGATTTTTCACTTTTTTAATAATACCAGAATCAACACTTTTACTGTATTTGAGTAAATCGTGGTCTAAAGTATGGTGATATATAAATAGAGAAACTAACTCTTCTGTTATTTGGGCTCTTGCACCATCTTCATTTTCATCAATTATTGGATTACTTTTTCTTTTTTTATTCAAGAGTTTTCTTAAAACAGGCGACCAGTCTAATACAGCCAAATAGCCATAATGAAAAATATCATGAAACCTATATCCGTCATCATCATATGTATTATCTGTAAGTGGATCACCAATCAAATTACCATTTCTCTTATCAATGATTTTTACTTTTTTTTGACCTTTTTCCTCAAATGGAACAAATTCAATCTCAAATTCATCCGGAAACCTTTCGCTTTCTGGATAATTTAAATCGAAATCTTTATAAGTAGAAACGTCATCATCTAAAAATCGGTCATGAATTTTTGAAAGATTATCTTGTGCTATATCTTCCAATATTAAGTTGTTCTGGGTTGCAATTGTTGATAAATACCAAAGCACATCACCTAATTCTTCACTTAATTTCTCTTTAAATGCAACATAAGCATCTCCATCTTTAAATTTAATTTTTAACTGTGTAACTACAGATCCTATTTCTCCAATTATCCCTAGAAAAGGGACAATCTCTGTGAGTTTATCATCTGAATTACTTTTTTGAATTGTAGCCCTTGCTCTTTCTTGGTATGTATTAAAATCCATAAAAAATATTTAGAACTATTAAATAATTATATTTTTCTCATAAAGAATATCTAATGGATAAATGTCATTGTTTCTAGGAAATAGATTCAGTTCATTTTGATATGCTTTTTCCCATTCTACAAGATGTCGAATTTCTAATTTAGTTAAATGATCTAAATCTGCATTAAACAGCATCTCAAATTTTCCTGTAGATTCTCGTAAGGCTTTTGAAAATAATTTTTCTTTAGGTCGATATATTTCCAATTTTTTCTTTCTTATGTATTTCGTAATTGATAGTTCGGAGTAAATCCAGGGCGATTTGGTCTGTGGTTTATGCCTAGCATTTGATATCGAAATTGAATTCGGTGTATTTAAGAAAAAAACACACTCAGTTTTATCTATCATCATCATTAATGCAGTTTCTAAAAGTAAATGAACATGTGCAGTGGAATAATTTCTGCTCTCATAACTATAATCTCCATTTTCCTTTAAGCAATATTTATTATCCAATTGCTTCAATAGTTTATCCGAGTGCCCCCAAATATTTGAGTCGATAAATACTGTAAGGCCAAATTTATTATTAAGCCATCCTGCCAGAGTTATGGCTTGCACCAGATCATTATGAGAATGTGAAATAAAAACATCAGCTTTAACTTGTGGAAACCAATCCGATTGAATTTTGGAGCCATCAATAACGTTATTCGCACTTAAATAATTTTCTAGTATTGGAATTATCCTATTTTTAGTAAACTCGTTTAGCTTTAATCCTTTTTGATAATAGCTATTGTCTTCCCACATTATTTTTAAATCAAAGCCTCTATACATTTATTTAAATTTAGACATTGAAAAAACCTATGATATCGTATTTAACCAATCAGAAAAAGCTATTTCGCGGTCATCATAAAATCGGATTTTTATATCATTATGTATACCTATTTTGCCTGTAAGGTTAATTTGCATTTCAGGGTAAAGTTGTAAATACTCATTTCCTGTCCATTTCCCTGATGCTGTTTCTATCGGCAAAATAGCAAAATCGTTTTCACCTTTACTTGAATAAGCTAACCCCAATTCCCAATTACACCATTTTGATCTTAGGCATTGTAAGTTGCCAAGAATAAAAACTTATGAGAACTGTCAATCTTATTCTTAATAATATGAGCTGTATTCCTGTTTGTCAACTTTGGCATCTCTGTATCCATCCAATCAATGTAAAGATCAATCTGAAGATCATTAAACAATATTAAAATTTTATTGACTATCGTTTTATCAAGATGGCTATGACATAAAAAAATACTGTTCCTGTCTTTATTAATATCTTTAGTTCGTTGTTTGTTTTTAATCTCCTCAATTCCTTCTTTTCCAATAGTTTTTATTTTGACTTTATAAAGTTCATTAAGCAAATTTTGAGAAAGATGTTTATCCATTATTCAAGGTTTAGAGTTTCTTTCAATAAAGATTTAAATAACGCCATATAGGCATAATCATTCTTTAATCTTGAATCAGGAAGTGGATATGTATTTTCATAAATCATTTGAGCAGCTGCACCTGTACTAGCAATAGGCAATAGTAACGCTTTAGGATGTGCTTCCTTAAAAATAAAATACTCTTCTTCAACGCCTTCCATTCCGCCAATAAAGATTCCAGCTCTAAAATCATTTTGTCTTATCATTGCGTTTCTCATTTCCAACAAGCTACTATCCCTGGTAGAACTTTCTGGAATAATTCTTATATCTTCGAAATCAAAATTGTCTACAGGAAAAAATTTCCTAAAATAATTAGATTGATAGATTGTCACATGCTCCCTAACATTAGTATTCATCCTGTTCATTACATAACGAATCAACGGAGTAATAGCAGGATGCCCTCCCCATACTAATTTAGAATGAGGTATTACAACAGTAGCTAATGCTCTTACTGCATCACGAATTGCTATAAAATCTGCAGTCACAAAATATCTTTTATCCCTTTCTTCTATAGGGATGCTTGCTGACAAAAAAACCATAATTTAATTTTTACTTTTAATCCAATTGTCTAAGTCAGTTACCTTAACTGAACCAACTGGCAAATATTGATCTAGCCAAACTAAATGTTGTTGCCATTTTTCTCGTATATTTCTATGATCATACAATAAATGAATTCCCTCGACTTTTTGAGACTTAATTAATTTTATTAAATTTTCCGATTGATGATAAGTATACGCATGAGGTACACCAATTGTTGGTATAACAATTAGCTCTTTTCCAGTTTTAGTTTGTAATGTTAAATATTTTTCAGGCTGAAGCATAGCTCGGCTACCATTTGCCAACGCTGATTTTACAAATTCGGTTATTAAATTATCTTGCCTTGCTGCCAAACTTCTTGCCCGCAAAACTTCAACTTCTTGAACAATTTTCGCTACGGTATCTTCTTGCAAAATACTATTAACATCACTAAATTCTCCTCCAACAAAATCTGCTTCTACCATTTTAATAGGAAGGCTAAGTTCGGCAACACGTTCAGGAGTATTTTCTGGCCACACTAGTTGCACTATTCCTATTGACATTGAGTTTGCTTTTGCTAATTCTTCCGTCGTCCATTCACTACTTAAAAAACTTGGTGTATTCAATAATACAACTATATCCGTGTCGACAAGCCTATGCCATAATTCTTCTTGAAATATATCTCCTTTTCTAATACTATGTGTGTCTAAAAAAACATCAAATCCTGCCTCTTCTAATTTTTCAAATAGTTGTATAGCGACCCCCCTTGATTCGTTTCTTTTATAACTGATAAACAATCGCCTGGATAATCTTAATAGACTGAAGCCCTCTAATATATTATTTACAAATGCATCAATATCTATTTCTGATTCTATTTTAACACTATTTATTGCCTGAAGTAATTCCGGAACATCAGCATGAAAACTACCTGACTGATTAAATACAGGTAAAATAAATGAAGCATTAGCTTTCAACGTCTCAACAATATCTAAATCATTATTATCCTTACCCCCGTAATATATTGCTACTACAGGATTATTAGAACGATAGTCTTTTGCGAAATTGGAGCTATTTATTAATTCTAATAGATTTTTAGACATCCCTAATTCTTCAATTCGTTTATATAACGTTTGTATTATTACGTCATGAAACTTATTGTAATTACCCAAAGTAATTAGTTGGTATGTTGATTTTACCATATTAGTTTATTTTTTTAGCCACGTTGTCAATGTCTCGATTGATCGATCTGGATACAAAACAAAATATTCTTCTCCAGAAGAACTTTTTATTTTTTCTATTCTAGGATAGATTTGTAAATACTCATTCCCATTCCAACTACCATTACTATCAGCCAAGGGAAGCAATGCAATTTTTTTATTTGAAAATTTAAATGCATCACCTAACCCAACTTCCCAATTACACCACTTGGATGAAATTGCATTGTTTGTTGCCAATAAAATAAATTTATCATTTAGAATTATTTGGCTCTTTATCTTTTGAGCAGTAACTCCATTTGGTTTTTCTGGCATTGTCTCGTCGGCCCAATCCACATAAATGGATACTCCTAAATTCTCAAAGAAATATTTAGCTTGCTCCATTACATCTTTATCATAATGAGAATGAGAAAGGAATACACTTGTTACCGCTGAATATTTAGAGAATGTTCTATTCTGATTAACAACTCCTCTTAGTCCTAAAGCGCCTGCTTTACTTCTTGCGACAGAAGCAAATTCTGATTTTGTAATTATTGCCATTAATTAAATTTTATTATTAATTACTTACTAATTGATGCCCTATTCAATCGCCGTTCATTTAGAGGATTAGGACAGGTGTTGAACTTTATGATTTTTTACATGAATGAAAGGGTTTATTAGGTTGAGGGAAATACAAATTGGTAATTTATTTCCATATATTAAAATTTATTTTCATTTTCAATAACCTTGTCCCTTCGAAAAATTCCCTCATCTTGCACCCTCAAACCTCTCCAAAAAATGAAAAAAATCTCCCTCCTCCTTACAGGGCTGCAGTTATCTATGGCTGCCTTTTGCCAAACAGAAATAAAAGTAGAAGATGCCGGTAAGCATGTGGGCGATTCGGTAAAAATATGCACCAAGATATATGGCGGTGTGTTTTTAGAGCGGGCCAAAGGCACGCCTACCTTCCTAAATGCCGGTGGCAGCTATCCCAATGCACCGCTTACGGTAGTAATATGGGCCGATGCCAGGGCAACCTTCGCCGAAAAGCCCGAAGTTTTTTATGTGGATAAGACGGTGTGCATCTACGGCAAGGTAGAACTGTACAAGGATAAGCCCCAGGTGGTGGTGTATGGCAGCAGTCAGCTGGTGGTGCAGTAATTGGGATTGGGTAATTGGGGATCAGGGGTTGGTAATCAGGAATTGGGGATTGGTAGTTGGTAAAGTGGCGGTGAGAAGGAGCAGGTGAATTTTGTGAATGAGCAAGGTGTTTTGGTGAATTCGAGATGTAACTCTGATAACTTTCGGGTTTTAGATGAGAACTCGAGATGTTACCGAGATAATTCGAGATGTTGCCGAAATAATTTGAATGTTCACCGAGATAATTCGAGATGTAACTGTGTGAGTAAGCATTGTTGCTGAGTGAATTCGAGATGTAACTGTGATAACTTTCGGGTTTTAGATGATAATTCGAAATGTTACCGAGATAATTTGAATCCCCTCCGAAATAATTCGAGAAGTAACTGTGATAACAGGCATCCCCACCGTGATAATAAGCAGTGCAGCTGCAAAAATTGAACCCCTCCTCTCCTAACCATTTATCCATCAAACAATTGAACCATTAAATAGCGCCCACAAAAAGCCCGCTGAATGCTCAGCGGGCCTATACACTATTCACGATCAAACTATTGTCTTCCGGATACGGTATCTTTTGATGGTTCAAATCAATTGACTGCGGATATCTGACATCACAAATCCTACATCATACATCCAAAATCACAAATCCTAAATCTCACGTCTCACCTTTCACGTCTCACGTCTCAACTACGCCACCAGCTCCTCCTTCCTCATCACCATACTGTGCGATTTAACATGCACGTGCCCGTTCCTCACGGTACGTTTGGTTTTGTGGCCATACCGGTTTTTATGTTTTATCTTATAGCCGTTGTAATGCTTGTTCTTGTGAAATACATTGTGCACTTTTTGCCTGGGGCTGCTGGTGCGCTTGAATTTTGTTTCCTGTGCATTGGCGGCGCTTACGGTAAACGCCAGCAACAGCAGTACGATCATCTTTTTCATCGTTAAATTGTTTTTAGTGATTTTATACGGTCAGTAAATCAAAGGCCATGCCTTTTACAACTTGAGCATTGAAAATTGATCATTGAACATTGAACATTCAACTTTCAACCTTCAACTTTACACTTTCAACCTTCCTCCCGCCCCAAACTGTAGATATTTCTCCCCCATTAAAAAAGCCTGCCGAATATACCGGCAGGCTTTTAGATAGACTTTGTGGTTTTGTTGCTTTCGATAAAGCTAACAAGGTTCACAACAGGAGGGAATAAGTCTTGGTTTTTTCAAAGGAGATCAGAATTGGATTTGGTTTGGACATTGGATATTAACTTAAAACGCTTACTGTTATATATACGGTTAATGGTGAAGGTTGGTTGCCTGGGGCTGTATTTTTTTTGAAGAACTTTTTTTGAAACGTGAGAGGTGAGACGTGAGACGTTAGACGTGAGACGTTAGACGTGAGAGGTGAGACGACAGACAGCAGATGATAGATGACAGATATTAGATGACAGAGGCCAACCAGCTAACATCTAACATCTGTCATATCACGTCTCACATCTCACCTCTCACGCCACCTACCGTATTGAAAATGTGAACCCTGCGAGTACGCCAAAGCCGCTGACATTAAGGCTACCGAGCCCTACACCATGCAGCGGAAGGTTATAATAAGGCTGTACACGTATGGCTCCCAGTTTGCCAATGTTGCGCTGCCAGCCTGCGCTCAGCTGCAATACAGAGAACCAGTTGTTGCCGGAGTTGTAATAGCTTTTATACATGCTCTTCTGCACCGGGTTAAGTAAGGTAGTGTAGGTATAATCGTAATCTTCTTTTTTCATGATCCAGGAGGAAAGCCCTGCAGCAGCAAAGAAGCTGTGCTTTGCCGTTGGCTTAAAATTGTAGCGCAGCGTAACCGGCACTTCTATCACCTTGCATTCGCCATGCACCGTTTCGATGATGCGTACAGCGGGCCATTGTGTTTTGGAATTGTTGAAGTATTTATATTTTGTACTGTAATTTTTGGTAGACCAGAAGGCGCCTGCTTCCACAGCAAAGCGCTTGCTGATGTTATAGCCTGCCGATACACCCACACTCGTGCCCGCAGGTTCAAACTTAGAAGTCTTTACTTTACTAACACCTGCGCCACCCAGCAGGCTTACATAAAACCTGGCAGGTGATGGTTGCTTCTGTTTGTCGGAAGCCTTTGCTGGCTGGGCCGCAGGTAATTCGTCTTTTATTTTGGTTATAGCAGTGGAGGTATGCGAAGCAGTATCTTTTTTAGAAATTTTATCCTCCTTAGTTGTTTCAGCAGTTAGTGTTGTTTGTTTTGCCGGTGCATCAGTTTCGTTATCTTCTTCTTCGTCCATTAATGGTGCGGTGATTGTGGCGGTGGTTTTGGAAGAAAGGGTAAATGGAGTAATGGTTGTATTGTTGAATGGTTGTATTGAATGGTTTGATGGTTGAATGGCTAAATGGTTATATGGTTGGGTGGTTATATTGTTTGCTATTGGTGTATTCAAATTGTTAGCTTGCCTGATTACTATTGGCGCAAGTAAAAAGTTTAAGCGGGAAGGGATTGAATTGCTGGATGGTTGAATGGTTATATTGTTTGATTGCTTTATTGTTGTATTGTTTTTTGTTTTTTCATTTGTTTCTTCCTTAAATGAGCTCGTTGTTGTTGTGGCAAGTAAAGCTGCAGTTGTTGCATAGCCCATGTGCAATCTTGAGCAGATGAATGGTATCAGCAACAACAGCAGCGACCACAACCATTTTCTTTTGTTTGATCGTACATCTTTAACAGGGGGCTGTTCCTGTAACAGCGCTGCCTGCACTTTGCTCCAGTCGGCGCCCGTTACTCTTAGCGGGTAGTTTTCGGCTGCCTCCCTGAACAGATCTTCCATATCGTTATCTAAATTTTGCATATGCGGGGTTAGTATCCTGGTAAATTATTTTTCGTAAATATTCTTTCGCTTTAAACAGGTTCGATTTGGAACTGCCAACACTGATCTCTAAATGGTCGGCTATTTCCTGGTGACTGAACCCGTCTATCACATACATATTGAACACGGCCCTGTATGCAGGCGGCAGTTTTTTTACCTGCTCTATCAGTTCTTTGTACAGTACATTTTCATCGGGGCCGCTATCATGTGCAGGCGCATTCCAGTGCGTTGCGGATAACTCTCCTATTTGCGGCAGCAGCTGATCTTTGCGCAGTTCGTCAATAGCACAGTTCACCATGATCTTTCTTATCCAGCCCATCAGTATCTTTTCGGTATCAGCAGAGGTAGCTACTTCAAATTTGGGAAAATGCCGGAACAGTTTTACAAATCCATCGTTCACAATATCTACAGCCTTATCATACCGGTATATGTAACGGAACACTACTTTAAGCGCAAAGCCATAAAAGCGCTCGTACATTATCTTCTGATATGCAGGGTCGTTAGCTTTACAATAAAATATTATCGTTTGCAGGTCGGCCAAAGCTGGTTCTTATTGGTTGAGGTTTAAGATGTGTCAATAAGTACAAACGGGGGATTTTAAAATTGGTTGCTTGAGCCGGAAAAGTTTTTTTGATGCGGCAGACGACAGATGACAGACGACGAACACGAATAACCAATAACCAATAACCAATAACAATTAACCAATAACGAATAACAAACACCCTTGGACTGCTTTTTGCAACCTCCTCTTCCGTGAAAACAACAGTACCTGCTTTATATATATTATTCGCCGCTCTTTCTCCGCTGTTCAGTGCAGCACAGGATACCATTGCGATAAATGAAGTGAGGGTTACTTCGTATCTGGTAAAACAAAGTTTGCTGCGCACACCTGCTGCGGCGGCAGTTATAGACAGCGCACAATTGCAGCTGCAAACTTCCGGCTCACTGGTACCCGCTTTCAATACTATACCCGGCGTGCGTATGGAAGAGCGTTCACCAGGCAGTTACCGGCTGTCTTTACGCGGCAGTTTATTACGTTCGCCTTTTGGCGTACGCAATGTAAAGATCTATTTAGATGAATACCCGCTTACCGATGCAGGTGGCAACACCTACATCAATTCAATCGCTATGAATGCCGTGTATAACATTGATGTATTGAAAGGGCCTGATGGAAGTTTGTTCGGCGCCAACTCTGGCGGTGTGGTAAACATTCATACAGGCAATACCAAAGACAGATTGACAACAGAGCTGGCCGGTGGTTCTTACGGCTTGTTCAAACAAAACATTGCTTTCACAAAAAACAGTAATGCGCATGTTTTAAATATCGTGGAGAGTTACCAGCAGGCAGATGGTTACCGGCAAAACAGCCGCATGAAAAGAATGTATGTACAGGTTGGCGATCAATGGCGATACAATAAGCATAACAGTATAAAAGCATTGGTGCTGTACAGCAACCTGTATTACCGTACCCCCGGCGGGTTAACGCTGGCACAATACGAAGCCGATCCTGCACAGGCCCGTCCGCCAACAGCTACTGTGCCCGGCGCCAGCGAACAGAAAGCAGCGATATATAATAAGATGTTGTTTGGTGGCATTACGCATACAGCTCAATTGAACAGTAGCATCGAAAATGTGATCGCTGTATTTGCATCAACGGTTGATTTTAAAAATCCTTTCATCACCAATTATGAAATGCGTAAAGAAGATACTTATGGTGCAAGAACATTTTTAATCTTCTCCAATAATAAAACCAACAACGCCATTAAATGGGAATACGATATCGGTGCAGAATGGCAGCAAACCCAATCAAACATCTCCAACTATACCAACGATCATGGCAATAAAGGTACGCTTATGGTTTCGGGGACTATTACCAGCGATCAGCATTTTATCTTCCACCGCCTAAAAATAGACCTGCATAAAAAATTATTACTGGAAGCAGGATTAAGCGTCAACTTTTATAAATACCGTTTTAAAGATTCTGCACAGCTGAGCAACCGTTTCAAAACACAATGGATGCCCAGGCTGGCAATAAGCTATGCTGTTACTAATAAATTCTCGTTACGTTCTTCAGTGAGCCGCGGCTATTCACCACCCACCACAGCAGAGATAAGGCCTTCGGATAATAATATCTACCCCAACCTGCAGGCCGAAACAGGCATCAACATTGAATTGGGCGCAAGGTATTTTGCATTGCACAATACATTCTTTGCAGATGCTGCGGTATATCATTACCGCTTACACAATGCTATTGTGCGGCAGCAAAACAGTTTGGGCGCAGAGTATTTTGTGAATGCAGGCGGCACCGATCAAACCGGTGTGGAGCTGCAGTTATCGTATCAATTGATATCTCCTGCACAACACAACAGGCTCATCAATAAGCTGCAACTGAACAACAGTACTACATTCAATAATTTTTTCTTTGATAACTATGCCAGCGGTGCCAATGATTATTCGGGCAATACCATCACCGGCGTACCTAAGCAAACAGTTATCAGCAGTGTATTGCTGCAACTGCAATGCAGCACGTATCTTTTTATCCAGCACAATTATACCGCAGCCATACCATTGAATGACGGCAACACTGTTTTCGCCAAAGCATACAACCTGGTGCAGTTAAAACTCGGCCACAGTTTTTCTTTAAAAAATCCGGGCCGCATAGAATTGTATGCGGGCATTGATAACCTGCTCAACCAGCGGTACAGCCTGGGCAATGATCTTAATGCTGTGGGCAACCGCTTTTATAACGCGGCGCCTTTGCGGAATTATTTTGCAGGAATAATATTCAGCCGTTAAGTTATGAGTAATCCTTTCCCCATTATTATAAAAGCAATTGCTTTTATAAGCAGCCCTTTAATGGCATTGTAGTTGATGCCTTCTTATTTAATGTTTTAACACTCAACTTATTTTTATGAAGAATATCTTTTTTTATGCGGTAATACTTTTTGCTGTCGGTTCCTGCAGCAATTCGCAGGCAAGCAATGAAGAAAAACAGGATGCAAAAATGACTACGCCCGCTGATACGATACACGATAAAGTAGATACCGTAAACCTGCCCGAGCCTTATGCCACCGAGTCGGTAAAGAATTACAGCAAAGTAATCGGCTGGCCAGCCGGTAAAATGCCTGTTGCACCGGCAGGCTTTACTGTTTCCAAATTTGCAGATAATTTAGAAAATCCACGCTGGATATATGTTGGCAACAACGGCGATATATTCATTGCAGAATCCAACGGTCATGGTAAAAGCGCCAACCGTATCACACTGTTGCGTGATGCCAATAATGATGGTGTGCCCGAACTGCGTTCTGTTTTTTTGCAAAACTTAAATGAGCCTTTTGGTATGCTGATCATCGGCAATAATTTTTATGTTGCCAATACAGATGGCGTAGTGCAGTATCCCTACACACCAGGAAGCACATCCATAACTGCTGCCGGAAAACAAATTGTACAATTGCCGGCCGGCCCAAGGCACTGGACACGTAACATCATTGCCAATGCTGCCGGGAGTAAGATCTATATCGCTGTTGGTTCTTCCAGCAATGTTGCAGAAAATGGTATTGATAAAGAAACAAGGCGTGCCAATATACTGGAAGTAAATACAGATGGCAGTGGTGAAAGAGTGTACGCTTCCGGCCTGCGCAACCCTGTAGGTATGGCCTGGGCGCCCGGTACCAGTACATTATGGACAGCAGTAAATGAACGTGATGAACTGGGCGATGATCTTGTTCCCGATTATATGACAAGTGTAAAAGATGGCGGCTTTTACGGATGGCCCTACAGTTATTTCGGGCAGCATCTCGATCCAAGATTAAAAGACAATCAAAATCCGCAGCTGGTGGCAAAAGCTATTGTACCTGATGTGACATTGGGATCGCATACCGCTTCGCTCGGGCTGGCATTTTATAATGGCAGCAGTTTTCCCGCTCCTTACAAAGGCGCTGCTTTCATTGGTCAGCATGGCTCGTGGAACAGGTCTTCATTTACCGGGTATAAAGTAGCAGTCGTGCCTTTTACCAATGGAAAACCTTCGGGTAAGATGCAGGATTTTCTTACCGGCTTTATGGCTGATGAAAGTAAAAAAGAAGTGTACGGAAGACCGGTTGGCGTTGCTGTTTTAAAAGACGGATCGCTGCTGGTGGCGGATGATGCAGGAAATACTCTTTGGAGGGTAAGTGCTAAATAGTTTTGGGAGTTGCCCGCAGATTACGGGGATTACGCTGAAAAGTTTTCTGTTTGGAGTTTTCGGTTTTCGGTTGGAATGGGATACAGGAGTATGGATAAATGGTTTTATGGTTAAATTGTTTTCTTGCTACTTGTGTCTTGTATCTTGCTACTTGCATCTCACATCTGACATCTCACTAAAAAAAAACAGCTACTCCAGTACATTACAGGAATAGCCGTTTTGCTGAATGAGTTCTTCTACCTGCGACGGTATACAATGGTGCCCTTCAATGCGTAGTATCTTATCGCAATCGTGCAGGTCGAAATTTATTTTATGGCCGGGAAAGTATTGCAGCAGCAGCGTTACCAACCGGCTGGCGGCTTCGGTATGCTGTACATCTGTTTTAAATACTTCTACCATTTTAGTTGTATCGAAAATTTATTTTCCGGGATTCTCATCAAAGCTCACCATCCAGTTGATGTTGTATTTATCGGCACACATACCGAAATAAGATCCCCAGAATGTTTTTTCCATCGGCATTACTGCTTTTCCTCCAGCAGAAAGACCGGCAAATATTTTATCTGCTTCTTCCTTGCTGTCAACACTCAATGAAATATGAATGTTGTTGCCTGTTGTAATAGGATATTCTTCCGGCGAATCGCTGCCCATCAACACATGCCCATCGCTAAGCGGCAATGAAATGTGCATGATGCCATTGGGGTTAGCGGGTTCCGGACAGCCCTCTTGCGGAGGCATATCCTTGAAACGCATTACCACTACAAACTCGCCGCCAAATACAGAACGGTAAAAGTTGAATACTTCTTCTGTGTTACCGTTAAAATTTAAATAAGGATTGATCTTAGCCATTGTCGTTTAAGTTTTGAGTTTAAGTCTTCGGTTTTCGGTTGATCGAAGCGAAGATGAGTTTTGAATTATTAATTACTAATTATTAATTATTTAATTGCTTCTGCCTCCATATACAACACTTCCCACAAATGCCCGTCAAGGTCCTGGAAATTGCGGGAGTACATGAAGCCAAGATCCTGTGGTTCGCTCGGTGTAATGCCCCCTGCTTCTACAGCAAGTTGTGCCAGTTCATCCACGCTTTCTTTTTTATCTGCTGCAAGCGCCAATATCACTTCGGTACTTTTCCTGGCATCTATTATTTCCTTCTTTGTAAAGGTGCGAAAAAATTCCTCTACTAACAGCATAGCATATATATTTTCCCCAACGATCATACAGGCTGCTTTTTCATCGGTAAATTGCGGGTTGAAGGTAAACCCCAGTTTGGTAAAGAATGCCATTGATTTATCAAGGTGCTTTACGGGAAGGTTAACGAAGATCTGGGTTATCATGGTTAAATTGTTTTATTGGTTATTAGTTATTGGGTATTGGTTATTGGCATTTATTTTTGCTTTTTGGGTTTTGCTTTTTGTTTTTTGGATTTTGCTTTTTGTTTTTGTTTTTCGCATCACAAACCTACAGCACGCAGTGAAATTAAAAGGGGTGTAAATGCGGCAATTCAATGGGTTGATTGCGACGTTGTATTATTCTAATTTTGTACTATGAAACATATATCCATTCTTATTCCCAAAGGTGCTATCCTGGGAAGTCTTGAAGGCTCCCGCCAGTTATTAACGCAGGTAAATGATTTTCTTCGTGGTCGCGGAGATGAACCCATTTTTACTATAGAACTGGTTGGTCTTTCAAAAGAAACTCCGGTTAGCGGTGGACTGTTTACCGTAAATGCAACAAAGCTTATTGGCGATATTGATAAAACAGATCTTATCATTATCCCTGCCATTGATGGCGACCTGCAGCTAGCACTGGAAAACAACAAAGCCTTCATTCCGTGGATAATTGAACAGCGCAACAATGGCGCTGAGATAGCAAGCCTTTGTTTAGGTGCATTTTTACTGGCCGCTACCGGTTTGGTAAACGGCAAAAGCTGCGCTACACACTGGATGGCAGAAAACCATTTCCGTAAAATGTTTCCCGAAGTAAACCTGGTAACCGAAAAGATCATCACCGATGAGCAGGGCATTTATTCCAGCGGCGGTGCATTCTCTTACCTCAATCTCATCTTATACCTGATCGGAAAATTTGCCGGCCGTGATATGGCCGTGCTTGCTGCAAAAGTATTTGCAATAGAAATAGAGCGCATCAATCAATCTTCGTTCATGATCTTCCAGGGACAAAAGGACCATGATGATGAGCCGGTAAAAAAAGCGCAGGAGTTCATTGAAAAGAATTACCAGGAAAAGATCACGGTCGATCAGCTGGCATCCACCTTTGCGCTTGGCCGCAGGAACCTGGAGCGCCGTTTTAAAAAAGCAACTTCCAATACTGTTAATGAATATATACAACGGGTAAAAATAGAAATGGCAAAGATGAGCCTGGAGCGGTCACGGGAAAATGTAAATGAAGTAATGTACCAGGTGGGGTACAATGATACCAAGGCGTTTAGAAATACCTTTAAAAGAATAACGGGCCTCTCTCCCATTGAGTATAAGAACAAGTATAATAAGGGAGTGGCGGTAGCGTGATAATCCGAATTGCTTTATTGTTAAACGGGTTAATTGTTGGTAAAACAATTGAACAATAAATCCATTTACCCATTGAATTTCTCTGCGAAACCTCTGCTAACTTATTTCTCTGCGGTGAGAAAAGCAAGTATCGGGTTTTACCCCTCACCCATCCACAATACTTTTGTGTTATAAAAACAAGTATATGACAATTACCGAAAGTATTCATTACAACCGCATTGCTGAAGCAATAGACTACATAAAAGCAAATTTCAAAACACAACCCAACCTGGATGAAGTAGCGGCAAAAGTTCATCTCAGCCCTTTTCATTTTCAGCGGCTGTTTACCGATTGGGCAGGTGTAAGCCCAAAAAAATTCTTACAATATATAAGCGTTGAATATGCCAAAGGGATATTAAAAGATAAACAATCTACCCTTTTTGATGCCGCTTACGAAACAGGCCTGTCGGGCACCAGCCGCCTGCACGACCTCTTCGTTAATATTGAAGGCATGACACCCGGCGAATTTAAAAACGGCGGGGAAAATCTTACCATCAATTATAGTTTTGCAGAAAGCCCGTTCGGCCATATACTCGTAGCATCTACACCCAAAGGCATTTGCTACATGGCATTTGCCGATGATGAAAAAAAGGAACTGAAAAAATTACAGCAATATTTTCCCAATGCACAATACCGGCAAATGCTGGATATGGTACAGCAAAATGCACTGTACATCTTTACACACGATTGGGGCAAACTGCACCAGGTAAAACTGCATTTAAAAGGAACCGATTTTCAATTAAAAGTTTGGGAAACCCTGCTGAAGATACCGATGGGGCAGTTATCTACTTATGGAACTATTGCAGCACATATTGATCAACCCAATGCATCAAGAGCGGTAGGCACAGCCATCGGCAATAACCCTGTTGCATTTCTCATTCCCTGCCATCGTGTTATACAATCCGGCGGAACATTTGGTAATTATATGTGGGGTGCTACAAGAAAAACAGCGATCATTGGATGGGAAGCTGCGAAGAATGATCCTGCAATGATGAAGCAATAAGAAGCGCTTGTTATCCTGTAAATCCTATTTTATTATGCGTACCATCGCAAAACGGTTTATTGGATGATGCACCGCAGCGGCAAAAAGCAGTTACTTTATTTTTACGGGTTTCATTACCATTGCTGTCCTTTACCACGAT
Organism: Bacteroidota bacterium; assembly: GCA_048497855.1. GTDB lineage: Bacteria > Bacteroidota > Bacteroidia > Chitinophagales > Chitinophagaceae > Ferruginibacter. Next base: position 20,647 of record JBEHZB010000007.1, on the reverse strand, counting down.
ATTGCCATACACCAGCAAAGGCCCGTTGGGTACTGTTTCTACAATACTCTCCGCCTGCACCGATTTATTTTCTTCAGCTTCGCTGTTCATGTAAAAACTTAGTGCACCGCTCGGGCATTGCTTTACCTGCTGAATAATTCTTTCGGTAGATGCAGCTTCCGGTTTTATCCAGGGTTTTTCTTTGGGGTTAAATACTTCATTCAAGCTATTCTCTCCTTTCCAGCAAATGGTAGAGTGTATACAAACCGCAGGTTGCCATACAATGGTCACTTCTCCATTGGTATATTTCTTTGTGATGTTCTTCGGATCCATAACATTGTTGTTTATGTTGCAAAAGTAATTTCAATATAGCTATTGTTTACGGTTTATACATGCCTGCTGTTTCAAATAAACTTTCCATAGTGTAAAACTTATTCGCTATTTTAATGCACGGATATTGCACATTAACCTAAAAAGCAACCCATGTCAACTTCCCCTAATCCTGCATTAAGCATGATCACCCTATGCAACATTTCGTATAAAGAAAAATTTTTTATCCCGTTTCATGTCCAGGAATTTGACCCCGGCTTAAACATAGTGTGGGGACCTGAGGAATGTTTTATACCTACCGCATTGGAAAGTGTGGCACTGATGTACATTGTACAGGGAGCTATCTTATCAGACGGATCGGGTGCTGAATATACTGTAGTGATAAGGGGCACCAATTTTACCAGCTGGACATCCTGGAAGAATGAGGATTTTGCACTTTCACCACCGGTGCCCTTCAACACATTGGTGCCCGATGCCCCGTCCACTGCCGTTATTTCAACAGGGGCCAACAATGGCATCAATTATTTAAACAGCCTCGAATACGAACATCATTTATTCGGAAAAAAATATTCTGCTATAGATTTCTTTAAAGAAGTTGTAGGCGTAAATAATATTGCTTACCTCAATGTAGCGGGCCATAGTCTCGGCGGCGGATTGGTGCCACCTTATTTTACTTACCTGTGCTATTCTCTTTTTGGCGGGCCACAAATGGCAAGTACTACTGCTATCTGCACACCCTTTTCTTTTGCCGGGCCAACCACGGGCAATGCAGATTTCTGCAGCTTTTTTGAAACCTATTTATATTCCGGCCTCAACAGCTGGCGCTATGTGAACAAGCTGGATATAGCGCCCAATTGCTGGTGGTCTTTTGATAATATCGATACCATTTACCGGCCCTGGAGACTGAATTGGAGACCAGATGAAGCCAGTTTTGTCATCAATCGCTTCAGTGAAGTACCGCCACCGCCCGATAAGTATGAACATCCCCTTACCGGTGAGGTACCGATGAAGGGTTACTTCCATGATGCAGATGCGCATGCGTGGATACTGCAGGTACTGCACCAGCACCATAGCGGTACTTATATGGAATTGGTAGCGGGGCTGTAGTTGGTTATTGGTTATTGGTTATTAGGAATTAGTTATTGGGAATTGGGCATTGAGAATTGAGAATTGAACATTGGATATTGGATATTGGATATTGGACTTTGGATCTTGGATATTTGGCATTGAATTGGGGAATTGGCATTATGGTATGACTATTGTAGCCATTGTTACTATGATACAGATAGGTATCTTTATTAATAGAAATCAACACGTTACAACAAACCTTATTACTCAGCTTTAACTCAGCTCCCCGGTATGATCCTGATTGTAGATGACAGGCCAGAAAATATTTTTTCGCTCAAATCGATCCTGGAACTTCATTCCTTTCCTGTTGATACGGCATTAAGTGGCGAAGAAGCCTTGAAAAAAGCGCTTAAGAACAGTTATTCACTCATCATACTGGATGTGCAGATGCCGGATATGGATGGCTTTGAAGTGGCGGAAGCGCTGGCAGGCAACAGCATCACTATGGATATACCGCTGATCTTTTTATCGGCAGTAAATACAGAAAAAAAATTCATTACCAAAGGATATTCATCCGGAGCTATTGATTATATTGTAAAACCGATAGACCCTGACATATTGTTATTGAAAGTAAAAACCTTTCACCGGCTGTATGAACAAAACAGGGAGCTTAACCTGGCACAGCATGAATTACAATCCGAAATAGAATTTCGTAAAAAAGCGCAGCAGCAGATACAGGAAAAAGCGCAGGAGCTGAACGGCATATTAGGTTCTATACCACAGGTAGCTTTTACCGCTACCGCCGATGGCGCTATTGATTTTGTAAACGATCACTGGTACGAATATTCCAATTCCGTTAATGAATTTCCGCAAATGCATCCTGATGATCCGTGCATCATTACAGAATGGAAGAAGATCATTGCTGCTACAGCACCTAAGCAGCTTGAACTGCGTATTGCACGGCTGCATACCAAAGATTACAGGTACCACCTGCTGAGCGTTGTGCCGGTAAAAGAAAATGATGTAGTGGTAAAATGGACAGGCACATTTACCGATATAGAAGAACAAAAACAGGCCATTAAACGAAAAGATGAATTTTTAGGCATGGCCAGCCATGAATTAAAAACACCGCTTACCAGTATAAAAGCATATGTGCAATTGCTGGGCAAACTTTTGGCCGGCGATACACAAATAAAGAATTATGTTGACCGCTCGCTGATACAGGTAAGCAAACTGGAAAGCCTTATCAACGACCTGCTGGATGTTTCGAAAATGGAAGATGGAAAACTGCGGTTCGATTTGCAGGAGCTCAACTTTGAACAATTGCTTTCGGCAACACTGGAAATGCTGATGCAGATCTATCCCGACATTACCATAATACGTAAGGGCCACACGCCTGCACGTATACAGGGCAATGCCGTGCGGCTGGAGCAGGTGATCATCAACTTCATCAGCAATGCTGTAAAATATTCTCCCAAAAGCAAAGAGATAGAAGTGATCACCAGTATAACACCCGGCAACGAATTATATTTTGGTGTGAAGGATTGGGGCATCGGTATCTTACCCGAGAACCAACAGAATGTGTTTGGTAAATTCTATCGTGTTTCAGAGGCATCCTTATATGCACAGGGCCTTGGCATCGGGTTGTACATCTGTTCGGAGATACTGGAACGGCACGGCGCCGATTTTGGCGTAACCAGCGAGCCGGGCAAAGGCTCTTTATTTTATTTTACCATACCGCTTATTCAAAACGCATAACCTTACATCCAAAAACCTGGTAACAATATGAAACTTTCGTTGAAACGAAATCTCCTGATCGGCTTTGGTATTTCCCTGGTGATATTGATCATCAGTTCCATTGCCTCGTATTTCAGCATCACCAACCTCCTCCGCAGTTCCGAACTGGTGAATCATACCAACCTTGTAGTGCAAAAACTGCAGGAAACAATTTCAGTAATGAAAGATGCCGAAACCGGCCAGCGGGGCTTTTTATTAACAGGCCGCGAAGAATTTTTAGAACCTTACAACGGGTCCTTTCAGCAAACCCTGAGCTTTATTACCGATATAAAAAAACTTACCGAAGATAACCCCGTACAACAGGATAATATAGATAACTTAAAGAATCTTGTAACCAAGCGCTTCTCCAGGCTGCAGGACCTTATCGACAGAAAAAAGGCAACCGGCGAAGTGTACTTTCCCGACCTGGTATCCGGCAAAGTTTTTATGGACAGCGCCAGGCTGATAGTAAGAGAAATGACCAACCTGGAAACTACCTTATTAAAAACAAGAACAGAGAACCTCAACCGTTTTTCTTCCACCACGCCCATACTTATTATAGTTGCCGCCTTACTGGCCGTACTTATCACTATACTTTTTTACTTACGGATGAATAAGGATATAGGCGTGCGTGCAAAGCTGCAGGAAGAGCTGATCAAAAAAGATGCAGCCATCAGTCACCGCATCAATATCATACAGGGTGTATCAGAAAAAATATCGCTGGGCGATTACAGTGTACGGGTAACTGATACCGAAACAGACGAACTGGGCAATATTTCTGTTGCATTAAATAAAATGGCGGAGTCGCTCGAAACATCATTCAAAATACTGTCTGATAAAGAATGGCTGCAGTCGGGCATTGCCGGTTTAAATGAAGCCATCATCGGCGATGACAACCTGCATAGCTTATCGCAAAAGATACTGACCTACATAGCCGAATATACCAACAGCCAGGTAGGCGCTTTTTACAGCCGCGAAAATGAAGACCATCTTATACTTGAAAACGGCTACGCATTGCTGAACAGTGAAACAAGGCAGCGGATACAAATGGGCGAAGGCATAGTGGGGCAATGCGCACAAACTAAAAAACCATTGCTGGTAAAAGATATCCGCGAAAAAGACCTTACCGTGAACTTTACGTTTGCCGCACTTAAACCGGTAAATGTATTGGTGTTCCCTTTAGTTTTTGAGAATGAGGTAAAAGGCGTTATTGAACTGGGCGCATTACATGAATACACCAGCCGTGAACTGGAGCTCTTTAAAAATATTTCTGAAAATATCGGTGTAGCCATCAACACCGTACAAAACAGGCAGCGTGTGCAGGAACTGTTGGAAGAAACACAATCGCAATCGGAAGAACTGATGGCGCAGCAATCGGAACTGGAACAGATCAACAGCGAGCTGGAAGCACAGGCGCATCAACTGCAAACATCTGAAGAAGAATTAAAAGTACAGTCGGAAGAATTGATAGAGACCAATACTTTGCTGGAAGAAAGATCGGCCACCCTGGAGCAGCGCAACCAGTTGATACTGCAAAAGAATGCAGATATTGAAAAGAAAGCAGAAGCGCTGGCCTTATCTACCAAATACAAATCAGAGTTCCTCGCCAATATGTCGCATGAATTAAGAACACCGCTTAATTCTATTTTGCTGTTATCCAGGTTAATGTCGGAGAACGGCGAAAATAACCTTACCCCCGACCAGGTGCAATACGCCAATGTGATACAGAGCTCCGGCAAAGGTTTACTGCAATTGATAGATGAGATACTGGATCTTTCAAAAATAGAATCGGGTAAGATGAGCATTGAGGTATTGCCGGTAAAGATCACCGACATCACCAACAACCTGAATGTATTGTTTGAGCCCATTGCCAAAGAACAGGAACTGCAATGGAGAATTGACATAAGCGCAGAAGTACCCGAAATGGTCGAAACAGATAAACAACGGCTGGACCAGGTATTGAAGAACCTGCTTTCCAATGCATTTAAATTTACCTCTAAAGGTTATGTTCATCTTATTGTTTATTGCCCTGTAGATAAACCGGGCGCTATCTGTTTCACCGTAAAAGATTCCGGTATCGGCATCAGCCCCGATAAGCAGGAGCTGATCTTCGAAGCCTTTCAGCAGGAAGATGGCTCTACCCGCCGCAAATACGGCGGCACCGGTTTAGGGCTTTCCATCAGCAGGGAGCTGGCAAAACTATTGGGCGGCCAGATAACGCTTAGCAGTACCCCGGGCAAAGGCAGCGAATTTACCTGCTGCATACCATTGAAGCATACCAACATTATTATACAAAAACCCCGGAAAGAAGAACCGGCGCCGGAACCACAGGCAACGCCGGTGACACCTGCAAAGGATGCCGGCGATAATAAGTACTATACGGATATCATTCCTGATGAGATCGATGACGACCGCAACAGCATTACTCCTGAAGACAAAGTAATACTGATCATTGAAGATGATGTAACATTTGCCGCGGCATTGCTTGATTATACAAGGCAAAAAGGATACAAGGGCATTGTAGCAGTAAGGGGCGATAAGGGAATTGAAATGGCAAGCCGGTACATGCCTGCGGGGATACTGCTTGATATACAATTGCCGGTAAAAAATGGCTGGGAAGTAATGGAGGCCCTTAAAAGCAATACACATACCCGGCACATACCTGTACACGTCATGTCGTCGTACGAAGTGAGAAAAGAAAGCCTGCTTAAAGGCGCTGTAGATTTCATTAATAAGCCGGTTGCCTTCGAACAGCTGAATACCATTTTTGAAAAGATAGAATTCATACTAAGCAAAAAAGAAAAGAAGGTACTCATCATTGAAGAGAATTATAAGCATGCCAAAGCGCTGGCTTATTACCTGGGCACTTACAATGTACATACCGAGATCTATCAATCCGTAGATGAAAGTGTACGCTCGCTGTATAAAAAAGAAGTGGATTGCGTGATACTGGATATGAGCATCACCGATAAAAATTCTGATGAACTGCTGGAAACGATCAGGAAGAATGAAGGGCTCGAAGAGCTTCCCATCATCCTGTTTACCGGTAAAAGCTTATCGCAGCCGGAAGAATTTAAAATAAAGAAATACGCAGATGCCATTGTATTGAAGACCGCCAATTCGTACCAGCGCATACTGGATGAAGTATCTTTATTCCTGCACCTGGTACAGGAACAGCAAACTAAAAAAACAGGACCAGGCTTTGAGCGTTCCATTTTACAGGAAAATGTGCTGAAGGATAAAAAAGTTTTGCTGGCAGATGACGATGTACGCAACATCTATTCCATGACCAAGGCGCTGGAAAAATACCAGATGCAGGTGATACCCGCCATGGATGGAAAAGAAGCCGTTCAATTGATGAACAACAATAACATTGATGTGGTATTGATGGATATGATGATGCCGGAAATGGATGGTTATGAAAGTATAAAAGCCATACGAAAAAATCCGCTGTATAAGAATGTGCCCATTATTGCCGTAACAGCAAAAGCCATGAGCGGCGACCGTGAAAAATGTATTGCAGCAGGCGCTTCGGATTATATTTCCAAGCCGGTAGATATGGACCAGCTGGTATCCCTGTTAAGAATATGGTTATACGAAAAAGGTTATTGATATCTATGAACACACCAACAAAAAAGATACTGATCATTGATGATGACGAGCGCAACATCTTTGCGCTAAAAGCAGTATTAACGGCAAAAAAATTCAATTGCGTAGTAGCGCCGGGCGGTTTGCAGGCGCTGGAAATGTTAAAGCAGCACAGGGATATCAGTGTAGCATTGGTAGATATGATGATGCCGGATATGGATGGGTACGAGTTAATGACATTGATAAGAAAGATCCCGTCGCTTAATTCATTGCAGCTGGTAGCGTTAACTGCACAAGCCATGATGGGAGATAAAGAAAAATGCCTGGCCGCAGGCGCCGATGCCTATATTTCCAAGCCTGTTGATATAGATGTATTGCTGCAGATACTTGATGGCCGGTTAAAACAAGTCCAATGATAGCCACCGCTGATATGGAAATTTTGCTCGGCAATATTGTAAGCTGGTACGGCTACGATTTTACCAGCTATTCAAGAGCTTCATTAAAGCGAAGGATAGATTCTTTTTTTGTAAAAGGGCGCCATACCTCTTTTGCAGAAATGCAGCAGAGGCTGATGAAAGACCCTGCCTACTTTATGTATTTTGTAGAAGAAGTAACGGTGAATGTAACCGAAATGTTCAGGGATGCTAATTTTTACAAAACACTTCGTGAAAACATATTGCCGGTATTGGCAACCTATCCTTTTATCCGCATCTGGCATGCCGGCTGTTCTACCGGCGAAGAAGTATATTCAATGGCCATTTTATTAAAAGAAGCCAACCTGCTGCACAAATCTATTTTATATGCAACAGATATTAACCAGGCAGTACTGGAAAAAGCAAAGACAGGTATCTTTCCCGTAAGCAGCATGCAGCAAAATTCGGAGAACTATATCAAGTGCGGCGGCAAAGGAGATTTTTCAACGTATTACCTGGCTAATTATAACAACGCCAGGTTCGATACATCGCTTTCCGAAAGAATGATCTTTTCAACGCACAACCTTGTGGCCGATTCTTCTTTCAACCAGTTTCAGCTCATCTTATGCCGCAACGTACTCATCTATTTTGAGCGGGAACTGCAGGTAAAAGTATTGCAGCTGTTCGATAAAAGCCTCGATTCACTTGGCTTCCTGGCATTGGGCAGTAAAGAATCAATACGCTTCTCACCTTTAGCAGCACATTATAAACAAATAGAAAACAAAGAAAAGATATGGCGGAAGAACAGGTAATTGGTACAACCAGGCTCATTGTTATCGGCGGCTCATCGGGCAGCCTCGATGCGTTGCTGGTAATATTGCCGGCGCTGTCGCCCGGTTTTACCATACCCATCATTATAGTAGTGCACCGCAACAGCAATGCAGATAACGGCCTTACAGAACTGCTTGCCGTAAAAACTTCGCTGCATATAAAAGAAGCCGATGAAAAAGATAAACTGTTGCCGGGCTGGATATATTTAGCGCCACCCGATTATCATGTATTGGTAGAAGAAGATGGCACAATATCGCTGGATGCTTCTGAAAAAGTGAATTACTGCCGCCCAAGTATTGATGTAACATTTACCAGTGCTGCAGCAGTATATAAACAGGAACTGGTGGGCGTATTGCTTTCCGGCGCCAATGCAGATGGCGCAAAGGCTATGAGCATTATAAAAGAATACGGCGGCCGTAATATTGTGCAGGACCCTGCCGAAGCATTGGTGAATTATATGCCTGAGCAGGCAATACTGCTGTCGCCTGTAGACGCTGTTTTACCTGCAGCAGCCATTGCGAATTTATTGAACAGGCTTGTTGAAAAATAAGTACAGTATACTGCTGCTACAATCAGATCACCATTTCAATGAGCCAGTGATGGCCGAAAGGATCTCGCCCTTGCGGTACCCGTAATACACTCTTCGAAGGCTTTGCCTTCGTAAGTGCTATGTTCAGCAGAAGCTTTGCTCCGTAGCTTCAAACAGGAAACAGCGCATAAAAAGAAACGGGATAAAATCCTTTATAACATAAGCCTTACGAAGGCAAAGATGCACTCTTCGAAGGCTCTGCCTTCGTAAGTGCTATGTTCAGCAGGAGCTTTGTTCCGTAGCTTCAAACAGGAAACAGCGCATAAAGAGAAACGGGATAAAATCCCTTTATAACATAAGCCTTACGAAGGCAAAGCCTTCGAAGAGAATAAACACACAACAATAAAATCATTAAACAATGCAATCATTTTCATGCATCTTGATCATGTTCACCTAGTGGCATAAAACAGGAGTATCAGCCGCAGCATGCGGGTGTATATCCGGGCTTATAAAAGGAATGCCCAGGCTCATGCCACGTGTAATAAGCAGTATGGCTACGGCTGCCATTATGAATGGAGTTACCCGTTTAATTTTATTCCTGGCAGCTCTGCTTATACTGGTGCCTATACCGGCAAGCAATAACATAGCCGGTACGGTAGCAAAGCCAAAGGCTGCCATAAACAAAGTGCTCTTTCCTATATCGCCGGTTAATAATGCAGCGCCAACAGCAATGTAAACCATGCCGCAAGGCAATAAACCATTTGCAGAGCCCAGTAAAAAATAACTGCTGTAATTTCTTTTCTGAAGAAAATGACCAATGCTTTTTTGTATTTCCCAATTAAGATCCCTGATCCATTTAAATCGTATCTCTTTTTTTAACCCAAAATATAAAATGATGAACAGCAGCATGGTGGTACCTGTTGCTACGGAAAAAGCCTGCTGCCATCCCGCCAGGTAAAACCCCTTGCCTATTGCACCAAACAGCAACCCTAACAAAGCATATGTAGTTACCCTTCCCAAATTATATACCACATGCGCCATTATCTTTTTTTGATAGGGAAGCTGGTACACCGGCAGCGCCAATGCCAGCGGGCCGCACATGCCCACGCAATGCAGGCTGCTTATAAAGCCCAATGCAAGGCCCGCCAGTAAAAGCTGTATCATAGTTTATAAGCTTAAGGGTTGCTCGGTGTAATATTGTTTATCCTTATACTTCCATTCAATCTTAACGATATAATTTCCGGGCCTGAATTTATCAGCAGCAATAAGTTGTTTGCCCAATATATCGGTCTCCAGTTTTATCGTTTGATCCTTAGCAGATTCTGCTGCACAATAAAACAGCAGCCGGCCATTCAGTACAGCACCATTCATTTCATGCGGAAACTGCAGCATGATCTTATCGTGCTGTTTCGTTATTTCCACTTTTGCACTTAATGTATTGGCTAACGCAGTAGCATCAATTACCTGCTGGTAGCGCAATTCATCCTTGTAATAATCTTCGGCTACCATCTGCACTTTCTGGCGCATACTCATAACAACCAGCAGTATCATTGCCAATGCAAAGAAGCTGAATACCAATATTAATTTTGTACCCCAGTTCCATTTCATAATGATCAGTTTTGTTTAACGTAACCTAAAAAGCTGATGTCGAGTGTTTGCATCTTTTCGTTGTTATGATAGATGCCTACCTTCAGCTTCGTTTCTCTTTTCTTTATATAGCTCAACGGCATCACCACAAAAAAAGTAGCTTTATTTTGTTCGCCGGTTAATGCCTGCAGCTGGTGGGTGCCTACGATCTTTATCACTGCGGGTGCATTCTCTACTTTCATTTCCAGTTCAACAATATTGCGGGTCTTGTTATTCAATGTAACCGTATAAAGATTGCTCAGGCTGTCTGTTCCTACTTCCTGGTACAGCTGGCCACCTACCCTCGATATATTCACCCGCACATCTTTCCGGGAAACCAGCATAAAGCTCATAAGCGTTATCAGCAGCAACAGAACAGCAGAATACACTTTCATCCTCGCTGTAAATGAAAAAGGCAGTTTTTTGCTGATCTCGTTTTCACTGGCATAGCGGATAAGTCCTTTAGCCAGGCCCATTTGCTTCATCACATGATTGCACGAATCGATGCAGGCAGTGCAGTTGATACATTCCAGTTGCGTACCATTACGGATATCAATGCCGGTCGGACAAACAGTAACACACTGAAAACAATCGATACAATCGCCCACACCGGTTACGGGCCGTTTGCCTTTGGCCCTTGGCTCGCCACGCCGGTGATCGTAAGCCACTACAATAGAATTCTTATCAAGCAATACACCCTGCAATCTTCCATACGGGCAGATAACCGTACAAACGATCTCTCTTACATAGGCATACACAAAATAGAAAGCGCCTGTAAAGAAGCAAAGTGCAATAAAGCCGCCTACATGCTGCGATACAGGGTCTTTTATAATGCGGAATAATTGCTGCGGGCCAATGATATAAGCGAGAAAAGTATTGGCGATCAAAAAAGACAGCAGCAAAAAAAGCATATGCTTAAGGCCTTTCTTCAGTATCTTCTTTGTGCCCCAGGGCAGTTTATTCAAAGCTTTCTGCTGGTTGGGGTTCCCTTCTATCAGCCATTCTATTTTACGGAATACCATTTCCATAAAAATAGTTTGCGGGCAGGCCCATCCGCAGAACAGCCTTCCGAATATCTGCGTGAACAATACAATGAACACAATAAAGGTTACCATTGCCGTTCCGAAAATGAAAAAATCCTGCGGCCAGAAAAGCATTCCGAAAATAGAGAACTTTCCTTCCGGGATATTGAACTGCATGGCAGGGTTGCCTTTTATAGTTACAAAGGGCAGCGAAAAGAAAATGATGATATAGAAAATACTCACCGCATTCCGCCACCGGGTAAATTTACCTTTTGGCTTCCTGGCATATATCCATCTTCGTTTACCTGTTTCAGTAACAGTAGGTATCCTGTCGCGGAAAGTTGTTTCTTCAAGTGTAGATCCGCCTGTCATTTATTATTGTTTTGCGCAGCATCGTGCCCGGCTGCAGTATTCTTTACAGAATCAGCAGGTGTTTCCGCCTCTTTATATAATTCTCCCTGCGGCGCTTTCGCATTGGCAGGATTGGTATTGTGTAATGACTTTACAAAACTTGACAGCTCCGCTATCTGTGTTGGGGTAAAATCATCTTTCCAGCTCTTCATGCCTTTATCTATCCAACCATATTTTATTGTTTTAAAAATATCATTGATGCTCCCTTTGTGCAGCCAGTAATCATCAGTAAGGTTGGGGCCAACATTTCCTTCGCCATTGCTGCCGTGGCAGGCAACACAGTTTGCTGTAAACAACACCTTCCCGTTACTGATGCCGCCTGCATCCAGCATCTTCACGGTATTTTCATCTACTTTGCTGGCAGATAATTTCAGGTACTCCTGTTTATCTGCTTCGGCCTTACGCATAGCAATGTTCAGTTCTTCTACCTGCATGGGCGCAGACTCTGCAATATGAAAACGCCAGAGATAAACCACACCAAAACATATCGTTGCAATAAAAGCCCATTTCCACCACGGCGGTACGGAATTATCCAGTTCGCGGATGCCGTCATAATCGTGGCTCAGGTCGATGTCTTTTTCTTTTTCAATAGCAACTGAGCGGTTCAGTTTGTTCCACCAAATGTTAAGTGCCGAAATCTTGTGCTCCCGTTCGCCCCTGGGCCTGAAAGAAAACAGCGGTTTGCTTTTTATTCCTGCAAGGAACTTGAGGATATTCACCAGTGCAAGTATCACGATCAGTTCCAGTAACAGCACACCAACGATAAGGTAAAAGGTATTGGAAGGCAATCCCGCAATGGTATCAGCGGATGCCACTTCTTTTTCCTGCGCCGCATTGGTTACCTGCGCCATTACATTTTTAGAAACGGCCACACCTATGCCGATAAGTATAAAAATTTTAGCTGCCGCAGAAAGTGATTCTTCTTTTTCTCTCTTTATCCTTTCGCGGTAAACACTTTTGGCAGCAATAACGGCTGCACCAAGGATTGCAATAACAAGGGCCAATGCAGCAATAACGATCACCGACATCATGATCGCCGTATTATTCATAGAAGATGTTGTTTTTGCTTCCGGCGGTTGTGCCGATGAATACAATGCAGCAAGCAGCATCATCGGCAACAGCAATAAAATTTTCAGGTCGGTCTTTGGTCGGTAGTTGATTTTGTACTTCATAATCCGGGCGTTTATATGATCAGGTTTAATCAGGTTCAATAGGTTCAGCAAACTCAATCCAGTGGTTGCCTTGCTTTTTGCTGCATCACTTTCTTTGGCGTTCTGTACACATAAATACTTACCGCCAAAAAGAAGGCAATGAAGATCACCATAGAAATAAGCGGGTAAAATTCAACCCCGGTAATGTTCTTTAAATAATTAACAAACTTCATAGCATTCAATTTTATTTATTCGATGATGGTGTTTCACTCGCTTTAATATCTTTCCCCAGCCGTTGCAGGTAAGCGATGATCGCAATGATCTCTTTTTGCTTTTCTGTTTCTATCTTATTGGCCTTAAGATCTTTTCGTATGCTGTCGGCCTGCGCCATCAATTCTGTATTAGCTATCTTATCATATCCTTTTGGATAAGGCACACCCAGGGTCTGCATGGCACGGATCTTTGCAGGTGTACTTGCTGTATCAATATCATTATCAAAGAACCATGGATAAGCAGGCATCACACTTCCTTCGGTAACATCCGATGGTTTTATGAAGTGGTTGTAATGCCAGCTGTTGGGATACTTTCCGCCCTCACGTGCCAGGTCGGGACCGGTACGTTTGCTGCCCCATTGAAATGGATGGTCATACACAAACTCACCGGCCTTGCTGTATTCGCCGTAGCGAGCCACTTCATCGCGGAAGGGACGTATCATTTGCGAGTGGCAGTTGTAACAGCCTTCACGCAGGTAAATATCACGTCCCTGCAATTCCAGCGGCGTATATGGCTTTACAGAAGCGATGGTAGGGATATTGGACTTTACTAAAAATGTAGGCACCAGTTCCAGTATACCGCCGATCATTACCACCAGCAGGCTTACCACCAGCATCTTCATTGGCCTTCTTTCTATCCAGCTGTGCCAATGGCTTTTTGCAGCAGGCACATATTCCTTTACCAATGCAGGGGCTTCGGCAGCTTCATTGGCCACCAGTTTTCCGGAGCGCACGGTTTTATAAATATTATAGATCATAATGAACACGCCCACCAGGTAAAGTGTGCCACCCAATGCACGGAAAGCATGCAGTGGCCAGATAGCTTTGCTCATATCAATGAATTGATTTTGCAATGTTCCTTCGGGGGTAAAATGCTGCATCATTATCGCATGCTGAAAGCCTGCCCAGTACATGGGTACAGCATACAGTATGATGCCCAGTGTACCAATCCAGAAGTGTGTACCTGCAAGTTTCTTCGAGTAAATTTTTGTATTGAATATTTTTGGCAGCAGCCAGTACAGCATACCAAAAGTGAGAAAGCCGTTCCATCCCAGTGCACCAACATGCACATGCGCTATCGTCCAGTCGGTAAAGTGAGAAATGGCATTTACATTCTTTAAGCTCAATAACGGCCCTTCCAGTGTAGCCATACCATAACAGGTTAAGGCTACCACAAAAAATTTCAGCACCGGCTCTTCACGCACTTTATCCCATGCACCACGCAATGTCATTAAGCCGTTCAGCATACCGCCCCACGATGGCAATATCAGCATCAGGCTGAATACAGTTCCCAACGATTGCGCCCATTCGGGCAATGCAGTATATAATAAGTGGTGAGGGCCCGCCCAGATATAAATAAATATCAGCGCCCAAAAGTGAATGATGCTCCAGCGGTAACTGTACACCGGCCTGTTGGCTGCTTTAGGCACAAAGTAATACATCAGCCCCAGGTAAGGCGTGGTTAAAAAGAACGCCACCGCATTATGCCCGTACCACCATTGTACCAATGCATCCTGCACACCGGCATACCAGCTGTAGCTTTTTAAAATAGAAACCGGCAGCTCAAAAGAGTTTACAATATGCAGCATGGCCACAGTAACCCAGGTGCCAATGAAGAACCATATCGCTACATACAAATGCCGCTCCCTTCTTTTAATGATGGTGGCAAACATGTTGAAGCCAAACACCAGCCATACCAATGTAATAGCAATATCGATGGGCCATTCCAGCTCTGCATATTCTTTACCGGTAGTAAACCCTGCCAGTAAAGTAATCGCTGCTGCAACAATAATACTTTGCCATCCCCAAAAATGTATCCTGCTTAATTTATCGCTGAACATCCTTGTTTTGCAAAGACGCTGCAGCGAATAATAAACACCGGTGAAGATACCGTTGCCTACAAATGCAAAGATCACTGCATTGGTATGTACCGGGCGCACACGGCCAAATGTAGTGGGGGCAAAATTAAAATTCAATGAAGGATAAATAAGCTGCAATGCTGCCAGCAAACCGGCCAGCATACCTACCAGTCCCCAAAAAAGAGTAGCGTAGGCAAAATATTTAACGATCTTGTTATCATAATAAAACTTTTCTACCTGCATAATATTGGGCTGTTTTTATTTAAGAGTTTCGGTTGAAGGGTCATCATCAAAAAGTATTCTTCGCGGCGGCGAATAATCATCATCCATTTGCCCGCTCTTCACACTCCATATAAATGCTGCAAGAAAAAAAACTGCAACACTTATACTGGCCAGCAACAGGATAATAACTACACTCATAAACTGTTTTGAATAGTGCAAATCTATCAGCGCAAAAGAAAAAGAATGGTGATGGGTATCAAGCAAAAAGATGACAGGAATCAGTTAAAGAAAACAATAGCGCATGCGGTAATAAAATATGGAGCAGGAACGGTGAGCAGTATATCTTTTTCAGTTTTTATCCATGTTTGTTCACAGCTTCAGCCATTTGGCAGCAAGGCTGCTGCCGAAAAAAGTAACCAGTAAGATACTGATAGAGCTTGCAGGCATTAATACAGCAGCGATCAAAGGAGACAATGCACCCTGCAATGCAAAGAATAAACCGATGATATTATAAACGATAGAAAGAATAAAACTGGCAATGATGATCTGCCGGTTTGCCCTGCACAATTGTATAAAGCGGGGCAGCATAGTTAATTGAGCCGCTTTTAAAATAGCATCCGAAGCCGGCGTAAAATTATTGGTATCTTCTGCCACAGCAATGCCGATATCACTTTGCAGCAGCGCACCCGAATCATTCAGCCCGTCCCCTATCATCATTACGGTGTTGCCCTCTTGCTGCAACTGTTGTATATACTCCAGTTTTTGAACAGGCTGCTGCCTGAACAACATCGTGGTTCTGCTGCCAAATATTTTTCTAAGATTTTTCTTTTCCGAATCAGTATCTCCCGAAACAACAGATAAGTTAAACTGCATGCTCAACTCATCGGCCAGTTGATTCAATGCATCCCTGTAATGATTTTCAAAAATAAAATACCCAAGGTATTTATCTTCTATAACCACATGCACCTGCGTTGCACTGGCGGCATCATTTTGCTGTGCTGCTATCGGCGATGAGCCTAATACAACAAGCTCTTCATTTACAAAACCCTCAATACCTCTTCCTGCAATTTCCTGGAAACCGTTTACTGCATAGCTGTTCTTTACATCCAGGTTTTTCACTATCGCCCTGCTCAGCGGGTGTGTAGATTGTGCTGCCAGTGCCGCAATTATTTTTTTCTGTTGCAGCGAAAGTGCTTTACCAACAAACCGTACCTGTTGATCCGGCGTAGTAATGGTACCCGTTTTATCAAACACAATATGATCCACAGCTGCCACCTGCTCAATGATGGCTGCATCCCGTAAATAAAATTTATTGCGGGCCAGTATGCGTAAAATATTACCGTTGGTAAACGTACTGCTCAGCAGCAAAGCACAGGGGCAGGCTACTATCAATACCGTAGTTACTACATCCAGGGCTTTATGTATATCCGTAAAGCTCCAGTATACGGCACCCACAACAGCAAGCACAAGCACTATCCAGGTAAAATACCTGTTCAGTATATCTACAAGGCCGGGCTTTAAAGATGCCTTATCTTTTTGTTTGTCTTTGTTCCATAGCTGCGTTAAATAACTTTGCGCCACATCTTTGATCGTGAATATCTCAATATTACTACCTACCTGTTTTCCACCAGCGTACACTATTTCCCCCATCTCTTTTTCTACCGGTAACGATTCGCCGGTAACAAAACTATAATCTATCAATGCCTTGCCTCTTGTAAGTATGCCATCCGCAGGTATAAGTTCTTCGTGATGTATCAGTAAGGTATCGTTGATCTTAATATCGGGCAATGCTACCGGTGTTGCTGTACCATCTTTAATAACAGTAACAGCCACCGGGAAATAAGAAGTATAATCCCGCTCAAAAGATAATTGCTGGTAGGTTTTATTTTGCAGCAACCGTCCTGCCAGCATAAAAAAGACGATGCCGCTCATACTGTCGAAATAACCGCCGCCATGGTTACCAAATATCTCGTACACACTTCTGCCAAATGTTATCAATATCGCAATGGCAATCGGCGTATCTATATTCAGGAATTTATTGGTTATACTTTTCCATGCAGATATAAAGAACGGCTGTGCGCTGTAAAGCAATACCGGCAGGGCCAATATCATGGTCAGCAGCCTGAAATCGTTTCTCAGGCTTTTATCCAGGTCATCTATTCCAAGGTATTCAGGAAAACTCAGCAGCATGATATTGCCAAAACAAAAACCCGCTACACCCAATTGATAGATCATCTTTTTAGAGAACAGCGGTTTTTTATTTCCCAGGTCGTGAAGGCTTATGTAAGGCTCGTACCCGATAGAAGCCAGCAGTTCTGCTACTTTGCGCAATGTTGTCCGTTGATGATCAAAAACAATGGTCACTTCTTTTTTAGGAAAATTTACCAGCGAAGAAAGGATATCGCTGTTGATGCGGTGCAGGTTTTCCAGCAGGTACAGGCACGAACTGCAATGTACCTGGGGCAGGTAAAATGTTGCCCTCGTTTGCTCTTCATCGCGGAACTGTATGATCTTTTGTTCTATGGCGGCATCATCAAGAAAAGCAAACTTATCTGCCCGGGTCATTTCTTTTAAACTATTTCCGGGTTGAGTATTCAATGCATAATAATCGCACAGGTCACTTTGATTGAGTATGCCATAAACCGTTTTGCATCCTTCGCAACAAAAATACTTATCCGCTATTTTTATTGTTGCGCTGATGCAATCCTCACCGCAATGATAGCATTGCAAAACGTTGTTGGTTGATATACCCATACCCTTTCAATATTTATACCGTCAATGTTTTTTAGCAGGCCTGGCATCAACCATTGCCTTTATTTCTTCCATCAGGTTTACCTGTGTTCGCTGTATCTCAAATAGTGTTTTCATTTGTTCCGTCATCAGCAGGTCCAGCTTGCCGTGCAGGTTGCGCACTTCTATTTCCGCCTTAAGGTTTACCATGTAATCATTTACTGCCCGCTGCCTGTCTTTCTCTTCTTTCCTGTTCTGGCTCATCATAATAACAGGGGCCTGCAGCGCTGCTATGGTGGATAGCAGCAGGTTTAGCAGGATGAAAGGAAAAGGATCGAACGGTTCTTTTAAAAAATATACATTGATGATGATCCAGGCGATCATCACAAGCGCAAAGGATATAATGAATTTCCAGCTGCCGCCAAAGCCCGCAACCCGGTCGGCCAACCTGCTTACAAAAGGAGGTTTGGTATCTTCAAACTGCAGCAGCTTATCCGATAACAGCCTTTCTTCTTCAATAGCATTCTGTACGATCTGGTTCAGCTTCTGAAGCTGTGCATCTTCAGTAGTAAGCAGTTGCTCGAGCGTTGTTTTTTTCATGGATGAAATATCTAAGGAACATTTACTTGTTGTGTGCAATAAAAAGCGGAAGCGCTACTTCTTTCATAAGCACATCAGCCATGCTTTCCTTGAACCAGCGGCTTACAGCACTTCTCCGGTAAGCGCCTAGCACCACTATGGCATTTTCCTGCTGCGCCAGGTATTTTACGATCTGGTCTTCGGCCTTGCCTTTTGTTACAGTATATTTTGCTTTAGGATAATGGCGCTTCATGAATTCCTTCATCAGCCTGTTATCTGTAAGGTGAAGTGTTGTTGAAGCAGGGTTTACCGAAACAACTTCAACAGGCAACTGCTTTAACTGCGGCAGCAGGTAACTGAACATCTTTATGGCATGAACCGATGAAGGCGCAGCATCATACAGCAAAACAATCTTTTGAACCGGTTTAAATTTTTGCGGCACTACCATTACCGGGCACTGGATATCAATCAGCAGGTCGCGGATAAAGCGTGTAGGTTTTTTCTCCGCGTGGTGCGACAGATTTTCTTTGGCATCTATTACCATAAGGTCTGCATAGATACTTTCGCAGATCAGTTCCTGCAAAGCAAAATTCCTGTCGTGATGGATGCTGTGTTCTATACCGGCCTTGCTGCAGGCTTTTTCAAAATCATTCGCAGCAGCGGCACGCAACAGTTTATCCTTTTGCTCAAATTTTTTCAGCCGCTTGTCGGATACCCCTTCATTTACCACCAGGTCGTAGATCCTGTAGCTGGTATATGCCGGGTCATCCATTAAGGCGCCCACCAAATGTCCCTGGCATTGCTTGGCCAGGTAAACGGCATACTGCTCCGTACTTTCAGAATATTTAAGGCCATCAATTGCAGCAATGATCTTCTTTGTATTCATTGGTAATTATTAAAACGGTAGTGTAATAGCAAGAAGGCAATACTGTACCTCCGCATATTTTTTCAAACTTAGCACAGGGGAAATTATTGGTGTATGATGCCGGTTAGCTTATGTATTGATTATGGTCACCGGCAGTAACCAGGGAGTGTTGCAGCATTTCGTTCTCAAAAAAGGCCGGTGATCTTTGCGGCCGCTTTATCCGCAGCTTTTTTGGCTATTGATCGTATAGCAAAAGTGAAAAGGGTTTTAAGAAGCGTTGTTTTTCCGTCGTTCTCTTTTTTATCAGCCGTTCCCGTATGCCTGTGCATGTTTTTCCACTCAGCGCTGATCCTGCTCTCCAGCTCATGGCGGTGTTTGCTGATACGCTTTTTTTCTTCCTGTAATTGTTTGATGTTATTGATCTTCATCTTTGAATAACTGTTGAAGTATAGCATTCATTATTGGTATGCGGATCAGCTTTGTACGGGCTTTCCACACTATCATGCCAACTAAAAGATATAGGCAGGCCACTATAAGGAATCCGAGCCAGGGCCTGCCCAACCATTCGCCTAACCCCAACGAAAGCGCTACCCCGGCAAAAACGATAAAGCCAAAGAATACAACAATTGCAATTGCCCCTGCAACAAGATCGGCAATAACAGCAGAGCTCTTTTCTGCAACAGCCAGTTTTACAGACTCTACCCTGGTGTTCACATATTCTTTTATAACATCAACGATCTCTTCTGTTTTGTTGAATGCATCTTCCATAACGGTCTTTTAGGCAAATAATATTTTTATCAAAACGTATCAGGCAAATTCCTGCGGCGCTTTTTTCTCACACTGCTGCATGTCTTCCTTTATTTCATTGAACTTCTCTTTTACTTTTTCAAATTTATCTTTCAGGTCGTCTGCCACATCTTTACCTTTTTTGCTTATTTTTTTTCTTGTTTCGCTTCCTTTATCGGGGGCAAACAAAATCCCCAGTACAGCACCTGCCACTACACCCGCAGCAACTGCAGTAAATAATTTACCTGTAGTATTCATAATGATCTTTTTTGTACCTGCAAGGTAGGGCAGCTTATTATCCGCAGTTGTGATGCTGCTCACAAGGATAACTGACATTCGTCATGCTGTACACAGTTTTAACTGTAAAAGAGAGATCGGGGTAACTGTTAACTGTTCTTTATGCAGACATTTTTTTGATCAGCTTACCCAGCATCATCAATCCATAATCCACATCACTGCTCCAGGGCTTGCCAAAACCTATGCGGATGCAATGCGAAAAATTATAACTGGCCGAAAATATCTTTCCCGGCACAATGGAGATATTATACTTCATCGCTTCTGTGCGCAGCTTGAAAGCATCTACTTTTTTATTCAGCTCAAGCCATAAAAT